>CAMYIE010000003.1:10991-183304 GCA_947258405.1 uncultured Eudoraea sp. | reverse complement strand
GAGAAAATGGATCGCGATTATTCGGGCACTAATCCGCCTTACCTTCTCGAACAAACCGCAGAGTTGATAACAAGTCGAAATATCGAACACCTTTTGGTAGACCTGCCGTCGGTAGACCGGGAAAGTGACAATGGTGCCCTTTTAGCGCATAATGCCTTTTGGAACACTGCTGGCAAAACCCGACGTTCTGCTACTATTACAGAATTCATCTTTGTGCCCAACCGGATTGAAGACGGGACCTATATACTAAACTTGCAAATGGCACCGATTGAAAACGATGCAAGCCCAAGCCGGCCGGTGTTGTATGAGATTTTAAAAGATTAAGATGACTAATACTATTTAAGACCATATCATGGAAAGTCTTATCGAAATTATTTTGGGACTTGTTTTAGGAGCGATCCTGATGTATTGGATGTATAGTTTCTTTAGAAAAAAGCAACGAAAGGAACTTACAAAGCATCAGTCAACCGTGCTCTTAGAACGTATGAAACGCGTTTGTCAGCTGATTACGATAGAGGGAGATTTTGCGGAGATCTATAAGTACGAAAGTACCCGGGAGCGATTTATGAGCCTGATCAGCAGTAAAAAAAAGGCACTTATTGTGATCAATGCCAAGGCACGCATAGGTTTCGATCTGCAAAGAATACTGATGCATGCAGATACGGCTAACAGGAAAATTCTAATGACGAATTTTCCACAACCGGAGGTACTTTCCATAGAGCCGGAATTGGAGTTCTACGATATTAAGAATGGCCTTTTTAATGCTTTTACTCCAGATGATCTTACCGCATTGAATAAAGAAGCGAAAGCTCATATTCAGGAAAAGATCCCAGAAAGTGGTCTTATGGAAACGGCGCGCCGTGAAGCCATGGAGGCTGTACTGATCATGGAAAAGCTGGTGGAGACAATCGGGTGGACGCTCGACTATTCCGCATTGGAACTCAATGAAACAGACAGGCTAATAGCAGACAAAATAAAAAAACAAAAATAGAATTACGTTTTGAAGCGCTTCATTATCATTTTACTTTTTACAGTGTCAACACAGTTAGGATATTCCCAGGATATGGCAGGTGATCATTCCTTTGATCCAAATTTTGTCCATAGCGTTTATTTCTGGTTGCACAACCCAGACAGTCAGGCCGACCGACAAGCTTTTGAAACAGCCTTAAAAAAATTACTAAAAACCTCAAGGTACACCAAAGCAAACTTTATTGGCTCTGCGCCAAAAGCGAGAAGAGATGTGGTTGATGATTCTTTTACCTATAAAATGATCGTGACTTTTGAGTCTGCCGAAACCCAGGAGCTTTATCAGAACGAAGATGTCCATCTGCAATTCATAGAAGAGGCCAATCATCTCTGGAAAAAGGTGGTGGTTTACGACGCGGTGGAATTGAAAAAGTAGGATAATTCAGGACGCGATGAATATTGAAGAATTCCGCACATTCTGTATCGCTAAAAAGGGCGTCACCGAGGAATTTCCTTTCGATGAGGTTACATTGGTCTTTAAAGTCATGGGCAAGATGTTTGCGCTGGCACCATTGGAACGTATCCCATCGCAGGTTAATCTAAAGTGCGACTCTGAAAGGGCCATCGCATTGAGGGAAGAATACGATGGTGTTATCATTCCCGGATACCATATGAGCAAAACCCACTGGAACACATTATATCTGGAACAACTTCCCGAAGAATTGATTCGGGATCTAATAGACCACAGTTATGAGCTGGTGGTTGCTAAGTTTGGCAAAAAACTGAGGGGACAATGGAAGATTTTATGAACCGATGGCATGGTTGTGAGGTTTTTTTCACCGTAAGGAATAGTACATCGGTCTATACTTTTTGTTCATTCGTCTACAGTTCTATAGCAAATTATTGAAGTTTGAGGAATTTTATCAATTAAACGAGAAAAAATGAATATTCTGTTTATAGAGGACGACGCCATTGAGAGTTTGAAGCTTCATCGAACAATTACCAAACTGGGAATGCGGCACAAAATTCAAAATGCACATAACGGGGAAGAAGCCCTGGCCATGTTGAACTCCTCGGATCAACCTCCGGACTTGATCCTTTTGGACCTCAATATGCCAAGAATGAATGGGATAGAATTCCTGGAGGTGTTAAAGCAAGATGAAAAGTTAAAATACCTTCCGACGATTATCCTGACAACATCCCGGAACAGAGCAGATCTACTTGAGTGTTTTAGAATTGGAATTGCGGGGTACATCATCAAACCGTTGAAATATGCAGAATATGAGAGCAAGTTAAAGCGTGTTCTGGAATATTGGGAGATCAATGAATTGGTTAAAGGCTAACAAAATTCTTCATTTCACAACATTATTTTTAGCCAGGGTGTTAAATTTCCTACATTTAAACCATAAAAGATTTATAATGAAAGGGATAATATTTACCGAATTCCTGGAGCTAGTAGAAAGCGAATTTGGGTTGGAAGTGGTTGATGCCATCATTGAAGAGGCGGACTTGCCATCAGAGGGGATCTATACCTCGGTTGGCACATATGATTTTAGCGAAATGGTAAGTTTGCTTACCAAGCTCAGTGAAAAGGTAGCCATGCCTACTGGCGACCTTCTATACGCATTCGGCTTGTTTCTTTTCTCTAAGCTGGGTCAGGCCCATCCAGAAGTGATTGCGAATTATACAAGTCCAATCGGACTCTTGAATTCAATTGAGGATCATATTCACGTCCATGTGAAAAAGCTTTACCCGGATGCGGAGTTACCAACCTTTAATATACTCGAGAAAACAGACCATTCAATCTCAATGATCTATTCTTCAAAAAGAGGATTGTATCGTCTGGCACACGGTCTGATGGAAAAGACATTTGAGCATTTTCATGGAAGAGCGGAAATAACTTATGAACTGTTAAATCCCGATGGTACGGAAGTGAAATTCCAGATTGTTCAGAATGGATAATAAGGAGGTTCTTTTATTGAAAAAAGCGCTCGAACGGCAAAAGAAAGCGAGAATCCAGGCAGAGCAAATCCTTGAGCAAAAATCCAAGGAACTCTACGATGTTACGCGACATCTGCAGGGTGTTAATGAAAGATTGGAATACCTGCTGAATGAAAAGGCTTCGGAACTCGATGGCGTATTCATTAATATTATTGATCCTTATGTGGTTATGGATCTCGACTTTAATGTGATCAACATGAATGCATCGGCCAAGGAATTCCTGGGGTATGATCATACCACCGCTTCTATAAACCTTGCCGCTCTGGTGCATAAGGACTACGTGGAGTACACAGCTCATTCGATGAAAAGTCTTATGGAGATAGGCACTCTGAAAAACTACCGTGCAAAGATTATGGTCAAGGACGGGACCGAAAAATTTGTACAAATCAACAGCAGTCTGATCTATGACAAAGAGAATAATCCCATCGCAGCGCAGGGTATCATACGAGATATCACAAAGGAGTGGGAAACAAAGGAGCTACTAAGGCAGCAAAAAAAGCAACTCGATATTATCGTGGAAAATTCCCCACTGGGAATAGTCCTTACCGACCGGGGAAGGATTATTAAAACCAATTCCACTTTTAGGACGATGATGGGATATAAAGAAGGCGAATTACAACAAAAATGCGTTAAGGATATTTCTTCACCTGAGGATGTGGAAAATTCCGCCAGCCTTATGGAAGAAATGAACACCGGCAAACTCGATAATTTCACGGTGGTTAAAAAATATGTTCGGAAAGACCGTAGTGAATTTCTGGCGAAGACCGCTGTAAGTGCTTTTAAAAATCGGGAAGGAAAGGTGGAATATCAGGTAGCGATGATAGAAGATATCACCGAGCAGCGTAGCCTTGAATTACAGAAAGAGAAATTATTAAAGGAACTTGAGCACAGCAATAAAGGTCTGCAGGAATATGCACATATCGTTTCTCACGACCTTAAATCTCCATTGAGAAGTATAAGTGCTCTGGCCACCTGGCTAAGTGAGGATCATAAACATGTGTTGAATGAGCAGGGAGTGAATAACCTGGTGATGATGCAGGAAAAGATAGAGGCCATGGACTCACTTATTGACGGTGTTTTGAAATATTCCAGTATAGATATCGGCAGTCTGGAAATCGGTCGCATCGACCTTAATGCGATCGTCAACAATATCCGCGAGATCATTTTTGTCCCGGAGCATGTACGAATAGTTATGCTTAACCCACTGCCTGAGATCCAAGCAGACCACACCAGAATTCATCAGCTTTTCCAGAATATCATCAGCAATGCCGTAAATCACATAGAGGCAGATAAAGGTCTGGTTACGGTAAGTAGTAAGGAAACTGCTACCCACTGGCATTTTAAGATAGAGGACAATGGTGTAGGGATCCCGGAAGAGTACCACAAAAAAATATTTGAAGTATTCCAATCGCTGAACAGTCAACAACATTCTACCGGGATCGGACTTTCTATAGTTAAGAAGATTGTAGATTTATATGAAGGTGAAATAAGCCTACAATCTGAAGTAGCAAAAGGTACAGTGTTTAACTTCAGTATAAAAAAGCTATAAATGACGATACCCAATCTTGATTTTATCAAAGAACTATCCAGTGGAGATTGGGCTTTTGAGCAAAAGTTCATACAGATTCTTAAACAGGAATTTCCGTTGGAATTGGAAGAATATCAATCCCATATAGACAAAGCCCAATTTAATGAAGCAGCGATGAATGTTCATAAAATAAAACATAAGCTCAGCATTCTGGGCCTAATGGACGATTACGAGCTGGCTATCAAACATGAAGAGGCCCTTCTTAATGGAGATACTCAATGGAAAAATGATTTTTATCGAACGCTTGAAAAAGTGGACGAATTCATCAAAACCATTTAAAAAATGAACTGTATAATCGTAGACGATGAGGCTGCCGCAAGGGCAATAATCGGTCAGTTATGCCAAGCCGTTGAGGATTTGGATCTCATAGAGGAGTTTTCAGGAGCCATTGATGCCATAAAATTTCTGAATCAACATAATGTGGATCTAGTATTTCTGGACATACATATGCCCGGATTTAGCGGATTCGACTTCGTGCAGACGCTCAAAGACCCCCCAAAAATAGTCCTGACCACTTCGGATCGTAATTTTGCAATAGAAGCGTATGAATATGAGGCTATTGTAGATTATTTAGTAAAACCTGTCACGGCCGAGCGTTTCGAAAAGTGTTTGCAGAAAGTAAGGAATTCCTTAAAAAGACCTGTTATCTCGGACGGGGATTCAGAAGATTTTCCCGGCGGAAATGAACTTTATGTCAACATCGACCGTCGGTTGATAAAATTGGATTTAAAGGAAATCCTACTGATCGAAGCCAAAGGTGATTATATCGAAATAAAAACGGACAGTGAAACGTATCGTGTGCATTCAACCTTGAAAAAGATAAAGGAAAAACTGCCTTCATCATTGTTTTTACAGGTGCACAGGTCCTTTATTATCAATTTCTCGAAAATTGTCGACATTGAAGACAACAGTGTGCTGATAGAGAAAAATGTTATCCCCATCAGTCGTTCCAATCGACCTGAGCTAATGCGCAGACTCAATTTGCTTTAGGTTGACTAACTTTTGATCGGCTGGCAAACTATAGGCAAAATGGTTATAGGGCCTTCGGTTTTGCGAACAGCTGTTTGTTCAGCCAGGACCTTTGTAACTTCAAGCCTACCTGTGCTATCTCGAATCCCGCAGCGGTGGTAGAAGCCACATTGCTGTACTTTCCATAAATCCCGATAAGCCATTTTTTGTTGATCTGATAACTGTAGTTCAAATCCATTCTAAAGGTAAAGGATGGTGTTGCCTTCTCCACTTGCTGAAGACCTGTGGCTCCGGTAAATTGAATTGATGATTTTTTGGAAAATGAAATCTGCGCGGTGCTGAAAAATTCAATCGCCTGAAATTGTTCCGGACTGAAATAGAGCTCTGGTTTTTGTTCGCTGAAACCGATATATTGATAATTCAACCCGATTTTAACACCTGGGTCCTGAAGCAGCTGGTAGAAAATGGAACAGAACAGGAGGGTCCTTATGTTCTCATCAGATTGATAACTCTGGATAAATTGAGAATACAATCCGAGATTGAAATTACTAGCCTGGTGAAAACTAAGTCCCAAGTGATTCTTAACAATCTGCTGTTGTATAAGGTCGGCATTGAAGTTCTCGAGTTCCCTTTTGTACATAAATTCAAGATGTTGATGGGGCAACGGCTTTAAAGCTAAACGAAAATCCACCAAGGGTTGCGTATAACTTTCTGTAGGGCTCATCACATAATCCAAACCAAACTGGAGTGTGGTTTTGGTTTTCGGGAACCATTTATAGGCTAGTCCCATAGTCACCGAATGGGATTGCGCCTGGTTTTGATCGACCAAATTCCTTGTATCCCTGTATTGGTATCCCAGAGAGGTTTGAAACTTGGTAGACCAGGGTAGGCGAAGAGTGCTCAGACTGGTCAAGGCAACATTCTGTCCGCTATCTGAGGAATAGATTGCGTTCTGCTGTAGAGTTGGCGCATGAACCTGGTTCAGCTTTTCAAGTAGGGCCATGGCATCCTTCTGGTTATCAAAAATTTCCAGTGTTTTGTAAGTCGCCCTGTAGGCTTCTTCCATACGATCTTCTGCGAATAGGGCATTCGCCTTCCCGAGGTTCCCATCGAATGAGGTGGAGTCCTTTTCAAGCAATAGCTCATAGGTGTTTAGACTTCCTCTGGTTTTACCGGAATACATGCCAAGGCTGGCCTGTAGGCCCATTACCCATGACTCGTTATTGTAAAACCGAGTGAGTATTTTGAGATGCTCTCTGGCTGAACTGTATTCCCTGTTCCAGAGTAAGGCCTGAACGAATCGTTCTTCTGCCTTGCGGAGCAACAGCGTGTCCCCTAGTTGTATTGCCCTGGTCCTGGCCATTTTTGCCTGTGCAAGCGCTTCTTTCCCTTTCCTTTCCATATGCGAAACCAAGGAGGTGCCTATTAATGCCGTAATGCTGTCTTTTTTTGTGACCACCAGGTCGGCATAGCATTTCCTGGCCTGCTCGGTATTTTGAGTGGCTAGATATACTTGTGCAAGGTTGAGAAGGGTTTCCCGATCGTTTGGGAAATCATCCAGATTCTTCAGGAGTAGTTCTTTTCCCGACTCATATTCCTGCCTGCCGATCAGCTTATGTGCCCAGCCCAGTCTTGTAAATTTCCTGGACACCAGGGCTGCGGGATGTGACGGCTTTACCTCCAGTGCTTTGTTGACCCAATAAAGAGCCTTATCGTACTCTTTCAAATTGCCAAAACAGTTGGCATATCCCAAAAGCAGGCTGAAATCCCGAGGGTTCGATTTCAACAGTGCCGAGTACTCCGCTTGGGCTTCAGAAAATCGTTCGGCCCACAACAGGGATTCGGCATAATTGATACTTATCTCCAGGTCGCCCGGTAGCCTTTTCTTCATACCATAAAAATAGGAGACCGCATCATCGGGCCGACCGCTCAGTCCGAGGGAACGTCCGTAACAGATCTGGGCCGCCTTATTCTGGGGTTGTAGTTCGAGATAGGAATCAAAGAATTCCAGCGCTTCGCTGAAATCTCCATTTTCGAGGAGTATGAATCCTTTTTCCATGGGTTCTTGGGCCGTGATGATGTAGATGGCCAAAAATGCGCTAATGAATAATACTACTCTTTTCATAGGTTAAGTTTTGGTGATTTTAGATGGAATCGATGCCATCAAAAACCTTTTTTTAAGGAGATATAAAGTTACGGCGGCACATTTCACCCCGGAAGTAGGCAAATTGCCATTCGTCTACAGCAATTGGTCGTCCGTCTAAACGGGCCGGACTGGCAGGGCTGGTTCTGAGATCTTTGGCCTTCAAACTGAACGATTACTTAACCTAATAAGACAAACGTAATGGCGTTACAAATCAGAAATAAAGAGGGCTTCATTGAAGTGTATGGCTCTTTGAAAAGCCAGAATATCGATATCCTGCGATCGTATTTGGAAACCGAGTTTAAATCCTGTGACTATCTCACGCTTACTTTGGACAAGATTTGTGGAATAGACCTCCCCAGTGCCGTTGAACTGGAATGGATTTGCAAGAAAGCATCCAGAATGAATCAGGTGCTTTCTATCATCGGAATGAAAAACATACCTGTATATCAGATTATGAAGACTGCAAAATCTGATTATATCTTGAGTCATGACCGTATTTAGATTAAAATCGCTGAGTATAAGTCAGGAAAAGTTGTTTATGGCAAGTGCCCTAATGGTCAACGGGGGAAATTACCTCTATAACCTGTTGATAGGCCGTATTCTTGGGCCTGAGGCATTTGCCGAAGCCGCCCTGCTCGTTACCATACTGCTTGTAGTTTCCTTTCTAGGCATGACCTTCCAACTTGCAATGGCCAAATATACAGTACTGTTAAACGGGGATCAATGGACTGCGCTGTTCCAGAGGCTCAACCACTACGCCTGGAGAGCAGGAGCAGTGCTGGGGTGCAGCACTGTGCTGTTTTCAGGGTACCTGCAGCATTGGTTTTCGACCTCTTCCCCTTGGATGTTTATTTTTTTTGGTCTGGGAATTCCGCTCTATTTCCTAATGAGTGTTAAGAGGGGTAAATTCCAGGGGAGCAATTCTCTCCACAAGCTATCCCTGTCCTACCAGTATGAAATGTGGAGCAGGCTGATCTTGACGCTTCTTTTCTTACTCTGGCTTCCCCTTTCACCCGGTATGCTGGTAGCCTCTGGTATTCTGCTGTCATTTGCCTTTGGATTCTTTCCGGTGGAGTCAGGGGAATTTAAGAGCACGGTTAAAGTCCGTCTCAGTGCCAAAAACTTAAAATCCTTAAATGGTTTTTTGTTACTCACAGCCGGATATGAACTTTCTCAGATCATAATCAACAATTTCGACCTTATCCTTGTCAAACACTTTTTCGATGCCTATGAGGCCGGGCTATATGCCTCAATGGCACTGGTAGGACGTATTGTATATTTTGTGGCCTGGATGTTTGCTATGCTCTTACTTCCCAGAGTTATTGAGAGACAAAAAAGAGGTGAATCTACGGCACCCATCCTTTTCAGGTATGTATTAATGATAGGTCTGCTATCAGTGACCATTGTCATACTTTGTCTTTTATGCCCGGAATTGATCATATCGCTTATGTTTGGTTCGGCCTATCTGCCGATTGCTGATTTGTTGTGGCAATACGCGCTTGCAACATCCTTATTTGGCCTGGCGAACATATTCGCATACTATTACCTTTCATTAGATCATTACCTGCCTGTGGTGATGTCTGCAGCAGTTGGTCTGCTACAACTCGTTTTGATATTCTTTTTCCACAGCTCGCTGGCGCTGGTGGTCCAGATCCAGATCTTCAATATGTTGATTTTGTTGCTGCTGCAACTGGCATATTATTACAGCAGGCAGGGGAAATAATCTCTGTAATAATCAAAAAATCAGGCCGGTAACTCATAGATTGCCGGCCTTTTTTTGTCGAATAAGTGCTTGCCGGACAGCTATACAGAAAAAGGATATCGCAACACCAGGCCCATCGGTCTACACATCTGCGCCATTGACCGTTCCACCTCCCTTTTTGCATTACTCAAAGTAGATATTTGCTTTGAAAATAACCCAAATATAAACTTAATCTCACCATTATGAAATTAGCTATTATTACTGCTTTGCCCCCAAGTAAAGTAACCTTGTCCGAATACGGATACCACCTGGTGAAACACTTGCGGCAACAGACAGAACTGGAGGAACTTATCCTCATAACAGACAAAACCGACGAACCTAAATCGCTGACCTTTGAAGAAGAAGGTTGCAGGGTAACCATTAAGGAATGTTGGGAATTCAATGGATATCTGAATCTTTTCAAGATTGGGAAGGCATTGTCCGAAACCAAACCCGACGGGGTACTCTTAAACCTGCAATTCCTGAAATTCGGTGACAAGAAGATACCTGCGGCCCTTGGACTGATGCTGCCTCTGCTTTGCCGGGCAAAACGCATACCGGTCATTACATTGCTGCACAATATTACGGAGCAGGTAGCCCTCGACAATGCAGGTATTACCCAGAACAGGATTCTTCAGAGAATCTATGGTTTTATTGGCACTCAGCTAACGCGTTGCATTCTGGCATCAGATGTTTTGGCAGTAACCATCAGTAAATATGTAGACATTCTCGAAAGTAAGTATAGAGCCAGGAATATCGCTTTGATCCCACATGGATCTTTTGAAACACCGCCAGAACCACAGTACGAATTGCCTTCCGGTCCTTGCCAGGTGATGGCTTTCGGAAAATTTGGAACCTACAAAAAAGTAGAAATCCTGATCGAAGCAGTGGCACTGATCCGATCACGTACCAAACTCAATATAGAGATAGTAATTGCCGGTACTGATAGCCCCAACACACCCGGTTACCTGGACGATGTTCGCAAAAGATACCAAAACATCGAACAGCTGAGGTTTACCGGATATGTACCTGAGGAGGATGTGGCCCTTGTATTCGGGCAAGCTGCAGTGGTAGTATTCCCATATACCTCCACGACGGGTAGCTCAGGGGTACTGCACCAGGCCGGAAGTTATGGAAAGGCAGCGGTTTTACCAGATCTTGGTGATCTTGGTATCCTGGTCCGTGAAGAGGGATATTCAGGCGAGTTCTTTGAGCCTGAAAATATCGATTCCCTGGCCGACGCTATTCAAAAGATAGTTGAGCAGGATAGCCATCGCGTGGAACTAGGGAAGTCAAATTACCGTGCGGCATGTTCCCTGCCAATGTCGGTAATCGCACAGACATACGTCGATTTTTTTAAAGCCCTGCGCCTGAGGAACGAAGCCGGATTTCAGCTGCAACTACCCAAAAGAGTGCAGGCTAAGTTGGATAGTTAAGCGGATCTTAAGGAAGTTCCGGGATAATAGGAGCAGTCATATGGCTGCTCCTTTTTTATTTTTGACGCAAATAGGTGAAAGATGGTTTGGGGTTTCCTTCAGAATCGATACATCCATAGAATTTTTGGGGGATTCGTCTCCAGGGTTTTTTCCCTGCCACATCTATGGGCACTGAGGAGAAATCATAAAGCGTCCAGAAAAGGAAAGGAACATGCTGTTTTTCAAGATGTTTTTGCATTTCCGCGTGGTAGTCAGACTGTTTTTTGTCGGAACCGGAGAAGAGATTCCAAAAGCCGCTATAGGAGGACAGGCCGTATTCCTGCAGCACTACTGATTTGCCCTCAGAAGATCTTTTCAAATCCAGATAAATTTTTTGAAATTCTGCTGTGTTGCCATAGTAATGAAATGAAATATAATCGACCTCAGAATGCAGTAGAGTGGCTGCCCTTTCATTAGACCAACCGATGGTTACAGGGTGATTCCGGTCAATTGACCTGACAATTCTGCTCAATTGCTGCAACCAATCCAAAACCCTTTCTTTGCCCCTGTTTTCAAAATCGAGATCAGGCTCATTTTTAAGGTCCCAGCCCAGCAGTGCCGGATGATCCTTCAGGGCCGATACAATTGTTCTGCCATGGCGGAAACTCAATGTCCAATCGGCGAGGTCATAATTGCCATAGAAATCGAACAGAGTTAAGATAACACGAATCTTATGTGAGGCCGAGAGATCCATCATTTGATGAATTTGTTGGAGGTGTTTCTCAGAGACATCTGCCGCCCCAAATTCCTTATATGGAACAAAGATCCTGATCGTGTTCAGCCCCATCGCTTTTATCTTCTTAAAGTCTGCTGAAATTGTTTTGAGGTCAAAACGCTCACCAAACATCTTCCAGGCCTGGTCTTTTGGATAGTAATTTACCCCTTTTATCGCATGGATTTCAGTATCGAAAGTCTTCAGTTCAGGTATAGCAGATCCCGTAAATGATAAGGCAGACTTTCTTAAGAAATGCCTAATACGCCAGAAATTATCTTCCAGGAAAAGAACCACCTGATAGTTGCTGGTATCTTTGGATTTGTTGACAGTTTGGCCATCTTTATAAAGTTTTCTGAATAGCTCAACATTCCTGTCAGAAATCACGGCAATCCTGCCATCGGCGCTGTAGAAATCGAGAGATATTCTGTGTGAAAGTGTGGTTTGTTCTACCGATACTCCTTTCGACCGGTTGAGTTCAATGATCCGTTTCAACTTTACATACGCACTATCCGTGTAGTAATCTTTAAGCAATATAGGATCATTATATTTTAAGGCTTCGTTGCGTGTGTACCAAGAATTCAGATAGTCTCTTTGGAGTTTTTCGAATACTGTGGAGTCTATAGCCCGGCCTTCATTGTTACCGTCTTCCAGGATTACATGAGGCATATACGCGGTCTTCATATCCACATCAAGATTGAGGATGGAACTGCGATCGGCTCCTGAATTCATAAATGCGATGCCCGAGCTGATCCCAAGCAGCACCAACCCGAAGATAAAAACAGCGGAAAGGATCAAAAACGCTCTGTATATATTCTTTTTGAATTTATTTTCCATAGTGCTATCTAGTTAGGGTCTTTAGAACGCCCAGAGTTTCAATCCTAAATGCACTGGTTTGACCTCGAAGACCGCCTAAATCCAGATTGGCAAAACCATTTCCGGTCCAGACCGTTTTTAATTCCTTCCGGCCATCTTCATATGTGATCGTTATGGACACGTCGGTAAAGTCGGGCACCAGCTGTCCCATAAAGCCAATAATCGGTCCAATGATCAGCTGTTGGCCATCCGTTGAAAATGATATATCGTAGTCTTTTACGGAGGCTTCAAATGACACCTGCAATGTATTGCTGGAAGCTTCTCCTGTGATAAAGGCCGAGATATTCCAGGATGCCTCTGCAGCAGGATGGATTATTTTGGCCTCTGCGATGCCGTTTACAGTGGTGGCGTTGGTAAAAAGCAATTCACCCAAACCAGTCTCAATACCGAAGGTCACCAATGTTCCGTCATTGATCACATTGTTAAACCGATCTTTGATTTGGGCGGTGCGCAGGATCATTTGCTGGTTACCATCTGCGTATTCATGATTTCTGAACAAAGCAATGCTAAAATCCTCTGCCACTGCAGGTTTTATGTCCGCGTACATTTCACCAGACGGATGGCGGCCTATGGAAGATCTTATAAAGATACGCCCGGCTATTTCCTTTTTATCTATATATCTCCAGCTGACCAGGTATTGTACAGTATCCCTAAAGTTTTGGTTTTGTCCGCGGTATCTTTCGTTGAAATGTAAAACGGTCCCTTGGCCGAGCGGATTGTCGTAAACATCTGAAGGGATACTTACCAACATAGAACCCTGATCAGTACCGGCGATGATGTTGCGAGGGCCGAGATAGGATTCCATGTTAATCTTTGATTCGGTCTCCGGATGAATATAGAATTGTCCCTGTAGTCTCACATTACCCTTGTGGATGAGTTGCCAGCTGCAATGGCCTGATATGGTACTAAGGGGAGCAGGTAAGGTAAAGGAAATTCCGGCATCTGTCATTTCGGGGGTCAGGAAGTAGGTTCCGTATCCATTGTCGATCTGAAGTCCCATTTCCGATAATGCGGGTGTTTCGAAGAGCAGTTTTATGGTTTCACCTGCCACAAAATTTTTCTTAAGATGGTTTAGTCCGAAAAAGACTTCGCTTGCCTGATCTGAATTGTTTGCAGGAGTACAGGCAAAGACGCCCATCAGCAAGTAAACCCCGAGGATCAGGACGGCACTATTATTTCGGATTACCCACATAAGCATTAAATTCGATTTTAAAAAATCCAAAATGTTCGTCATCAACAGATTGAAGCAAGGCGTTCCTGTGAGCAAAATAGCGTTCCAGACCCACCCTGTTTTCAGCCGGATTGGGAAGGCCGTTCACAAAGCAAAGCGACAGGTCTTCACTAATAATCTTAAGTCCGGACAAGTCTGGCATCGCATACCTAAACTCTTTTTTCCTTCCTACCCGTATTCCTTCTTCAAGAAAACGGTGATCTACCCAAAGGAGTTCGCGGTTCTCACTGTAGTAAGAGACGAGTAATTGTGGCACAGTGATTTCCTGGACCCCTTGATTGTAGATGGTACCGCGTAATTGACCATTCTCTGATTCGATATTTTGAAGCGCTAAGCTCTTGTTGGGATCTTTATTGCTGATGTTGCCGGCGCACTGAAGATTAAAATAGCTGGGTACACCAGGTATTACAGCAGGGGTAAATTGATCCGGCTGGTAGGTGTTCGGCACTTCTTCTAAGGTGTCCTTCCATGAGATATCCTCGAAATCTATCCGGAACACAGTGGTCTCCTGCGGCAAGAGTTTATGTTTAAGATGGTATTTTGCATCGTACTGAGCCAGATCGCTGCCATCAGCAGCATAAATTGTGGATCGGATCATTATATCAGAGGGCACCTTGTCAATATTTTGAACCTCTCCTACAATGCTATAGCGGCCCTGGTATTTTACGAGTTTTGAGGAAAGTACGCGTAGAAGGGGCTGCTCCAATATGTCATCGTAATGGGTTTTTTGAGAACCTACGCGGCGCCGGCCATGGTTGAAATAAGTGGTTTGATTCTCAGTGAACAGTTGATCTGGTGGAATGTCGGTGGTAATGTTGCCGGGGATGATAAACCAGTTTCCTTCCCTTTTTACCAGCTTATGTCTATATTCCTTTTTGATGGACTCCAAGGGAGTAATCCACTTTGTCGATACATGGATGGTAGCCGAATTTTTGGATTGATCGACGATGTTAACTTCTATTTCGTCCATTTTGGCATAGGAGCTCAGCAATCCGTCTGAGGTTGATATCTGGAGCATATACCGATCTAAACTGAGTTCTGCTTCGGGGTCCAGAAAAGAATGCCCCTTATCGAATTCCCTATAATCGAGGGCATCATAGTAGGCTTTGACCACATTTTGGGGATTATACCGTTCTGCATTTTTCAGATATAGCCGGTAGATCCCGAATAAGAACAGGATACAGATCATCAGACCCCAAAGCTGACTGAAGATGAGTAATTTTCCCGGGGGGTGAAATTTGGCTTGGAGCTGTTCATAGACCCCGTTTTGATTTTTTTTCATTTTAATTGCTTTCCACCAAACCACCTGAACATTGAGGACCAGGGCAAGCAGCAATACGGATACAGGAATCAGGCTCCACATCAGTTTAAGAGCCCCAGAGACCTCTTTCCTGGGAAGTACCGCTGGTAGTGGTGATACATTGAGCCGCTCCCAGACCATAACCCCATTTTCCAGCTGTTCTAAACGCTCCCAGCCACAGAAGAAAAGTAAGGGATCGTAGAACTTGTCGTTCGAAAAGATGAATTTAAGATGATATTTCTCTGGGGTGGTAAGGAACTGCTGAAGCGATCCGATTCCTTCAACTCCCTTGTATTTCGAATTTTCCAGTCTTTCAATGGCTCTGCTGGTGAGTTCAGGTAGCCTGCGTGCAGAATGATAATTGCCATCTACGGTATTGGCATTGGTCAATGCAGAAAGCCAGGCCATTTGATCACCAAACCCAAGGGTTAGGTATCGCCAACGATCGTGCTGGTCCTGATTCAAAAAATTTACGATGGGCAGCATATTGATCTTTTCTGGCTGGGCTGGACGGAAATAACCAAGACTCATGGTGAAAACCACAGAGAAAAGCAGGATTATTGCGAGAAACCCACCCAGAAGACGATAATAGATAGATCCGAATTTCTCTTGCAGGAATTGCCGGATATCACCTTTTGCAAATCGATAGGCAAATTCCCCGAATACCGGCAAAGCCATCATAGTAGCCCAGAGCGTAAACCTGTCCAGGGTCAGGATATTAAATGCATTTTCACCCAGAATCATTCTTGGCAATGGCGTAGTGCCCCCCGTGCCCAGAAGTGTTAACAGTGAGAAAGAGAGGCCAAGAAAGAGATATCGCTTGCTGTAAAACCGGTAAAAAAGGTAAGGCATCACTAATAGCAGGATGCCCCATGGGATCATAAAAAACACAAGTCCGGATGAGGTTATTTCCAGAAAGTTATCCCGTGATCCGTGGGGAATGGGAACTTGTGTAATCGGGTTTTTCTTGGTATTGACCCAGTATGGGAGGATGCAAATGACAATAAGCACCAGGGAAGACATACCAAAACTGACGATCCTCCAGAAAACCTTTTTAAAATGGTGGAGGAAAACACCGAAAGTAACCTTTTTGAAGTCGCCGGTCTCTTCCCGCGAATTGTCCATAATTGCCATCCCGATGAGCGGGAACACAAAAAATACCATCCCGAATATCGGAGTAACATGGTGTGAGCTTACCATTACCGCTATCAACGACAGAGAGGTGATCAAGTTTTTGGAGGTGCCATGGCGAACCCACAGATATATTCCGGGAAGTGCATGCAACAACAATGAAAGCCCTATAATGCTGGGCAACTGCCCGAAAAGGTGAAGTGTTTCGACAAAGGCGGTAGACAGCACCGCCAGGATGGCCGTGTATCCCGCGATGTCGCGACGCCCGCTTAACAGTAACCCATATCTGTAAATACCAGTAACAAAGAGGATAATGCTGAGAAAGGCGATGGAATAGAGCCCGAACTTAAGACCTCCAACAAGCGACAACAGTGCCATAGCCTGGTGTACCAATGGCGGATAGCCATGTATGGAGAAACCGGTATACCATTTATAGTTCCAGTGTTCAAACCAGTTATCGGCATAATGGCCGGCAAAAAAGAGGTGAATGTAAGCATCATAGGTCTCTTCCAGCGTGAAGAAGATCGCCGAACCATGGAATGCCAGGCCGAAAATTATCGCTAAGATCAGTAAGATATTGGTCTTTTTCATCACCTAATACTGTAAGAAAATAAAACAGAATAAAATTAGATATATTATATGCAAAGACCATAATCACCTGTCTACGGAGAATCTCCATTCGTCTACATAAAACGCCCATTTAACTTTCACCACCCGATCAGACCATCGATCCGGGCTAGATTTGGCGTATTATTTATATAATCAGTGATTAAAATTTAAAATACTTAACCTATGAAGATCCTGGCAATAGACGATCAGCAACTTATTTTGATGTCGTTAGAAAAAAAATTAAAAGAACAAGGGTATGAAGTAAAAAGTGCCCAAAACGCTTATTCAGGGATGAAAATATTCGCCGAATTCAACCCCGATCTTGTGATCCTGGATATCAACATGCCCTACATAAGCGGGTTGGAAGTGGTCAAATTTATCCGTCAGGAAAAGAAGTCGGACATACCTGTATTGATCATGTCCGGGAAAACGAGTGAGTGGACGATAAAAGAGAGTTTTGAGCTTGGTATTGATGATTTCATGAAGAAGCCCGTAAGTCTCAATGAGGTGCTGGCCAGGATCAACAGGATCATTGGAAGGCCCACTGTTTCTGTGGAAACCACAAACGGATATCACAATCAGTACCTTCATAAATCATGTGTTGGGGTGATTATTCCATGCTATAATGAGGAAGAAAGGCTGTCGGTCAGGGATTTTAAAGAATTCGTTGAAAACAATTACGGCTATCACCTGTGCTTTGTAAACGACGGGAGTACGGATGAAACCCTGAAGGTACTCAAGCGTGTACGCAAGGGTAACGAAGAATCTATAAGCATAGTTAACCGTGTAATAAATGGTGGAAAAGCAGAAGCTGTAAGACAAGGAGCGCTTCATCTTTTGCAGGATCGCCAATTGGATTATATCGGATATCTCGATGCTGATCTCTCAACCGATCTTAATGACTTCCAAAGCCTGGTAAACACCATGGAGCACTCGGAGTTCAAAATTGTCAGCGGGTCTCGAATCAGCAGAATGGGTGCCGATATTACTAAGCATTCCGCGCGTCAGATTATAAGCAAAACGATAAACCTGATCATACAGAAAATTCTGGGAATGAAGTTCAAGGATACCCAGTGTGGTGCAAAGATCATGGATCGGGATATGGCAGCACTAGTACTGACTAAGAAATTTGTTACCCGTTGGTTGTTCGATGTAGAGATCTTTGTAAGGATCCGTAAAAGTTACGGTGCGGAACGGGCGAAAGAGATCATATGCGAACAACCGTTGAAGCGATGGATTCATGCCGACGGATCAAAGCTAAGTATGAAGGATTCATTCAATATTGTAGGGCAGCTTGCCAAAATTGCTATGCACTACAAAGCTTCCTGAATAATGGGATGATCAGGACAACCACTTAAGTCGTAAAAGACTGCTAAAGGTTCTTTAGCTGCAATTCGTGAAACGCATCGGCCTGTAGTCGAAGCAGCTCCTCTGCCTTTTGTTTTTTGTAGGCATATACAGCCTCCTCTTCGGCGATCTCTGCATAAATCCTTTCGTTGAGGCTCGAATCGGTAGCAAGTATTTCTGCGCGTTGCGCTATTTTCTGTTCTACCCAGGTAGCTATTATAGACTCTTCCTCCTCAAGTTTCAAATCATAAGGACCTTTGGGAGCCACTAATTTGGCAAAAATGGGGGAAGTTTCGATGGCCAGAAAGAGTAAAAAGATAAAAAATGAAGGAAACCATGGAAGTTCACCCAGAGCATTGATACGGGCCATCAAACCGTCGAAACCGTCAATTATCGGTTGTGATTTCTCAATATCCAAAGCATATTCCCGGTCAAGGTTAGCGATTTGAGTTTCAAGGTCCAGAATTTTCTGCTTGTTGGTCTCTTTTAATTCGGACAACTCGGCCACATAGGTGTCGTGCTTTTCACGTTTTTCCCTGTATACCGGCCCCTTGCCTAACAAAAGGGTTCCCTTACGGCCCTCGGCCTCTGCGATATAGGTTTCATACAATTCATTGGTTTCCTGCTCTTTGGTATCGATCTCGGCCTTCAAAGCTTCGATTTCCGACTGTAATTCATCAACAACAGGAGTATACTGAAGTGATATTTGTTCTTTATTGGCCAGGGTGAGATCATTTTTTTGCTCTAGCAATACCCGGTTGATTTCCTTTTCGAAGATCTTTAATTCGAGGGGTTTAGAAATAACAACGGCGATGATAACCGCCAATATGATTCTGGGGGTGGCTTGCCATAATTCGCTTTTGACGCTATCTCTTTTCTTGATGGTAGAAACGATAAAGCGATCCAGGTTAAAGATCAACAAACCCCATAAAAGCCCGAAGATCACTGCCGCATAGACATTATCAAATACCGTATACAGCGCATAAGACGCAGCAATGAAGGCCATTAAAGCCGTAAAAAATACGGTGGCACCAATGCCTGCATATTTGTTTTTTTCACCAGAGGAACAAGTTTCGAGAATATCCATATCCGCCCCGGAACAGAGCAGAAAAAAGCGACGTATCATAATAGTGTTCGTTTTTGATTGCTTGCTAGTTAGAACGCAACTTTGCACATTTTGTTACAAAAAAGAGCACTAGATTTTCTAAACTTCAGCTGGTTTTATATAATTCAGCGAAGTATTTATAAAAATAAGGAATGGTCTCAATCCCTTTAAGAAAATTCCAGATCGCCAGATGTTCATTGGGCGAGTGGATGGCATTGCTGTCCAGACCAAATCCCATAAGTATGGATTTACTGCCCAATTCATCTTCGAATAAAGGAACTATTGGAATACTGCCTCCATTGCGTTTTGGGATCGGGACTTTGCCAAAAGTAGTCTCATACGCTTTACTGGCCGCTTTATAGCCAATATTATCTATAGGAGTAACATAGCTCTGTCCGCCATGGTGGGGGGTTACTTTTACACGAACACCAGCCGGAGCTATATTTTCGAAATGCCTTGTAAAGAGCTCCGTAATTTCAATCCAGTCCTGATGCGGTACCAGGCGCATAGAAATTTTGGCATAGGCCTTACTTGGGATGACTGTTTTGGCACCTTCTCCGGTGTAGCCACCCCAGATGCCATTCACATCGAGTGTTGGCCTGATTGAATTTCTTTCGTTGGTTGTATAACTATTTTCCCCATAAACTGCATCGATATCGATGACTTCCTGATAGGCTTCCAGGTTAAAAGGAGCCTGGGCCATCACCTGGCGTTCCTCTTCGGAAAGTTCTTCCACTTTGTCATAAAACCCAGGGATGGTAATATGGTTGTTCTCATCGTGTAAGGAGGCGATCATCTTATTGAGGATATTGATTGGGTTGGCCACCGCACCGCCGTATAAACCTGAGTGCAGATCACGGTTTGGGCCGGTAACCTCTACCTCTACATAGCTCAATCCTCGAAGACCGGTAGTTATTGAGGGTACGTCGTTGGCGATCATCCCGGTATCAGAGATCAGGATGATATCGTTTTTTAATTTTTCGTGATTTTCCTTAACAAAGTCACCAAGACTTGAGCTGCCCACTTCTTCCTCTCCTTCAATCATAAACTTCACATTGCAGGGAAGTTGATCGTTGCGAACCATAAATTCAAGGGCTTTTACATGCATGAACATCTGGCCTTTATCGTCCGATGCACCCCGAGCGAAAATAGCACCGTCCGGGTGGATGTCAGTCGGCCTTACCACAGGCTCAAAAGGAGGGGAGTCCCATAATTCTATGGGATCAGGAGGTTGTACGTCGTAATGCCCGTATACCAGAACAGTGGGCAGGGAGGAGTCGATAATTTTTTCGCCATAAACAATTGGGTAGCCTTTGGTTTCGCAAATTTCCACCAGCTCGCATCCAGCGTCTTTAAGAGAAGCCGCCACATTTTTTGCAGCGTTCATCACATCTTCCGAAAAAGCCGAATCCGCACTAACCGATGGGATTCTCAAGAGTTCGAATAGTTCGTCAATAAATCGTTGTTTGTTTCTGGAAATATACTCGCCAACGCGGTCCATAATGCTTATTTGTAGTTATGATAAATGTACAAAAAGATGGATTGAAATTTTGTCATTAAAAAGTTTTAAATAATTATTTTCAATTATATTTGCAGGCCCAATGCAAATTGGAAATGCAGGCGTGGTGGTTCCGATATCCCGATAGCTATCGGGAGGGAGGCAGACACGCTGCGAAGAAAAGCCGAGTGTGTGGTTTTTAAGATTTATTGAAATGCAGGCGTGGTGGAATTGGTAGACACGCTAGATTTAGGATCTAGTGCCGAAAGGTGTGAGAGTTCGAGTCTCTCCGCCTGTACAACAAATAACCTCCTTTTCGGGAGGTTTTTGTTTTTGCAAAAGTTTCAGAGTAAAAGAATTGACTATAAAGCTTTTAACCCTTGTAATCATTTGTGCGAAGTTCAGTCCCTGTTCTAGTGGATTTCTGTTGTTCTGGAATCAAGGATCGAGGACATGAATGCTAAGGCTGGTTTGCAATTCAGAAGTGGCATCACCTCTTATTGTACCGGACACGGGCATTGTATTCTGGTAGAGACTGCTCGAAGCTACCGCTATATGGGTATGCTCGGTTACAATACCGTTGCTGGGGTCAAAGCCGACCCAACCGGCACCAGGCAGAAAGACCTCCGACCATGCGTGGAGTTCATATCTTGGTTCTTCCACATCCACATAGTAATAGCCACTCACAAAACGTACGGCGATACCTAAATTGCGCAATAACTGAATTTGCATCCAGACCAAATCCCGGCACGACCCTCTTTTCAATTCAAAGGTTTCGTTTGGATCATAAGGTGCGCCTTCTTCACGGAATTCCAGAGTAAAATCATTATGGATTTGACTAGTGAGTTGAATCACGAAATTAAGGGTATTAGCACTTTTGAATTGGAGTAATTCCTTCGCGTAAGCCATCAACTCCGGATCAAGTCTGACCGTATCCATATACGGGCCAAGACTTGGGCTTAGATCGGTTGAATACACAAAAGGTATTTGATTGACAGTTGGTGGGAATATTAAAAAATTGAATGGATTGTGCGGCTGCGTTTTGATGACGGATTCTGCCCTGATAATTATTTTTTTATGCATTCCCTCAAACCAGCAAAAGTGAATGAAATTATCTTCTGGATCCAACTGCTCGGACAATCCTGCCGGGCTAGACGATATATCCAGTGCAAAGGATTCTAACTTAATATACGGCGCCATCCTTGGTTTAAACCTAAATTTATGAGGCTCCAGAAAGACTTCCGAGCTAAATTCATACTCGGTTTCATGTACAATCTTGAATCTCATAGAAACTTTCTTTTATTTTTAGACCTTCAAACCCTTTTTTAGGCTACTCAGAATCACCTGTAAATTTATCCATCCAATCTTCGGGAAGGGTCTTTATCGATTGGCTCAATATTTGATCCCAAAGAGAGGAAATACTTTTTAGTTCTGCTTCTTCAAATCTTTTTTCCACAATGTGGAAAGAATCTTTTTTGTAAGTGATGACATCGATGGGATAATCCACATCATTGGCGCTGATACGGGTAGCATCAAATGATAAGAAGCCAGTTTTCAGGGCAAATTTAAGAGTGGAATCGTAACTGATGGCACGATGCAAAATGGGCTTCCCATATCCTGAATTTCCAATAATAACGAAGGGTGATCCCTGTGAAACCTCAACCCAGTTCCCTTCCGGGTATAAAAGGAAGATTTTGTGTTCCTCATCATCTTCCAGTTGTCCACCGATGATCGAAAACAGGTTGAAGCTGAGACCGGCTTCCTTTAAGGATTTTTTGTCTTCACTGCCCGCTCTTTTTACTTGTTCGGAAAATGCGTTGACGGCTTTGTAAAGTTTGTTGAACGACTCATCGTTTTCCTCAATGATTTCTTTAAAATAGGTAAGCGACTTATCCCTTACAGACCGGAGTCCGGAAGTCATGATAAAAAAGGAATGTTTTTTCCTATTGACTGTAAATACTTTTTTGGCTTCCGTGGTTTCTGTTCCGGATGTGATCCTTGTGTCTGAAATTCCTATGAACCCCGATTTAAGTTTTATGCCCAGGCAGTATGTCATAAAAATTGTGTGAAGTTGAAAAATTATTGTTGCACCTGAAGCTGAACCTGAGCCACAAAAAAGGAGTTGTATAGGCTTGTTGAAACAGCATTCAATTGTTTCTGGTATCCATCGAGGTATTCATGAAGGCCAATTTCGACTATTTCGTTTATATCGATAAACTCAAGTTCAGATTTCAGCTTGCCCAGTTTTTTTTCAGCCTCGTTGCTGAAACCTGCGGTGTTGCCGGTGATCTCCTTCAAGGATTGCTCAGCTTGAATCAAGCAGCAGAGTATCGACCGTGGGAATCGCTTATCGAGGATTAAAAATTCAGATATTTTTAGCGCAGTCAATCTACCATATTTTTTCCGGTACATATCATATGCACTAACAGATTTCAGCAAAGCAGCCCATTGCATCAAATCAAGAGAACCACCTACATCCTGGGGTGTAGATAATAGGATGTGATATTTGACATCCATAACCCTTGATGTTTTGTCGGCCCGTTCAATCATCTGTCCAATCTTCCCAAAATGCCAACCATCGCTCCTCGAAATGGTGGCATCAAAAATACCGTAGAGCAACTGACAATCTTCCTTGATTTTTTTAAAGAACATTCTGGGGTCTTTGCTTTTCCAGAGTTTTTTTCCCAGACTCGCCCTTACATAAAAGTACATTGAATTGATCTGCTCCCATACTTCCCGGGTTATTTCTGGTCGTATGGCCCTGGCATTCTCTCGTGCCATTGAAATTGAACTATAAATGGAGTTTGGATTCTTGGGATCGAACCCCAAAAAATAAATGATCTTGTTTTTATCAACAGTATTATAAAGCGACTGGTATAAAGGCCAGTCGCCTGTGATAACCACTAAAGGTTTCCATTGTTCCTGAGTATCTGGGGGGGATTCTAAAGAGAGGTTGAAATTCACATCCATAAAACGGGCGTAGTTTTCAGCTCGCTCGATATACCGATTCATCCAATACATGCTATTTGCTACTCTGCTCAACATAGTTTGCTAATTTGATTTGGAATCTAAGACCCAGGTATCCTTGCTGCCACCACCCTGAGAGGAATTAACTACCAGGGAACCTTTAGTAAGGGCTACCCTTGTTAAAGCGCCGGGAACTATTTTAATGTCTTTTCCGTACAGGCAATAGGGCCGGAGGTCTACATGCCTGCCTTCGATTGTATCTTCGGTCAATGTAGGAACCCTTGATAAATTGATCATAGGCTGCGCAATATAGTTTCTGGGATTTTTTTTAATACGGCCCGCAAATTCCTTACATTCTTCTTTAGTGGACTTTGGGCCAATAAGCATACCGTAACCGCCAGATCCATCTGTTTGTTTTACCACGAGAGTATGTAGGTTTTCCAGAACATATTTACAATCCTCTTCCTCTGCGCAGAGATATGTCTTAATATTCGGTAGTAGTACTTCTTCGTCCAAATAATATTTGATTAATCTCGGTATGTACGCATATATAGCTTTATCATCTGCAACGCCGGCTCCCGGGGCATTTACCAAAACAACATTCCCCTTGCGATAGGCCTCAAAAAGTCCGGGTGTACCCAGGAGGGAATCTTTGTTAAAGACTAATGGATCTATAAAATCATCGTCGACCCTTCGATAAATGACATCAACACGCTGAAGGCCATTGGTTGTGATCATATACACATAGTTGTCTCTTACTAACAGATCCCTGCCCTCAACCAGTTCGGCTCCCATCTGCTGGGCCAGATAAGCATGTTCAAAATAAGCAGAATTGTAGATTCCCGGCGTCAGAACGGCAATGGAAGCAGGAGAGACAGGGGTCAGTGACTCCAACATATCCCTTAGGTGATGGGTGTAATCGTTTACAGGTCTGACATGTAATTTCTCAAATAGCTCCGGGAACGTTCGCTTGAGTATTTCTCTGTTTTCCAACATATAGGATACACCTGATGGGCATCTCAGATTATCCTCCAGTACGTAAAATTTGCCATCATCACCCCTGATAAGATCCGTCCCTGAGATATGACTCCAAACGTTTCGCGGAGGATTTAATCCCCTACATTCCTTAAGGTAACCCGCACTGGAAAGCACAAGTTCTTTCGGAATGATATTGTCTTTTAAAACCTTTTGCTCGTTATAGATGTCATTGATAAAAAGATTCAACGCCTCAATCCTTTGTTCAAGGCCCTTTGCTAATCCTTCCCAGTCTTCGCCGCTAATAATTCTCGGAATAATATCCAAATGAAGGATGCGTTCCACCCCCTGGTTATCACTGTATACATTAAATGTCATCCCCAGCGATAGTTGTGCCCTGTCTGTGGCGTGTTGCAGATTTCTGAGCTTTTTTTTGCTCATTTTCTCTAGTCGCAGTTTAAACCGCTCATAACTCGGCCTAATATTATTAGATGCGCTGAACATTTCATCATAATAACCAGTGGTATCGTAATTCGAGAAATTTACCTTGGACATATCTAGGGATTATATTCAGTTGAACGGATCGAAAACTTTGCGTTTATCTCTTGGAGTATTAAATCTATCTCAGATCATTGAAACAGACTTTTAAGATAGCTTTTAATTATCAGGCAGCAAGGGTTGTCCGCCTAATTTTTTGGATATACCAACCAGATTTTAGATTTGCTCTGCTCGAATACTAAATCGCGATGAGAAGTCAATCTGGGTTGTGATAGAAAATTTCTGGAAGGAGATGCGTTCGGAATGAACTGAGACTCGTAAAAATGGACCTAAACTGTCTTTATACTGATAAAAGAAATAACCGTGGCATCGTAACACCAAAAAGATCCCAAAGCCGATAATTTCATTGAAATTATAAGAAAAGCTTTTTAATTATTGCACGTAATGGAACTTATAGTAAGTTACTTTTAGGATTACCTGCCACCTCAAGTGAATGTTTCTTTTAATACTGATAATAATTTGTATTAAAAGAGAAGAAATTTATGGTATTTAGCGCTCTAATTAAAGAAGCCCGAAAAGCGCAAGAATAAGGCTTATAACAACCGCAGCCAGGATCAATACCAGGACCACAACCATCACTTTCAAAAAACCGTTTAGAATCCTAGTTCCAAAAGTCAAGTGTTCTTCCATAATGCCAAAAATTACAATATTTTAAGCAGAAATGCTAAAATTTAGTTCATATAGTTAGCTCAATATCGGACAGTTGCGTCACTGTTCCTTTAAGATGAGGATATCTGCCCGATATTCTCGACAAAGAACCTAATTTAACTGTAAAACGTCCGTTCATCGATCCCCGGAACGCATTTTCTTTTCCAATTCCTCTAAGGATATCCCTTTGGTTTCGGGCATCATAAATAGCACAAACAGTAGTTGCAGGATCATCATGAATCCAAAGAATAGAAATATTGGCCAGGGATTATCTTTAAATATCCCGTGGTCAGCATCGAGGAAAATAGGCGTGAGCAAGGTGATAAGTGCGGCAAAAACCCAATGAGTTCCAGTACCCCAGCTTTGACCGAAAGCCCTCACCTTGTTCGGAAAGATCTCTGAAATAAATACCCAGATCACCGCGCCCTGACCAATAGCATGGGCTGCGATGAAAACCAGAATAAATATCAGTAGCAGTGTGGAACTTGCCCCGCTGTAAAAGCACCAGCCTACCATGAATAAACTAATAATATAACCAAGGGACCCGATCTTCATCAGTTGTTTTCGGCCTAACTGATCAATCAGCCGAATCCCGATCAAGGTGAACACAAGGTTTACTATCCCAATCGAAATGGAGCTGAACAACGATTCTCTGGCTGCCAGGCCTGCCCGTTCCAGTATTTCCGGGGCATAGTAGAGCACAAAATTGATACCTGATAACTGGTTAAAAAATGCAATCAGGAATGCAAGTATCAGCGGTTTTTTATAAGCCTTCGAAAAAAGTCTTTCTTTTTGGGTACTAACGCCTTCAGAGCGTTTGATCTCCTCCAATTTTTCAAGTGCATGCTCTTTATTGGAGAGGAATTCCAGCGCAGCCAAGCCTGCTTTTTCATCGTGTTTTTTAAGGATAAGCCACCTGGGACTATTGGGAATTTTTAAGACCATAAGGCTATAGGCCAGTGCTGGAATAGCTTCCACAGCCAGCATCCATCGCCAATCATTTGCGCCATCAAAACCTTTGAGCAGGTAGTTAGATATAAAGGCTATGAAAATTCCAAATACAATATTAAACTGATAAAGAGCACCTAGTTTACCCCTGTTCTTGGAAGAAGATATTTCCGAGATATAGATAGGTGCTGCTACAGAGGACGCTCCAACCCCAAGTCCACCGATCAGCCTAAAAAATGAAAACATATAAGGGTCTACCGCCAAAGATGAGCCAAGGGCTGAAATAAAATATAATACCCCGATCCAGAATAAGGTTTTTTTTCTGCCAAATCTATCACAGGGAATTCCACCGAAAAGCGCACCTATAACTGTTCCCCAAAGGGCCATAGACATAATAAATGTGCCGTGAAACCACGGAGAGGTATCCCATAGCTCTTTAATGGGAAGATTTGCCCCGCTAATAACCACGGTATCAAATCCAAACAGAAAGCCCGCCAGGGCAGCGGTGAGTGATATTCTAAAAATTTTCCGGTCCATTGATTAGTCAGTTTGAGTAAATCTAACAAAAAACCTTCAGATGACTGCGAGAGAATCTAAGCCTTTATGGGTCGGAGGGTATCGAGTGCTGTATTTGTATTTTTCTTAGCCCGCCCTGGAACTTGGTCATTGGGTATTTGGGTCCCAGGTGTATCGATTGAATTATTGCTATCCCTGAGTTGTTCCTGCTGAGCCGGGATATCTGAATCCGGGCGGGTGGTATTTTCTTTCCGGTTACGACAGCCAGAGAAGAATATCATTATTATCGCAAGGATTAAATAAGATTTAGGGACATCATTCATTTTACTATCTACAAGGTACTCTACAATAACGTACGTAGATAGTCTGTAATTTGGATGCTGGCCCCTCTTTTGGCTGTGATGTAATCGCTATTGATCAGACCGGTGTTCTTGCAAAAATCCGGGTCTTCTAAAAGCTGATCCATATACCGATTGAAGTCTGAAACACCTTTCACCACCAATACGCCTTTTCGATGTACCAGGTCTATCGCTTCCTGAAAATTATGGTATTTCGGGCCGATAAGCACTGGAATGCCAAATACAGCTGGCTCCAGGGTATTATGAAGACCAGTGGCGAATCCTCCACCCACATAAGCTATATCGGCATATTGGTATATTCGCGTAAGTAGTCCAATTGTATCGATGATAAGGACCTGAACACCGTCTAAAGAATTACCATCGAGTTCAGAGAATAAAACAGAGGGCACTTTTAGTTTATTTTGTAACTGTTTTATGTGATCGGATTTTATATCATGAGGAGCGATCACAGTGCGTAATTCGGGGTGGTGATTGTGTATGTAATTCAGGATTATCTCCTCATCTTCCGGCCAGCTGCTGCCAGCCACAAAACAATGATGATCTTTCTTAAATGCTTCCATAAAATCCAGTTTGCCCCCCTGCTCCCGGATCACGGCGACCCTGTCGAAACGGGTATCACCACTTAATACAGTATCCTCTATCCCAATTTCGTGCATCAATTTTTGCGATTCCTCATTCTGAACAAAAATCTTGGTAAATCGCCTGAGGGCCTTTCTCATAAATCGGCCATACCATTTGAAATACACCTGCCTTCTCGAAAATATCGCAGAGATCAGTACGACAGGAACTTTCCTTGATTGCAGGGACTTAAGATAATTTGGCCAGACCTCGTATTTTATGAAGATGGCCAGCACAGGTCTAACGGTACCTAGAAACCTTTCTACATTCCTTTTGGTGTCCATGGGCAGGTAACAAACGGCATCGGCTGCTTTAGTGTTTTTTCGCACCTCATAGCCCGAAGGAGAAAAAAAGGTAATCAGGATAAAATGGCCAGGATAATCCTTCTTTAATTTTTCAATGACTGGTAATCCCTGCTCGTATTCACCCAGAGAGGCCGCATGGATCCAGATAACAGCTTGCTCTTTTGGAATCACCTTCTCCAGATAGGCTTGTACAGATCTCCGACCTTCTACAAACTTTTTAATTTTAGGATTGAATACGGCCACTATGTAGAGCAGTGCCCAGCTTAGATGCAGTCCGATATGGTACAAAAAGTACAAGTCCGATTCTTTTGCCGCTAAATTAACGTTCTTTTCCCAAGAGGCCATGAGGAGGTGTTGAAGCGGTTCCTTATTTTTGTAATATTGTCAATCGAAATCAGTAAGGATGAAGAAAATTCAGATGGTCGACCTGGTCGGTCAGTATGCGGAAATCAAGGAAAAGGTAGATACTTCTATCTCTCAAATTCTGGAGCAGGCGACATTCATTAACGGGCCTCAGGTGCATTCCTTTCAGGCAGATTTGGAAGGCTATTTGGATATAAAACATGTTATTCCCTGTGCCAATGGAACCGATGCCCTTCAAATTGCTATGATGGGTTTGGGCTTACAACCCGGTGATGAGGTGATTACAGCCGATTTTACCTTTGCTGCAACTGTTGAGGTAATTGCACTATTGCAACTCACCCCGGTACTGGTGGATGTAGAGGAAGACAGCTTCAACATCGATCTCAAAGCGGTAGAAAGGGCAATCACCCCAAAAACAAAGGCGATTGTCCCGGTACATTTATTTGGTCAGTGTGCCGATATGGAAGGGATTATGAAATTGGCAGAGCGTCATAATCTCTTTGTAATAGAAGATAATGCCCAGGCTATTGGCGCAAACTATACCTTCTCTGATGGCAGAAAACAGAAAGCGGGTACTATTGGTCATATTGGTGCCACTTCTTTCTTCCCTTCCAAAAATTTGGGATGCTATGGCGATGGAGGTGCATTGTTCACCAATGACGACGAACTTGCCAATACAATTCGTGGTATCGTTAATCATGGCATGTACCGGAGATACTACCACGACGTAGTTGGGGTAAATTCCAGACTCGATTCGATCCAGGCAGCCGTTTTGAGTGCAAAACTGCCGCATCTGGACAGATATTGTGATCGAAGGAGAGAAGCAGCCAGGAAATATTCACGGGCCTTTTCCGGTCATCCGCATATAGTGGTTCCGAAGGCAGCCAAAAACTGCGAGGGGATATGTGCCGAATGTGACTGCCACGTTTTCCATCAATATAGCCTGAGAATCACCAACGGTCAGAGGGATGCACTTGCCGAACATCTGGGGCAGCAGGGAGTTCCATTTGGCATATACTACCCTGTACCATTGCACCTGCAAAGAGCTTATGCCGATGATCGCTACAAAGCAGAAGATTTCAGGGTCACTAACCAGTTGGTAAAAGAAGTGATCTCACTACCAATGCATACTGAACTAGACGATGAACAGATCAATTATATTACCGAAAAAATCATTCAGTTTCTCGATAGCTGAATTGCAGATCGGTCAGCACCTGAACATTTGGTCATACAAAAAACATTTATGGTTTTGCTCGATTCATCTCATGAAATCCTTTTAGAGAATAGCCATACTATTAACAGACACCTATGAAAATACTTGTTACCGGCGGCCTTGGTTTTATTGGTTCACATACTGTGGTGGAACTACAAAACAAAGGTTTTGAAGTCGTTATTATAGATGATTGTTCCAATGCCTCGGAAGATGTGCTGGAGGGGATCAGCAGAATCAGTGGTCAAAATCCAATATTCGAAAAGCTCGACTTGCGGGAAGGGCATAAAGTTCAGGACTTCTTTGAAAGACATCCAGACATTAAAGGGATCATCCATTTCGCTGCATCAAAGGCGGTAGGAGAAAGCATGGAAAAACCCCTGTTATATTATGAGAACAATCTGCATTCTTTGATCTACCTGTTGAAAAGGATTTCAGCAACAGGTGGGGCATTTATCTTTAGTTCTTCCTGTACAGTATACGGCCAGGCAGACCAAATGCCGATCACCGAAGATGCACCGGTGAAACCTGCAGAGTCTCCCTATGGGAATACTAAACAGATGGGGGAGGAAATCCTTCGGGATACCTGTAGTGTTACCCCCGGTTTGAAGGCTATTTCGTTGCGCTACTTCAATCCTATCGGGGCACATCCCAGTGCTGAAATCGGGGAATTGCCCATAGGAGTGCCTCAAAACTTAGTTCCGTTTATCACCCAGACCGGTGCCGGTATCAGAAAAGAGCTTTCTGTTTTCGGCAATGATTATCCGACCAGCGACGGAACCTGTGTGCGGGATTATATTCATGTCGTGGATTTGGCCAAAGCCCATGTGGTAGCCATGGAAAGGATTCTGAATGGAAAGCAGGAAGGCAATTATGAGATCTTTAACCTGGGAACAGGAAAAGGGAGTACAGTACTGGAGGTGATCGAAAGCTTTCAGAGAGTCTCCGGAATGAATCTCAATTATAGAATAGTAGATAGACGACCCGGCGACATTACTGAGGCTTACGCAGATACTACCAAAGCAAATCGTATATTGGGCTGGAAAGCGGAATCAACACTCGATGATGCTATGAGGTCGGCATGGGACTGGGAGAAAAAAATCAGAGAGAAGGATTTTTAGCAGAAGGATGAAAGATGGAAGTCAGGAGTCGGAAGTCGCCTGCCTGCCCACAGCTTTAGTGGAGGTGGGGAAGTCGGAGGCACGAGGTACAGAGGAGGGTAATATTTAAATATTGTATCGAAAAGGTTCTCAGAATTTACTAAAGCAATAATTGGGGATAAAATTAAATGCAAACACAAAACACAAAACACAAAACTCGAAACTCACCCCCCAATTCCCAAACCCCATCATCCATCAACAGTCAACAATCAACAATTTCGATAACTAAACCATATCAAACACAACTTCCATTATGTTAAGAAATTTTTTTAGCTACTGCTGTCTTCTGCTATCCTTTAGCATCTTCGGTCAGGATATTTACCTGCAATGCGGCAAATTGGTAGACACCAAAAACGGTAAACTTAGAAATGAAGTAACCATTGTGGTCTCGGGGAACAAAATCGCCAAAATTGAAAATGGATTTCTCAGCGGCACCGGACAGGACCAGCTTGTAGACCTGAGGGCTATGACTGTATTGCCCGGCCTTATAGATATGCATGTCCATATCGAGGGCCAGTCGAGCCCGGACCGATATCTGAAAAGATTTACCGATAATGAAGCAGATGTAGCCCTACAATCTACCGTCTATGCCGAACGCACTCTGATGGCCGGATTTACCACTGTTCGTGATCTCGGTGGTTCAGGGGTAAATATTGCATTACGCAAGGCAATAAATAAAGGAATCGTTAAGGGTCCCAGAATCTATACTGCTGGAAAATCTATAGCCACCACGGGAGGTCATGCAGACCCCACTAACGGTTATAAGTTGGCCAATATGGGCGATCCGGGACCAAAGGAAGGTGTGGTTAATTCACCTGAAGATGGTAAAAAAGCAGTACGGCAACGCTATAAAGAAGGTGCCGATGTGATCAAGATCACGGCCACCGGAGGTGTGCTTAGTGTTGCGAAAAGCGGGAGCAATCCGCAGTTTACCATCGAAGAGATCAGGGCCATTACAGAGACGGCAAAGGACTATGGTATGCTTACCGCGGCCCATGCACATGGTGATCTTGGAATGCAGCGGGCTATTAAAGGTGGAATAAAAACCATAGAACACGGCAGCTTCATGAGTGAAGAGACCATGGAACTTATGAAACAGTATAATGTCTACATGATTCCTACCATTTCTGCAGGGAAAAAGGTGGTGGAAAAGGCCAAAATTCCTGGTTTTTTTCCCGAAGTGGTAGCCAAAAAGGCCATTGAGGTAGGTGCCCTGGTACAGGAAACCTTTGGAAAAGCATATAAAAAAGGTGTACCGATAGGATTTGGCACAGATGCCGGTGTTTTTCCACATGGAGAAAATGCAATTGAATTCCACTATATGGTTGAAGCTGGTATGCCTGCAGCTGAAGCGATTAAGGCAGCTACGGTAACCAACGCAGAGCTCTTGGGAATGGGAGATGCTCTTGGGCAGATAAAAGGAGGGTTTATCGCTGATATCATTGCCGTCGAGGATGATCCGTTCAGCGATGTCAATACGTTGCAGAAGGTAATCTTCGTAATGAAAGAAGGTAAGATTTACAAACAACCATAACTATCCATAGGTACGATCATTTGAGTGGATATGCTACCCGACTTTCCAAATAGTATGTTGCTGCTTCAGCATGCAGAATCTGACAAGCTCTATCAGAAATTGATTATCCAGCTCGAGAAGGATTTTAAACTTGCCAATATACCTATCGAGGTCACCAGGCCAATTGCACCTGAAGATCTGGTGAGTCTCTTGCGTGAGAAGTTATATCGGCTGATCATGGAGAATATTTCAAAATGCCTAGACCTTTTTTATATAGTGGATATCCCGGAATCTGCCCTGGCAGATCTCAAGGGAGAAGACGCCGTGGAAAAGGCCGACCAACTCAGCTATATGCTACTAAAAAGAATTTGGAAGAAAGTGTGGTATAAAGAACGATACTCCTAGAGAACGCTTTTAGAAGAAGACCCGGACAAAAGGAGCCCAGGCACTGGCATAAATACTCTTATCTGTGTTAAAAAGCACGTTGTAACGCATACCGGCCATCACATTCCTGTTACCCACGCCCAGTCCGAAATATAATGCGGGAGACCAGAAACTATCCTTGAATTGCTCACCCACTATAACATCTTCTCTATTCACATAAATCTGCTCGAACTCGGCGGAGAATTGCATCTGTGGGATGGGATTAAAAAAGCTCATAATGCTACCTCCAAAGGCCGAAAATTCACTTCGCTCGAGAGAAGAGGGTTCAAATTTGGAATAATTAAAACTCAATCCTAAACCTGCCGCAAACATCGGACTCACCTCGTAAATGGCACTGGGTGCTACTGCAATGGTAAAGGAGCTGTTGCTGAATCCCAGGCCCAATCCGCCTCCATATCTCACATTAGACCAGAAATCTCCTCCAGGTCCTGGACCCTGGGCCATCGCTGTCCACGACATCGCCCCAAGGAAGAGGATCATAATAAGCTTTTTTAGAGTGCTTGATGAAAGTGCTGACACGAGTTTTTAGATTTTTAGCCATAGGACCACAGCTAGAACTAAATTAAGCATTAATTATTGTATTTTTGAGACTAATTAGATAACAGATCCACGGAAAAAAACATGGACAAGTATTCATTTTTAAATACGGCACATACTTCTTTTTTTGCGGAGCTATACGATCGGTACCTCACAAACCCCGATAGCTTAGAGCCGAGCTGGAGAGCCTTTTTTCAAGGATTTGACTTTGGCATGGAGAGCGCTCTTGATGAAGCAGGCGTTTCTGCTGGTGGTGAAATGAAAATCTCAGCCAATGGTGAGGAGGTATCTATTCCGGAATCTGTCCACAAGGAATTCAGGGTGGTCCGACTGATCAACGGATATCGCAGCAGGGGTCATTTATTCACCAAAACCAATCCTGTAAGAGAACGAAGGAAATACAGTCCAACGCTCGAAATTGAGAACTTCGGACTATCAAACGAAGATCTCAACACCGTATTCAACGCAGGTGAAATTATAAATATCGGCGCCAGCACCCTCCGACAGATTATCGATCACTTACAACGTATTTATTGCGATTCTATCGGGGTGGAATACATGTATATCCGGATCCCGGAAAGAGTGCAGTGGATACAGGATTGGATAAATGTAAACGCCAATCATCCCGAATTCGATCCTGACCAGAAAAGAACTATCCTGCGCAAACTCAATCAGGCGGTTTCCTTCGAATCCTTTCTGCATACTAAATATGTGGGGCAGAAACGGTTCTCTCTCGAGGGGAACGAATCCTTGATCCCGGCGGTAGATTCTATTGTGGAGAAGGCGGCCGAAATGGGGGTAAAACAGTTTGTGATGGGAATGGCCCACCGTGGCAGATTAAATGTACTCACCAACATTTTTGGAAAATCGGCAAAGGATATTTTTAGTGAATTCGAAGGTAAAGACTATGAGCAGCAGATTTTTGATGGCGATGTGAAATACCATCTGGGCTGGACCTCTGTCCGTACCTCCGATAATGGGAACAAAATCAACATGAATATAGCGCCCAATCCATCTCACCTTGAGACTGTGGGTGCAGTGGTGGAAGGCATCACGCGGGCAAAACAGGATACGCACTATCCGGAAAACTTCTCCAAAGTTTTACCCATCGTGGTGCACGGGGATGCAGCCATTGCGGGTCAGGGTCTTGCTTATGAACTGGTACAGATGGCTGGGCTGGATGGATACAAAACCAATGGTACTATCCATATTGTAGTTAACAACCAGATAGGATTCACCACCAATTACCTGGATGGACGTTCTTCTACGTATTGTACAGATGTGGGTAAGGTCACCTTAAGCCCTGTGCTGCATGTGAACGCCGATGATGTTGAGGCTGTGGTTCATGCTTCGCTTTTTGCGCTCGAATACCGTATGAGGTTTAAGGGCGATGTTTTTCTCGATCTGCTGGGTTACCGGAAATATGGTCATAATGAAGGGGACGAGCCGCGGTTCACCCAACCGAAGCTTTATAAGATCATTGCCAAACACCAGAATCCTAGGGAGGTCTATAAAGAAAAACTTCTGGCAGCAGGTATCATAAACGAGGAATATGTAAAAAACCTCGAATTGGAGTATAAAGCGAGTCTTGAAGAAGAGCTGGAGGACTCCAAAAAAGAAGACAAGACGATTATCACTGCATTTATGGCCGATGAGTGGAGTGGTTTCCAATATGCCAGGGAATGGGAAATGATGGATCCCATCAACACCACATTCGATAGGGGAAGGTTGACAGAGATCGCCAGGGTGATCACTGAACTACCCTCAGATAAGAAATTTATACGCAAAATAGAAAGGCTTATTTCTGATCGACACAAAATGTTTTTCGAACGCGATAAGCTCGACTGGGCCATGGGAGAACTTCTTGCCTATGGTACTTTGCTGGATGAAGGATACGGAGTAAGGATCTCTGGCCAGGATGTTGAACGCGGGACTTTCTCGCACCGTCATGCGGTGGTCAAGGTGGAGGACAGTGAGGAGGAAATCATGTTGCTTAACGGTATCTCAAAAGATCAGGGACGGTTCCAGATATACAATTCACTCTTGTCTGAGTACGGTGTGGTTGGTTTTGACTATGGCTACGCCATGGCCAGCCCCAATACACTCACCATCTGGGAGGCCCAGTTCGGGGATTTCAGCAACGGAGCCCAGATTATGATAGACCAGTATATTTCCGCAGCGGAAGATAAGTGGAAGCTGCAAAACGGACTGGTAATGTTGTTGCCCCACGGATATGAAGGGCAGGGGGCAGAGCACTCTTCTGCAAGAATGGAACGCTACCTGCAGCTCTGTGCACGTGATAATATGTACGTTGCCGACTGCTCTACTCCGGCAAATTTGTTTCACCTGCTGCGAAGACAGATGAAGGCTAATTTCAGAAAACCCCTTATAATTTTCACACCCAAGAGTCTGCTGCGACACCCCAAAGCAGTTTCGTCTGTGGAAGAATTTGCCAATGGAGGATTTAAGGAGGTGATCGACGATGACATTGTTACCCCAAAAAAGGTTAAGAGCCTGGTTTTCTGTACCGGGAAGTTCTATTACGATCTGCTTGCGGAAAGGGAAAAGCTTGGTCGGGAAGACGTGGCCCTGGTACGTGTGGAACTCTTGTTCCCGCTGCCTTACGAGCAAATGATAGAAATTATTGAAAAATTCGAAGGGGCCGACGATTTGGTATGGGCCCAGGAAGAGCCGCGGAATATGGGTGCATGGACACATATTTTCACCCATTTTGAAGGCGCTAGGAAATTCAGAGTGGCTTCCAGGAGGTTTTATGCATCTCCGGCATCGGGTAGTGCCGTTCGTTCCAAATTGAGACATCAGCAGGTAATCGATTATGTTTTTGACAAATCGAAAAACAATATGACCCGCAGGCAAAGTAGAATCTTTAAATCTAAAAGAGAATGATCTTAGAAATGAAAGTCCCTTCACCGGGAGAATCTATAACGGAAGTGGAAATCGCCCAATGGCTGGTAAGCGATGGTGACTTTGTAGAAAAAGACCAGGCTATAGCAGAGGTAGATTCAGACAAGGCTACCTTAGAATTGCCGGCGGAAGAAAGTGGTGTAATTACCCTCAAAGCTGAAGAAGGCGATGCCGTAGCTGTGGGTGAAGTGGTGTGCCTGATTGATACCAGCGCTGAGAAGCCGACATCGGAAAATATTGAGAAAAAAGAAGAGGTAAAGGAAAAAGTAACAGCTGAGGCCACGGTGAAATCCAAGCCATCGGTTGTTGAGGAGAAAACAACTTATGCCAGCGGGAGTCCTTCTCCGGCCGCCCGGAAAATATTGGATGAGAAAGGGATCGATGCGGCAGGGGTAGATGGGACAGGAAGGAATGGACGGATCACCAAAAAAGATGCCCTGATCGCCGTGCCTTCAATGGGAAGCCCGAAAGGTGGTACCCGCAGTGAATCCAGGACTAAGCTTTCCATGCTGAGGCGCAAAGTTGCCGAGCGACTGGTAGCTGCTAAAAATGAGACCGCAATGCTCACCACTTTTAATGAAGTGGATATGAGTCCGATATTTGAACTTCGGAAGCAATACAAAGAGACTTTTAAGGAAAAGCACGATGTAAGCCTTGGTTTCATGTCGTTTTTTACAAAGGCGGTGATCCGTGCTTTGCAAATGTTCCCTACGGTTAATTCTATGATCGATGGGAAGGAAATGATCAGCTATGATTTCTGCGATATCAGTATTGCTGTTTCGGGCCCTAAAGGATTAATGGTTCCGGTGATCCGCAATGCAGAAAACCTTAGTTTCAGAGGAGTTGAAGCCGAAGTAAAACGACTGGCTATCAGAGCCCGTGACGGACAGATCACAGTGGATGAAATGACGGGCGGCACATTTACGATATCCAATGGAGGTGTCTTCGGTTCTATGCTCTCAACCCCGATTATCAATCCGCCTCAAAGTGGTATTCTGGGGATGCATAATATCGTTGAGCGACCCATTGCTAAAGAGGGTCAGATTGTAATCGCCCCAATTATGTATGTTGCTTTATCTTACGACCATCGTATCATTGATGGCAAGGAATCTGTAGGTTTTCTGGTTGCTGTAAAGGAAGCGCTAGAAAACCCGGTGGAGATTCTGATGGATGGTGATGTAAAAAGAGCATTGGAGTTATAGTAAAAAGCTATACCCATTAATCACATCCAAGGTCCGATTTGGATTGTTGGTCAGCATTGGGAAAACAGCTGCCCAACGGAGTAGCATCGGGAACATATCTCGATAGATTATCGTCGTACAATCCGTTTTCAATAAACAAACTCAATTGCTCAATTTCTTCAGTACTTAATCCGAGGGGGATAAATAAAGATGAAAGTCTTTCATCCGGGATATTAGGATTTTCTGCATCAGCGGCATTCTTATATTCTATTACCTCAAAAACGCTATTGAAACTACCTCCATGGCCAAGAAAAGACACATCTTTTAGATTATAAAGAGTAGGGGTTTTAAAAGTATAATCGTCATCCGGATCTCCGGTAAATCCTCCTCTTCCTTTTGAAGTAGCTTCATCTACACTTCCAATAACATTGCCTTCGATAAGATCATTCATTCCCAGTGCATGAAATTCCATTCCATTGAGACCAGGTCCTGAATGACATTCATAACAATTCGCTTTTCCATAAAATAGCAACGCACCTTTTAGTTCGTCTTCAGTCAACTCATGGATCTCATTTCTCAAAAGTTTCTGAAATGGAGATTCACTTGCCATGACTGTTCTTTCGAAAGCGGCAATGGCAAGACCGGCATTTACAATAGAGTAGCGCTCTTCTTCCACCACATCGGGAAATGCGCTGTCGAATAAATCTTTGTATGGCCCATTGTTGACGATGGAAATATCGAGTTGCAATCTATGGACACCTAATCCTGCAATAGCCTGAGTCTCCACACCTTCAAAGCCCAGATTATTGGTTTCTTTAGGAGTATCGGGTGTCCAGCTTGCTTCGGTGCCGACATTCATTCCCAATGCGCCAAATTGCCCATTCCATAGCATTAGGTTCTGGTAGGCTGTATTCAGGACAGTAGGGGTTCGAATGGGTTGAATGTCAAGAGAATCAAGATTATAATCAGGATTGGCAATACGGCTTTCACCATTTAATCCAAATCCCCATCCCCCTTCACCAATACCTTGCTTTATTCCGCTTTGAAATCCTGCGGCAGCATGGTGGCAACTTGCACAGGAATAAGTGCCTTCTCCTATGGCCTCCTTTGGGTTCAGGGCAAGCCCTGTTTCATGAAACAAAAATTTTCCCAGCAATACTTTGTCTGCGGTAAGAGGATTATTCTGATCTGAAGGAATCGCTTCATAGTCCGAACTACGTGGCATTGAGAGGGCGTCTAAAGATCCAAAAAGATCGATTAGCCTTTCTTTAAGTTGTGTTTCGGTTTCGTTGGGCACTAAAATTCCTTCATCATCTTTGGAACAAGAAAATAGAACAAAGGCAAGTGATGCTAAAACGATCAGTTTCCTAATATCGGTCATGCGGCAATAATTAAAAGTCAGATTTATGAATCAAAAAATTTAGAATTCAATATAATCTGCGGTTATGAATTATTTCTTCAGATAAAGGAATTTCTTTTTGTAGTCGATAACAGCCTTTGCCTTTATAAGAATATCGGAACCGATAATTCCATCAACAGGCTTAGCCTGATGCATTGTTAAGGCCTCATTGACATGGATGAGATCAAAGATGACAATTTTAAGTTTCTTACATTTCCAATGGCCAATTTGAATCGAGTTTTTGTCTGAGATCAAAGTCTCCATTTCCCTTGCGCCAGCCCCGGCAGCTTTTATTTCCGAAGCCTCTGAGACAAGTCTAAAATGATCGGCTTTATCAATACCCACACAAGTATTAGACGCTCCTGTATCGAGTATAAAACGCCCTTTAATACCATTTATTTTGGCGGTCAATTCAAAATGATTCGTATCGGTAAGGTCGAGGAGAACAGGGATGTAGTTTTTCCTGTTCAGTATTTTTTTAAGTCGGGCCAAGTATGATCCTTTTTTTGACAAAGATAATCCTATTTTTGTTCTATGGTATTAACCGATACGCATACCCATCTCTATGTTGAAGCCTTTAACGCGGACAGAGATACAGTCATTAAAAATGCCATAGATTCTGGTATTACAAGATTTTTTGTTCCGGCCATAGACTCGTCTTATACCGAAGCCATGATTGCGCTCGAGGAAAGTTTTTCTTCTCATGTGTTTTTGATGATGGGATTACACCCCACCAGCGTAAAGGAAGATTTTCAAAAAGAATTAGAGCATGTGAAAGACATGTTAGATTCACATAAGTTCTATGCAGTAGGCGAGATTGGTATAGACTTGTATTGGGATCGGACTTTTTTTGATCAGCAGCGTAAAGCCTTCAAATATCAGATAGAGTTAGCACAAAAAAAAGATTTGCCTATAGTGATACACTGCAGGGATTCTTTCGATGAAATTATTGAGGTTTTAGATGAGGTAGCCTCAGACTCATTGCGTGGAATTTTCCATTGTTTTACCGGGACGCTCGAGCAGGCACAAGCAGCTATAGATCACAATATGAAACTTGGTATTGGTGGGGTTGTTACTTTTAAAAATGGTAAGATCGACTCTTTTCTCAATCAAATAGATCCCCGACACCTTGTTCTAGAAACCGATTCCCCTTACCTGGCGCCAGTACCACATCGTGGGAAACGCAACGAAAGTGCTTACCTTAAACTTGTTGTAGACAAGCTTTGTGAGATATATCAAACCAGTCCGGAAGAAATCGCCAGGATAACCACCGAAAACTCAAGGGAAGTATTTGGGATATAAAAGAAATATGAGTAAGAGAACCCGTATTTTATTGATCTACACCGGAGGGACCATCGGGATGGTTAAGGAATATCAGACCGGAACGCTTAAGCCGTTTAATTTTGACAAACTGGTGGAGCAGATCCCCGAATTGGGTCAATTAGATTGTGCTATTCACAGTGTTTCTTTCAAACACCCCCTAGATTCGTCGAATATGAACCCCACCCATTGGATTCATATTGCTGAGATCATAGAGAAGCACTACGAAGAATACGACGGCTTCGTTGTGTTGCATGGCAGTGATACTATGAGCTATACCTCCTCGGCCCTGAGTTATATGTTGGAGAACCTGGGTAAGCCTGTAATATTTACAGGTTCTCAACTGCCAATTGGTGACCTGCGTACCGATGCAAAGGAAAATCTTATTACCTCTATTCAGATAGCCGGTATGCAGAAGGGCAATAGACCGCTGATATGTGAAGTGTGTTTGTATTTTGAGCATAATTTATACCGTGCAAACAGGACAACCAAAGTGAATGCGGAACATTTCGAAGCTTTTACCTCTCCGAACTATCCTCCACTTGCCGAATCTGGTGTTCATATAAAGGTAAATGAAGAAGATCTCTGGGAGCCTGTAAGAAGAAGAAGAAAGTTTGTAGCTCATAAAATACTCGATGATCGGGTAGCCATTTTTAAGCTGTTTCCCGGATTTAATGAACAATTGCTGCAAGGGATCCTTCGGATATCAGATTTACAGGCGGTTATCCTGGAAACTTATGGAGCTGGTAATGCTCCCACAGAAAAATGGTTTATAGATGAGCTTAGCGCTGCAAAAAAGAGAGGACTTCATATAGTTAATGTTACTCAGTGTTCGGGAGGAGCGGTAAGTATGGGCAGGTATGAGACCAGCGAGGCACTGCGAAGATTGCAAATAATTAATGGTTCGGATATTACCACCGAAGGGGCGATAACCAAACTTATGTACATGTTGGGACGGGAGATATCATCTGCTTCTTTTAAAACTGTTTTTGAAACTTCAATACGCGGTGAAATGTCTTAAAATTAAAGCCGCAAAATTTCTATAAATAAGAATTTTTTTGTTTATTGGACGCCCTGTTAACGGGAACTAGAGAGGTGGCCGAGTGGTCGAAGGCGCACGCCTGGAAAGTGTGTATACACCAAAAGTGTATCGAGGGTTCGAATCCCTTCCTCTCTGCTTTAATTTTAAATGGATGCCCTTTGGCTAATATGGTGGTTTCTTATTCATTCGAATTGGAATAATAGAACCTAGTAAATCTACTACAAAAATGCTTCTTTTCCTCTTTGAGGATGAAATCGTCCGAGCCTTGGTAAAAATGGTCTTTCTCCCACGATCCAAAGGCTTGAAGATTTAATTTTTTAATTGTATTTTTTTTTTATCTTTAACCCTATTAACTAACTAAATTTAAGTTTGAAAGAAATGAAAAGATTATTCTCAATCCTGGCCATGGCTGGGCTATTTGTACTAAGTACGAATACGGTAAGCGCGAAAGCAGTAGCTTCAAATTTATCTTCCACAGTTGCAGCGGCTGCTGTAATGCTACAGGATGAAGCTGCCGCAGAGACGAGTAAAGGATTTACTCAAGTTTTAAAGGAGCAATTTATCCAGGGTGGCGCAGGCTTTATGGGTATAGTTCTTTTGTGTTTGATTCTGGGTCTTGCAGTGGCCATTGAAAGAATCATTTATCTCAATATGGCAAGCACCAATACTAGCAAGCTTAAGCAGCAGGTAGAAGATGCATTAGCATCTGGAGGCATAGAAGCCGCTAAAGAGGTTTGCAGAAATACAAGAGGTCCGGTTGCTTCAATTTACTATCAGGGTCTTGACCGTGCCGGTGAGAGTGTGGAATCTGCTGAAAAAGCTGTTGTGGCTTACGGAGGCGTTCAAATGGGCCAACTGGAAAAGAATGTTTCCTGGTTGTCACTTTTTATAGCTATTGCTCCGATGCTTGGTTTCATGGGTACGGTAATAGGTATGATTCAGGCCTTCCAGAAAATTAGTGCTGTGGGTAATCTAAGTGCATCTTTGATCGCAGGGGATATCCAGGTGGCGTTATTGACTACGGTATTCGGTTTGATTACAGCGATCATTCTTCAGATCTTTTACAACTACATCGTTGCGAAGATTGATCAAATTGTCAATGATATGGAAGATTCTTCAATCTCATTGATAGACATGCTTGTAGATCACAAGAAATAATAAGGATACCTAAACGATAGCTCTATGAACAAAATAGTTAAAATAGCACTGGCTGTAATTGGCGTGATCTCGGCAATTATGTGGTACCAGCTGCCCAGCAGAGATGTTCCCGTCGGCGAAGCCGCACAGAGCGGTGCGATGAATATCATGTTTATGATTACATATATTCTTCTCTTCGTGGCTGTTGCGTCTAGCTTGTTGTTTACCATTGCGAACCTCATTGCACATCCAAAGAAACTTAAGAAGACCCTTATGGTCGTCGCCGGATTCTTGGTAGTTGTGGTTATTGCATATGCCACTTCCAGTGGAACAGACATCAATATAGAAGAAATGGCCAACCGTGGGGTTGCCACTACCGAAAGCACTGTAAAGAGAATTGGTACAGGCTTAAATTTATTTTTCTTTCTCGTAGTCATCGCGGTAGGATTGATGGCATGGGGAGGTTTGAAGAAAGTAATTAGTAAATAACAATTAATTTAAAAGGATATGCCTAGAAGAGGAGGACCACCCGAAGTGAACGCCGGATCGATGGCAGATATAGCATTCTTGTTGCTGATCTTTTTCCTGGTGACCACCACCATTGAAACAGATGCAGGACTAGACAGGATGTTACCTCCGCTGGAACCGCCAGATACCGATGTAATCATTAAGCAAAAGAATATATTCACCGTGAATATAAATAAGAATGGTCAGTTACTGGTGGAAGAGGAACTGATCAATCTTAAGAATCTGAGAGCAAAAGCGATTGCATTTCTTGACAACGGTGGAGATGGCACTTGCAGTTTCTGCAAAGGCAGAAAGGATGCAAGTTCTTCTGATAACCCCGGAAAGGCGATTATTTCGCTGAAAAACGACCGGGAAACCAAATACGGCACTTATATAACTGTTCAAAATGAACTTGTAGGCGCCTACAATGATTTGAGAAACAGAGAAGCCCAAAGGTTGTATGGGAGAGATTTTACCGAGATGGAAGCTGAATTCCTTAATCCCGAGACACCAGCAAGGATAAGAGATGATCTCGAAGAAAAGGTGAAGAGAGTACAGGGGCTTTTTCCTCAGAAACTCTCGGAAGCAGAAACCTCAACCTCTAATTAATCATTAGCAGAATATATTATGGCAAAGTTTAATAAGAAAAAAGACGGGGACCTGCCTGCAGTATCAACAGCATCATTGCCCGATATTGTATTCATGCTCCTGTTCTTCTTTATGACAGTCACGACCATGAAGGATAGTTCTCTGATGGTCGAGAATACACTGCCCAATGCAACTGAAGTAAAGAAGCTTGAAAAAAAGGACAGGGTATTATATATCTATGTCGGGAAACCAACGCGTGAATATCAAAAGGTCTTTGGTACAGAATCGAAGATCCAGTTGAACGATAAGTTTGCAGGCGTTACAGAAGTAGGAGATTTTATACTTCAGGAGCGAGCCAAAAAGCCGCAGGAATTGCAAAATTTGCTTACCACGGCAATGAAGGTCGATAAGAATGCTAATATGGGCCTTATTGCTGATATCAAACAAGAATTGAGAAAGGTAAATGCCCTTAAGGTGAATTATACTACCTATGAAGGTGATGCCTTTAGGAATTTGCAATAACGAACTGCCTTAAAGGACAGTACGTTTTAGAAAGCGCTTTAATTTATAATTAAGGCGCTTTTTTCATTCGAATAAGACGGTTGAAAAGTTTACCTTTATCACTGTGAGAGTATTAGTGATCCTGTTATGTTCCTTGTCTTTTTTGGCGTTATCCGCCCAGGAAGATACTTCTCCGACTACGACAGATCAAAAATACCTTGAGGATCAATTCTACCTGGGGGTTAGCTATAACATTTTGCTAAACAGACCACAGGGCGTGAGTATGCGAAGTCTCTCCTATGGTTTGTTCGGAGGTTTTATCAAGGATATTCCAATTAACAAAGACAGGAACGTGGGCTTTGGACTGGGTATCGGATATGGTATCAATTCGTATTATACGAACCTATTGGCCACCGAAACCCCTGGCGGCATAGATTATACTATTATTGGAAGCGATACATCTTTTAAGAGGAGCAAAATTGAGACTCATGCACTCGAGATACCCCTGGAGTTCCGCTGGAGAACGTCGGACGCAATAAGCCACAAGTTTTGGCGCATCTATACAGGTATTAAATTCAGTTATATTTTTACAGGTCGCTCCAAGTTTGTGTCTGAAACGGTAAAAACAAGTTTTACCAATGGTGATATCCGCCAATTCCAATACGGACTGATGCTCAGTTTTGGCTATAATACCTTTAACCTCCACGCTTACTATGCCTTGCAGGACCTTTTCAATGATGATGTGCAGACCGCAGATGGCAACCGACTTGGTTTTGTACCCCTGCACATCGGCATTATATTCTACATTCTCTAAAAGGTGTTGCTTCAGGATGGTTTGAAGTTAGGCTAAGTATTGGTTGTTATAACCAAAATTTCACGGTCAGTAGTTGGGAACACATCCCGATCAAAAAACCTATAAATACCTCAGCCCGGCTATGTTCGTATAAATACAATCTTGCAGTAGCTACAATGCCCGTGCAAAGAGTAAATAAACTTATTGCCAAAATAATGTTGATTTCAAAGTGTATGCTGAGATTAATCAGATACATCAAAAAACTAGCCATCCCCACCATATGAAGGCTATTCTTAAATTTGAGAAAAAGGAGTAAAAGACTGGAACCGATAGCCGCAAACAATCCTACAAAAAAATAGTACAATTCAGCCGTGTAGTTATTCGGAATGACTTTAATGAGAATCATCAGCAAAAGTGCAATGCAGATAATCAAAGGGAAGACTCTTTCTTTTTGGGTTCGGAGAAAAACGGAGTTCACAACTCCCAGGTTTCTAAGGATAAAAAAACTGATTATGGGGATTATGATCGTAAGTATGAAAACAGGTAGGATGTTGCCACTTTGTACCTCAAGCGGGGTATATTTTGGAGTCACCAGGAAGTAGGCAACGGTGCCTGCCATAGGAACAAAAAGCGGGTGAAAGATGTAGGATATAAGCAGAAAGAGCTGCCGCATTATATCTGTTTTCGTAAGCGGGCTACGGAGATTCCCAGTTGTTCTCGATATTTTGCAACGGTTCTGCGCGCTATAGGATAGCCTTTTTCCTTCAGAATACCGGCAAGTTTATCGTCTGTTAGTGGCTTCTTCTTGTTTTCTTCTCTTATTACGGTTTCAAGTATCTTCTTTATCTCTCTGGTGGAAACATCTTCTCCTTCTGTATTCTTCATCGACTCTGAAAAGAACTCTTTTATCAGCTTGGTTCCGTATGGCGTATCAACATACTTGCTGTTTGCCACTCTCGATACGGTTGAGACATCCATATCAATAGTATCTGCAATATCTTTGAGGATCATCGGTCGCAATTTGCGTTCATCCCCGGTCAGAAAATATTTCTTTTGATATGCCATGATAGCATTCATGGTGATGAACAGCGTTTGTTGCCTTTGCCTTATTGCATCGATAAACCACTTAGCAGCATCTAATTTTTGCTTGATGAACATCACCGCATCTTTCTGGGATTTGGAACGGTCCTTTGCACTTTTGTAACCCGCCAGCATGTTCTGATACTCCTTGGAAACATGCAATTCTGGCGCATTTCTTCCGTTGAGTGTTAGTTCCAATTCACCTTCTACTATACGAATAGCAAAATCTGGCACTATATGCTCAACAATCTTACTATTACCCGAATAAGAACCACCGGGTTTGGGATTTAGCTTTTCTATTTCTGAAATAGCATTTTTAAGTCGAGCTTCATCTATGTTGTGCCTTTGTAGGAGTTTGTCATAATGTTTTTTAGAAAACTGCTCGAAGGATTTCTCCAGGATCTCCATAGCAAGCAGGACATCCTCATTGGGTTCTTTTCGCCTAAGCTGTATGATCAGGCATTCCTCTAAAGATCTTGCTCCCACACCTGGCGGATCCATATCCTGGACAATCTTTAAAACATTCTCGATGGTGGCTTCATCCACAAATACATTCTGGGTGAAAGCCAGATCGTCCATAATATCGGAGACAGGCCTGCGTATATAACCACTTTCATCAACACTACCTACTAAAAATTCGGCTACTGTCCATTCTTCATCCGTCAGATAAACAGTGTTCAATTGATTGATCAAAAATTGGTTAAAGGAAACACCCGCTGCATAGGGGATATTTTTCTCCTCGTCATCGGGACTGTAATTGCTGGTCTGAGTCCGATATTCCGGTACTTCATCATCACTCAGATATTCATCGATATTAATATCGTCTGTATTGATCGTATCAGCATCCGTTTCTGCATCGATAGAATCTCCATAATCATCTTCAAGCCCACTGCTTTCCTCCTTACCGCTCTCCAATGCAGGATTCTCTTCCAGTTCCTGCTTTAAACGTTGTTCAAATGCCTGGGTTGGCAGTTGGATCAACTTCATGAGCTGAATTTGCTGAGGAGAAAGCTTTTGCGATAACTTAAATTGTAAGTGTTGTTTTAGCATAGGGCTACTCTTCGGACTCTAATATAAAATTAAAGAATTCCTGTTAGAATTCTGCGTTTTGGGGTGTTCTAGGGAACGGAATTACATCGCGGATATTTCCCATACCCGTAACAAATTGCACCATGCGCTCAAATCCTAATCCAAAACCACTGTGTTGGGCCGTGCCATACCTTCTGAGATCGAGGTACCACCAAAGTTCCTTTTCATCGATGCCGAGCGCCTTAATTTTTTGCTGTAAGACCTCAAGTCGTTCTTCCCTTTGAGATCCACCAACAATTTCTCCAATACCTGGGAAAAGAATGTCCATAGCCCTAACCGTCTTGTTGTCCTCGTTGAGGCGCATGTAAAACGCCTTAATCTTGGCCGGGTAATCGTACAGTATAACAGGGCAGTTAAAATGCTTCTCCACCAGATAACGTTCATGTTCACTTTGAAGATCAACACCCCATTCTTCAATCGGGAATTGGAACTTCCTTTTCTTATTCGGCTTGCTGTTTTTCAGAATTTCTATGGCCTCTGTATAGGTAACCCTTTTAAATTCGTTCGTGCTGACAAATTCTAATTTTTCGATTAGGGGCATTGGGCTTCGCTCGTTTTGAGGTTTTGATTTTTCCTCGTCTTCAAGTCGCTTTTGCAGGAACTGAAGATCTTCCATGCAATTAGAAAGGATGTATCCGATAATATTCTTGATGAAATCCTCGGCCAGGTCCATATTATCTGTGAGATTGTAAAAAGCCATCTCCGGCTCTATCATCCAGAATTCCGCCAGGTGTCTGGAGGTATTGGAATTCTCTGCCCTGAAGGTGGGGCCAAAAGTATAGACCTTTCCCAGGCCCATCGCATAGGCCTCTGCTTCCAATTGACCCGAAACAGTAAGGTTGGTTTCTTTTCCAAAAAAATCCTGACTATAATCTACTTCTCCCTCAGGTGTAAGAGGTGGTGATTTAGGGTCAAATGTTGTAACCCTGAACATTTCACCGGCTCCTTCCGCATCCGATCCTGTAATGATAGGGGCGTGCATATAATAAAAGCCATTCTTCTGAAAATAATCGTGGATGGCAAAAGCCAATGCCGACCTTAAACGCATAACAGCGGCAAAAGTATTGGTACGCACCCTGAGATGTGCCTGTTCCCGAAGAAACTCCATAGAATGCTTTTTGGGCTGAATAGGGTAGGTTTCAGGATTGGCACTTCCGTGAATACGAATATCAGCAACCTGGATTTCTACCGATTGTCCCCGACCCTGACTTTCCACCAGAACGCCCTTAATCCATAATGCAGCCCCGGTATTAACCTGTTTCAGGATATCTTCATCAAATTTTTCAAAATCGACAACACACTGAATATTGTTCAAAGTAGAACCATCGTTCAGCGCGATAAAGCGGTTACTTCTAAAAGTCTTTACCCAACCGTTCACCGTCACCTCCTGGCCGGTAGCCGTGCTGGATAGTAATTCGTTAACGCTCAATGTTTTCATAGACATGCCCCACTGATTTTGAACCGCAAAGATAATTCAAAGGACAGAACTTTTAGCAGGGATTCTAAGGAATTGGGTGCCTTCTGGCAGAATTTAAGACTCTTTACTCTCTATAGGGATCTCTTCTTTGGGCAGAATATCGATTTGAGGTTCTTTAAGCACCTTTTTATTCGCAATACTTCGTTCCAGAGATATAAGAAGCGATGGAAGCAAGACAAGATTGGCAAGCATGGCAAAGAGTAAAGTTGCCGAGACAAGGGCACCTAGCGCTACAGTCCCGCCAAAACTCGAGATGATAAAAACCGAGAATCCAAAAAAGAGTACAATGGAGGTATAGAACATGCTCACCCCTGTTTCCCTTAATGCAGCATAGACAGATTTTTGAACCCTCCATTGATTAGCGATCAATTCCTGCCGGTATTTCGCCAGGAAATGAATTGTATCATCTACGGAAATACCAAAAGCGATGCTGAATACCAGTATTGTCGAGGGCTTGATCGGAACACCTACAAATCCCATTGCTCCTGCGGTGATCACCAATGGCAAAAGGTTAGGGATTAAGGAGATGACAATCATCTTAAACGATCTGAACAAATAGGCCATAAACAGTGCAATAAGTGCTATGGCCAGGGAAAGTGATAAAATCAGGTTCTTAACAAGGTACTTCGTGCCCTTAAGGAACATTAGCGCCTTACCGGTAAGATATACCCTGTAACGTTCTGCAGGGAAGGTCTTAGTGATAGCTGCGTTCAGTTCAGCCTCAATTTCCTCCATGCGCTCTGTCTTTACATCACGAATGTAGGTGGTGATTCGGGCCACCTGTCCTGTGCTGTCTACAAAATTTTCCAAAAGATCAGAATTTCCCTCTGAATTACGAACTACGTCCATAATAAAGGTATTTTCCTGGGAGGTTGGAAGTTGATAATATTTGGGAATTCCGTTGTAGAATGCCTGTTTGGAATATTTCACCAGATTAACAACCGAAACCGGTGTAGAAAGTTCGGGTGTATTTTCTACCAGTTCTCCAATCTCGTTCATCCTTCGGATGGTTGCCGGTTTGAGAATTCCTTTCTTACGAGTAGCATCCACCACAATCTCCACGGGCATAATCCCTTTGAATTCTTCCTCAAAGAACCTGATATCATCGAAGAAGGCTGCACTCTTGGGCATATCTTCAATCGGGCTGCCGGAGATTTTGATCTGATAGATACCTATGATACTGATCACCAATAACAATACCGACACCACATATACAGATATTCTCTTGTCCCTGACAAGGCGTTCCATCCAGTTGACAAAGGCATCGATCCATCTTTTATTTAAATGTTTAAGATGTTTGGTTTTTGGAAGGGACATGAAACTATAAACAATAGGGATGATCAGAAGTGAAAGAATAAAAATCCCTATGATGTTGATCGATGCCACAATGCCAAATTCGGTAAGCAATTTACTGTCGGTAATAATAAAAGTGGCAAAACCCGATGCGGTAGTAACATTGGTCATCAGCGTAGCATTCCCGATTTTGGTGATTACCCTTTGCAGCGACAAGGCCTGATTGCCGTGTTTTTTAACCTCGTGCTGGTATTTATTGATCAAAAAGATACAATTGGGGATGCCGATAACGATGATAAGAGGAGGAATAAGAGCGGTGAGAACAGTAATCTCATATTGAAGCAGCCCGAGTACTCCGAAAGCCCACATCACACCGATGATAACTATACAGATCGAAATTAAGGTCGCCCTGAAACTTCTGAAGAAGAAGAAGAAAATCAATGAGGTGATAAGCAGGGCTGCCCCGATGAATACACCGATTTCATCAATGATATACTGCGCATTCAGAGTACGGATGTAAGGCATTCCGGATACCCTGACATCCAGATCGGTTTCTTCTTCAAATTTTTCGATCAGATTGATAAGGTCATTGAGAATAAAATCCTTCCGAACATTGGTATTTACAATATCCTTATCCAGGTAAACCACGGTACGGATAGTACGCGTCTCTTTGTTAAAGAGGAGATTTTCATAGAAAGGGAGATTATTAAAGAGGTAGTCTGTAATGCTGTCCAGCTCCTGCTGCTTCTGCACTTCTTCAACCATCCAGGGTTTCAGCACGAATCTCCGGGAATTTTTATCTTTTACAAGCTCGGTTAAATTATCGGTGGAAATAACAAAAGAGACTTCCGGAAAGGCTTCTAATTGTTTGCTTAGTCTATTCCAGCGATTGAAGTTCTCAGGAACGAACAATGCGCTATCCCGTATTCCTAAAACCATGGCATTTCCTTCCTCCCCAAATATTTCCAGGAATTCATTGTACTGCTGATTAAAGGGATGTTCGTCGGGAAGGAGATTGACCTCTGAGCGTGTAAACCGCATATTTTCCCATTGAAATGCAAGAAATACTGTTAGCAAGACGATCCCTATGAGAATTAGAATTCTGTTCCTCAGAATGATCCTTGCTATTGTGGCCCAGAAATCCGTTGCAAGCTTGGAAACCATGCTCCCTTTTTAGTTGGGGGCAAAGGTATAGAATGCAAAGCAGTGTTCCTAAAATGAGTGCTTCTAATGTATTGTAAAGCATCTTATTGTGGTGTTCAATCCCAGATTAGATAAGCGAAATTTTTATACCTTCATATTAAGAGTTCTGCGAGAAGTACAATAGTTATGACTCAACATAAAAGGTTTGGAAAACGGGCGAGAATTGCCTACCGCCTGATCATCGTGATCTGCACGATCGCGTTAATCGCAGCATTAGCAGGGCTCTATTTTCTGGGTAAACTGGATTAGAAGCATTTCTCCGGCCAAGGGATCGGCTACTTCTATGCGAAATATGAAAGACTCAGAGATTTCTAATTAATTAGATAGACGACCTATACCTTCATAATTTCCGCTTCTTTGCTTTCCAGAAGATGATCTATTTTAGCGGTGTAGTCGTTGGTCATTTCCTGGATATCGATCTCCGCATTCTTTTCCAGGTCTTCCGAAACATCCAGATTCTTTATCTCCTTGTTGGCTTCCTGACGCGAACTGCGTACGCTTACCTTTGCATCTTCTGCCTCCGCTTTAGCTTGTTTTACAAGTTGAATACGGCGCTCCTCTGTTAACGGCGGCACGTTGATGATGATCATTTCACCATTATTATTAGGATTGAAGCCAAGATTAGCATTCATAATAGCAGTTTCTATTTCCTGCAACAAGCTTTTTTCCCATGGCTGAACCGATATGGTTCGGGCATCAGGGGTGTTGATATTAGAAACCTGAGAAAGAGGGGTCTGGGAACCATAATACTCAACCATAACACTGGAGAGCATAGACGGATTAGCTTTACCGGCCCTTATTTTTATAAACTCTTTTTGCAGATGCAAAATCGCAGCATCCATATGCTCCTTTGTAGCTTCTAAAACAAATTTTACCTCTTCGTTCATTTCTTTTTTATTATTAGTGATGTGTTGCCATGACGAAACTTACAAATTAACTACAGTACCTATATTTTCACCTGAAACAATTCTGAACAGATTGCCCTTTTTGTTCATGTCGAATATAACTATTGGCAGTTCATTCTCCTGACTAAGTGTAAAGGCTGTGGTATCCATAACCTTGAGTCCTTTTGTGAGTACGTCTTTAAAACTAATAGTGTCGAATTTTGTGGCAGATTTATCTTTTTCGGGGTCACTGGAATAGATACCATCAACTCTGGTTCCTTTCAGGATTACATCGGCCTCAATTTCAATAGCCCTTAAAACCGCAGCAGAGTCTGTTGTGAAATATGGATTTCCTGTTCCTCCCCCAAAAATTACCACCCTTCCTTTTTCGAGATGACGAAGCGCTCTTCTCCTGATAAAGGGCTCGGCCACTTCGTTGATTTTTATCGCAGACTGTAAACGAGTTTGTACGCCTTTATCCTCCAGGGCACTTTGCAGGGCAAGACCATTTATTACCGTGGCCAACATTCCCATATGATCTCCCTGGACTCTATCCATTCCGTTACTGGCACCCGAAATACCCCTGTAAATATTTCCACCGCCAATCACGATTGCAACTTCCACACCTTTGTCAACGACCTCTTTTATTTCTTGGGCGTAAGAGGCCAGTCTTTTCGGGTCGATCCCATATTGACGCTCACCCATTAAAGCTTCGCCGCTTAGTTTTAGAAGTATTCGTTTATAAGGCATATTTCGATTGTATTTGGACTTAACAAAAATAATCAAAATAATTTAGGGATATCCCCGGATATAGAGCTTTGAAAAGCCAATTATTTAACATTCTTGGTACGATTGATAATTAATTTTAATAATCTTGTGGGATGTTCAATCAATAGTTTTATGCGATGCGAAATTTTGTTTTAGTTATACTGGTTTACACCATATTGCTGGGGTGCAAGTCTACCCAAACACTGGTAAAAGCTGAGGAGAGCAAAGTGCTTACCCATATAGACCTCGTAAAGCTCGATCAGGACAAAGTTTTGGTCACTTTAAATCCGGGAGCCTTCACAAGCGACGATATCAATTTTTACATTCCTAAAACAGTGCCCGGAACCTACAGCCTGGATAACTATGGACAGTATATTGAGGGGTTTAAAGCCTATAATTATAATGGTGAAGAACTCCTGGTGACCCAATCTGATGAAAATACCTGGACCATATTAACGGCACGTGATCTGGATAAGATCAGCTATTATGTCAATGACACCTTTGACCAGGAAAACTCCTCTTCTGAGACCGTTTTTTCACCGGCGGGGACAAATATCAAAGCGGGGGAGAATTATATGCTGAATCTTCATGGGTTTGTGGGCTATTTTGAAGGACTCAAAGAAATACCTTATGAGATCACTATCGATGTTCCCAATGGTTTAATAGCCACTACATCTCTTCCCAAGGCATCGGTGTCAGACGCTGAGAGCTTAGACAAATTTATGGCAGGACGGTATTTTGAGGTGATCGATAACCCTATCATGTACGCCAGACCAAATAACGCATCCTTTACAATTAACAATATCGAGGTTACCATTGGGGTTTATTCACCCAATAATGTTTATAAGGCCTCTGATTTTAAACCTAAAATGGAGGAGATGATGCGGGCGCAAAAGGCCTTTTTAGGGAATACAGACAGTACCCGGGAATATAATATTCTGCTCTATCTCTCTACGATGGACCAGGATGACGCCGCAGGTTTCGGGGCTTTGGAACATCATACCTCTACGGTAGTGGTCTTTCCTGAACAGATGCCTATGGAAGGACTTGAACAAATAATGGTTGATGTGGTATCCCACGAGTTTTTCCATATAGTAACGCCGCTTAATATCCATTCAAAGGAGATACACTACTTTGATTATAACGAACCGAAAATGTCTGAGCACCTTTGGCTATATGAGGGAACGACAGAGTATTTTGCCAATCTTTTTCAGATTCAACAAGGACTGATCGATGAACGAGAGTTTTATAACCGGATTATCGGTAAGATCGATAACTCCGGCTTTTATGACGATGCCATGTCCTTTACAACGATGAGCAAGAATATCTATGAGGATCCATATAAGGACAACTATGCCAATGTATATGAAAAAGGGGCATTGATCAATATGTGTTTGGATATTTTAATTAGGGATTGGAGCAATGGAGAAAAAGGGGTTTTATGGTTGATGAAGGAACTGTCGGCAAAGTACGATGCATTTACACCTTTCGACGACCAGGTACTGATCGAGGAGATAACAAGTATGACCAGCAAGGAAATGGGCAATTTTTTTCAAACTCACGTTCAGGGTGATACACCTATAGATTATGAGGCCTTTTTTAGTAAGGTAGGCCTATCCACTGATATGGCGGAGGAAGAGAGTGGGTATTTCTTTAAGGGCGATATACCCTATATCGATGTGGACCCTTCCGATAACAGCATCTTTGTGCGACAGGGCATTGAATTGAGCTCTTTTTTTACCTCTCTTGGGATACAGGGTGGTGATACTTTCCTTAGTATAGACGGCACGGTAATCAACCTCGAATCTATCCGCCCGATTATCGGACAGAGTTTTGGCTGGGACCCCGAAAAGGAGATTCATATTGAAGTGTTGCGCGATGATGAGAAAATTCAATGCAAGGGGCCGGTTGGTCGGCCAATGGTGAAGGTCAGGTCTCTGATTCCTTTGGAAAACACTACCGAAGAGCAGCAACGTTTAAGGGAAGCATGGCTCAAAGCCTGATGATAAATAAAAAGCCGCAATTCTGAAAATGCGGCTTTTTATTATAATAAGGAAAAATACTAGCCCAGTGCTACACGCTCAAATCCTGTAACTTCCAAACTGTTATCTACCGATTTTACATACTGTTCAACCGTCTGTTTGCTGTCTTTAATAAATGCCTGATTTACCAGGGTATTGTCTTTAAAGAAGCGGTTGAGTTTACCTTTAGCTATATTGTCGAGCATAGCTTCCGGTTTTCCTTCCTGTCGCAGCTGGTCTTTAGCGATCTCGATTTCCTTCTCGATCACAGATTCATCTACCTGCTCTTTGTTCAACGCTATAGGGTTCATGGCAGCAGCCTGCATGGCCACATCCTTGGCGGCTAGTTCAGCGCCGTCAACCACAGCAGACAAACCTACCAGAGTGGCTATTTTATTCCCTGCATGGATGTAAGAGCCTACAAATGGCGCGGAGAGTCTCTTAAAACCTCCAATTTCGATCTTCTCTCCGATTACACCGGTTTGCTCGGTGAGTTTGTCCTGAACTGTAATCCCATTGTAATTGGCATTCAGGAATTCATCTTTGCTTTCAAAGTTTAACGCCATTTCCGCGAAGTCCTTTGCAAGCGCAATAAAACTTTCGTTTTTAGCAACGAAGTCGGTCTCGCAGTTAAGAGAAATTATGACCCCATTGGTGCGATCTGTATTTACCTGGGCAATAGCAGCGCCTTCAGAAGACTCCCTGTCGGCCCTTTTTGCAGCAACTTTCTGACCTTTCTTTCTAAGGATCTCAATTGCTTTTTCAAAATCACCCTCTGCTTCTACCAGTGCATTTTTACAATCCATCATACCTGCACCGGTTGTTTTTCTGAGTTTATTTACTTCTGCAGCGGTTACTTTTACCATTTCACTTTTGTTTTAAATGTTCTAATTCTCACTAATTATTCTACTCCTGCTTTGGCTTTATCCTGCCATTCCTTTAAATCGTCCCATTTACCATCAGCGGCCATCTTGGCTTGTTTAGGCCAGGATGTGGGATCCAGATGTGCCATTCTACTGCTGGCTTCGGTAAGGATTTCTTTGATCTTATCAGCTTTAGCCTTGGCCAGTTTTCCATAAGTATCTACACCGGCAGCAACAAGTGCTTCAGCTGCTTTGGGACCAATTCCTTCAATCTTGGTTAGATTATCAGGGTCTTTCGAAGCTGACTTATCAGCTTCAGCCTTTTCTTCCACAACAGGAGCAGCTTCTACTGTTTTCTCTGCTTTTTCTTCTACTTTAGGCTCTTGAGCAACAACTGGTTCGGCCTTTGGCTCCTCTTTTGGTTTTTCCTGTTTAGTCTCCTTCCTGGTTTGTACTTCGGTCGCCTCTTCACCTGCTTTTTCTGATTGTTTTTCAGATTTGCGTTCGGCCAGACCTTCTGCAACGGCTTCGGTCACCTTAGTCATGATAATTTCAATTGATTTTGAAGCATCGTCGTTTGAAGGGATCACAAAATCTATCGGTCTGGGGTCCGAGTTGGTATCTACCATAGCAAAAATCGGAATCTTGAGTTTTTGTGCCTCCTTTACCGCAATATTCTCGCGCATGATATCGACCACGAACAGTGCACCTGGCAGACGAGTCATATCGGAAATAGATCCGAGGTTCTTTTCGAGTTTTGCCCGAAGTCGATCTACCTGCAAACGCTCTTTCTTTGATAGTGTGTTAAACGTACCATCTTTCTTCATTCTGTCGATAGAGGCCATCTTTTTTACAGCTCTTCGGATGGTAACAAAATTGGTCAGCATACCACCGGGCCAACGCTCTGTGATATAAGGCATGTTTACCTTGGCGACCTTATCGGAAACAATATCCTTAGCCTGCTTTTTAGTGGCGACGAACAGAATTTTCCTGCCAGACGCGGCAATTTTTTTGAGGGCCTCACCGGCTTCCTCAATTTTTGCTGCTGTTTTGTAAAGATTAATTACGTGGATCCCGTTTCGCTCCATGTAGATATAGGGAGCCATGTTAGGATTCCATTTGCGGGTCAAATGCCCAAAATGCACTCCTGCATTCAGGAGGTCTTTTACTTCTACTTTCTTTGCCATTTTTAAACTTAGTTTACGTTCTTTTGAATTAGCAATGCCCAAGTGGTATCGCGCTTTCGCCGAAGCCTTGAACATTTAGATGCTAAACTAATTTCAATTCGGAGATCTGCCGGTTGATCACAGACTTCAACTCCGAATATTTAATGATCCTTAAATAAGGATTTTCAAAGAACCTGATTATTACTATGGGAATTGCATAGCGCAATTCCCTTCTCAAATTATCGTTTGGAGAACTGGAATTTCTTACGGGCTTTTTTCTGCCCATATTTTTTGCGTTCCACCATTCTTGGGTCACGTGTAAGTAATCCTTCTGGTTTCAAATGAGTCCTGTTCTCTTCGTCTATTTCACAAAGTGCTCTGGATAGAGCAAGTCTAACTGCTTCAGCCTGGCCAGTGATTCCACCACCATATACATTAATCTTTGCGTCGTACTGACCACTGGTGCTGGTTAGTTCAAATGCCTGATTAACCTTGTACTGTAAAGTGGCTGTCGGAAAATATTCCTTAAAATCTTTTTTGTTGACGGTAATATTTCCTTTTCCCGCTGATAAATAGATACGGGCTACTGCGGTTTTTCTTCTTCCGATTTTATGAATAACATCCATTATTTCAGGTCATTTATATTAATTGCCTTTGGTTTCTGAGCTTCCTGCCCGTGCTCGGTTCCTGTGTAAACTCTCAGGTTTCTAAAAAGTTCAGCACCCAGTTTATTTTTAGGGAGCATGCCCTTTACCGCTTTTTCGACAAGACTGGTTGGCTTCTTGCTTAACATCTCGCTGGCTGTCCTGGAACGTTGCCCACCTGGGTAACCGGTAAAACGCTGGTAAGTTTTAGCTTCCCATTTGTTGCCGCTCAGGTGTATCTTCTCGGCATTGATCACAATTACATTATCACCACAGTCAACATGAGGTGTAAAATCAGGTTTATGCTTACCCCTAAGTAGTTTTGCTACTTTAGAGGCCAGTCTTCCCAGGGTTTGCCCTTCGGCATCGACCAACAGCCACTGCTTATTAACAGTTTTTCTATTTGCTGAAATGGTCTTGTAACTCAGTGTGTCCACAAGCTATTGTTTTATCAATTAATCACTTGAATCCCGATAAACGGGCTGCAAATGTACAACTATTAAGTGGAATTACAAATCCTTGTTTTGCATATGTGATAAAATTTTGAAAAGATCCTTTGGGTTGCTCAGACTGATGTTTAAATGGCCATTCGATCAGTCTCAATAACGAATGGCTGGTTGTTTTGGGTTACTGCTAATTATATCAATATATATCGAGAGAGTACTGATATTTTGATGTATCGGGAATGATCCGCTTAGCATCATATTAGTAGGGCAAAAAAGCATAAAAAACAAGTGCTTTGGATCGAAAGAGGTAATATATCGTATTGTGATTTTGAAGGCTCAATTACATAATATCCGGGTATTTTTTACGTTTGCTTCCTTATAACAAGTAAAATCCCCTTTTTGAGATGAAACGCATTGTACTAATGTTAATTACAGCAACAACACTGTTCGTTTCCTGTTCTTCGGATAAGGAGAATGAAGGATCCGATGCTAATGATATTGTAGGTACCTGGGACCTGGTCGGGTTGGAAATCGATGAGACTACCGCCACAGACGATGAAGAATTTGCCAAAGAACTTTTAGATTTTCTGTCGGCCCTGGATTGCTATATCCTCACCTATACGTTTAATGCAGATGGCAGTGTAATATCTGAAAACAAGGGCAATTACCTGGAAGTAAGTGCCAATCCGGAAGGAACTGGTCTTGATATCCCGTGCCCTACCGAAAAAGACACCGAAGTAGATGAATATGTTTTCGACGGAGAGACACTCACCTATATTGACGAAACAGGAGAAACAGATGTTTCAGTGGAAATTATGGGTAATACTATCCGAATCGATGCCACAGACCTCGATGTGGATAATTTAGATGATGGCGGGACATTGATCTTTGCACGTCGATAAAAGCACCGAATATAAAAATATAAACCCTCCTGATATGGAGGGTTTTTTGTTTTCTGTCAATGGGCTTCCAGCCAATTATCCCCAAGGCCAACATCAACCACCAAAGGTACCTCCAGTATAAAGGCATTTTCCATTTCTGATTTGATGATTTTCTCTATTTCCTCTAATTCAGGTTTGTAAACATCGAATACCAATTCATCGTGAACCTGTAATAACATCCTGGTTTTATACTTTCCAGCCGATAATTTGTTATGGATATTGATCATAGCCACCTTAATAATATCCGCTGCACTTCCCTGGATTGGGGCGTTTACAGCATTCCGTTCTGCGGCTCCCCTGACCACGGCATTTCCTGAGTTGATATCCTTTAGGTAACGTCGGCGTCCCATAACGGTTTGAACGTAGCCATTTTCTCTCGCAAAATCGATCTGGTCGCTGATATATTCCCGCAGCTTCGGGTAGGTTTTATAATAGGTATCTATGAGTTCTTTTGCTTCGGTTCTCGACAAATCTGTCTGGTTGCTCAAACCAAATGCAGATACCCCATAGATTATTCCGAAATTCACCGTCTTGGCATTGCCTCTTTGTTCTCGGGTGACGTCTTCGATCGATACCCCAAAGACTTTGGAAGCTGTTGAAGCATGGATATCTTCGCCATTCTTAAAAGCCTCGATCATATTGGTTTCCTGACTTAAGGCAGCGATGATGCGCAATTCGATCTGAGAATAATCAGCGGCGAGTAGTTTGTAATCTTTATTCCTGGGGATGAACGCTTTCCTGATCTGACGACCTCTTTCCGTACGGATGGGGATATTCTGCAGATTGGGATTGTTGCTGCTTAGCCTTCCGGTTGCAGCAACGGCTTGCATATAATAGGTGTGTACTCTTCCCGTGCTGGTCTCTACCTGTTCGGGCAAAGCGTCCACATAGGTGCTTTTAAGCTTGGTAAGACCACGAAATTCGAGCACATTCCGGATAATCTCATGGTCCTTTGCTAAATATGAAAGCACATCCTCCGCTGTAGAATACTGGCCAGTTCTTGTTTTCTTAGGCTTCTCCACCAGCTTTAATTTTTCAAACAGGATTTCCCCTAGTTGCTTTGGCGAAGCAATATTAAATTCTTCACCTGCCTGCTCGTAGATCTTCACTTGCAGTGCGTGGATATCTTTTTCGAGATCTTCGGAAAGCCCATTTAGAAAATCCGTATTCAAGTTTATCCCTTCGAGCTCCATATCGGCAAGCACAAGCAATAGTGGAATTTCGATATCCTGGAACAACTTAACCGTATTCGCATCCTTGAGTTCTTCCCTGAAATGCCGGGCAAGCTGATAGGTAATATCAGCATCTTCCACAGCATATTCTGTCTGTAGATCCAAAGGAACCTCACGCATACTCATCTGTCCTTTTCCCTTTTTCCCAATCAGGCTGGTTATTGAAATAGGGCTATAGTTCAAATAGGTCTCAGACAGTATGTCCATATTATGACGCATATCAGGGTTGATCAGGTAATGCGCCAGCATGGTGTCAAAAAGAGGAGCCTTAACCACAATATCGTATTTCCGCAAAACCTTTATATCGTATTTCAGATTCTGACCGATCTTTTCTATAGACTCGTCTTCAAAAAACGGTCGCAATTCCTCCAGGATATTCTGGGCGTCTTCTCGCTCTTCAGGGAAGGGGATATAATACCCTTTGCCGGCTTCCCATGAGAAAGCGATCCCTACTAATTTGGCTTCAATAGGGTTGATTGAGGTGGTTTCCGTATCGAAACAGACCGAAGACTGTTTTAGCAGGTTTTGAATAAATAACTTCATTCCCATTCCTTCAGAAACGGTCTGATACATATGAGGAACATCCAATATGGTTTTCCTGCCTGAAACTTCTTTAATAGTAGCAGCTCCGCCTTCAGCGTCAAAAAGCGAAAATTGACCGCTACCGGCTGCGGTATTTTTTTTGGGCTTCTGGCTTTCACTTTCAATCTCCTTAGCCGAATCCTCATTTGGCGGACTAAAGATTTTGATAAACTGTTCCCGAATACGCCTGAACTCCAATTCCTCAAATATTTCCTGAACCTTATCCCCATCTGGCATGGAAAGTTCGTAATCATCAGCATTGAATTTCACATCGCAGGTTATGCAAATTGTTGCCAATTTTTTAGAGAGTCGCCCTAAGTCTGAATTCTCCTCAACTTTTTCGCGCATTTTACCTTTTAGCTGATCGGTATTGCTGAGGAGGTTTTCCATAGATCCAAATTCCGCTATAAATTTTCGGGCCGTTTTGTCCCCCACACCGGGAAGTCCCGGAATGTTATCGCTGGCGTCACCCATCATTCCCAGATAGTCGATCACCTGTTCAGGGTGTTCCACACCAAAACGTTGTTGAATCTCGGGGATCCCCCATATCTCAATTCCATTGCCCATACGTGAGGGCCTGTACATCAGTATATTTTCAGATACCAGCTGGCCGAAATCCTTATCAGGAGTAACCATATATACTTTGTAGCCTTCTTTTTCGGCCTGTTTCGCCAAAGTTCCTATGATATCATCTGCTTCCAAACCCGAGACCTCAACCACCGGGATATGCATAGCTTTAAGGATCTCCTGAATGTAGGGAACGGCAATTCTGATCGCATCCGGAGTCTCATCCCGGTTGGCTTTGTATTCGGGATAAAGCTCGGTGCGCTCAGTACTTCCGTCCTTATCGAAACAAACCGCAAGGTGATCGGGTTTTTCCCTTTTGATCACATCAAAAAGGGAGTTTACAAAGCCCATAATCGCCGAGGTATCCATCCCTTTTGAATTTATTCTGGGGTTTTTTATAAGAGCATAGTAACCCCTGAATATCAGGGCGTAGGCATCGAGTAAAAAAAGTCTCTTTTGTTCGGCCATTTCGGTAGTTTTTGACGAAGATCAAATCTACAAATAATATATACTAAAATCAGCCTTCACTTATTCAGATAGCTATCGGAAGGATTGTTCGTATGACCATCTTTGGAATATACCCGATATGAGAATCCGGGGTGGATACAATACCCGCCGGTTTCGCCATTTTTGTTAAGCGCGATAAAGCCAATCTGAAAATCCGGTTGGTCACTATTTTTTTCAATGATGCGCTGAACTGCTTCCTTGCAGGCTTGATGAGGGGTCTTACCTTGTCGCATCAATTCCACGACGAGGAAACTTCCCACAGTGCGAATTACTTCTTCGCCCACACCAGTAGCTGTGGCAGCTCCAACCTCGTTGTCTACAAAAAGTCCGGCACCGATTATCGGAGAATCACCCACGCGACCTGCTATTTTATAAGCCATACCACTGGTGGTGCATGCCCCTGCCAAATCGCCATTACCATCTATAGCCAACATTCCAATGGTATCGTGATTTTCTATGTTGATCACTGGTTCATATCGAGCGGTCTTCTTCCATTGGAGCCATTCTTGTCTAGATTTTTCAGTCAGAAGTTTATCTTTCTTAAATCCCAGGCCGTAGGCAAATTGTTCGGCCCCTCTGCCAGCCAGGATCACATGAGGCGTTTCTTCCATTACCTTGCGGGCCACCGATATTGGATGCACTATATTTTGCAGGTAGACCACCGAGCCGCATTTGCTATCTTTATCCATAATGCAGGCATCAAGAGTTACGTTTCCATCCCTGTCTGGTCTGCCGCCTTTACCGACAGACTGGTTGTTTTCATCTGCTTCCTCAATCATTACTCCCTGCTCAACGGCATCCAATGAGCTTCCGTCGCTCCTAAGAATATGCCAGGCCTTTTCTGTGGCGTTGGGAACATCCCAGGTGGCAATTACTATGGGTCTAACTACATCCTTAGCAAAGGTCTTAGTTCTGTCGTTTTCCGAATATGCTCTTTCTCTTGCTAATAGAGGAGCAGATATTATGCCTGCTGTGGAAAGCGTGGATTTTTCAATGAATTTTCTCCTGTTCATTCGGTATCCTTCTTTACATTTATAAATTTAAATATAGGCAATATGATTGTAGAGGTATGTGCTAACTCGGTGGAGTCTGCCCTGATTGCTGAAAAGGCGGGAGCAGACCGTTTAGAACTATGTTCAGAACTCGGCATAGGTGGAATAACGCCATCATATGGAGTACTGAGCAGAATCAGGGAAATGGTGACTATTCCGGTGCACATTCTTATAAGGCCCAGAAGCGGCCATTTCAGTTATTCTGATGCTGAATTTAGTGTTATGCTTGCCGATATTGATCGCTGCGTTGAAATGGGCTTTGAGGGTATTGTGAGCGGAGTGCTTCATCCCGAGTTTATTCTGGACAAAGATCGTACGATGGCACTGGTAGAGCGTGCGGCCGGCCGGCAATTTACTTTTCACAGGGCCTTCGACTGGGTGGCAGATCCCATTCAGACACTTACTGAATTAGAAGCAATAGGGGTCGACAATATACTTAGCTCGGGACAGGGGAATACTGCCCTGGAAGGAATGGGAATCTTAAAGGAACTAAATTATAAAGCGGTGAATTGTAAGATAATTCCAGCCGCGGGAATTAGATCTGAAATCGCCCTTGAACTCAGAGCATTGGGTTTCACTGCCATACACTTATCAGGAATAAATATGTATCAAAACCTCGATTCCGGCTCAAAAGTCTCAATGATGACCCCAGGGCTGCTTTCAGAGGATGCAATTGCCTTAACTGACAATGAGATTATTGAAGATGTCATAAAAACAGTTAAATAAATGATTGTTTCGAAGCGGAGTTCTGTTAATAAAATATATTTGTAAAAAATCTTTATGCTGCGCTGGATCGTTTTTGTAATTATTTACCTGATCATGGGATTTTATACCCTGCAGGCTTTAAAAACGGCTACCAGATTCCCGTGGGTATATTATGTCTTTATGGCATTATCGATCGTCGTATTGGGAAATTTTATATATCAGTTTACCTGGAGCGGCGACCCGGGACGAGTGTTGAGCAAACCAAAGAGCTATGCTTTTGGTTTTCTTATAGCAATGCTCACTTTTAATATCATCACAATTTTCTTCCTGTTTTCAGAGGATATCTTCCGATTCATATCTGCTGTGTACTCCAGGTTTTATGGCAGGGACCAGGAATTTGGATTACCTACAAGGCGAAGATTCCTCAGCCTGATGGCCATGGGCATTGCCGCCGTTCCATTTAGTGCTTTGCTTTATGGGATGTATCGTGGCAAGTATAATTTCAAGGTGTTGAAATACAATCTGGAATTCGACGATCTTCCACCTTCCTTCGATGGATACCAGATCACTCAAATATCGGATATACATAGCGGGAGTTTCGATAACCGTAAAAAGATCGCTTACGCAATCGACCTGATCAACCGCCAGAAAAGCGATGTCATCTTTTTTACCGGTGATATGGTTAACAATAAATCTGAAGAGATGAGACCCTGGACGGGGCTGTTTTCTAAACTGGAAGCCCCTGACGGGAAATTTTCTATTCTGGGTAATCACGACTATGGTGACTATATTCCTTGGCCAACCGAAGAATTAAAGCGGGAAAATCTCAGAGACTTAAAAGAAATGCAGCACGAAATGGGTTTCGATCTCCTTTTAAATGAAAGTCGCTATTTGAATAAAGGGGAAGATAAACTGGCATTGATTGGAGTGGAGAATTGGGGTCGTGGAGGATTCAAGAAAGCGGGCAATTTAGCAAAGGCCAGTTCGGATATAGACAGTGACGATTTTAAGATACTGCTCAGCCATGATCCCTCGCATTGGGAAGATAAGGTAGTTCCAGACGAGGTGCATTACCATCTTACCCTTAGCGGACACACCCATGGGATGCAGTTCGGTATAGAAATACCGGGAATTGTAAAATGGAGCCCGGTTAAATGGCGTTACAAATACTGGGCTGGTATTTATGAAGAGATGGGACAGTATATCAACGTTAACCGAGGCTTCGGATTTATAGGATATCCGGGAAGGGTTGGTATATGGCCCGAGATTACTGTAATCACGCTAAAAAAGAAGCCTGTAGTGTAAAGGATAAAAAGTTTGGATAGGCAAATTATGGTCTTGAATGTATTTTTTATCATTTTTTCTTACTTTTGAAGCATAACCCAATGATTTACATATGTCTAAATTCGGTGAACTTATAGATCATACCATTCCAGTGCTCTTAGACTTTTATGCCGAATGGAATGAACAATCTACCTCAATGCACCCCGTTCTCAGGGATGTCGCTGCTGCACTTGGCGACAAGGGTAAAGTGATTAAGATAGATGTAGACAAGAACAAAGAATTATCTCAGGCACTGCGTATCAAAGGACTGCCTACTTTGATGATCTATAAAAAAGGTGAGATGGTTTGGCGGCAAAGCGGTGAACAAGATGCCAACACCTTGATCGGCATACTCAACGAATATCTCTAAACTCTTTTTTTGGTTTTTGAGCTGAGCCTTAAAAGGCCAGGTAATTCATCGGCTAGTTAGATAGCGTTGTATCCTTTGTTTCAGGAGAATCAATTCCGTCGGTTGTACTATCGTTTTCTACCGCATCTGAACCGGGAACGGTATCTATCAACTCCTGATCTGCTTCAGGAGAAGACTGTTCCAGGAATTCATCCTGATAGAAATGCCTGAATTTATCGATGTACTCATTAAATACAAGCGTTTCCTGTTCAGAAACATCCCTGAGATCATGTTCTATGGTGATATCGATAATTCGTCTGTAAGCCTCCATGTCTGAGATAATATCATCGATATTGTCGTATTGCTCATCTAGTGGGATACCTGCGTAAAATTCCAATCTTTCCTGGTATATCTTTTTGAGTTCTTCGAAGATCTCCCTTGCTTTTTCTGAAGCCCCGACGCGGTAGTATCCATCCACGAAGGGTTCCACAAAAGTGTAATAGCCGAAATGTTTTACCGGGATATTTTCCATTGCCAGATCCAGAATTTCCCTTGCCTTGTCCGTTTTGTTTTCCCTGATCAAAGCCTCAGACAGTCTAGCGAGATTGCTTCGGAAAGAGATTCCCTGTGTCCGGGTTTGAGTATCGTGGTAAATTTTGTCACTACCCGAATTACCCCATTCCCAATTCGTCACTACATCGTACATAAGATCGGTATCTATTCTTCCCAGTTCAAATGCACTGCGGTTCTTGGTTTTTATAGGCACTAACTTGTAGGCAAGCCCATCGAGCTGCAGGTAGTCTTTCATCCATATATATTCGGCCTTGTCGAAGCTTCCACCTGAAAAATAGATAGGTCGTTTCCAGTCATTATTGGCCATGATATCGAGCATCATGATCCTGTTTTTGGGAAGGGCGCTTTGTGGAAGATCAACATCGATATAATCTACGATCAAATCTGCATCCTCGGGCTTTACAAGGCCACTGGCGAGGACATTATCCTTATTCACCGGAATCCTGATCTTATTGGTTGGATAATAAACCAGCTCTAAGGTGCTTTCTGGATATTCACTGGTATCGGCTCCCTGTCTTTCAAGGATATACCTGAATTTTGTCTGAGGTTTATCACTCCCAACCCAGTTCATAAAGTCTTTAATATCCCATCTTTTGTCTGTGATTCCCTGGAAATAAATAACATCCCGGTTTCCATAGCGGTAAAGATTGTGGGTGAGTTGTGAAGGTATGGGATCGCTTTTGTAAGCCTTGCGTTTCATCTGATCTACGTACCAGTCTGTGGCAAATAAACTGGTACAAATGATTCTAACATCTGTCCTGTGATTCTCTATTTCCTGAACATACCAAAGCGGGAAAGTATCGTTGTCCCCGATGGTAAAAATCATGGCACCAACATCTTCCTGGCAGGAATCCAGGTAAGCTTTTGCTGCCGCTCTGGCGGTGTAACGACCCGAGCGGTCGTGGTCGTCCCAATTCTGAGCTGCCATCAATACCGGAACAGCCAGAAGGCAGATAAGACTTATCGCCGGGGCCCAGATTTTAGGAGTAATCCATTTTTTAAATTCATCGAATAAGGCATAAACCCCTAAACCTATCCAGATTGCAAAAATATAAAATGAACCCACCAGTGAGTAGTCGCGTTCACGAGGCTGAAAGATGTAGGGATTGGTATAGAACTGAATAGCCAGCCCGGTGAAAATAAAGAAGACGAATAGCACCCAAAACTGTTTGGGGTTTCGGGTAATTTGAAACACCAGACCTATAATTCCAAGAATAAGTGGCAGGAAAAAATAGGTATTCCGTCCTTTGTTTTCCAACACATCTCCAGGCAAATTATCCTGACTTCCCAGAAAAATACTGTCGATGAATTTTATCCCGCTAAGCCATTCGCCATGACCATTGTACTTCCCCTGTACATCATCTTTTTTACCTACAAAATTCCACATGAAATATCGCCAATACATATATCCAAACTGAAATTTGAACATATACTCTATATTATCCCATATAGTAGGTGGTTTTACTTCGAGGTAATCGCTGAATTGTTGTAGAAAACTTATGTATTGCTGTTCATCGATTTCGCCTCTTTCATAACCTGCTCTAAGTTCTGTTACAGCTTTCCTGAGTTCTTCATTCGAGGACTTAATACTAAAGTCGAGCGGACCAAAGAACTTCATATAGTTTTCCGCGTGCTGATCGGACCACATCCTGGGCAGCAACCCGCGATGGTCGGGGTTCCCTCCCTGAAGCGCATCTTTGTAATGGTTTACTATTACATACTTGCCGAGCTTAAGATCTTTTTCATATTTAGGTTTGTCGTCCTTTTCTTCACCTGCAGGTGCAAATAGATCGGAATAGTAGTTGCCATAAATAGGACTGTCAACTCCCGGATATTGTTCACGATTATAATAGGCCAAAAGTGCCCTGGCATCGGCGGGGTTATTTTCGTTAACCACTACATTGGCATTGGCACGAATGGGCAATATCAGCCATGTGGAGAACCCGAGAAAAATAAAGAGTGCACATAGCACCAGTGTGTTGGCGATACGGTAATTGTTATTTCGTGTATATCTCAGGCCGAAGTAAAAAGCCGCAGCGAATACCAGACCCATAATAAGGGTGCCGGAATTAAAAGGAAGGCCGATACTATTGATAAAAAACACTTCACTCCATCCAAATAATTTCAGGACGTAGGTAAGGGAAAATTTATAGACCAGCATCAGTATGGCAACCACGGCAATGTTTGCTATAAGAAAGTTCTTAGCGGTTGTGGTCTTATATTTTTTAAAATAGTACAGCAGTCCTATGGAGGGGATAGCCAGAAACCCCATAAACTGAACACCGAAGGTGAGTCCGACCACAAAGCAGATCAGAATAAGCCATCTATGTCCTCTGGGGTCATCCAGATTGTCTGTCCACTTTAATCCTAACCAGAGGAGCAGGGCCATAATAAGGCTTGCCATGGCATAGACCTCAGTTTCTACTGCATTAAACCAGAAGCTATCTGAAAAGGTAAAGGCCAGGGCGCCTACAACAGCACTTCCCAGCACCGCAATGGCTTTGTTGTTGGTAAAGTTTCCTTCTCCTGAGATCAGTTTCCTGGTAAGGTTGGTAATCGTCCAGAACATGAATAATATGGTAAAGGCGCTTGAAAAGGAAGACACATAATTCACCATCCTGGCAATTTGGTCGGCTTCCAGTGCAAACATCGAAAAGAAAGCACCCATCATCTGCAACAGTGGAGCACCAGGGGGGTGTGCCACCTGAAGTTTGGCCGAAGTGGTTATATATTCGCCTGCATCCCAAAAGCTCCCTGTAGGTTCAACGGTGATGCCATAGACCACAATGGCTATAAAAAAAACGACCCATCCAAGGATGGTGTCCCATTTATCAAAATTCTTAGAAAACATGTACCTCAGTGTTTGCCGGTCGGGGCGAATTTACTAATTAATATAGATATGGATGCACATTTTTGTCAAACCTTTAACAGCATCCTGGCGCTCTAATTTTTAACGGAATGTGGTCAATTTTATTTGTGCTTAAGGAAGTTTGTTATAAATTTGCACGCTCTTTAGCGTAACTGGCCTATGGTGTAATTGGCAACACAGCTGGTTTTGGTCCAGTCGTTCTAGGTTCGAGTCCTAGTAGGCCAACAAGAGCGCAAACCAAATCCCGATCCGTTAAGGTATCGGGATTTTTTCATTTATTACTTCGATTAGTGCAATACAGTTTCAGACAAGCCAGTCGGAAAGATATTACTGGAATCAACAGATATTTTTCTTAATGATAATGATCATCAGATCCTGGAATACCACCTTCCTGAGATCCCTGATCTCTATCTGACCCTGCTGTCGTATCGGGTCTGGGCAGTACATCCAGAGCGCTGGCATCATCATCATCCAGTTTATAGGCCTCTTCGCGCGCCTTTCTTTCCTCATCGATCTGGTCGATCAAAGAAGTCATTTTTCGCTTGTCCTTGATCATCGCCCAGGTCATGATCAGGCTGGTGCCTATAATTACAAATAAAAGGATTCCCGATTCAAACCCAGCCACCTGAGCCTCTGAAGGAATAGCATAGAATAATAAAACGGTGATAAGCCCTCTGGGAGCAACAAAGAGTTGTGGAAAAATATCTTTGCCAATAAACAGTCTGAGTAGTCCATACCGTATCACATAAATACTAAATAAGATAAGCAGACTAACCAGGGTTACTTTAACGCTCAGAAGCGAAGACAGTACAATGGTCATACCGAAGAATACGAAGAAAAAGGTGCGAACTACAAATGCCGTTTCTAGTGTGATGATATGTAATTCGTGATAGATCTGCTGGGCCCTGTCTTCCCTTAGGAAATGACGCAGTTTTCCTCCGAAGAACAATTTCATGTTCGCGATTACCAAACCGAAAACGAGTATGATGATCAGGGAGGAGAGGTGAAATTTCTTTCCTATGGCGTAGAGGAGTAGTAGCACAGAAATAAGCAGGAATTGCTTTGCCTGACTCCGGATTTCCTGGAAGATCAAAATGATTGCATAACTGGCCATAAAGGCAATTACGATTGTAAGCAGAATGTTTCCACCAAACTCAACAGCTACTGAGCCTTCTTCGGGCTCCAGGCGTCCTATCAGAAAGTAGAACAAAATAATGCCCATTATATCGGAAAAAGTGCTCTCATAAATATGGAACTCTTTTTTGTTCTCCATTAAACCGCTTACACTGGGAATAATGATGGCGCTCGATAAAATAGACAGGGGGGTAGCGTACAACCATGCCGTTAGCATGGTCATACCCGGGATAAACTGGTAGAGAACCAAGGCTGCGATCCAGGCCGATAATAGCAGACCTCCCAGGGCAATAGCCATAGATTTCAGGATAGGCCATAGCTTGTCTTTTTGCAATTTAAGTTCCAGTGCAGCTTCCAGCACGATCATGATCAGTCCGATAATGCCCAGTATTTCCAGTGTGGCAAAAAAATCAACTTCTTCGGAGGTAACAGATTTAAGGACATATTGTAAAATGATCCCAAGAACTATAAGTAGCAGTACAGAGGGAATATTAGTCCTCTTTGATATCCCGTTAAAGAGAAATGAAAGTATGAGAATGACGGAGATCTCTATGATGATGTTATAAGAGGAAAATATATCCATGAAGGTGGTTTAGGATGCCTGCCAACAGCAAGCGTTCATTAAAAATAGTATTTATTCATCAAACGAATAACAGCCGGAGTTCTTATGTCGACTTTATGAAAAATGTCTTATATTTGCGCCACTGAAAGAATAGTAATGTATTCATGAGGGGACTTAACGTCCCCTCTTTTATTACTAAAATGTATGCTGCAAGAGAAAATTGAAGGGATTTTGGATGAGGTTTTAGGGGACCGGAAGTCGCTTTTTTTGATCAGTTGCGAGGTAGGAGCCGGCCATATTATAAAGATAGTTCTGGATGGCGATAATGGTGTTAATCTTAAGGATTGTATCGATGTGAGCAGAGCTGTGGAAGGCCAGCTAGACCGTGATGAATTAGATTTCTCGCTTGAAGTTACCTCGGCAGGTGCCACATCCCCTTTAATTGTGCCGCGACAGTACAAAAAGAATCTAGGGCGGAAACTAAGCATCAAAACGCTGCAGCAACACTTTGAAGGTAATCTTACGGCAGCAGATGCCAATATGATTACCCTGGAATGGAAAAGCCGGGAACCAAAACCTGTTGGAAAAGGAAAAGTTACGGTGAAAAATAAGAAGGATATCCCTATCGAAGAGATAGAGGAAGCAAAAGTTGTAATAAAATTCTAACCTAAGATCAAAAATGGAAAATATTGCGCTGATCGAGTCTTTTTCGGAATTTAAAGATGACAAATTTATCGATCGGGTAACCCTTATGGCAATCCTAGAAGATGTATTCAGGAATGCTCTTAAGAAAAAGTTTGGTTCCGATGATAACTTCGACATTATTATCAACCCAGATAAAGGGGACCTTGAGATTTGGAGAAATCGTGTGGTTGTAGAGGATGGAGAAGTGGAAGAGCCACTGGAGGAGATATCGCTTACCGAAGCCAGAAAGATTGAACCCGACTTTGAAGTAGGTGAGGATGTTTCCGAGGAAGTGAAACTGGCCCATCTGGGAAGGCGTGCGATCCTGGCTTTACGCCAGAACCTGATCTCTAAGATCCATGAACACGACAATACCACAATTTACAAACAATTCAAAGACCTTGAAGGTGAGATCTACACAGCTGAGGTTCACCATATCCGCCATAAGGCAATCATTTTGCTGGATGATGAGGGGAACGAGATCATAATGCCCAAGGATAAGCAGATCCCATCCGATTTTTTCAGAAAAGGGGATAACGTTAGGGGTATTATCGAAAGCGTTGAATTGAAAGGGAATAAGCCGATGATCATTATGTCTCGTACTTCGCCGGTATTCCTGGAACAGCTCTTTTTTCAAGAGATCCCCGAAGTATTTGATGGGTTAATCAGCATCAAAAAAGCTGTCCGTATTCCTGGAGAAAAGGCCAAGGTGGCAGTTGATTCATATGACGACAGGATAGACCCGGTTGGGGCCTGCGTAGGTATGAAAGGATCTCGAATACATGGTATCGTTCGGGAGTTGGGCAACGAGAATATCGATGTGATCAATTGGACGAACAACTCCCAACTTATGGTCACTCGAGCCCTTAGTCCGGCGCGGGTCACGTCGGTAAAGCTCAATGATGAGAAAAAGACGGCCCAGGTTATTCTTAAACCGGAAGAGGTATCAAAGGCCATTGGAAGGGGAGGGCACAATATCCGTCTGGCGGGTCAGCTTACCGGCTATGAGATCGATGTATTCAGAGAAGGAATTGAGGAGGATGTGGAGCTCACAGAATTCTCAGATGAAATTGAAAGCTGGATCATTGAAGAATTTAAAAAGATCGGTTTGGATACCGCCAGGAGTGTGCTCGAACAAGATGTAGCCGACCTGGTAAAACGTACCGATTTGGAAGAAGAAACGATTTTAGATGTTATAAGAATCCTCAAAGAGGAATTTGAAGATTAAGCTATATATTAGCAATTAAATTTTTAGAGGGAACCTGTTTTTATGGTAGAAAATGCAACAATAAGGTTAAATAAGGTCTTGAGGGAACTCAATATCTCACTGGATAGAGCGGTGGAATTTCTCGCGTCTAAAGGACACGAAGTGGTCGCCAGACCAACCACCAAAATATCTAATGAGGTATATCAGGTTTTACTAGACGAGTTCCAGACCGATATGAGCAAGAAAGTTGCATCAAAAGAAGTCGGGGAAGAGAAACGGAAGGAGAAAGAGGCTATCAGAATTCAGTTGGAGAAGGAGCAGGAAGAGAAACGCCTCGCACGTGAAAAACGAACGGCTGCCAGGGAAGTTGTTAAAGCCAAGGTAGAACTTACAGGACCCAAAAAGGTGGGCAAGATAGACCTTGAGCCTAAGGAAGAAACTAAGAAGGAAGAAACTAAGAAGGAAGAGACTAAGAAAGAGGAGACTAAGAAGGAAGAGACTAAGAAGGAAGAGGTTAAGGAACCAGAAAAGAAGGTCGAAAAGGTTAAAGCAGCAAAAAAAGTCGAGAAAAAACCAGCAGCTAAAAAACCTGAACCGCTTAAAGAAAAGGAAGAAGAGAAGACAGAGGCGGCAGAAAAAATAACAACCCAGTATAAGAAGCTGTCCGGGCCGAAGATCATGGGAGACAAGATCGACTTGTCCAAGTTTAACAAGCCCAAGAAGAAAAAGGAAACACCTAGCGCAAGTGAAGATACCGAGCGCAAAAAACGAAGGAAACGTATTGTCAGTGGAGGCCCTTCGGGTAACATGCGTGGCAAGGCCGGTGGAAAAAAACCACGTTTTAGTTCAACTCCTAAAGTAGAGCCTACCGAGGAAGAAGTACAAAAGCAGGTACGGGAAACCCTGGAAAAACTTCAGGGGAAATCCAAAAAGGGCAAAGCAGCGAAGTACCGGAGAGAAAAAAGAGATACTCACCGACAGCAAACCGAGAAAGACCTCGAACAACAGGAGCTTGAAAGCAAGATCCTTAAGGTTACCGAGTTTGTTACTGCCGGAGAGGTGGCAACCATGATGAATGTGCCTACCACAGATATCATCTCCGCATGTATGTCGTTAGGTATTATGGTGACCATGAACCAGAGGCTCGATGCCGAAACCCTTACCATTGTCGCAGAAGAATTCGGGTACGAGGTAGAATTTGTAACTGCCTCCCTGGAGGAAACCGTTGATGAGGATCACGATGCTCCTGAGGATCTTAAATCCAGGGCGCCGATTGTTACGGTTATGGGGCATGTAGACCATGGTAAAACTTCTTTGCTGGATTATATAAGGCAGGAAAATGTAATTGCCGGTGAAAGTGGTGGGATTACCCAGCATATCGGAGCGTACGGTGTAACCTTGTCCAATGGTCAGAAAATTACTTTTCTCGATACACCGGGCCACGAAGCGTTTACAGCCATGCGTGCAAGGGGAGCTCAGGTAACAGATATCGCAATCATTGTAATTGCAGCAGACGACGATATCATGCCCCAGACCAAAGAAGCCATAAGCCATGCACAGGCTGCGGGAGTACCTTTAGTTTTTGCCATCAATAAAATCGACAGACCGGAGGCCAATCCTGATAAGATCAAGGAAGGCCTTGCCGCGATGAACCTGTTGGTAGAAGATTGGGGTGGAAAGATCCAATCGCACGATATCTCTGCCAAGACCGGAGATGGTATAAAGGAGTTACTTGAGAAAGTCCTGTTGGAGGCCGAACTTCTGGAGTTGCAAGCCAACCCGGATAAAATGGCTGTGGGAACTGTGGTTGAAGCCTTTCTGGATAAAGGCAGAGGCTATGTTTCGACCATATTGGTACAAGGTGGTACGCTAAAAATAGGCGACTATGTTTTGGCGGGTACCTGTAGCGGAAAAGTTAAAGCCATGCACGATGAACGTGGAAAAGATGTTAAACTGGCAGGCCCTTCCACGCCAATTTCAATACTTGGACTCGACGGAGCTCCTCAGGCTGGAGATAAGTTCAGGGTACGGGAAGATGAAAAAGAGGCCAAGCAAATAGCCGCGAAGCGCAGCCAGTTAATGCGCGAACAGTCGGTTAGGACACAACGGCACATTACACTCGACGAAATCGGCAGGCGTATTGCGCTTGGAGAATTCAAGGAATTGAATATCATTCTTAAAGGTGATGTGGATGGTTCGGTAGAGGCACTTACCGATTCATTCCAAAAACTATCCACTGAAGAGATTCAGGTAAATATTATTCACAAAGCCGTAGGGGCCATAACGGAATCCGATGTTCTTCTGGCTTCTGCTTCAGACGCGATTGTTATCGGTTTTAATGTGAGACCTATGGGTAACGCCCGCGATATAGCTGACAAGGAAGAAATAGATATCAGGTTGTACTCCATTATCTATGATGCCATAAACGATCTCAAGGATGCGATGGAAGGTATGTTATCACCGGAAATCAAGGAAGAGATCTCGGGTACTGCAGAAATTCGGGAGACCTTTAAGATATCGAAGATCGGGACTATTGCTGGTTGTATGGTAACCAGCGGTAAGATTTTCAGAAATTCACAGATCCGTCTTATCCGTGATGGGGTTGTGATTTTTAATGGAGTGCTAACCTCACTGAAACGATTTAAGGATGATGTTAAAGAGGTGGCAAAAGGATATGACTGCGGTCTACAAGTTAAAAATTACAATGATATTAAAACCGGGGATATCGTAGAAGCCTACCAGGAAGTAGCTGTCCGTAAAACGCTTTAACGCATTTCAGATCTTTTAACTCTTTTCTTTCTTCTCAGATTTGAGGATCAAAGACTGTTGATATTTTTCCCGGACGACCTGGAAATGGCGCTCAGCTTCCAATTTTGTCTTGAAGCGCCCAATTCGTACCCGGTAGGTTGGTGAGTCGAATACTATTTTGGCCTTCCACTGGGGGAAATCTATTTCCACATCTTGTTTGAGCTTTTCCGCTTCATTGTAACTCCCGAAACCAACTTGAATGGTATAAAAATCCCTATTTGAATTAGCGGAGGTATAAACCTGTAACAATCTGTTGATCTTGGGATCCTGTTCAATGGTCACTTTCCCTTGCTGGCCATAGCTAAAACCAGTGAAAACCACCGTAATTATTATTATTGCTAGTTTTTTCATGCGTTTTTTTACTTCCTTAATTCCTGTGTTTTACAAAAGTAAATTTTTAAAGATTAAACAATATAAAAAAGACTTATTTAGAATAGTTATAAATTATAAATTATCAAGACGTTAACATTTTCAGAATAAAGTCTATTCCTTATTTTTGACGACAATTTGAGCGTCGATAAATTACCCCCATTGTCCCATTATACCTGTAATTATCGTGCCAAAATTCAGATGGAAATATTTTGAATATGAAAAAGGTTCCGTACCGCAATTACATTTCTAATTTTTTTGGTCTTTGTATTGTAGCTTTTCTACTCTTTTCCACCTCACTTTATTCACAAGACGAAGCCCCTGCACAGGAGGCAGAAGCTACTGAAGCAGTTGCCGATGACACTGCCGCAGGAGCAGATCCTGCAAAGGGCAAGCAGTTGTTCAATCAGAATTGCGCGGCTTGCCATGCACTGAACCGTAAAATGACGGGTCCTGCATTGGCTAATGTGGAGACAAGACTTGCTGAAGAGGAAGGATTAGACAAAGAGTGGCTTTATGCATGGATTAAGAATCCTGCCGGGATGATAAGTTCTGGTGATGCCTATGCCGTAAAGATTTACAACGAATACAATCAGGCCCAGATGACGGCCTTTCCAACGCTGTCTAACCAGGATATAGATGATATTTTGGCGTATACCGCAGCACCTCCGCCTACCCCTGTGGCTGCTGCTACTGGTGCTGCTGCCGATGTGGCCACAGCAGAACCTGGTATTTCTAATGAAATTGTCCTTGGCGCCCTTGTTCTAATATTCGGCCTTTTGGTAATGATGCTTTTCCTGGTCAATCAGACCCTGAGAAGGATTGCACAAGCCAATGGTGTTTTGATTGAAAAAGAAAAGGCAGCAAAGGGAACCCCTATTTGGAAAGCATTTGCCCAGAATCAGTTTCTGGTTTTGGTTTTTTCAATCTTTTTACTATTGTCTGCAGCTTATTTTGCCTACGGATGGTTTATGCAGATCGGTGTAGATCAGGGATATGCTCCTATTCAACCTATTCATTACTCTCACAAAATCCATGCAGGGGATAACAAAATAGAGTGTAAATACTGTCATTCTTCAGCCCGCGTATCAAAACACTCCGGCATTCCTTCGCTCAATGTGTGCATGAATTGTCATAAATCTATTTATGAATACTCCGGCAATCCCGAGGGGCCCAGTGCAGAAGATCTTGCTAATGGGTATACGAATGAGTTTTACACCACTGAGATCAAAAAATTATACAAGGCCGTAGGATGGGATGAGGAAAATCAACAATATACGGGTGAAACACAACCCGTTGAATGGGTACGTATACACAACCTGCCAGACCTCGCCTATTTTAATCACTCCCAGCATGTTACCGTAGCAGGGATTGAATGTCAGACCTGTCATGGTCCTGTTGAGGAAATGGAGATCATGTATCAATATGCTCCGCTTACGATGGGATGGTGTATAGACTGTCACAGGGAGACCAATGTAAATATCGCGGATAATGAATACTATGCGGAGATTCACGAGAAACTTTCAAAGAAATATGGCGTAGAGAAGCTAACAGCAGCACAAATGGGTGGACTGGAGTGTGGAAAATGTCACTATTAGTAAATGTTTAAAGCAGCTAATTATTAGGAATATTTGATGGCATCAAACAAAAAATATTGGAAAAACGAAGCGGAGTTAAATCCCAACGATTCCATTGTTGAGACGCTTAGGCAAAACGAATTTCCCGAAGAGATCCCGGTAGATGAATTTCTTGGTGATAAGAACAATCTGTCAGATAGCTCAACCAGTAGAAGGGACTTCCTGAAATACGTCGGGTTTAGTACGGCTGCGGCCTCTTTGGCTGCGTGTGAGGGCCCTGTAAGGCGCTCTATTCCATATGTAGTTAAACCGGAGCAAATTATACCAGGTGTTGCTAACTATTATGCAACAACCATAGCGAATGGCTTTGATTTTGCCAGTGTACTTATTAAAACCAGAGAAGGGCGGCCGATAAAATTAGAAAATAATAAAGAAGCCCATGTATTGGGAGGTGCCAATGCCAGAGTACAGGCCTCTGTCCTTTCACTTTACGATAGTACAAGGTTACAAGGGCCATTATTCAATGGAGAACCAATAGATTGGGACGTCTTGGATGCAGCGGTGAAAGCCAAGCTGACAACATTGGAAAATTCAAACCAACAGCTGGTATTCCTTACCCAGACCTATGCAAGTCCTTCAACCGAGAGGCTGATGGAAGAGTATAAGGCTGCTTATCCAGGATTTGTGCATATTGCTTATGATGCTATTTCCGAGGATGCAGCGCTCAATGCCTTTGAAAGTAAATACGGGGAAAGAGCTCTGGCTAACTACCACTTCGACAAGGCCGATCTCATCGTTTCATTTGGCGCCGATATTCTGGCCGACTGGCAGGGAGGCGGATTCGATTCAGGTTATTCAAAAGGCAGGGTTCCGGTAGAAGGAAAGATGTCGAGACACGTACAATTGGAGGCTAATCTATCACTCACCGGTGCCAATGCAGATAAGCGTATCCCGCTAAAACCGAGTGCTCAAAAGAAGGCTTTAGCCAGCCTTTATGGCATGCTGAACAACAGCAATGTAAGCACAGGCCTCGATGAAAGTACATTACAAGCGCTCGAAAGCATAGCCCAGGAAATAAAAAAAGCTGGAGGCAAAGCTGTAGTAGTTTCCGGCCTGGATGATGAAGATGCACAAAATGTGGTTTTGGCTATAAACGAAATGCTTAATAGCGAAGCCTTTGATCCCACTTCCCCTCGATTTGTTAGAAAGGGAAACAACAAAGCTTTAGCGCAACTCATCACCGATATGAATAGCGGCAAGGTGGGTGCTTTGATCATGGATGGCGTGAATCCTGTTTTTACCTTACCAAATTCTGCGGAATTTGTAACAGGATTGGAAAAGGTAGGTCTCTCAGTCGCATTTTCAACGAATTGGACCGAAACTACCCAGGCGGTGCAATATACAGCATCGGCCAATCATTATCTTGAATCATGGGGTGATGCTGAGTTCCAAAAAGGCCATTTTAGCCTTATGCAGCCTACCATCAAAGAGCTCTTTGATACCCGACAATTTCAACACGCCGCCTTGCTTTGGCTAGGCAGCGACAAAGCATATTACGATTTTGTAAGAGAAACCTGGGATACGCAGATTCTTAATGGCGCATCCTGGAATCAGGCCCTTCACGACGGAGTATTCCGCTCGGCCTCTCTGGATGAATCTGCTCCTGCAGATCAGGTTGTTTCCAACCAGGAAATAGCTACCGAGGCCGGACCTTCTATTGCACCTCTTACAAACGCCATAAAGAATTTGGCGTCGGCAGAAGAATCTGAAGTGGAACTGACCCTGTATTCAAAAACAGGCATGGGTGATGGACAACAGGCCGGCAACCCATGGTTACAAGAATTCCCCGATCCTATTACCAGAGTCACCTGGGACAACTATCTTACCGTTTCCAAAGCCGATGCGAATTCATGGGGACTGGTAAATGAGAATGTAGCGAACGGTGGACTTGATGGTAGTTATGTGAATATCACCGTTGGGGATACCACATTGCAAAATGTTCCGGTTATCATACAACCCGGACAGGCGCAAGGTAGTATTGGTCTTTCCTTGGGCTACGGCAGAGAAGTTGGAATGAAGTCGGAAATGAAGACCGGGATCAACGCTTATTCGGTATACAAAAACTTCCAGGCCAATCAGAATGCCAGTCTTGAGAAAGTTGGAGGCATGCACGAATTTGCCTGTATACAACTACATAATACCCTGATGGGCAGGGGTGATATCATCAAGGAAACTACCCTTGAGGTTTTTAACACAAAGGATGCAGCTGAGTGGAACAGCATTGTCCATGTGTCGCTTAATCACCAGGAAGTTCCCGCAACAACGGTAGACCTCTGGGATTCTTTCGACAGGTCAATCGGGCATCATTTCAATATGTCTATCGACCTTAATGCCTGTACCGGTTGTGGTGCTTGTGTTATGGCCTGTAATGCAGAAAACAATATACCTGTTGTAGGGAAAACTGAAGTAAGGCGCTCTCGCGACATGCATTGGTTAAGAATAGACCGGTATTATTCCTCAGAAGATACTTTCGAACAGGATAATATCAAGAAAGACGAGTTTTCAGGGGCTTTTGAATCCAAAACCGGATTCGAACAGATGGAACAGGCGGCAACAAATCCGCAGGTGGCTTTTCAACCTGTTATGTGCCAGCATTGTAACCATGCCCCATGTGAGACTGTATGTCCGGTAGCAGCCACTTCCCATAGTCGGCAGGGACAGAATCATATGGCCTATAACAGATGCGTTGGAACCAGGTATTGCGCAAACAACTGTCCTTATAAAGTACGACGGTTTAACTGGTTCCTGTACAATAATAACGATGAGTTCGATTTCCATATGAATAACGATCTGGGTAAAATGGTGCTCAATCCTGATGTAACCGTACGGTCGCGCGGGGTCATCGAGAAATGTTCGTTATGTATACAAAAAACCCAGAAAACAATCCTAGATGCCAAACGAGATGGCAGAATGATTAAGGACGGGGAATTTCAGACCGCTTGTTCCGCGGCTTGTAACAACGGAGCAATTGTATTTGGAGATATCAATGACGGTGAAAGCAAGGTGTCTGAGCTTAAAGAAAGCGATCGTATGTATCATTTATTGGAGAGTGTGGGTACCAAGCCCAATGTCTTTTATCATGTGAAAGTGAGAAATACAAACGAAGCGTAAAAAAGAATAAAACGAAACTATAACAGAGATTTATGGCGTCGCATTACGAAGCACCAATTCGGAAACCACTGGTCCTTGGAGACAAAGGCTACCACGACGTATCAGTAGACATTGCTGCACCCGTTGAGGGCCGTGCCAACAGGCATTGGTGGATTGTATTTTCCATCGCCCTTGCTGCACTCCTGTGGGGTATCGGTGCTATAGTCTATACTATTTCAACAGGTATCGGTACCTGGGGATTAAACAAAACGGTTAACTGGGCCTGGGATATCACCAACTTTGTATGGTGGGTGGGTATTGGTCATGCCGGAACTTTAATTTCCGCAGTATTGCTGCTCTTCAGACAGAAGTGGAGAATGGCCATCAACCGCTCTGCTGAGGCGATGACGATCTTTTCGGTAATCCAGGCCGGACTATTTCCGATAATACACATGGGACGCCCCTGGCTTGCCTATTGGGTGGTTCCTATTCCGAATCAGTTTGGATCGCTCTGGGTGAATTTTAACTCCCCTCTACTCTGGGATGTATTTGCCATATCAACCTATCTTTCAGTATCCCTGGTGTTTTGGTGGACTGGCTTGTTGCCCGATTTCGGGATGATAAGAGACCGGGCCGTAAAACCGTTTCAGAAAAAAATATACAGCCTTGTAAGTTTTGGCTGGACAGGACGTGCCAAAGACTGGCAGAGATTTGAAGAGGTGTCCCTTGTTTTGGCCGGGCTTGCAACACCACTTGTACTTTCGGTTCACACCATCGTATCTTTCGACTTTGCCACATCTGTTATCCCCGGCTGGCATACCACGATCTTCCCGCCTTATTTTGTTGCCGGTGCGATCTTTTCCGGATTTGCCATGGTACAAACCCTTTTGCTGATCATGCGAAAGGTATGTAACCTGGAAGCGTACATTACCGTACAGCATATCGAACTGATGAACATTGTGATTATGATCACGGGATCGATTGTTGGGTGTGCCTATATTACGGAGTTGTTTATCGCCTGGTATTCAGGAGTTGAATACGAGCAATACGCCTTTTTGAACAGGGCAACAGGACCATACTGGTGGGCATATTTATTGATGATGTCGTGTAACGTACTCTCACCTCAGATCATGTGGTTCAAGAAAATCCGTACCAGTATCATGGTATCCTTCGTGATCTCAATCGTGGTGAATGTGGGAATGTGGTTTGAGCGATTTGTGATCATAGTTACCTCGCTTCACCGCGACTATCTGCCCTCGTCATGGACAATGTTCTCTCCCACATTTGTGGATATAGGAATATTTATAGGCACTATAGGATTCTTCTTTGTACTTTTCTTATTGTATGCACGTACCTTCCCTGTGATCGCCCAGGCAGAGGTGAAATCTATACTCAAGTCTTCGGGAGAACGATATAAAAAGCTCAGAGATGAAGGGAAACCACTATATTCTATTAGTAAAAATGGAATTGTAAGGGAAACTTATATTAAAAGTGAAGAAGAGGAAACTGCTGTGGCAGGTCAACCTACTATAGCCGTAAACCTCCTGGATTCTATCGGTTCCTTCGATACTGAAAATGAAAATCCAGACGACCTAAAAAAAGTTAAGGGTATTGGTCCCTTAATGGAAAAGACACTCAACAAACTAGGCATTTTCAGCTTCTTGCAAGTGAGTAAAATGACTCAAATGGAATATGATCTGCTCGATACGCTAACAGGGGCATTCCCTGGCAGAGCCCAAAGAGACGACTGGGCTGGGCAGGCGCAATTATTGTTAAACAGGGATAAGTAATTATGGCAGCTACTGTTATTCACGCATATTACAATGATGATGATGTTCTGATGCATGCCGTCAAAAGGATCAAGGAGGCTAAACACCATATTGAAGAGGTGTATTGCCCTTTCCCGGTTCACGGTTTGGATAAAGCAATGGGATTGGCCCCGACCCGTATAGCCATTACATCATTTATGTATGGTGTTTTGGGTCTTGCTGTTTCGATAGTCATGATGAATTATATCATGATTACGGACTGGCCTATGGACATTGGGGGTAAACCAAGTTTTAGCTATATCGAAAACATGCCGGCATTTGTTCCGATCATGTTCGAAATGACCGTATTTTTTGCAGCACACCTGATGGTGATCACCTTTTATCTGAGGTCAAAATTATGGCCCTTTAAGGAAGCAGAAAACCCTGATATCCGTACCACCGACGACCATTTTGTGATGGAGATTGAGGTGCACGATAATGAATCAGAATTGAAAGAATTGTTATTGGATACCGGAGCGGTTGAACTTAACATAATTAAAACGAGCCACTAGATGAAAAGGCTAACGACAACATTTTTACTCATAGCCACGATGGCGCTGGTGAACAGTTGTGCTGATTCGAGCAGGCCCAACTACCAGTACATGCCTAATATGTACGAGCCTGTTGGTTACGAAACATACCAGGAAGTAGGATTCCTTCCAGCTGGAACTGAAGCAATGACTCCGCCCAAAAACACTATTTCGAGAGGTTGGTTGCCTTATGAGTTTGCCAATGATATGGAAGGTAAAGAACTATCCCGTACCCTTGAAAGTCCGCTGGACTCTTTAAGCTCTGAAGCCAATCTGACTAAAGGAAAAGAACTCTACGAGATTTACTGCGCCATCTGTCACGGCAATCAGGGAAAAGGTCAGGGACAACTCGTAAAACGCGAAAAGATACTGGGCGTGCCCAGTTATGCTGATGCCGCGAGAAATATTAATGTGGGTAGTACCTATCATGTAATCTATTACGGATTAAATTCTATGGGTTCCTATGCCGGACAGTTGAATTATGAAGAAAGGTGGCAGGTTTCTGAATACGTGATGAAACTCAAAGAAGACTTATCAAACTAATACGTAGTTAAAGAATATGTACACGTTTTCAAATAGGTTAAAAATCGGCTCCATTATCCTGATGGCCCTTGGATTGTTAGGAATGGGAGTTGGATTCATTTCGGCCCCGTCTACAGTCGAAGAAGCCCAGACTATGGTGGCTGCCCATGGAGATGATCACGGCGGTGATTCACATGGTGCGGTTGCTGCGCATTCCGATACGGCACATGTAGCCGACGACCATGGCGCTGATCACGGAGAGCACCTACTACACCAATTGCAAAACCGACCATGGTCTGCATTCTATGTTGCGGCATTTTTCTTTTTTATGATCGCATTAGGGGTTCTGGCCTTTTATGCTATTCAAAGGGCAGCACAGGCAGGATGGTCTCCTATGCTCTTCCGGGTTATGGAAGGAATAACAGCTTATATTGTTCCAGGGGGAATTATTCTATTTGTCTTTTTTGTGCTTTCAGTAATGCATTTTAACCATATTTTCCCATGGATGGATGCCGATGTAGTGGCCCACGACAAATTATTACAGGGTAAAGCAGGATACCTCAATGTTTCTTTCTTCCTGATTAGAGCTGCTATTTTCCTGGGAGGTTGGATCCTTTACAGAGAAGTGTCCAGAAGATTGAGTATTGCGCAGGATAACGCAGATGATAATTCCAATTTTAAAAAGAATTTTAAGTGGTCTGCGGGCTTCCTTGTTTTCTATTTGATCACCGAATCCATTATGTCATGGGATTGGATCATGAGTGTTGATCCTCACTGGTTCAGTACGCTGTTCGGCTGGTATGTATTTGCCAGTATGGTCGTTTCCGGTATTACGGTAATCTCTATGATAGCGATCTATTTAAAATCTAAAGGATACCTTCCCGATGTTAACGATAGTCATATTCACGATTTGGCTAAGTATATGTTCGGGTTTAGCATATTCTGGACCTATCTTTGGTTCGGCCAGTTTATGCTCATCTGGTATGCCAATATACCCGAAGAGGTTACTTATTTTGTGACCAGGATAGAAGATTTTAGACTGCCATTCTTTGGCATGGTAGCCCTTAACTTTATATTTCCTGTGCTGGTTTTGATGAACAGCGATTACAAACGTGTTAATTGGTTTGTAATTATGACCGGAATGGTTATTCTTGCAGGGCATTACCTGGATGTATATAATATGATCACCCCAGCAACCGTGGGCGACCAATGGTATATCGGTTTACCCGAAATAGGGGCGTTCTTATTCTTTGCAGGATTGTTTATTTTCTGGGTGTTTAGAGCTCTAACCAAGGCTCCGCTGCAACCAACAAGAAATCCATTCGTTGAAGAAAGCAGACAGTTTCATTATTAATGTGTATTAAGTTCGAAAAATGACTACATTCTTGATCTTAGCTGTTTTAGTATTTGTGGCAATTGCGATTTGGCAGATGACCAAGATATTCGAATTGTCGCAGGTTAAGGCAGATACAGCCCAGGTAGCCAGTGATAAGGATAACCGGTACAATGGTTATCTGATGATGGCCTTCCTGATCTTTATCTATGCCATTACTATTTTCAGTTTTGTAAAATATTCGAAATTCTTATTGCCGGAAGCGGCTTCTGAGCACGGTGCAGATTACGACTATCTCATGCTCATTTCTTTCGTTATTATATTTATTGTGCAAACGATAACCCAGTTCTTACTTCACTACTATGGTTATAAGTACAAAGGAGAAAAAGGAAAAAAAGCCCTTTTCTTTGCCGATAATGACAGACTCGAATTCATTTGGACCATCATTCCGGTGATTGTGTTGGCAGGCCTAATTCTTTGGGGACTTTATACATGGACCAATATAATGGATATTAATGAAGACGATGATCCGCTGATCGTGGAATTATATGCTCAGCAATTTAACTGGACAGCCAGATATGGTGGTCCCGATAATGTTCTGGGAGAGGCTAATGTGAGGATGATCGATATAAACAGGGCGAATGTACTCGGCCTGGATGAATCGGATCCTAATTCTGCAGATGATATCATAGTAAAGGAACTTCACCTGCCAGTGGGTAGAAAGGTTAATTTTAAAATGAGATCTCAGGATGTACTGCACTCTGCTTATATGCCCCATTTCAGGGCACAGATGAACTGCGTTCCGGGGATGATTACCGAGTTTTCGTTTACACCAACGATTACCACAGCACAGATGAGGCAAAATCCTGATGTGGTAGACAAGGTCAAGAGGACCAATGCTATAAGGGCTGAAAGAGCCCTGAAGGGAGAAGCAAACTCAGATCCATGGGAATTTGACTATGTTTTGTTGTGTAATAAGATCTGTGGGAAATCGCACTATAACATGCAACTGAAGATTATCGTTGAAACCGAAGATGAGTATAACGCCTGGATGGCGACTCAACCGTCTTTTAAAGAGACATTGGCTTCGGTTCAATAAAAATAAGGCTATAAAAAAGAAAATAATATAACAATTAGATTATGTCTGTAACAGCTCATGCACATGTTGATGATCACGCGCACGATCATGGACATCATCATAAGGAAACTTTTGTAACAAAGTATATTTTTAGTCAGGATCACAAAATGATCTCCAAGCAGTACCTTATTACAGGTCTGATCATGGGCGTGATCGGGATTGGGATGTCCCTGTTGTTCAGAATGCAGCTGGCCTGGCCCGGGGAATCGTTCCCGATATTCGAGACTCTGCTGGGCAAATGGGCACCCGATGGGGTGATGGACGCTGATGTCTATCTCGCTTTGGTGACAATCCACGGTACTATTATGGTATTTTTTGTACTTACCGCAGGATTAAGCGGAACTTTTAGTAACCTCCTTATCCCATTGCAGATAGGTGCTCGCGATATGGCCTCCGGATTCCTTAATATGTTGTCGTACTGGATGTTTTTTGTTTCCAGTGTGATCATGGTGATTTCATTGTTTGTAGAGGCAGGACCTGCCGCAGCCGGATGGACCATTTATCCGCCATTGAGTGCGCTTCCCCTGGCACAACCAGGCTCAGGGATGGGAATGACTTTATGGCTTGTCTCCATGGCAATATTTATTGCGTCTTCACTTTTAGGATCTTTGAATTATATCGTAACAGTACTCAACCTGCGTACCAAGGGAATGTCGATGACCAGGTTGCCACTTACTATATGGGCCTTCTTTGTAACGGCTATCATAGGCGTGATTTCATTCCCGGTTCTATTATCCGCAGCGCTATTGTTGATCATGGACCGTAGTTTCGGAACTTCTTTCTTTCTCTCAGATATATTTATCCAGGGAGAGGTTTTACACTATCAGGGAGGCTCTCCAGTTTTGTTCGAGCACCTATTTTGGTTTCTTGGGCACCCGGAAGTATATATCGTGATCTTGCCAGCCATGGGAATTGTTTCTGAAGTATTGTCGGTCAATGCCCGGAAACCGGTATTCGGATATAGGGCGATGATCGCATCCATACTCGCTATTGCTTTCCTCTCTACGATAGTTTGGGGGCATCATATGTTTGTTTCCGGAATGAACCCATTCCTTGGATCTGTATTCACCTTTACAACATTGTTGATTGCTATTCCTTCTGCCGTAAAGGCCTTTAACTGGATCACGACGCTATGGAAAGGAAATCTGCAATTGAATCCCGGAATGTTATTTTCTATCGGGATGGTGTCTACCTTTATTACAGGTGGACTAACCGGAATTATTCTGGGAGACAGTACTCTTGATATCAATGTCCACGACACCTATTTTGTAGTGGCCCACTTCCACCTGGTAATGGGAATCTCGGCGCTCTACGGTTTGTTTGCCGGAGTCTACCACTGGTTCCCAAAAATGTTCCAGAGCAGAATGATGAACAAGAACCTTGGATATATACATTTCTGGATCACGGCAGTTGGCTCCTATGGGATTTTCTTCCCGATGCATTTTATCGGGATGGCTGGTGTACCCAGAAGGTATTATGAGAATACAGCATTCCCGATGTTCGATGAATTTACCGACATTCAGGTATTGATGACCGTTTTCGCTCTCATTACTGCGGGTGCGCAACTAGTATTTGCCTATAACTTTGTTAGTAGTATTTTCTATGGCAAGAAAGGACCACAAAACCCCTGGAAGGCAACTACGCTCGAATGGGATGCTCCTGTAAAACATATCCACGGAAACTGGGACGGCCCAATTCCGGAAGTTCACCGTTGGTGTTATGACTATAGCAAAACATACGAAAATGGAGAGTACATTATTCCAGGACAGGATTTTGTGCCTCAGACCGTACCGCTGCAGGATAATGAAGAGGAAATGCAGCACTAAGCTTGTGATGATAAACAATACAATGCCCGTATTATACGGGCTTTTTTTATGGACATTACTGAAGACAGTAAGATATCCCTATTTTTGTGTAAGGATTCGTCAACAATATTAATTATCTGAAAGTGAAAAAACTATTTCTTATTCTGATCTGTCTGAGCGTCGCAGTTTTACATGCCCAGCGGAAGCCAAAAATTAAAGGAAACAAAAGTGTGGTTGAAGTTAGGGAAGATCTGTCCGATTTCAATCGGATTGAACTCATGGACGATCTTGAAATCTCACTCCAAAAGTCGAGCGAGCCTGGCTACACCATTACCGCCGATGATAACCTGATTGATATTCTAAAGTTCGAAGTAGAAGACAGTACACTTGTGATCAGCGCATTCTATACGGTAACCGCCAAGAAGAAATTAGAAATATCTGTGCGGTATAATGAACTAGAATCGATAAGGATCAACCAGGGTAAAATATCCACCATGTCAACGATCTCTGCGGATGAACTTAAGCTGTTTACGGCGGGGAGCTCGCGGGCAGACTTGCAGGTTAGTGCAGCTGTAACCATCGTTGAGATGGAAGGGAATAGCAAAGCACGCCTCAATATAGATTCCGATTCACTCTCGGTATTGCTAATGGATAAAGTCGATGCCGATATCTATTCGGTTAGCAGGCATAAAACGCTGGAAATGCAGGATGATGCACTGGCCGAAATTCAGGGCACATCAGAAATAGTGGATATAAGATTAACGGGCAGCATCAAGCTTAGAGCTCAGGAATTTGAAGGGAAGAATGTATCACTGGAAACAACCGATACGGCCTCAGCTCGAATTCGTGCTCAGAACCAATTGAAACTGTCGTCTTCTGTTAATGCGAAGGTTTACCTCTACGGAGAGGCTTCTATTCTGATCGAAGAATTCAGTGGAAATTCTGAATTATATAAACGACCGGATTAAAAAAAATTCCCGGAACTTAATAAATCCCGGGAATTTTCGATTAAATCAAAATAATTCTACGACTGCAAAGAATAATCAGGTTTTGGACCGGCTTCAATAATTTCCTTATTTACACCAGCTTCAAACTTCTTGAAATTTTCATTGAACAATGAAATCAGCTTCTTCTTATCCTCGTCGAATTTATCTTTGTCTTCCCAAGTATTTTTGGGTACAAGTACTTCGGATGGTACATTAGGACAACTCGTTGGAATTTCAAATCCAAATTCTTCATCCTTGACGAAATCAACACTGTCAAAATCACCATGGTGAATGGCATCGATCATTGCCCTGGTATACTTTAACTTCATTCTGGAACCTACACCATGTGCACCACCTGTCCAGCCGGTATTTACCAACCAGGCTGTTGCTCCGTGCTCCTTCATTTTTTCAGCCAGCAATTCGGCATATTTGTTGGGATGCCACATCATGAACGCGGCGCCAAAGTTTGAGCTGAAAGTGGCTTGAGGTTCGGTAACGCCCATTTCTGTACCGGCTACTTTTGCAGTATATCCGGCGATAAAATGATAGCTTGCCTGCTCTGGTGTAAGCTTACTTACAGGAGGTAATACACCAAAGGCATCACAGGTAAGGAAGATTATGTTTTTCGGATGACCGGCAATACAAGGTATCTGTACGTTGTCTATGAAATCAATCGGATAAGACGCCCTGGTATTCTGGGTAATCGTGGTGTCTGTGTAATCCACCTCATGAGTAAACTTGTCGTAAACAACATTTTCAAGTACTGTTCCAAAACGGATAGCATTGAAAATATCAGGCTCCTTCTCTGCTGAAAGATCAATTGCTTTGGCATAACAACCACCTTCAATATTGAATACGCCTGTGTCTGTCCAGCAATGCTCATCGTCCCCTATCAATTTTCGTTTAGGATCCGCGCTGAGGGTAGTTTTTCCTGTTCCCGAAAGTCCGAACAACAGGGTAACGTCACCCTCTTCTCCTACATTGGCTGAACAGTGCATTGGGAGTACATTCTCAAGAGGCATCAGGTAATTCATAACGCCGAAAAGGCCTTTTTTCATCTCACCGGCATACTGGGTGCCGAGGATCACGATCTCCTTGCGTTCCAGGTTCACATCAATACTGGTCTTGGAAGTCATTTCCGAAGTATATCGGTTGGCCGGGAATCCACCGGCATTGAATACTACGTAATCAGGTTCACCAAAATCGGCCAGTTCTTCTGCCGTTGGCATAATCAGCATATTCTGCATAAAGAGTGCATGGTAGGCACGGGTACAAATTATCCTTACTTTTTTTCTGTACTTAGGATCCCAGCCCAAAAAGGCATCCACCACGTAAAGATGATCGCATACATTCAGATAATCCATAGCACGCTCGTGGTTTACCATAAAGGTATGTTCGTCTAACCCCATATTAATGGGACCCCAGTCGATATTATTTTCAGAATCCGGATGGCGTACAATGCGCTTATCTTTAGGACTACGTCCTGTTTTTTCAGCTGAGTATACCAACAATGCCCCAACGTCTGAGATCGCTGTCCCTTTTTCAAGTTGTAATCCCAATTCGTAAAGAACAGGGACACTACTGTTCCTATATACTTCTTCGGTTTCAATGCCGTATTTGCGAAGGTTAAATTTTGTTGTCATTTTCCGAGTTTTAATAAATCTATGTGAAAGATTAAATTACTAATAATACCAATTAACTGTGCAAAGAAGGGGATAAATCTTTGTAAAAAAACTGATAATTATCAGGATTTAGGGAGGATTAACCTCCGGGCTCTTTATTGAAATCAAAATACGCCAAAAATCACCCTTCGTATTTTACTATCTTTGAGGATATGAATGAGAATCTCGACGCCACAGGAACGAATTTCTCACCGGAAGAATTGGAATTGGATCGTGCTCTGAGGCCCGTATCCTTTGATGATTTTACCGGCCAGGAACAGGTATTGGAAAACCTAAAAATATTTGTTGAGGCTGCAAACCTGAGAAATGAGGCATTAGATCATACCTTATTCCATGGTCCGCCCGGGCTGGGCAAGACCACTCTGGCCCATATACTGGCTAACGAACTGGGTGTTGGGATCAAAGTTACCTCCGGGCCGGTTCTCGATAAGCCGGGAGATCTGGCTGGCTTGCTTACCAATCTGGAAGAGCGCGATGTTTTATTCATAGACGAGATCCACAGGTTGAGTCCGGTAGTGGAAGAATATCTCTACTCGGCCATGGAGGATTATAAAATCGATATTATGATCGAGACAGGGCCCAATGCCAGATCGGTTCAGATCAATTTACATCCATTTACATTGATAGGGGCTACAACGCGTTCGGGCTTGCTTACAGCCCCGATGAGAGCCCGTTTTAGTATTACCAATCGATTAGAATACTATAATACCGAATTGCTTTCTACTATTTTAGAACGAAGTGCAGAGATATTAAAAGTGCCGATAACCAACGACGCAGCCATTGAAATTGCCGGCAGGAGCCGGGGGACACCCCGAATTTCCAACGCACTGCTTAGAAGGGTGCGCGACTTTGCGCAGATAAAAGGTACAGGCGATATCGACCTGAAGATTTCCAGATATGGCTTAAAAGCCCTGAATGTGGATGTTCACGGGTTGGATGAAATGGATAATAAGATCCTGACCACTATTATCGATAAGTTTAAAGGAGGGCCGGTGGGGATCACCACATTGGCCACTGCGGTATCCGAAAATGCGGAGACTATAGAAGAGGTATATGAGCCCTTTTTAATTCAGCAAGGTTTTATTATGAGGACCCCCCGGGGAAGAGAGGTGACCGAGCTGGCTTATCGTCATTTGGGGAAATTAAAAGGAGACGGACAGACCGATCTTTTCTGAAAGCACAAGCATTGACTTTGAATACTGTAACGAAATTCCTGAGCATTCGTTTAATGTATAGAACAAAAACAGAATAGTCCGTGATGATCATTCGCGTAATAATACTCACCATAGCTTTATGTAGTCTTAACGGCAATCGATCGATTCCGGCACCTCTGAAAACTCTGCATACCGGCACCTCTGAATCTATTAACCTTTTTATAGGCCGATGGGTAGGCAGTGCCACCACTTCAAGGGAACAAACCCGGGTTACTTTGGAACTCCAACAACCCAATAATGTGCTCAACGCTTCGATTAGCCTTATGGATATGGGAGTAATGGGGTGGCCGGCCAAAGATGTCCAGCTCAATGGAGGTGAACTAACACTTCGGTTTCCGGCCGACAATTCAGAGCAGATCCTTTTGCTAAAACTCGTAGATAACGGAACAGATGAACCGTATTTGGAAGGTAGCTGGCAGGATACACGCCTGGAAGAACTGGCTATGATACGCCTGTATAAAGATGATGATGAACGTTCTTTTAACAGCTCTCAGGTATCCATGGAAGGCCCGGAAGGAATACTAAGTGCTGAAGTTATACTGCCGAGGGGAAAGGGACCCTTCCCGGGCGTGGTTTTTCTCCATGGTTCAGGACCTCAGCCAAAAGATGCAAACCGCTTTTCTGCCTTTGCACTTGCTGAAGAAGGTGTCGCCTCCATAATATTCGATAAAAGGGGAGTAGCAGGTTCTAAAGGCGATTGGCAGGGAGCCGATTTCGAAGATCTGGCCAAAGATGGTATCGCCGTAGCCCAGCATTTTTTGGGAATGGAGGAAATAGAATTTGCCGGCTTCTTTGGCCATAGTCAGGGTGGATGGATAGGACCTCTGGCAGCCATACTATGGGATGAAACCGCATTTGTAATTAGTAGTGCAGGTCCGGCGGTAAGTCCTGCTCGTGAGGCCCAATGGAGTTTTATTTATAATGCTAAAAAAGCTGGGGCAGGAGATGAAGATATTCGCCTTATCCGCCTCCTGGTAGACCACTGGCATCAAGGCCTTAGAACCGGTGAATGGAAATCATATAAGTCGACTCTGGAGCTTGCAAAAACAGAACCCTGGTACGATACTTCAGGGTTGAAATATTTGCAATATCCGCCAGATCCTGAACACCTCAAATACTACCTGCCATTTATGGATCACGACCCCATTCCCATTATAATGGAGCTTAACGTTCCGCTGTTCGTCTTGTTAACACCCGATGACGAAAGTATCGATGCACTTGAAACAGAGGAAATCCTAACAGAACTAAAAGCCTCGGGTAAAGATATCCGTATTAAAATGTACCCGGGCTTTAATCATGGTTTTAGGCGATTAGGAAGAGAAAACCAAATCAGATGGCCCGGATTCCCGGAAGACTATTTCAAAAGCCAGGCCGAATTTATCAAGGATATAATACATGACAATGAGCGGTAAAGACCAAGATTGTTCCTAATTTAGACAACATTACCGTATAGTTATGTCCGATCTGCCATCTGTATCGCGCTGGGAAGTTATTAAGAATCGAAAACGAATACTCCAGAATCCTTTACCCTTTCATTCCGAAAATTTTGAAAGGTTTGGAGATAGTTTTCGTGTAAAAATAGGGGCTCCTTCGGGAGTAATTTTTACCCGCGACCCCTTGATCATTAAACATATTCTTCAAAAGAATCACAAGAACTATCAGAAATCAAAATTACAAACAGAGGACCTTGCAAAATATATTGGCAAGGGGCTCCTCACTTCCAATGGTGAACACTGGAGGGTTCATCGGCGAATGATACAGCCGGCCTTTCACAAGAAAAAACTGGAAGGGCTTTTGTCTATTATGAATAAGGCTATTGAAAGTGAGCTGGAACAGATAAAGCCTGGCCATGAAATAGATGTATATCGCCTGATGAGCGATCTCGCATTCCAGGTAGTAGCACAATCACTTTTTAGTCGGGCTGATATCCGGAAAAGGATGGTGCGCTTACAAGAAATAACCGAGAGCAACCAGCGCATGTTGATACGGGAGATGAGGCAACCCTACCTAAACTGGTGGTTTCGGCTAAGTGGGAAGATAGAAGGCCATTTGAAAATGGCCCGGGAGGGGCGGGAAATCCTCAATGGGATCATCGAAGAGCGGATTAGTTCCGGTTTGCAAAAGGACGACCTGCTGGATATGCTGCTGGAGGCCCGATATGAAGACGGGACTCCTATGCCGCGGCAACAACTTCTCGATGAGGTCCTGATCCTTTTTACTGCTGGTCATGAAACCACAGCCAATGCTTTGAGTTTTAGTTTATTTAATATCGCCAGCAACGGTGAGGTACAGAAAAAGCTCCATAAGGAAATGGCGGCTGTTGATCTGAATTCAGTAGCAATTCCAGATTTGTTTAAGCAATTGCCTTATACCAAATGTTGCATCGAGGAATCGCTCCGGCTCTACCCTCCGGCCTATGTAATAGACCGGGAGGCTAAAGATGAGGATTCTATAGGAGGTCTTGAGTTGAGAAAAGGTAGTTTGGTACTGATGTCGGTCTATGAATTACACCGTCATACTGATTTCTGGAGCGATGCTGAGCGGTTCAGGCCCGAACGCTTTCAGGAAAAACTGCCGAAGGACTATGCTCAATATTACTATCCTTTCGGGGCCGGCCCTCGAATGTGTATCGGTAATAATTTTGCGATGTATGAAATGATAATAACACTCTACAGGATCTTGTCCCGGTATAGGATCAGTACCCCTCTGGCCGAAATAGAGATCAATCCGCTAATTTCCCTCAAGCCAAAAACAGTGCCTATTGGTTTTGAACGGATCTAGTATATGTATAAAGACTTATAATTCAGCAATATACGTTATATGTTAAAGAATTTTCGTATATTGCTGATATCAGTTTCCAGACAAAACTGATTTCGCTTTACTTCCAAAAATTTCCCCCTTAATACAACGTTGGAACGGGACTTCGTTCGATCCTTTGTCCTGATCTTCAGAGGACATTTACCTGAAACAACGGGTGTTTCTTGATAACCTAATCAACTAATTAGTAAATCAATTAAGATGAAAAAGTTTTTCATGCTATTTATAGCAAGTTTGATCTTTATTGCTATTTCATGTGATTCAGAATCTGAATCAGAAGATAGCCAGTACGATGCCACCCTCAATGAAAACAACGACCATGATGTTAAAGCGTCTGGTAAGCAAACCGTTGTAATTTTTGATGTGGTCAACGGTGTTGAGGCAGGGACTTCAACCCTGCATCGGAATAACAGCGGGATTACCGCTAATTATAAGGCAACCGGACTGATTGCCGGTCATGCTTATACGATGTGGTGGGTGATTTGGAATAATCCGGAGGAGTGTGACATTCCTGGTGCCTGCTCGGATGGAGATTTTGGAAATCCTGATGTACAGGTAGAGCTCATGTATGCCACTGGCCATGTAGTGGGTAATAATGGCAAGGGTAATTTTGGTGCACACTTAAATGAAAATGATGCTTCGGAGACCATTAATCCTTTATTTGGACTACCATCTTATGGTGGTCTGGCCGATGCGCAGAAAGCAGAGGTTCATATAGTCTTAAGGAGCCATGGGCCAAAAATTCCAGGCATAGTGAATGAGCAAATAGGATCATATTTAGGAGGTTGTCCGCAAGTATTTCCTTATGGTTTTCCACCTTTTACAGAAATCCCTGATGAGCCGGGCGAATGCGGCGATATCTATGCTTCAATTCATCAACCTTAGAATTTTAACAGGTATTATTATAAACCGAAGCGAAGGCTTCGGTTTTTTTTATGTTGTGATCATCGTCATTGTCTGTCATCCTTAAATTCACTAATTAGTAGGAAAATACTCAACCATACTTAGTCGTGTTTCAGACTATCGGTTTACGACAAATACCATGATATGCTGCAAGTCAGTCAAAATATCGATCAGAAATTTATCGACCGTTTACAGCAAATACTCGAGAAAAATCTTGAAAATGAGCACTTTGGAGTTAGTGATCTGGCAATGGCCGCTAATGTAAGTCGTTCTAACCTGCATAGGAAGGTGCATGCCTATAACGGGAATTCCACCAGCCAGTTTATAAGGGAATACAGACTTAAAAAAGCCATGGAATTGCTAAAGAAGCACGATTTAACCGTTGCTGAAATAGCCTATCGGGTAGGTTTTTCCAGTCCAACCTATTTTAGCTCTTGTTTTAAGGATTATTATGGCTACCCGCCAGGGGAGGCAAAAACAATTTATCAGCATACCTCAGCTAAAAATACCAGTGGAGCCCGAATTAATAATAAATACCGTGCTCTAAACAGCAGATGGATCATCGGGCTGATAACGGCACTAATACTGATAGCGGTACTCAGCACCTCTTATTATATCAGGACTGATCAGTCGGAGGATCTTATGCAAACGGAATACCGGGCAGGGGAGAAAACCATCGCTGTGCTTCCATTGAAAAATTGGAGTGGCGATCCTAATCTTGAATATATAGGTGATGGGATGACCGATGCCGTCATTAACAGGTTGACGAAGATCAGTTCCATATCTAATGTAATTCCCTTTACATCTGTAATACAGTATAAGAACTCTGAAAAGAGTGTCGATAAAATAGCCGATGAATTAGGGGTCAATTATATCCTGCAGGGGAATTTCCAACTTTCGGGCGATCAGATAAAGATTAAGTTACAACTCATAGACGGCCGAAGTAATGCACATTTTTGGTCTGAGGAATATCAAGGCTCCTGGAATACCGATGAAGTATTTCTTATCCAGGCCGAAGTAGTGGAAAATGTAGCCGAAAGAATGCATGTTGAGATTGCTCGTGAGGACATGAATGCCCTCAATATGAATCCAACACAAAACAGGCAGGCTTACAGCTATTATCTACAAGCGAATTATCAAGGCTTTCAATATACCAAAAAAGGGATGGAGAATGCTGTCCCACTATACGCAGAAGCCATACGCCTCGACCCTGAGTTTTATGATGCCTATATCAACCTGGCGTATCTCTATTTGTTTGGCGGTGCCAGTTGGGGAATCTACAGCGAACAGGAGGCCTGGGCTAAAGCCAAAGGTTTGTTGATAAAAGCAATGGAAATAGACAGTACAGATCGCAAAGTAAAAGGTGCATTCAACGATGGTTTATACATATACGAGTGGGATTTTGCGAATATGGAAAAGAGCTACAAAACGGCCAGTAATTTGTCTGTTATCTATGCCTTACAAACGGGCAGACCCGATCAATCACTTGCGATAATTGAACAAGGACTAAAGGAGCAGCCTTTTAGCATGTATTATCAGGTGTTTAGAATACAGGCATATTATTTTCTCGATAGAAAAGCAGAGGCATTGGAAATGCTGAGAAATTTAGATAAGCTCTATTCCGATGATATCATGTATCTCAGAATTGCATCCAGATACTATTACTATCTGGGTGACGTGGAGCGCTCAAAATCCCTTTTGGATGAATTGTTGAATAATTTTCCAGACCGGCCACCTGTAGTACTCTGGCTTGTCGCAGTCCATGCAAATAGGGAAGGCAACAATCAAACGACCAGCCAGACTTTGTCGGAATTAGAGACTCGATATAAGGAGGGCATGTCCGGCAGTCCGGGATGGTTTATCGCCCTTTATTATGGTGCTACCCAACAGAATGAACTGGCTTTAGAGTGGTTGCAAAAATCTTTTGACATGCATGAGGCAGAAATGATCTGGCTTCGGGAAGAGCCTATGCTGGACCAACTTCGAGACGATCCCAGATATCTGGAAATATACCACAAAGTGGGCTTCCCTATGCCTGCAAATTTGCCTCAGTAGGTCCTCTATACTCCTAAACTCAACAATAGTACAGGGATTACAATAAAATTTTAAATAATCTTCAACATAGCTGTTTGGTATGACATGAATTTAGTTTAGAACTTAGAGTTGATCAATTTAAAGGAATGTTTAACTTAAAAATTTATGTCATGAGAAAATGGGTACTTGGCTTGTTATTCTTGGGTTTGGCCAGCCTGGTCTATTCGCAGCAACCCCAGAGAGAAGTAAATGAGGTAATTCTTGAAGGGGTAACCGTTACCTCACCGAATTTCGATTACCTGGCTATGGTCCAGGACAGAAACACTCCTGAGACCGTTAAAGGGTTGGAGAGGAAAGCCGCCAGTTTTGTTTTAATGGAATCCCCCGTTTACAACAAAATCGATAAGGCTTACGAGGTTTTCTTTTCCAATAGCAAGGGACGCATCGTTGCTACCTACGATGATGGAGGAAAGATAATATCTTCTGTTGAAAAATTTGCAAATGTTGTCGTACCCGGGCCGATACGAAATACGGTATACAATGCTTACCCCGAATGGACAATGAGTGAGAACACCTACAGGGTGACTTACTTTCACAACAAGGGTGTTAAAAAAACCTATCATTTACAGATCTCAAAAGGTGATGAAACAAAGAATCTTAAAGTAACATGGAAAGCCACACGTTAGAGAAAAGGGTGCTTTTGGATCCTTGAAAAATCGCTTAGACCGGTGTTTAAGCGATTTTTTTTGCGATAGGTTTAAGCATTAGATAACCACACCAGGGTTTGCATATTTATTTTTTGAGAAGGTTAAGCTATAATGTTTAACTTACAATTTATTGGTTTGCGCTTTGGTGCTAATAGGCATTGAACGGTTTTTCAATAATTGATAAATGATTAATGAGAATCCTCTTGAAGATAAATTTATCCGGAAGCTATCTGGCATTCTGGATATGCACCTGGAGGACGAAAATTTTGGAATAAAGGAATTAGCCAAAGAAGTAGGATTAAGCAGGTCGCAATTGCACCGCAGACTTAAGTCGATAAGTGGTAAATCTACAAGTCTTTTCATACGCGAATACAGACTCGCGAAGGCCCTGGAAATGCTGGAACGGAAAGAGGCTACAGTATCTGAAATTGCATTTAGGGTGGGATTTAAGAGTCCTACTTATTTTAACTCCAGCTTCAAAAAAAAATATGGCTATCCGCCTGGTGAGGTAAAATATAGGATTTCAAAGACCTATACAGATGAGAAACCGCAGGCTGAGAGTCGTGATACGCAGAATTCAGTATCTGATAAATTGGGAAAACCTGCGAATAAGAAAAAAGTTTTCTTGATTGCTTCCATCATGGTATTGGCTATTTCTTCGGCAGTCATTTACACACTATATATTAAAAACAAATCGGTCCCGGATACTGTAATCTCAAAGAACCCGGATAAATCAATTGCAGTTCTCCCATTTAAGAACTTTAGTGGGGATCCCTCCCTCGACCCTTTTTGTGATGGCATGACGGATGAAGTAATCTCAAGGCTTACCAAAATAAAATCGATTAGTAAGGTTACTTCACGGACCTCAGCGTTTAACTATAAGCATACCAATAAGAGTATTCGGGAAATAGGCGACGAGTTAAAGGTCACGCATATATTGGAGGGAAATTTCCAAAAATCGGGAGATAGAATTAAAGTTAAACTGCAACTGATCAATGCTTCCAAAGACGAGCATTTTTGGTCCGATGAGTATTCAGGCGAATGGGATAGTAACGATATTTTTGCTATACAGGCAGCTGTTGCCGAGAATGTGGCAGAACATATGGATGTTGAGGTTTCAGAAGAAGAGTATTTCGACATACAAAAAAGACCAACCGAGAATAAAGAAGCATATAGAAATTATCTTCTGGCACAGTCTCAAAAACATAAGGAGAATGAGCAATCGTATTCCAATGCGATCCCCCTATATCAGAAAGCAATCGAATTAGATTCCAATTTTATTGAACCTTATATAGGCCTAGCAGATGTTTGGCTGTCAGGGGGCCTGGTTTGGGGAATATATTCAGAACAAGAGGCCTGGGCAAATGGCAAAAAGGCCCTTGAAAAAGCCAGGGACATCGACGATGGTTATGCAGGATTACAAGACATGCTGCAAACAGGTTATTTCTATTACGACTGGGACTTTGTAGGAGTGGAACCCTATTTTCAATACCGGCTGGCGAATCATGTCTTTGACCTGACCCCAAGTATTGATGCAGATTTTAGTATTAAGATAGCAAGGTATGAAGAAGCAATTTTGAATATGGACAAAAATATTGCCGAGGATCCTTCGATAGGAATTTTCTATACATTTAAAGGGATGGCTTTATTGTTGGCGGATAGAAAAGATGAGGCTGTAGAACTCCTGGATAAAAGCTTACCTCTGCACAGTGATAACTGGTGGTACCTGCGCGAATCTGCCAAATTGCTTTATTATATGGGAGACTACGCTAATTCGAAGGAACAGCTTCTTAAGATTAAACGGGATTATCCCGATTACCCACCAATTCTTATGTGGTTAGATGCCATATACGCCTATAGGGATGATCATCCGGAAAAAGTGGAAGAATACTTAACGGGATTGGAAAAGGCATACAAGCAGGGATCTTCAGGAAGCCCAGCCTGGTTTTTGGCCCTTTATTATTGCTCAATTGAGGATTATGAAAAAACCTTCTATTGGCTTCAAAATTCATATCAAAACCATGAGGTGGAAATGACCTGGTTAAAAGAAGAACCACTTTTGCAACCCTTGAAAAACGATCCACGGTATAAAGATTTATATGAACTCGTAGGTTTTTCAGGATTCGACGACTATATGGCAAAAAAGTAGTTGACTTTATTTACTTCAACTGAATTTTTCGGTCATAATTTTTTACCTCCTTCCTTCCCTTTACATCAATGGCATAAGACTTACAACTATGTTGCATGTATCTAACTGATTTTTAAACCTATTGCATCATTACATAAATGAACCTACCCTTATAATTGAAATCTTTATAGTCCTATAAAATCAATTAAAACATTAAAATTTAGAATCATGAAAGTAAAAATGACGATTACATTAGTATTGACTTTAACCCTTATTAATATTGGTTGCCGGCAGGCTAAGGAAACAAAAGTGGAAACAGAGGTGGTTGTTGATATAGTGAAGGATGATTTTCCTGAGTCCCAGCAAGAGATCAAACAGGTTTTGGATGGTATTTTTCAGAGTTTTAAGGATAAGGATGCCGACAAGCTTATCGCATATCACGTGTACGGTCCGAAGTTTACGGAATTTAGAAATGATGGCCCCCGTTTTGGTTCCGTAGGAAACGAAGAATACGAAAGAGGGTTTGTTGGTGCGATAGAAGATTGGGACTCTAATTTAAACGACCTGAAGATCGACGTGTTTGGAGAAGTAGCGGTGGTAACTTTCGAGGCAGACTTCAGACCCACCATGCAGGCTGAAGTAGTTCAGATTTGGGCCAACGTTACCCTGGTTTTTGTAAAGACCAATGGCGAATGGAAAATAACCCATGAACATTTTACGCAATTTGAAAAAAAGGCCTGACCATAAGTAATTATTATGTGCCGATTATATGGCCCTTCAAAATTGGCCACATATAAAATTGAATTTACAATTTAAAGTTTCCCCGTATATGAAGCCCGGATTCGAAAGAACCGAGGCTCTTTACTAACTCACTTTCGATCTGTCTCAGTTAGAAGTGCTTAGTTACTGATACGAACCTATGATCCTTTAATCTGGAAGGAACATATACCTGAAGCGAAAGACGTTTCTTGAAACTTTAATTATTAATCAATTTTAGACAAGTATTATGAAAACAACTATGAAATTATTATTCGCTCTGTTATTATTTGTGGGCACTTCTTGTTCCGATGAACCAGATGAAGCAGAACTTACTACTGTAAATGCTTCTGCCAACTCCAAGTCCTCAACTGCTGTATTTAATGCTATTACTGGAGAGGTAATTGGGACCTCCGTACTCCATAGAAACAGCAATGGTGTGACTGTAAACTTTAAAACGACGGATCTAATGCCAGGCCATACGTATACATTGTGGTGGGTGGTATGGAACAAACCGGAAAACTGTATAGTACCCGGGGAATGTTCAGAAGCGGATTTTGCCAATGCTCTTGATGTTGAGGTGCAGTTACTTTATGCAGCCGGACATGTAGCTGGAAATAACGGGAAAGGAAATTTCTCGGGCCATTTGAATGAAAATGATGATAGCGGTTCCATACATGAACTATTTGGACTGCCAAACTTTGGAGGCTTGCATAATGCCGAAACAGCAGAAATTCATGCAGTATTGAGAAGTCATGGGCCTGCTGTTCCAGGTATCGTCAACGAGCAGATCGGTTCGTATCTCGGAGGTTGTCCCACAACCTTTCCGTACGGATTTCCACCATTTACAGAGATCCCTGATGAAGTAGGGGAATGCGGGGATATCATCGCTGCACTGCACAGACTATAGGTGTCATTTTTGTTGCATTGTAAGCGCAACCCAAATTATTTCCAATAAGTTCAAACCGAAGTTAAATACTTCGGTTTTTTTATGTTCAGTTAGTAGTTAATCGCCAACATGAAATGAATGCCGATAAGTCGGAGGTCCATTATATGATCTATTATTACCAATAATTGAGCTATTTTTTATATTTTAAAAACACTTACATGTTTTAATTTAGAAGGGCGACAACCTTATTATTAAAATAAACCGCCAATTGATAATCACAGCTTGAATCATGCCGATATACATGGATAGACATATTGTCCCGGGGATAGAAGCTAAACATGCTGCTGAAGCCCATCGTGAGGATCTTAAAATACAGGAGGAATTCGGTTGCCGCTGTATGACCTATTGGGTAGATGAAGAGCGGGGAAGTGCCTTTTGCCTGATCGACGCCCCGGATATCGAATCGGTTAAAAAAATGCATGATCGGGCTCATGGGTTAATGCCTCATGAGATAATCCAGGTAAACAGCAAGGTTGTAGAAGCCTTTTTGGGAAGGATAGCAGATCCAAATGACGTATCCGACGGTTTAACCCCTGACCTAAAAATATTTAATGACCCCGCATTCCGAATCATACTGGTTAGTACTACAATACCTGAAAGTCTGTTAAAGCATAGCTTAGGAAGTGATAAAGCCAGGAGACTTATCGCACTTTACCACGAGATTATGAGAAAACAATTGAGCATACATCAGGGTAGGGAAGTAGAATTGAAGGGAGGCGGATTTGTCGCTTCCTTTGTGTCGGTGAACCAGGCTGTTGATTGCTGTTTTGCGGTTATGAACGATTTGCATATTGCGGGGGAGCTGATCGATCTGCGCATCGGACTCAATGCCGGAATGCCTGTGAACAAAAGTAAAGAGTTATTTGGCGATACCGTACAAATGGCCAGATACCTATGTGGTATTGGCAAGGAAAACCAGCTTGTTGTGGCTTCGATCATCCGGGAGATCTATAAAGCAGATCAAAACGATCGGCTAAGCGATTCTTTTATATATATCTCGCCTGCCGATGAAAACTTCCTTCAGCTGTTGATGGAGACACTGGCTAAAAACTGGCAAGACCCTCAGTTTGGGGTGATGGATTTCTGTGATCAGATGTCGATGAGCAAATCCAAACTCTATAGAAAGTGTACAGAACTCACCCAAATGTCGCTTAATGAACTATTACGGGACTACCGCCTAAACCAGGCACTTCATTTGCTGAAAACTGACCGGAATATCGCTCAAACCACTTTCGATTGCGGATTTAACAGTCCGTCTTATTTTACCAAATGCTTTCAGCAACGCTACGGGGTACAACCTCTGGTATATGCAAAAGAGCTCTGATTCCTGGTTCAAAATTAATAATTGTTGATCGATACGAAGTATTGATTTGCTTAGGATCATATTAGGTTTGTTTTATAATCTTAAAACCTGGTATTATGAAAACATTACAATCTAAACTTGGTCTTCTCTTTCTTTTAATGATGGGCTCTACCACCCTTTTTGCACAGGGTCAGGATGTTATCTATACGAAGATGGCGAAGGAAAAACTGACTAGTAAAACTGAACTAAAGACGTATTTAATAGAAAGGGAAATTCCCGATGCAGGCATTCTTAGCCCCGAAGAACTCAGGGGTATCTCACAAAAGTCCTGTTCGGTGATAAAGGATATGGGCCCGCAAATCCAGTGGATACATAGTTATGTCACCGACGACAAGGTATATTGTATCTACAAAGCTGAAAATGAGGCACTGATCAGGGAGCATGCTGAAAAAGGAGGTTTCCCAGTTAATTATGTCACTGAATTAGCCACTGTAATAGGCCCGAAAACAGCCCAATAGGTATTTAGGCATATCGCATTCAGCTTTGAACCGTCTTTCAAAACGAAAGATGGTTTTTTTATTAGGTAGTAGAAGGTTTAATCATTTGTAAATCTGTAGATTACCCTAGAAATACTATGGTTATTTTTTGTATCTTAAGAGGATTACCGCAATCTGTTTTTGTGATTTCCCCCCACCGTTAGTCATTTTTCGTTCCAAATTTTTCATCAAAGCTGTTAACCTTCATGTCTGGGCGAAGACTAAACAACAACCTAAAACCAATGTGATGAAAAAATATCACTTATTAAAATTGTCAATTCTGTCAATAGTAGTTTTCAGTAATTGTAAAGTCACCAAAATAATTGAAAGCAGAAATTTTAGCCGCTCTTCAATTACGCAAATAGATTCTACACGTGTTGTGGTTAGATTTGATTCAAATATGACCAAAAAAGAAATTGATTCGCTTAAAGAATTAATGCCAATCGATGATTCAAAGACATTAAAATGTGAGTGTGGAGATAATAGTCTTGAGCTTTGGACATGGGACTACAGTGTGGGTTCTGCTGAAATTCAAGGCTCTAAAGATGGACTCACAGGTGGTCCCGGTGGTGCACAGGGAGATTGGCCATTTACATTTTCGCTACCAGAACTTGATCCAAAATCAGACCCATATAGGTTAACGGATACTAAGAAATTGGGGATTAAAGGCTTGGGGATATATCTGAGTTTACCAGGTTCTTTAATCGCGCCATCTAATCCCTCAATTGGTGCCATTGGTACCACGGATGCCATAAGTGATCTATCTCCTAAGCTGACAATCGCAGTTATTGATACAGGAATAGACCATTATAAGTTTCGGAAATTAGATCCATTCCTATATAGTACAGAAGGAGTTTTGGATAATTGTCAAAATCAGAGTTCTGGTTGGAATTTTGTCAACAATACAAATAATGTAAATGATGATCATGGGCATGGAACTTATGTAACTCGTTTAATACTAAAAGAATTGCAGAATTACGATATCGATTACAAAATATTACCAATCAAGGTTTTTAATTCAGAGGGCTATGGAAAATATTGGGATATTGTGTGTGCTTTGGGTTATATAAATGAAATTCAAAAAGTTAACAATGATATTCATATAGTTAACGCCAGTTTCGGCTATGGATTTAGTCAGAGCATAACCTCGGATATATTAAAACTTGATTATAAAGAAAATAGCATTCTAAAGAGTCTCATCGATGAGTTAGCTCAAAAGTCCTTGGTAGTTGCTTCATCTGGTAATATAGATGATCTAAATATCGATATTTTGGGAAATGAAAATTTCCCGGCAAGTCATACTTCAGAAAATATTTTAGCAGTGGGAGGTCATGAAGAAGGTTCAAACGATTCTCTAACCCCAGCAGGTAGCTATGGCAATGTGAGCGTTGATCTTGCGGCCCCGTTCACTGGCTTGAAAAAATTCTGGTTTCCTTGGGAAATTGTTAAAAAGCCAACAGGAACGTCATATTCAACAGCTTTTACCACGGGTAGATTCGCACGACTCTTTTATTCACATTTGGAGCAGAGCACTATGCCAGGTACTTTTCCAATTGTTATTAAAAATGAGTTTTTGAATATTCAAAATGGTTGGATTAAAGAAGCGCCCTACTTAAGAAGCTTTTATGTTGATGGGAAGTATGTACATTAGCGCCGGTAAGTCACTTTCATTAGTGATAATATAACTCAAGTACTTTTAATATTGGATTCAATACACTCTTTTTATGTCCAGGTCATTGATTTTCATTATTGCTATAGCTATTTTAAAATCAATTAGTGGATACGCTCAATTAAATGAAGCACTTATTGCTACCATTGATCGGGATATGTCGGCTGCCGCAAAGACTGAAATAATCGATTCGTTAATTCAGTCTGATAAGAGCGAAATTGACACATTAGATATTGCAGAGTTTTATCATGACTTAGGGAGCAGGTGGTACTTTAAAAATTGGTTGAGCACAAAAGATAGTCTGCAGTTTACCAAGGCTATACAGGCAACCAAAAAGGCATTTTTCATCAAAAGTAAACTAAGTCAAGACAAGAAGTGCTCCATCAATAGAACGATCTATAACCTTGGGTATTTTTACTCTAAATCCTTCGATATTTATTCATCTTTAAGTTACTATTTACAGGTAATAGAAAGAGGCAATTCTTTTTGTGAACCTGGTGAGGCCGATTTCTTAATCGAGCTTTCATATCATGGCATTGGAGAACTATATACGATACTAGGAGATTATTATAAAGCGATCGAAGCTTACAATTTTTTGATTAAGAATGAGCAAATAAAATCTGGCCATATCACTAATGTTATTTGGGCCCATATTCTTTTAGCCGATATATATTATGATTTAGATTCGCGTAAAGACTCTCCAATAATTCTATACCATCTTGAGGAAGCCCGCCTGCTACTGGAATTAAATAATATACCTTGTTGCTACATGCTTAATTACATAAGTCAAATACATGGAAATCTGCTTTCTGACAACAATAAGTATGAAGAGTCGATAGCATATCACAAAGATGTAATTAATAACCTTCCAAAAAATGATTCAAATAATTTAGCCGCTGCTTATAATAGCCTTGCCTTTTCACAACTCAAGATCGGGGAAGATTTTGTCGCCTTTGAAAACCTTAATAAGGCACTAAAATATGATCCTCTATTAGATGATCCCTATAATAACCTCGGAGATTACCATATGAAAATTAGGGCTTTCAAAGTAGCCATGGAACATTACAACCAGGCTATAGCATTATTAATTAATGATGTTTTGGAAATACCTTTTGAAAAGCTCCCAGATGTGGGTCAGTTAAACCTTGCAGTTGATAAAACCTCTCTCCTCAATCACCTGGTCACCAAAGCCAATGCCTGGCTTAGCTGGTACGAAAATGCACCCGAACAAACCCATTTAGAACATGCATTGGAGACCTTCGATATGGCAGACCAGCTGGTAGACCTGATCCGTTTCGAAAGCACCGAACAGCAGTCTAAACTCTACTGGCGGGAAAAAGGAGCCAGTCTCTATTCGAAGGCCGTGGAGGTTTGTTATTTGCTCGATAAGCCAGAGCAGGCTTTCTATTTTATGGAACGCAACAAGGCGCTGCTTCTCCTGGAAGACCTGGGTCATGAAGACGCCAAACGCATAGCCGGACTCCCGATGGAAGCGGCCCAGAATGAATTTAAACTCCGCCGGCAGATCTTTCTGGCAGAAAATAACCTGAGTGAAGCTGACACCCATCAGGACTTAGAAGACCTTAGAAATTCGGTACGCCGGGCAAAAACTCAATATGAGGCTTATATAGATTCCCTGAACACCGCTTACCCCGATTATGCCCGCTATAAAAGAAAGACCAATATCCTCACTTTCGATGAACTGAAAGGCAAATACCTCCTGCCCGATCAATATGTGCTCCACTACATACTGAACGACGAAGATGGGTATGGACTATTGAATACAAAAGACTCCAGCCAACTCTTCCGATTGGAAAATATTCAACAGTTTAATAAGGATATCAACACCTACATAAGCCTGCTCTCCAATGGTATATCTGATCTGGATACCTTATATGTTCTCTCACATAAACTGTATCAACAACTTATCCCTGAAGAAATACGGGATGAGCTTCGTGGCAAACGACTATGGATCGTGCCGGATTACAACCTCCAGCGTATCCCATTTGAGACCCTGGTAACAGATATCTCCGGTCTGCACTACCTTATTGAAGATGCTGAGATAAGTTACGCCTATTCGCTTTCCCTGCTCGAGCGGCAATCGATCAATTCCAGGGGATTCGATGGATCGGTCATCGCCATGGCACCCGTCCAATTCGACTTTAATGGTCTTGATGCCCTTCAGTACAGCGAAGATGAGGCCACGGCAGTCAGTCAGTTGTTTAAGGGAGATCTCTATTTAAAGGAACAGGCCTCGAAGTCTAATTTTACCCAGTCTGCCAGCGGGCATATGATCATCCACCTGGCGACGCATGCCGACCTGGGTGAAGGGGATAATCCGTGGATCGCCTTTAACGATGGCAAGATGTATCTAAAGGAGATCTATGCTACACCCACCCAATCAGAAATGGTGGTATTGAGCGCCTGCAACACCTCCCAGGGAAATCTAAAACCCGGTGAGGGCATCATGAGTCTGGCAAGGGGATTCTTCTATTCAGGTGCCAATAGTGTGGTGTCATCACTCTGGCCGATAACAGACAAAGGAGGGCGGGATATTATGCAGTCTTTCTATAAAAATCTGACTGAGGGTCAGACCAAATCTGCTGCCCTGAGAGAAGCTAAACTGGAATATCTCCAGCAGGCGGAAGTACCCGAATTAAAACATCCTTACTACTGGGCTGGTTTTGTGATTTTGGGTGATAATGCACCGCTCGCCGAAGCAAATTCGATGTACTGGATGATGCTGGGTCTATTTCTGGTCATCGGTATTATTTTCATGACCAGAAAGCGCCTATTCAAGTTCGGCAAGTAATTCTTTGGCCTTGGTAGCATTGAAGGCCTTTTCTTCAACCACTTTTTTCAATTCGACTTTTGCACTTTCCTTGTCATTCATTTTAAGATAAGCCATCGCCAGATACCATCCGGCCTTGTCTGCCAGGTTATCTTCTGTGGTTGAAAATTCCTTTAGCAGTTCAATTGCCTCTTCGGTTCGGTCCAGTTCCAACAGCGCATTACCCATATAAAAAAGATAAAATGCAGTTCCTCTATCCTTGTAGAGTTCTCCGAACCTTGTCAGTGCCTCCTCATAACGGTCAGTTTCGTAGGCCTCGAAAGCTATACTTACCTCTTTTTCGTTTTCGCCCCTGACAGTTACATGCACTACATTCGGATAGCTTTCAAAATAACTCTCGTAAAGATCATCGGCAGATACAGGGCGGGTTACATTATATAATACAGCAAGTCCGAATACTATAAAAATCGATGCAGCTACCAAAAGTTTCTTCCAGGTAAATGCCGTTTGAAGCTTTGGCGTGTGCTCCGATTCAAATTCTTCGATCATATTTCTTACCGGATCGTTTTCCTCCTTGGTAACCTGAGCCATATTATCGTGTACCCAAGCCAGACGATCGAAGACTTCATCCTCGACCCTCAATTTTTCGAAGGTCTTCTTCTCCTCTTTATTGAGCGTACCTTCGATATATTTCTCTATTAGTACTTTTGGATCCATCGTATCAATTTAACATTCTGCTTCGCAATTTTTCCAGGCAGCGGTGTTTCTGCACTTTCACTACGTTTGCATTGCTTCGGTTGGTCATAGGCGCAATCTCTTCAAGACTTAGTCCCCTATAATAGAACAAGGTTAGCAGTTCGCGACACTTTTCATCCAGCTCTTTAAAAAATTTCTTTAGTTTTCTTTTCTCAGCGTTTAGAAAGTCGTGTGGATCTAACACAATATCGACCGTCTCTTCCCCCGCCAGGTGTAGATGTGGCTCAATATTTTCAAATTTACTTCTCTGTTTATATTGGTCGATAATCATATACTTCCCGATCTGGAATAAGTAGGTTTTCATCCCGCACTTTACAGTATCAAGTTTACCATTGATCGCATGTTTTCTCAAAGCCAGAAAAGCTTCCTGATAAATATCTGGTAAATCGTTCTCATCGACATGCCAACTCTGGAAAAACCCAAAGAAAGCATCGCGAAAACCGTCGTAGAGAGATTTCAGCTTTAAACGGTCGTCTGACTGTAAATCTGCAATCGATTTTTGGTCCATTTCGGATTTTTTTATTCCTACCTGTTAACCTTTCGGTTTCCCACAGCACTAAGTTTTGAAAACAGTATAAATATCAATCCTAAATACAGGTAATCATGTCGGTATCATTAAAGATAAATAGAATTAAGCGAATCAATAAGGTTAGTCCGGAGAATAAACAATTTGAGCTTCCTCTATCCTTTTCAAAGTTGAATATTAAACCCTTAAATAGTAGTATTATGAGAAAATTGATGATTGGTATCTTTTTATTAGGCCTTACCAGCCTTACGTATGGGCAAGAAACAGAAGGAATTGCTCAGGAAGTGGAACTTGCAGAAGTTACTTTAACTGCAATTAATTCAGATTATCTACGTGCTGTTCAGGATCACCAGACACCTGCAGCTGCGAGAGCTCTGGAGAGTATGGCTGCGAACTTTAATCTGAAGGATTCACCTGCATACAATCGAATAGAAAATGCTTTCGAGGTTTCTTTCCGAAATAGCCAGGGTAGTATTTATGCAGTCTATGACAAAGAAGGCGAGTTGATCTCTGCGTTTGAGAACATCAAAAATGTTAGTCCTCCTATGTCGCTGAGAAAACAGATATGCCAGGAAAATCCCGGATGGACAATTGCTAAAAGCAAGTACCAGGTGACATACATCAAGGGAAAAGACCCAGTACGGAAATACAAGGCTCAATTAAGAAGTGGCAAGAAGAAGATGAGGCTTAAATATGAATTGGAAGATGCTTCTGTTGCCAGTAGTAATTTCGATAAAATTGTATCAAGTAGCTTGAAGTTATAACCAAAATTTCCAAAAAGCCGTCGGGCATGCCCGACGGCTTTTCTTTCTATAGTATTTCAATGAGCTGGTAATCTCCCGGATAAAAATCTTGGGGTTTTGGTAATTTTCATTATTATTAAACCTGAAACACCATAACAAGAAAGTAAAATTTCCAAGGAAAAACATACTCAGATAATCAAAGCCGAAGCCCAACGCCTCGGTTTTTTGTCTTGTGGGATCTCCAAAGCTGATTTTCTGGAGGAGGAAGCGCCGAGATTGGAGAAATGGCTGATGGAAGGGAGTCATGGAGAAATGCAGTATATGGAGAACCATTTTGACAAACGCTTGGACCCTCGAAAACTTGTTCCCGGAGCTAAATCCGTGGTTTCCCTCTTATACAATTATTTTCCTTCTGAAAGCCAGATCGAGGACAGCTACAAGATATCTAAATACGCCTACGGTGTAGACTATCACTTCGTAATAAAAGACAAGCTGAAAGAACTCCTGAGTAAGCTTCAGGATGAGATCGGGGAGGTGCACGGACGGGCTTTTGTAGATTCAGCACCGGTTTTGGAAAAGGCCTGGGCGGCCAAAAGCGGTCTGGGTTGGATAGGGAAACACAGCAATCTGCTCACACAACAACTCGGTTCTTTTTACTTTCTGGCAGAAGTGATCCTCGACCTGGAATTGGAAGCCGATACCCCGGTGACCGATCATTGCGGAGAATGTACTGCATGTATAGATGCTTGTCCGACTGAAGCCATCGTTCAACCCTATATGGTGGATGGGAGTAAGTGCATATCCTATTTCACCATCGAATTGAAAAACGAAATCCCCTCTGAGTATAAGGGCCAATTCGATGACTGGGCCTTTGGTTGTGATGTCTGCCAGGATGTCTGTCCCTGGAATCGGTTTTCAAAGTCGCATTCAGAGCCTCTTTTTAATCCGCATCCATCATTGTTGTCGATGAGCAAAAAAGAATGGGAGGAGATTTCAAACGAGGTATTCAACAAAGTCTTTAAAAAATCGGCCGTGAAACGCACCAAATATGCCGGACTTAAAGGAAACATAGCGTTTCTTAAAGAATAACACCTCTAACTACATCGTTTTCGTGGACCAATCGGCCAATTTTTAATAAAGTTTATCCTGAAAATAAGGATAAAACTTTATCTTGAGGGTCTTCTAACCAAGTATTTACCATTGGATCCCTATCCAACAAAACAACCAAACGAATCCTATGAAGATTAGGAAGCCTGAGTTAAGTTTTTGGCAGATCTGGAATATGAATGTTGGATTTTTTGGAATCCAGTTTAGTTTTGGTCTACAACAAACAGCTATAAATCCCATTTTTTCTTTCCTGGGAGCCCATCACGAAGAATTGCCCTTACTCAACCTGGCCGGACCCGTTACAGGTTTATTGATACAGCCCCTCATCGGTGCTATATCCGATAAAACCTGGTCTCCGAAATGGGGAAGGAGAAAACCATTTTTCCTGATCGGAGCCATTGGGGCCAGTTTATGTCTTTTCGCCTTTCCGTTCAGTCCACATTTATGGTTTGCAGTTGGACTGCTCTGGATATTAGACGCCTGTAATAATACTGCAATGGAACCCTATAGAGCCTTTATAGGGGACAAACTTCCTGATAATCAACTCACCTATGGTTTTCAAATGCAGAGTTTGTTTGTCGGGGCCGGGATTACCCTCGCTAACTTTTCATTATTTCTTTTCCAGGACTGGTTCAGTGTTCCTGCAGTCGTGGGAGAGTTATGTACCACAGGAACTGAAATGGTTACTGCAATTCCCAAATGGGTATATTATTCATTCTTTTTAGGGGCTATCGCTTCGATAACCACCATATTGTGGTCGGTAATAAAAACACCTGAAATTGCCCCATCCGATGAAGAATTGGCCTATATAAAAGAGCGAAAGGAAGGTAAATCTTTACTTCAAAGAACCTTCGAGCCCGTGGTGGAGATCTATCATGCCATCGGAGATATGCCCAAACTCATGTGGAATCTCGCAGCGGTTTATTTATTCCAGTGGTATGCCTTATTCGTTTATTGGCAATTTATCACCCCGATGCTTCGCACCAGTTTATATGGGATCAGCAATAGTGATACTGAACGTTTTGAAACCATTATGGAGTCTTGTAAAAATGGAGCGGAGATCAATACCACCGACATGTCTTTTGCGCAAAATATTCAACTGTTGTCTGAGCAGGCACTTGCACAAACCGGATTGATGAATGGTACCTATAATATGGTTACAATGCTGGTAGCTTTAGCGCTTGTCCCATTTGCACGAAAATACAGTTCAAAATTAGTATATGTACTTAGCTTGCTTTTAACAGGGATTGCACTGTTGAGCATGCCCTTTATTAAAGACCAATATATTTTGCTCTTACCTATGGTCTTGTTTGGTATTGGCTGGGCAGCCATGATGGGAATTCCTTATGCAATGGTATCTAAAGTAATTCCTGAAGAACGCCGTGGGGTCTATATGGGTATTGTGAATATGATGATCGTTATTCCCATGCTGTTGCAAACCATCAGCTTTGGATCGATCATTAAATATACCCTGAACAATAATGCTGTCAATGCTATACTCTTTGGCGGTGTGTTTTTTATTATCGCTTCTCTCCTAGCGATGAGGCTAAAAGTTACAGCCGAAAAATCAGAAGTAGAAAATCTTTAAAAACTCAGACATTTAAGCACCCAACCAAATGCGACAATGACCAATTTTTTACAAATGTATTTTTGGAGTGCCTGAGAATATGGATGCGGTTATATCGGAAGGTTTCAGGGGTACCTTGAGTAAAATAAATTAAGTGTCGGAAAGAGTTGTAATCTATATTTAGGCAATCGCCAGTTCCTGATAATTAATCGAATTAATAAAAAGTATGGGAGAACTCGGAATATTGGATATCACGGTGATCGTGGTGTACCTTGTGGGCATCATTATATATGGGATATCCAAAGCCAAAAGGAGTAGTTCTGAAGACTATTTCCTGGGGGGGCGTACAATGACATGGCCTATTGTGGGTATCGCTCTTTTCTCTGCAAATATTTCGAGTTCAACTTTGGTAGGTCTTGCTTCTGATGCCTTCCAGACCGATATAAGTGTCTATAACTACGAATGGTATGCCGTAGTTATCCTGATCTTTTTTTCGATATTCTTCCTGCCTTTTTACCTGAAATCCGGGGTCTATACTATGCCTGAATTCCTGGAAAGAAGATACGACAGCAGATCGCGGTATTACTTTTCATTTATCACGGTGGTGGGAAATGTACTCGTAGATACTGCCGCCGGGCTCTACGTTGGAAAAATTGTACTCACTTTGCTTTTTCCTGGCCTTGATCCTACACTAATCCTGATCATTCTTGCTGTTGCCGCCGCAGCCTATACCATTCCAGGCGGTCTCAATTCGGTGATACAAACGGAGGTCATTCAGGCGGTGCTATTGATCATAGGCTCTTGTCTGCTCACCTATTTTGCATTTGATAAGCTTGGAGGTGGCTGGGGTGCCATGATGGATAATCTCGATACCATGCTGGCCAATGGGGAAGTAAATTTCGATCGAAAAATTGAATCCGGCCAGTATATACCGACCAATTCTGATGAAGTATTTAGCCTGGTGCGTCCGGCTAACGATAAAATTCCATGGTGGTCGTTGCTTACCGGGATTCCGTTGCTCGGTTTTTACTTTTGGGCAAATAACCAATTCATGGTACAACGTGTACTGGGAGCAAAAAACCTAGATCATGGCCGCTGGGGAGCGCTCTTCGCAGGCTTATTGAAATTGCCTGTTATCTTTATCATGGTGGTTCCGGGCGTATTGGGACTCCTGCTTTTTAATGATTTAGACATATCTGGTCTTAATTATCAGCTAAATGACGGCTCGGTTTGTGACGATCTTTCAGATTGTCCGAACCTTACCTATCCAGTGCTTTTATTTCAGTTGCTTCCAGCCGGAATATTAGGTCTGGTAGTAGCGGGCCTTATGGCAGCTATGATGTCTTCGGTTTCTGCCACTTTTAATTCGGCCTCAACATTGGTAACCATGGATTTTGTCAGACAACTACGACCACAGATGACCAGTAAACAACTTGTGAGGGTTGGGCAGATTACCACGGTTATTTTAGTAGTCCTCGCGATTTTGTGGGTACCCTTTATAGAAACGGTGAGCGATTCATTATGGGAATACCTTCAGACCGTTATCGCATATACCAGTCCGCCTGCGGTAGCTACATTCCTGCTCGGATTGTTTTGGAAAAGGGCAAATGGAACTGGTTCCATTGCAAGTCTTCTCTGTGGTTTCATCCTTGCGGTTTTTACCATTTTATCACAGGTCTACGGATGGGTAGAGCCCATTAACGAAATTCACTTTCTGGCGAAAGCATCGATTCTTTTTGTGATTTGCATGTTCATCCATATTGTGGTTAGTCTGGCAACAGCCACTCCACCTGCAGATAAGGTCGCGGAGTATACCTACAAGAAATCTCTTTTTATAGAAGAGACAGAAGAACTAAAATCTATCCCGTGGTATCATAATTATCGTAAGTTGGCCATAATTCTCCTTGTTCTCACCACGATTATTGTGGTCTATTTCTGGTAGGTTTCGGTAAATAGGTGGCAGATATAAAAGGAAGAGAAATTGTTCTGTGCATTTGTGCTTGGTAAATATTGCTTCTGTACTGTTAACTTCCAAAGAATACCCTTAAATTCGTTCTACATTACCTTGATATGTCCAATAAAAAGAAAAGACGGGAAGCACTTATATATCATGCTAAACCACAGCCGGGTAAGATAAAAATAGTGCCTACCAAACCCTATGCGACACAAAGGGATCTGGCACTGGCGTACTCACCAGGAGTGGCGGAGCCATGTCTTGAGATTGAAAAGGACAAAGAAAAGGTATATAAATATACCGCTAAGGGGAATATCGTTGCCATTATTTCCAATGGCACAGCAGTCCTCGGCCTTGGCGATATTGGACCCGAAGCAGCCAAGCCTGTAATGGAAGGGAAGAGCTTATTGTTCAAGATTTTTGCCGATATCGATGGGATAGATATCGAACTCGATACCAAAGATGTCGAGAAGTTTATCGAGACCGTCAAGATTATTGCCCCGACCTTTGGCGGTATTAATCTTGAGGACATAAAAGCTCCGGAGGCCTTTGAGATAGAACGCAGACTTAAGGAGGAACTCGACATACCTGTTATGCACGACGACCAGCATGGGACGGCGATCATCTCTGCGGCGGCTCTAATAAATGCTGTTGAACTCGCCAACAAAAAGATCGGTGACGTTAAGATCGTGATCAGCGGAGCAGGTGCGGCCGCCATTTCCTGTAGCCGTCTGTACAAAGCATTTGGGGCTAGGGCTGAAAATATGGTCATGCTCGATAGTAAAGGGGTCATTCGTAAGGATCGCAAACAATTGACTAAGGAAAAGGAAGAGTTCGCTACAGCATTGAAAATTGATTCCCTGGAAGAAGCTCTAATAGATGCAGATGTTTTTATCGGTTTGTCGGTAGCCGATATAATGAGCCCGGAGATGCTTAAAACAATGGCAAAAACACCTATAGTGTTTGCTATGGCTAACCCGGATCCGGAGATCGACTACAAACTGGCCTGTAAGACTCGCGACGATATCATTATGGCCACAGGACGATCGGATCACCCAAACCAGGTTAATAATGTATTGGGCTTTCCCTTTATTTTCAGAGGCGCTCTCGACGTTCGGGCAACCAAAATAAATGAGGCCATGAAAATGGCAGCTACGCTTGCACTGGCCAAATTGGCCAAAGAACCTGTTCCCGAGCAGGTAAATATTGCCTATGGCGCGACAAGGTTGACCTTTGGTAAGAACTACATCATACCCAAACCTTTCGATCCCAGACTTATTGCTGAAATACCTTTGGCGGTGGCCAAGGCTGCTATAGAAAGTGGTGTGGCTCAGTCGCCAATTGAGGACTGGGACCGTTACCGGGAAGAACTGCTGCGAAGATCGGGGGGAGACAACAAGGTTATGCGGCTTTTAATGGATAGGGCCAAGAGTAATCCTAAAAGGATTGTATTTGCCGAGGCTAACCATCTAGACGTCTTACGCTCTGCGCAGATCGTGTATGAGGAAGGAATTGCAATGCCCATTTTACTGGGTAATAAAGAAGACGTCCTTGCTTTAAAAAAGGAATTGGAATTCGACGCTGACGTGCCAATCATCGATCCTAAAAGCGACGCTGCTAAAGATAAAAGAATTGTTTATGCCGAGCGTTTCTTTGAAAATAGAAAACGACACGGAGTAACCCAGTATGGTGCCCGAACAAAAATGAGAGAGCGCAATTACTTCGGGGCTATGATGGTGCTGGAAGGAGATGCCGACGGGATGATCTCAGGTCATTCGAGGGCATTTACCAATGTGGTAAAACCGATATTTGAGGTTATCGGAAGGGCTACCAGAGTATCCAGGGCGGCTACCGCACATATTATGATAACCGAACGTGGTCCGCTTATTCTGGCCGATACTTCAATCAATATCGACCCAAATGCGGAAGAGTTGGCTGAAATCACCAGGATGACAGCTAATCTGGGTAGTGCTTTCGGATTTAACCCTGTACTGGCCTTGCTTTCATTCTCGAATTTTGGCTCCTCGAACCATCCTCATGCAGCCAAAGTACGCGAAGCAATTGGAATTTTGCACGACAAGAATCCGGAGTTGATCGTGGATGGCGAAATCCAAACCGATTTCGCCCTGAACAAAAAACTAAGGAGAACTCAATTTCCTTTTTCAACTCTCGATGGGCAACATGTCAACACATTGATATTCCCCAATCTTGAATCGGCGAATATCACCTATAAATTACTAAAAGAACTTCATGCAGCCGAGTCGATTGGCCCAATAATGTTGGGTTTGCGCAAGGCAGTCCATGTGCTGCAATTGGGCGCAAGTGTAGAAGAAATCGTAAACATGACCGCCGTGGCGGTTATCGATGCCCAGGAAAGAGAAAAGCGAAAAATGGCCAAAACAAAAAAGCTATAACATCCTTAGTTAGAAAAGCCATTAAAAGTATCCTATACCGTAGCCTTATATGATCTCACACCTAAAAGGAAAGCTTGTTGAAAAAAATCCCACCTACCTGATAATCGAGTGCGGCGGAGTGGGCTACTTTGTTAACATTTCACTCAATACATATTCCCTGGTTACCGACGATGAATTGGTCCTGGTCCATACGCATCTAATTGTAAGAGAAGACGCCCATATACTATATGGTTTTGCTGATAAATCTGAACGAGACATATTTCGGCTCCTGATCTCTGTTTCAGGTATCGGCGCGAGCACGGCAAGGACCATGTTGTCTTCCCTTACACCCCAGCAGGCGCGTGATGCAATAGCCTCGGGAGATGTGGTTAAAATACAGTCGGTTAAGGGTATCGGAGCAAAAACCGCACAAAGGGTTATTGTCGACCTTAAAGACAAGATTTTGAAATTCTATGATATAAGTGAAGTTTCACAACATTCAAACAATACAAATAGAGAAGAAGCGTTATCAGCTTTAGAGGTTCTTGGATTCGTAAGAAAGCAAGCCGAAAGGGCCGTAGACAAGGCGATAGACCAAGATTCCTCTCTGAGCGTCGAGGACATTATAAAACTGGCGCTTCAAAATTTGTAACTAGTTTGGAAAAAGGGGCAGAATCAATACTTAAATCCAACCAATTTAAGCTCATTTTCCTGTGTATTTTATGCCTGGTGTTCTACCAAAATACCCAGGCGCAGGAAACAGATGAACAGCAGCTTGATTCGGTACAAACCGGGGTAGCCCTGGGCAGGATTGCCTTTGAAAATCCTTCTAGCATCGTTGCCAAATATACCTATGACCCTGTTCTTGACCGTTATATTTATACAGAGAGTGTAGGAGATTTCGACATCACTTATCCGATAATCTTAAGTCCGGAACAATACTTTGAGCTGGTCCGAAAAGAAAGTACAAAAGCCTATTTTAAAGAAAAAATCGATGCCTTTAGTGGTAAAAAGGAAGGCTCTGAAGAGGCGCGTAAAAATCTTCTTCCTAATTTCTATGTGAATAGTGGCTTTTTCGAATCCATCTTTGGTGGCAATTCCATTGAGGTAATACCACAGGGATCTGTTGCCATGGATCTTGGAGTAATCTGGACAAAGAATGACAATCCGGCCCTGTCCCCGCGTAACCGGACAAACCTTTCGTTCGACTTTGATCAGCGAATAAGTTTAAGTCTTCTGGGGCAAATCGGGGAACGTTTGCAGATCAATGCAAATTACGATACTGAAGCTACCTTCGATTTTCAGAATCTGATTAAACTCGATTATACTCCAACTGATGATGATATTTTAAGAAAAATTGAAGTTGGTAATGTCAACTTCCCGCTTAACAGTTCCCTTATCAAGGGGGCCCAGAGCTTATTTGGTGTAAAGACACAGCTTCAATTCGGACGAACAACAGTTACTGCAGTATTTTCAGAACAACGCTCTCAGAATAATACGGTGGTTGCCCAGGGGGGAGGAACCCTAACAGATTTTGAACTTACCGCACTGGACTATGATGAGGATAGACATTTCTTCCTCTCCCAGTATTTCAGGGATCGTTATGACCAGGCACTGGAGAACTATCCATTTATCAACAGCCAGGTACAGATAACCAGATTGGAAGTTTGGGTAACCAACAGAACACAACAAACATTAAATGTCCGAAATGTTGTGGCTATCCAGGACCTTGGCGAATCTATTAAAGACAATACACGTATTGGTCTCTTCGATGGAGAGCCTGCAGGTTTTTTCGATACCGGGGTACCAAATTTTGAACTTCCCAGAAATGCCGCAAACCTTTACGATCCGGCTCAGATCGATGCTGGAGGGGTGCTCACATCCGACATAAGAGATATTGCTACAGTCGATGACGGCTTTAATATAACCACAGGATATCAGGTAAATCAGGGATTGGATTATGCAATCCTTGAAAATGCCCGTAAACTAGAAGAAGGGCGGGATTACCGATTAGATTCTCAGCTTGGATATATCTCTCTTAATCAGCGTTTAAGCAATGATGAAGTACTGGGTGTCGCCTACCAGTTTACATTCAACGGGCAGGTTTACCAGGTAGGTGAATTTGCCAATGGTGGAATAGACGCCACAACGGTTTCCCCGGGTGTTGAGTTGGAAATCAACAACAATACTCTAATACTCAAATTGTTAAAGAGTAATATTACTAACGTGGATGATCCTATTTGGGATCTGATGATGAAAAATATATACTCCACGGGTGCATTTCAATTAAGTCAGGAGGATTTTAAGTTCAATATCCTGTACTCAGATCCTACACCGAGGAATTATATAACACCTGTTGAGACTGGTCCTGGTTCCGGATGGCCCGATGAAACCGATCCGAGGGGCAGGCTGGAAGAGCGTATTCTTTTAGATGTCTTCAATTTAGACCGTTTGAATGCCTTCAATGATGTTCAGCCAGGGGGTGATGGTTTCTTTGATTTTATTTCAGGTATAACCGTAAATACCCAGGGAGGACAATTAATCTTTACAAAAACAGAACCATTCGGTGAGTATTTATTCGATGAGCTTGGTGGGGGAACCTACGACGTGGACAATGATCAGGGCTATAACGCTAACCAACAGAAATATGTTTTCCGAAATATGTATGCGAAAACCAAAGCTTTTTCGCTACAGGATGCCGAAAAGAACAGATTTCGGCTGAGAGGTAGATATAAATCTGAGGGTTCAAGCGGAATACCCATTGGGGCCTTTAACGTACCACGTGGTTCTGTGACGGTTACCGCAGGAGGAAGACAACTTCAGGAGGGTATAGATTATACTGTAAACTACCAGGCAGGGACAGTGCAGATCCTAGATCCGAGCCTGCAGGCCTCCAATACACCCATTAATATCGATGTAGAGAACAATGCCGTTTTTGGTCAGCAGACCAGACGTTTCACAGGTATCAATGTAGACCATCAGTTCAATGAGAAGTTTACCATGGGTGCTACTTTCCTCAATCTTAATGAGCGGCCACTCACACAAAAAGCCAACTTCGGTCTCGAACCGGTGAATAACACCATCTTCGGTATCAATGGAAACCTGTCTACAGAAATACCTTTCTTAACGCGCCTGGCCAACAAATTACCAAATATTGATACAGATGTACCCTCTAATTTATCTTTCAGGGGAGAAGTTGCTGTATTGCAACCTAATTCGCCAAGCACAGCTGATTTCCAGGGCGAAACCACAGCCTATCTGGACGATTTTGAAGGAGCACAGGCCTTGATTGATATTCGTTCTTCCCTGGGATGGTTCCTTGCCAGTACACCCCAGGAATTCAAGCAGGATGGCGAAGGTGATTTTGAAACAGGATTTGAAAGAGCAAAGACCGCCTGGTATACAATAGATCCCATATTTTACACAAATCAGCGTCCTGCCACTATTTCTGATAATGACATTTCAACCAATGAGACAAGGAGAGTATTTATAGATGAGATCTTTCCTCAAACAGACATTGCCCAAGGACAAACAACGGTACAAAATACACTCGATATTGCATATTATCCGGATCAAAAGGGACCCTATAATGCAAGTACCGGATTTGACGGTCTGGCACCTGACGAAAAATGGGGTGGTGTTATGCGCTCTTTGAGCAGTACCAATTTTGAACAATCAAACGTTGAATTTGTTCAGTTCTGGGTTTTGGATCCTTTTGTTGACGGCATAACCACCGGACCAGGAGAATTGGTGATCAATCTGGGAAATATCTCAGAAGATATTCTTGAGGATGGCAGAAAGCAATACGAGAACGGTCTGCCAGGCCTTAACAGCAATGACCTCACCACATCAACGGTATGGGGGCAGGTTCCATCCACCCAGTCGCTGGTATACGCTTTCGATGCGGATGAGACCAACCGGGGACTACAGGATATCGGATTTGACGGACTCGAAGATGGAGATGAAGCTGCCCAGGGTTATAACGGACCCGCCGACGACCCTGCGCTAGACAATTATGTTTATTACCTGAACCGTGAAGGAGGAATCCTTGAACGGTATATCGATTTCAACAACGTGGATGGAAATTCACCCGTTCAGGTCACCAATACGAACAGGGGCTCGACCACCCTCCCAGACGTAGAGGATATAAATCGCGACCTCACTATGAACACGATTAACTCTTATTTCGAGTATCGTATTCCGATCCAGCCCAATACAACGATCAACGACCAGTATGTAACCGATATCAATGAAGGTACAACCCCAACACTGCCCGATGGAACCCAATTAAACCGGCGATGGATACAGTATAAGATTCCGCTGAACGATTTTACAGCGGCTGTTGGAGGAATTACAGATTTTCGATCCATTAGCTTTATGCGAATGTATATTACTGGTTTCTCCGATCCGGTAGTATTGCGTTTTGCAACACTGGATTTGGTGCGCGGCGACTGGAGAACTTTTACGAAGTCGCTTCAGACCGATGGCGATCCTCCTGAGGATGACGCTACCGTGGTAGACCAGAATACCGTAAATATTGAGGAGAACAGCCAAAGGACACCTATTCCCTATGTGTTACCTCCGGGAGTGCTCAGGGAGCAGCTCAATAACAACAATACGATCATACGGCAGAACGAGCAATCTTTATCCTTTTTAATCGATGGGTTGGAAGCTGAGGATTCGAGAGGGGTTTTCAAAAATGTCAGTATCGATATGCGTCAATACAAAAAAATTAAGATGTTCATGCATGCCGAAAAGATTGCGGATTCCGACTATCTTGATGACGATTTACCCCTGGTAGGATTTCTTCGGATGGGTACCGATTTTACAGATAACTTCTATCAGGTGGAAGTACCCCTGGAATTTACACCTTTTGGATCTACATCTCCCGAAGTCATCTGGCCCTCGGTAAATGAGCTGGATGTGGCCCTGGCCGATCTTCGAAAAATTAAATCACAGGGAATCACAGATCAAACACTTGGAAATGTAACCTTCTATGAGATCATTGGAGGCGAGGTGGTACAGGTCGATGAATTCGCTCCAAGGACACTGGGGCAGATACGTTTTGCGATCAAAGGTAATCCCTCACTTGGTAGCATAAGCAGTATCTTGATAGGAATTAAAAATATCGACGATCAGCCAGCAAGAGCCGAGGTCTGGTATAACGAATTAAGACTTGCCGGTTTCGATAACGATGGTGGTTGGGCGGCTACGGCTTCCATGGATGCCAATATTGCTGACTTTGCTAATGTATCTGCCACCGGAGGACTCAGTACTTCTGGGTTCGGGGCGATCAATCAACGTCCGAATGAGCGACTGAGGGAAGATGCGGTGAACTATGATGTTGTGACCAATGTTGAGGTTGGACAATTACTCCCTAAAAAGTGGAATATTCAAATACCGTTTAACTACGGTATCGCCGAACAATTGATCACACCGGAGTTCGACCCGGTTTACGATGACCTTAAGCTCGATGACCGTATCGATGCAGCTAATACCCAAGCGGAAGCCGATGCTATAAAGGAGCAGGCGGAGGACTATACAAAACGTTCAAGCATCAATTTCATCGGAGTGCGTAAAAACAGGGGAGAAGAAGCCGAAGAAAATTTCTTCGATATCGAAAACTTTACTTTTAACTATTCTTATAACGAGACCGACCATCGCGATTTTGAAGTGGCAGAACTAAGGGATCAGAGTGTACAGACCGGGTTTGTTTACAATTATAATTTTAAACCGGCCACCGTAGAGCCATTTAAGAAAAACGACTCGATCTTTAGAAGTCGCTACTGGCAATGGCTCAAGGATCTGAATTTCAATTTCTTGCCGGCAAGTCTTTCTGTGCAATCGGATATCAACAGGCAATTTAATCAACAACGATTCAGGGATGTCCTGGAACCCGGAGTGGAGGCGCTGGATCTGCCGTTATTACAACAGCGCAACTTTCTATTTAACTGGCAATACGCATTAAACTACAGTCTGTCAAAATCGCTGAGAATCAACCTGACCTCATCGAATAACCGGATTGTAAGGAACTATTTTAACGAATCGGGTATCCCGGAATCTGGTATTGATCCGGAACTCGGTGTATGGAGTGGATTCTTTGACGTTGGAGAACCCAACCGACATGCTCAACAATTTCAATTGAATTACGACATACCCTTTAATAAAATACCTTTTCTCGACTTCATCAATACCCAGTACACCTATACTGCTAATTTCGATTGGCAAAGGGGTGGAGATGCGATAAGGGAGGTCACTGGCGAACCTATCAATACCATTCAAAATGCCAACACCCATACGATAACCGCAGCCTTGAGCATGCCTCGCTTTTACGACATCATAGGACTTAAAAAACGTGAAGGGAAAGGCGATCAGGTAGAAGTAAGGGTAGATAAAGCTGGTAATCCGGCAGACGGCAAACAGAAAAAAAGCAAGGGTAAAACCAGTCCGGCGGTAAATACACTGATCGATATTGTTACCATGGTAAAGAGACTTAATGTCAATTACAGCCAAAATAATGGTCAGGTATTACCGGGTTATACTCAATCGCTCGGATTTATTGGCACTACCCGTCCCAGCCTTGGTTTTGTATTCGGCAGTCAGGCCGATATACGTTTTGAAGCTGCGAGAAACGGCTGGCTTACGGTTTTTCCTAATTTCAATGAACAGTTCACAACACGTACAAATAAACAACTCAACATAACCGCTACTGCTCAACCAATATCAGATCTTACTATAGACCTGGTGGCCGACAGGCAGTCTTTAAAAACCTTCCAGGAGAATTTCAGGGTGGAAGATGGCGAATATATACCACTAACTCCATTTAACTCAGGCAATTTCAGTATATCTACTATAATGATCGGTACTTCGTTCAGCAAAAGTGATGAATTGGTTTCCAGTACTTTTGACACATTTAGAGACAATCGTATTGTTATTTCGAACCGGTTGGTCCAGGAGCAGGGATTACCTGACGAAGGAGTAGACCCCGACGGTTTCCCCATTCGTTATGGTAAGACAAATCAGGATGTATTGATACCGTCCTTCTTTGCTGCTTACACAGGCAGGGATGTAAATGGTGTTAACCTCGATGCTTTTCGAGACATACCGCTTCCAAATTGGAATATAAAGTACACCGGACTGATGAGGAACAAGTGGTTCAGGAAGAAGTTTAAGCGTTTCTCTTTGAGCCATGGCTACCGCGCAAGTTATAGTGTCAATCTCTTTCAAACCAATCTGGAACGCCAACAACTTGAAAATGATGGATTACCTCCCTATAATATTGAAAACCAGGACATTCTGCCGAATCTGATCGTCAACAATGTGGTGCTGACCGACCAGTTTAATCCATTGATGCGGGTCGATTTTGAAATGGCCAATTCCCTAAGTTTACTTGCAGAGGTTCGAACAGACCGCGCCTTATCGCTTAGCCTGGACAATTCGCTATTGACCGAGATTAACGGAAAGGAATATACATTAGGACTCGGGTATCGATTCAAGGATGTTAAGTTGGTAACCCGTATCGCCGGTGAGAAACAACGTTTAAAAGGAGACCTCAATCTAAAAGCCGATGTATCCTTGCGCGATAACATCACAATAATAAGGAATCTGGATATCGACAGTAACCAGATCACCTCAGGGCAGAACCTGCTTTCTATAAAGTTTACCGCCGATTATGCACTGAGTAAAAACCTGAATGCTCTATTCTTTTACGATCACTCCTTTTCCCGATTTGCCGTCTCAACAGCCTTCCCTCAGACCACAATAAATACCGGTTTTACACTGCGATATAATTTTGGGAACTAACCTCCCTGAACCATTATCAGAAGAGAAATTAGCAGACTATTTATAGCAATTTCCACTGGGTATTTTATTTGAAAACCTTGCTATTATCTCTTACATTTGCTGGCGACGATCGAGATAACATTTATGTATTTTGCACTTTTAAGCACAAAACAATTCTAATAGCATGGAAATTCCCTCAGGATTAAAGTATACCAAGGATCACGAATGGATCAGTATTGAAGGTGATATAGCAACAGTTGGGATTACTGATTTTGCCCAGGGTGAACTCGGTGATATCGTCTATGTGGAAGTTGAAACTCTTGATGAAACACTCAACAGAGAGGAAGTATTTGGTACAGTTGAAGCGGTAAAAACCGTATCCGATCTTTTCCTTCCCTTGAGTGGAGAGATCATTGAGTTCAATGAAGCGCTGGAAGACGCCCCTGAAACTGTAAACTCCGATCCCTATGGTGAGGGATGGATGATAAAGATCAAAATTCAAAACCCGGAGGAGTCTGCCGATCTGCTCACCGACCTGGAGTATAAGGAATTAATTGGTGCTTAAATCCTATAAATACACCCTTGCCTTCTTCGCCTGGATGTTCCTTGTTACTTATCTAAGTCTTGCTAGTTTCTCAGAATATGGAGGTCTGCCCATCATGAAGATTCCTCATATGGACAAAGCAGTGCATTTTATCTTTTATTTCATAGGTAGTGTATTATCGTGTTTCTTTATTCGTGAGCGAACAGCAGGAAGAACACCCATCAGGAAAGCGATGATATATACGGCTTTGGCCATGGCATTTTTTGGCTTGCTTATAGAGTTTTTACAATATTTCATGACCTACGACCGTAGTGGGGAAATTCTCGATTTCATGGCCAATTTAACCGGTATTGTGTTGGGTCTGATCGTTGTAAATTTATGGTTTTCAGCCAAATCGGGTTTAAAATGGAGATATTAGTTGCTTTTTTGTCAAATTAATAGTTAATTTAGCGAAGATTAAATCAAAATAATATGGAATCGAAAAAGAACCCAAAAGCAGATTTGAGAAGGAATAGCAGCCTTTACTTCGTACTAGGTCTTGCTTTGGTAATGGCATTGGTTTATGGCGCTCTGGAATGGAAGACGTACGATAAAACGAGTGAATACGATATTTCGCTTAATGTGGAAGAGTCTCTGGATGAAGAGGTGCCTATGACCGAACAGATCAAAACACCACCGCCTCCTCCTCCTCCTGCAGCACCTGAGGTTATTGAAGTTGTAGAGGATGAAGAAGAGGTGGAAGAAACAGTTATCGAATCTACTGAAACCAGCCAGGAAGAAGAGGTTATAGAAGTAGAAGATGTTGAAGTAGACGAAATGGATGAAGATATCGATGTGCCTTTTGCAGTCATCGAAGATGTGCCAATTTTCCCCGGATGTGAAGGGGCTAAGGATAAAAGAGCCTGCTTCAACGAGATGATGCAGAAGCATATCAGGAAAAATTTCCGTTACCCGGAGATCGCCCAGGAAATGGGAATCCAGGGTAGGGTAAATGTGATGTTTACAATTCAGAAAGACGGTTCAATTGGCAATATCCGATATAGAGGACCAGATAAAAATCTGGAAGCAGAAGCTTTGCGTATTATCGAAAAACTCCCAAATATGACCCCGGGTAAACAAAGGGGTCGTGCAGTAAGGGTGCCCTTCAGTATTCCGATTACTTTTAAGCTTCAGTAGATATAGATTCTAAAAATCTTTAAAACCCGGCAGGAAACTTCCGGGTTTTTTTTTGGCCAGTACTCACTTATACCAAAAGCACTTTATTAATTATTTGATAAACAACCGTAATACGTTGCAAGAGTTTTAACCGGGCCTTATCTTTGCATGCCTTTTCCCAAGCCTTTTTAAAAATGGACTGGGACGAAACCCATACCTGATGAAGACCGCATTGAATTCGGTGAAAAGCAATACGCTTGCCTCTGTATTTACCGATTTTAAGGAAATTACCAAAGCGCGACTGGCGGTTAGTGTTGTATTTTCATCTATTGCGGGTTATATGCTGGGTACATACGAAATCGAGTTGATATCGTTGTTACTGCTCGGCTTTGGCGGCTATTGTATGGTAGGTGCTTCGAACGCCTTTAACCAGGTCATAGAGCGAGATATCGATGCGTTGATGAGGCGTACCCGTAACAGACCCATACCATCGGGGAGAATGAGCGTAAACACTGCTATTCTTATCGCTGCGATCATGACGATTCTTGGGGTGGTATCGCTATATTACCTCAGTCCGAAAACCGCTATGTTTGGTGCCATTTCAATATTTCTTTATACCTGTATCTATACCCCCTTAAAGACCAAAACTCCTCTGGCCGTTTTTGTAGGGGCCTTCCCGGGCGCCATTCCCTTCATGTTGGGATGGGTAGCCGCTACCAATGATTTCGGTATCGAACCGGGCACCTTGTTTATGATACAGTTCTTCTGGCAGTTTCCTCATTTCTGGGCGCTGGGCTGGATACTCGATGACGACTATAGCAAAGCAGGAATTAAACTTTTGCCGACCGGAAAAAAAGATAAGGGTACCGCGCTTCAGATCATTATGTATACCTTTTGGATGATCATTATTTCGGTTGTGCCCGCATTTGGAATCACCGGACGCCTCCACCTATCTGTTCCGGCAGCGGTTCTGGTACTATTAATGGGCTTTGTGATGCTGTATTTTGCTTTTAGATTATTTGAAAAACGTGATAATAAAACTGCAAGGAGATTGATGATTACCAGCGTTAGCTATATATCCCTCATACAAATCACCTTTGTGGTCGATAAATTTCTTTACTGATAAATGGATGTAACACAAAGCTCTCCGGAAGAGAAGAAAGCCAGAGCTAAAAAAATGATGCTCTGGTTTGGAATGGCCAGTTTAATTATGGGTTTTGCCGGCTGGACAAGTGCCTATATCGTTAGTAGTACAAGGGAGGATTGGATAGATGATTTTGCACTGCCTTCTGCCTTCTTGTACAGTACAGCAATGATCATAATAAGCAGTTTTACCTATATACTGGCCCAAAAATCTTTAAAAAAAGATCAGAATTACAATTGTACAAAATGGTTGGGCCTGACTTTCCTTTTGGGAGTTGGATTCATTGGTGTTCAGTTTTTTGGTTTTTCACAATTGATCGGGCAGGGATATTATTTTACCGGCCCTAGCAGCAGCATTACTATGTCGTATATTTTTCTAATTGCTGCTGTACATATTGTTCACGTAGTTGCCGGGCTGCTCTCACTTTTGGTAGTACTGGTAAACCAGCTCAGGGGGAAATATTCTGCCAGTAATATGCTGGGTATGGAATTAGGAGCCACCTTCTGGCATTTTTTGGATTTATTATGGGTATACCTGGTCCTGTTTTTCTATTTCTACCGATAAAAATCAAAAAATACGGGTTTTACCGATTTCCACTTTTGTTTGATGTAAAAAAATGTAAATTTGCGATTAATCTCTTAATACCAATCTCAATTTATGGAAACATCGGTTACCACTGCTTCGGAAGGCCGCGTATGGGGAGGCGGAAACAGACCATTAGGTGCCAGTTATGGCAAACTGATGATGTGGTTCTTCATCGTTTCGGATGCGTTAACTTTCTCAGGCTTTCTAGCTTCTTATGGTTTTTCCCGATTCAAATTTATCGAGACATGGCCCATCGCCGATGAGGTTTTTACCCACGTACCCTTTTTCCACGGTAACTATCCGATGTACTATGTGGCCTTTATGACATTTATTCTGATCATGTCGTCTGTTACTATGGTGCTTGCAGTTGATGCTGGCCACAAGATGATACAGAAGAAAGTCATACTCTATATGTTCCTTACCATAATTGGTGGAGCGATCTTCGTTGGGTCGCAGGCATGGGAGTGGGCTACTTTTATCAAAGGAGATTACGGTGCAATTGAGACCAAAGGCGGACGAATTCTTCAATTCGTAAAGGCCGATTCCGGCGAGCGTGCCGCCCTGGCAGATTTTGCCAAAACCATACCAAGCGATAGGATCGATCATGAGAGAAGAAATGGTGTATGGTTTTACCAGGACAAAGCATTGCCGTCATATACTGTAAATGAAGTCACCGAAGGGCTTTTGGCTAACCCAAATATTTTAATCAGAACAGAGACCATAACCGAATCAGGGGATAAGCAACTTCTTACAAGAGAAGAATCACTCACCAGAATTAAAGATGCCAAAGAGGTGGTGGAAGGTGCAAATCTGATCCATAACGAATATGGGAGTCGACTATTTGCAGACTTTTTCTTTTTTATAACAGGATTTCACGGGTTCCACGTATTTTCTGGAGTTATGATTAATATTATCATATTCTTTAATATCATACTGGGAACCTATGAAAGGCGTGGCCATTATGAAATGGTCGAGAAAGTAGGTCTGTACTGGCACTTTGTAGATTTGGTATGGGTATTTGTATTTACGTTTTTCTATCTGGTTTAAAATTAAGATCTGTATATGGCGCACGAACATAAACTCGAAATTTTCAGAGGCCTTCTCAAGTTTAAGTCGAACATCCAAAAGATATGGGGTGTACTTGTATTCCTAACCATCGTTACTGCTGTAGAAGTAGGGCTTGGAATTACAAAACCCGATGTACTTACGGCTAATACATTCATTGGGATGAAGATTCTTAACTGGATATTCATCGTACTCACCCTGGTGAAAGCATATTATATCGCCTGGGATTTCATGCACTTACGCGATGAAAAAAATTCGCTGAGAAGAGCGATTGTCTGGACACCGATTTTCCTGGTGAGTTACTTGATCTTTATCCTCTTGTACGAAGCGGATTATATCTATACCGTTTTTAGGGATGGATTCGTCACCTGGGATTTCTAATAAGGAATTAACATTATTAAAAGACGGTTTCATCACCGTCTTTTTTATTTTTGCAGCATTTCGTAAGCAACTGTGAAAAAGAAATTTGTTCTTATAATCTTATTTGTCTTTCCCCTGGTAGTATATCTCTTCTTTGCTTCAGGGGTGACCAATTTTGGCAGACTGCCGGTAATTACCGAAAATATTTCAGAACTGGATCAGTTTGATGGTACTGAGCGGTTTACTTCAAAGATTACCATTTTGGGTTTTTTAGGCGAAAATCTGGATCTAAAAAAAACCAATGCTTTCAATCTCAATCAAAAGATTTACAAGCGTTTCTACGAGTTTGAGGATTTTCAAATGGTGATGGTGGTTCCAAAAGGTTCTGAAGAGAAGGTCTCATCCTTAAAGAAAGAATTGAACACCTTAGCCGATGCTCGTAAATGGAAGTTTGTTTTTGGTGAAGAAACTGAAATCCGTCAGCTCTTCGATGCTTTGCAGACGAACCTGGAGCTCGATGAACATCTCGGTACGCCTTATGTGTTTGTCATCGATAAGGAAAGAAATCTGAGGGGCAGAAATGATGACGAAGATGAAGGGCTGAAATACGGCTTCGATGCAACTTCAGTAGCCGATATCAATAACAAAATGGTAGACGATGTAAAAATAATCCTGGCCGAATACCGGCTTGCCCTGAAGAAACGAAAAACAGTAGGCGATAATCCATGAAAAGGAACAAGTATACATATATATGGGTTTCACTCGTGGTCCTGGTATTTGGCATCATATTCATACCGAAAATTGTCAACAGGATCAGTCAGAAGGAAGTGGTTGATGAGAATAGAATGCATCAGGTAGAATCGTCTGAACGACTGGCATATATTACGCTGAATGGTGAGCGCAGAAAGGTACCCGCATTTTCTTTTATTAACCAGGACAGTTTGGTAATATCTAACGAAGATTATAAAGGAAAGGTTTTTGTTGTAGATTTTTTCTTTACCACCTGTCCTAGCATTTGTCCACTGATGAGTAAAAACCTGGTGGAATTACAAGAGGAGTTCAGAGAATTTGAGAATTTCGGATTGGCTTCATTTACCATCAACCCTCAGTATGATACGCCCTCGGTTTTAAAACATTATGCTGAACGCTATGGCATTTCCGATATGGATTGGCATTTACTCACAGGTAATGTAGAGCAAGTTTACGACCTTGCTAATACAGGTTTTAATATGTATGCCGCAATCGACGATCAGGTGCCAGGAGGATTCGAACACTCTGGTATGTTTGCGCTCATCGATAAACAGGGGTATATCAGAAGTCGGCTCGATGATTTTGGCAATCCCATCATCTATTATCGGGGAACGATTTCGGAGCAGCAGCAAGTCAATGCCGAAGGTGAAACACAGCAGATCAGTGCATTAAAAGAGGATATAAGGAAGCTATTGGATGAGTGAACAGATCGAGATAGAGCAGCGCGAAAAAAGGTTTAACCGATGGATCACAGTGATCTCAATCATCGTTCCCCTAGTCGTGGTATTACTTTTCGGAGTTCGACTTCCCGATGTTGACCCGCTCTATTTTTTACCACCAGTTTATGCCAGTATCAACGGACTAACTGCGGTCTTATTGGTTATGGCTGTTTGGGCGATTAAAAATGGAAAACGGCAATTGCACCAGAAACTAATGACAACTTGTGTCGTACTATCCCTGTTTTTTTTACTGATGTACGTAGCATACCATATGACCTCCGATGCAACCACTTACGGCGGGGAGGGAATTTTGCGATATGTTTACTTTTTTATTCTGATATCGCACATAGCCTTGTCCATAGTCATTATTCCATTGGTATTAAAAACCTATGCCCGGGCGTATTTAAATAAATTCGATTCACATAGAAAACTCGCCAGGATTACTTTTCCCATCTGGCTATATGTGGCAACTTCAGGTGTAATTGTTTACTTAATGATATCTCCATATTATGTGTACTGAAAGGAAACCGAATATTTTGGACAATAACACCTCTTCTTCCAAGTTGTCCACGAGGCGGTTAGCTATTATTGGGCTGATCATTATACTGTTCTTTCCAATGGAAACCTTCTCCCAGTGTGCAATGTGTCGGGCTGTCCTGGAGAGTTCCGGAGAGAATTCGATGGCAGAGGGTATTAACGACGGCATTGTTTATCTTATGGCTATTCCATACATTCTGGTGGCCTTTCTATTTTATTTTGTCTACAGAAAATTGAAAAGCAAACCCGCATAGTTTTATTTAACACTTTTTAATACTACCAGGTGTAACAATTCCCATTGGGCACAGTCTTATTAGAGTACGTTACATAGTTCATCAATCAGCAAGTTACCAACCCAATGTTTGATATTGAAAGATGGCAGGAGATATTCGACACCATCCGTAAAAACAAATTGCGCACTTTTCTAACGGGGCTTTCCGTGGCCTCGGGTATATTTATACTTGTTATTTTACTGGGCTTTGGTCAGGGGATGCAGAATGGTATTGCCCGTGAATTTCAACAGGATGCTGCAACCAGTGTCTGGGTATGGCCCGGAGTTACCTCCAAAGAGTTTAAAGGTCTTAATCCTGGCAGAAGAATTCAACTTCGAAACGAGAATTACACTAAATCTTCAGAGCTTTTCAAAGAGGAGATCGAGTACAAATCTCCGAGGATTTTTGTTAGAGATATTTCGGTAAATTATGGCAATGAGGCACTTGTTTATAGTGTGCAAGGGGTCTCTTACCAATTTCAGCAAATTGAAAATTGCAAGATGTCTGAAGGCCGCTTCATCAACTATAGTGATGAAATGACAACGGCCAAAGTTGTGGTACTGGGAAACAAAATTAAACGCGAAGTCTTTGGTAATGTGGAAAACCCCTTAGGTGATTTTATCGATATTTCGGGTATTCCATTTAAGATTATAGGCTTCTTCCACGAACAGGAAGAAAGGGAAGAGGAACGTATCTATATCCCCATAACTACGGCTCAAAGGGTATTTAACGGCGGAGACCGCATAAATAATATGTCTTTCACCCTGCCCCCGGTGGAAAACTTCGACCAGGCCGCTTCCCAGGCTATCGCTTTTAAAGAAGATCTTGAGACCTATTTAAAGCAGGCCCATACTGTTGCGCCGGATGATACGAGTGCTTTAAACGTATGGAGTGCATTAGAGGAGGCAAAACGGTATTACGGGCTCACCGGAAATATCAAATTCTTCTTTTGGTTCGTTGGCATCTGCACCATTATCGCAGGAGTTGTTGGGGTGAGCAATATTATGCTGATCGTAGTCAAAGAACGCACCCGTGAGATTGGCATCAGAAAGGCTTTGGGAGCAAAACCCTGGTCTATTGTGGGCATGATCCTTCACGAATCGATTTTCGTAACAGCCATTTCAGGCTTTGCAGGATTAATTTTTAGTATGGGTCTTCTGGAAATTATCGGACCCCATGTGGAGGTCGATTATGTGGTAAATCCATCGGTGAATTTTACCGTAGCTATATCTACCGTTTTTGTACTTATTCTGGCGGGTACCATTGCAGGCTTCTTTCCTGCCTGGCGCGCGGCCAGGATACATACTATAGAAGCATTGAGAGACGAATAAACAATAAAGAGATGTTTAACAGGGATCGTTGGAAAGAAATCTTAGAAGTACTGACCACTAATTTGTTCAGGACTATACTAACGGCTTTCGGCGTATTCTGGGGGATTTTGATCCTCATCATTCTCCTGGCGGCAGGTAAAGGACTGGAAAATGGCATAAAAGCAGATTTTGGTGATATAGCAACCAATACCATGTTCATGTGGACCAGAAGTACTACAAAAGCTTATGCCGGCTTACCAAAAGACCGGGAGTTCGAGTTTAAGATCCAGGATGTCCAGACTATAAGAGCTAATATCCCCAATCTTCGATTTATATCCCCGAGAAATCAACTGGGAGGTTTCCGTGGCGGCAGTAATGTGGTGCGAGGGATCAATACTGGGGCTTATAATATTTATGGAGACTATCCGGAGATTATCAATCAGGATCCCATGACGATTACCTCAGGCAGGTTCTTAAATCAGAATGATATACAGGATAAAAGGAAAATAGCGATCATTGGCCGTGGCGTCCGAAATGATCTCTATGATAAGGATGAGGAAGTATTGGGCACCTATATCAAAATTCAGGGTGTAAATTTTATGGTGGTGGGCACCTATAAGAAAAATAATACCGGCGACGACGGTGAAGAAGCTCAAAAGGAAATATTTGTGCCATTCACCACTTTTTCACAGGCCTTTAACCGGGGAGAAGACGTAGGCTGGATGGCGATCACCGCTAACGATGGCAATTCCATAAGTGAACTAAAAGACAAGATCATCACTACGATGAGGGAGAAGCATAAAATCCACCCGGAAGACAACAGGGCTATCGGATATTTCGACCTTTACGAACAGTACAACAGGGTGGAAAGCCTTTTTGGAGCTATGGGATTTATAGCCTACTTCGTGGGTGTTTTAGTTTTATTGTCGGGTATCATAGGAGTAAGTAATATAATGCTGATTGTGGTTAAAGAACGTACCAAAGAGATTGGGATAAGAAGGGCACTCGGTGAAGATCCGTGGTCTATCAAAAAGCAGATTTTACTCGAATCCATCTTTCTTACCATCATCTCGGGAATGGCGGGTATCGTAATGGGGGCATTGTTCATCTATGGGGTCAATGCACTACTCGACGCCAACGGACCTGTAGATATGTTCCTCAACCCTTCAGTAAGTCTTGGTGTGGTGAGTATTGCCCTGGTAATACTGATCATTTCAGGATTATTGGCCGGATTTATACCTGCCCAAAGCGCCATCAGGGTGAGACCCATCGAAGCACTCAGAACAGAATAGATCACTATAAATAATACATCAATCAATAGAAAATATTAGCCATGAAAAAATCAATAACCGTCATCATTCTCATATCAATAGTCGTTGCCTTTGGCTTTTCAATGGTTTACCTCTATCAGAAAAATGCTGAGGATCCTATCGTTTATGAGACAGAGAAGCCGAGCAAGCAGACCATCATAAAAAAAGCCGTAGCTACGGGAAGTATTCTACCTCTTGAAGAAGTGCTTATCAAACCGAATATTTCAGGAGTTATCGAAGAGATTTATGTGGAAGGCGGAGACTACGTGAAGAACGGAGACCTGCTGGCTAAGATCCGCGTTGTCCCCAATCTCAACGCCCTCAACGATGCAAGGAACGATATCGATGGAGCCAAGATCAACCTTGACGATCAAAAACGTAACTACGACCGCCAAAAAAGTCTGTTTGACAAAGGTGTTATTTCACAGGTAGACCTCGAAAGGGCTCAGGTGAGTTTCGATCAGGCAAAGCAGTCCTATCAGGCCGCGAACAAGCGCTATGATATCGTAAAAACCGGTACTACCCGTGGTCTTAGTAGCGCCGCCAATACCCTTATCCGTTCTACCGTAACCGGGATGGTACTTGAGGTACCTGTAGAGGTCGGGAATCAGGTTATCGAGAGCAATAATTTTAATGAAGGAACTACCATTGCCGCAGTTGCCGATGTGGAGAAGATGATCTTTGAAGGGAAGGTCGATGAATCTGAGGTAGGAAAGATCAAAGAGGACTTACCTCTCGAAATCACAATTGGCGCCCTGGAAGACCAGATATTCGATGCGGTTTTAGACTACATTGCGCCAAAAGGAAATGAGGAGAACGGAGCGATCCAGTTTGAGATCAAAGGCACATTAACCAAAGCAGATTCGATATTTATCAGAGCTGGTTTAAGTGCCAATGCTTCCATCATTCTTGACCGTGCAGACAGTGTACTGGCATTGAAGGAAGCCCTGGTTCAATTTGATCCGGAGACCAAGAAACCATTTGTCGAAGTAGCTACCGGCGAACAGCAATTCGAACGCAGAGATGTGGAGCTGGGAATCAGCGATGGCATTTTCGTGGAAGTTAAATCGGGTGTGGAAACAGACGACGATATCAAAATCTGGAATGAGATCGAAGCGGATGAATTTGATGGATAGCCTTATGCATCAAAAAATCACACAAATTTTGTAACATTTTAACAATTAAAATGTCCTATTACCGGGACTGAATCACCATAAAATACAACTATGGCAAAAATGATTGAAATCAAAAACTTGCAGAAGTCTTATCAGATGGGAAAGAATTCCCTCCATGTTTTAAAAGGGATTGATTTTTCTGCTGAAGAGGGCGAACTAGTGGCAATTATGGGTTCTTCAGGATCTGGTAAATCTACCTTGTTGAATATCCTGGGTCTGCTCGATGTAGCCGATACTGGGGAGTACCACTTAGACGGGAAATTGATCAAAAATCTCAATGAAACCAAAGCTGCCAAATACAGGAACCAATTCCTTGGATTCATTTTTCAATCCTTCAACCTGATCAACTACAAAAATGCCTTAGAGAACGTCACCTTGCCACTTTACTATCAGGGTATGGGCAGGAAAGAAAGACAAAAGAAGGCTATGAAATATCTCGAATTGGTGGGCTTAAAAGACTGGGCCCATCATCTGCCCAATGAGCTATCAGGGGGACAGAAGCAAAGGGTAGCTATTGCCCGCGCAATGGCAGCAGAGCCCAAGGTTATCCTGGCCGATGAGCTTACCGGTGCTCTGGACAGCACCACCTCCTATGAAGTGATGGATGTTATCCAAAAAATCAATGACCAGGGGAATACCATATTGGTGGTAACACATGAGAATGATATAGCACATATGTGTAAACGCATCATCTATTTAAAAGATGGTGTAATTGAAGAAGATAAAAAAATTAAACAGGTTAGAGCCTCCGAATATGTTCAGTAGAGATACTTGGAAAGAAATATTTGAGACCATCCAGAAGAACAAGCTTCGGACCTTTTTGTCCGGGTTCACTGTGGCCCTGGGGATCCTGATATTTGTTTCACTCTACGGTTTGGGCAACGGGCTGATCAATACTTTCGATAAGTTTTTCCAGGACGATGCCACCAATACTATTTATCTTTTTCCCGGAAGGACAAGCATCCCTTACAAGGGGTATAAATCTGAAAGATTGATTGAATTTGACAACAGCGATGTGGAGGATATCAAAAAGAATTTCGTCATGTTCGTTGAATATACCACACCTAGGATTTCCAGGAATGCGCTGGTAAAATACGGAGAGGAATCGAATAATTATCAAACAAGAGCCGTAGACTGGGCCCATCAGTTCGCTGAGAAGACTATTATTATGAAAGGGCGCTATCTGAATGTGGAGGATGTAAAAAATAAGACCAAGAATGCTGTAATAGGTCGTTTGGTTGAGCAAGATCTCTTTGGAGGTCGGGAGTCAATGGGGAAGTTTATCGATATAGGTGGCAGTGTCTTCAAAGTCGTAGGGGTCTTCCAGGACGAGGGGGGCGATGATGAAGAGCGGCGTATTTACATTCCGTATACCACACGCCAGCTAATTGAAAAAAATACTGACGAGATCGACTTTTTTATCGTAGGCTTTAAACCTGAAATCGGATATGCAGGGGCGATGGGTTTGCAGAACAATATCGACAAGTTTTTAAAGGATAAAAAATTTATCAGTCCCGACGACCGTAATGGGATATTCATAAGGAATATCGCAGATCAGTTAAAACAAAATCAACAATTTGCAGGAGTTCTGCAATTGATTGTAACCTTCGTAGCCATAGGTACGATTATCGCGGGTATCATCGGGATAAGCAATATAATGGTGTTTGTAGTAAAGGAACGTACCAAAGAGCTGGGTATCCGCAAGGCTCTCGGCGCCACGCCCAGGGCGGTAATCAGCACAATTTTGTTGGAATCGGTTTTTATCACTACAGTTTCTGGCTTTACTGGGATGCTTGTGGGGATAGCCATATTGAGATCCATCGGAAACCAACTTGAAGATTATTTTATTTTGAACCCGTATATCAGCACCTTATTGGCTGTACTCGCTACGCTGATGCTGATACTGTTTGGAGCCCTGGCCGGTTATGTGCCCGCGAGAAGGGCTGCTCGCATTAAACCGATTGTTGCCTTAAGAGACGAATGAGATGAAGTTCATTTTCGACAGAAATACATGGCAGGAGATCTTTGGATCGATACAAAAAAACAAAGTACGAACCATCATCACGGTTATAGGCGTACTCTGGGGAATATTTATCTATATCACCCTGGCCGGATCTGCCCAGGGAATGGACAATGGTTTTGAAAAATCATTTGAATCTGTGGCGAGAAATAGTCTGTTTGCATGGTCTCAGTCTACCAGCAAACCTTATGCGGGTTATAAAACAGGTAGAAGTATTCAGTTAAAATTTCGGGACGGAGAAATACTTGCCAATAAGATCCCGGAGATAGAATATATCGCTCCAATCAATGCCAGGGGTGTTTTTGGTGATTCTGCCGCCACCGCAGTCAGAGGAGGTAAATCGGGAAGTTATGCAGTATATGGCTACATACCGGTCTATGCAAAAATCGCTACTAAAAAGATATATGACAACGGCCGGTTTTTCAATCGTGAGGATATGGAGCAGTCGCGGAAGGTTTGTGTCATTGGCGAAAGAACCCAGCAGGAGCTTTTTGAAAAAGATGAGGATCCTATAGGCGGCTATATCCGCCTAGACGATATCTACTTCCAGGTGGTTGGGGTACACAAGTTCACTCAGACCACACCGTTTGAAAACGATGGCGATATTTTTATCCCTTTTTCCACATTTAAGAAAATATTCAACAAAGGCGAAAACGTAGATTTTTTTGCAATAGCGGCATACGATGATGCCGATGTAGTTCAGGTAGAAAAAGATGTCAAGGCAGTTTTGAGAAGGAATCACAAAGTACACCCAGAGGACGAGAGGGCTTTTGGAGCCTTCAATCTCGGTGAGATATTTAATAGGATTATGGGATTCTCTAAAGGAATTACGTTTTTATCGCTTATCGTTGGGCTGGCGACGATCCTCGCAGGGGTTATCGGCATTGGGAATATCCTTTTAATTTCGGTAAAGGAACGCACAAACGAACTTGGGATCAGAAGGGCCTTAGGGGCTACTCCCCGGGAAGTTCGCATGCAGATCATTCTCGAATCGGTCTTTCTCACTATGATCGCCGGCATTGTTGGTATCATCCTGGGGGCTATAGTACTGAGTGCGCTTAATTCGGCCACCGAAGGTATCGATTTCCCCTATACCAACCCTACATTGCCTATACCTCTTGTTATTGGGGCGCTGTTGATTATGGTCGTACTAGGAACCCTGATCGGTCTAATTCCCGCGCAGAGAGCGGTTAGCATTAAACCAATAGATGCTTTACGAGAAGAGTGATAAATAGAATTGATAAACACTGACAAATAATTGAGCCATGAATAAAATTGTTAAATACGCATTAATCATAGTATTGGGCCTGGGTGTTCTCTGGGCAGCCGCCTTTTTTATCAAATCGAATAGTAAATCGGTTATCACTTATGATACCAAGAATCCCTTTACGGCAAGTATAGAAAGGAAGACGGTGGCCACAGGGAAGGTGATCCCAAAAGATGAGGTGGAGATCAAACCTCAGATATCGGGAATTATAGACAAAATTTACCTTGAAGAAGGAGTACAGGTCAAGGCTGGCGAACTCATTGCGACGATCAAGGTCGTCCCGAATGAACAGGCGCTGAACCAGGCACAGGGACGTGTGCGTAGCGCCGATATTGCACTCAATAACGTAAAGATCGAATACGACCGGAATAAGGCACTTTTCGATAAAGGCGTAATCTCCAGTCAGGCTTTTAATGAATTGCAATTACAGTACGACCAGGCCAAACAAGAGCTCGATAATGCCCGGGCCGATTACCGGATTATCCGTCTGGGTTCTGCAGGAGGTTCTTCCAGCGCTAATACCTATATAAGGGCTACTGTAGATGGCACCATCCTGGAGATCCCTGTACGTGAGGGAGACCAGGTGATCCAGAGTAATAATTTTAACGATGGAACAACCATCGCTTCTATTGCCGACCTCGGCAAAATGATCTTTGAAGGAAAGGTAGATGAAGGAGAGGTTGATAAACTGGAACTCGGCATGCCGCTCGAGATCAGTCTCGGCGCTATTGAAGACAAAAAGTTCGATGCCAAATTGAAATTCATCGCCCCAAAGGGAACCGAAGAATCCGGCGCGGTACAGTTCAAGATCGAGGGCGATGTGCAGGTGGACAGCAGTTTTATGATTCGTGCCGGTTACAGTGCCAATGCCGAAATGGTATTGGAGCGCAAAGACAGTATTATGGTAATTCCTGAAGCCCTTTTACAATTCGACAAGGAGACAGACGAGCCTTTTGTTGAGATCATGACAGGTGATCAGGAATTTGAAAGAAAGGATATTGAGATCGGGATATCAGACGGGATAAATGTAGAGATCGTTTCCGGAATCACAGAAGAAGATAAGGTGAAAGTATGGAATGAAACAGAACCGATCAAAAAAGGAGAAGAAGATGAAGACGAGGAGGAAGACGCCTAGTAAGTAATCAATCAATGAATAATAATACAATCAAAAGACGACATATGAAACTCAAGTTAACTGTAATTCTGGTACTGTCTATTACCCTCGGCTTGCAGGCCCAGCAGAGGAATTGGACTTTGGAAGAATGTGTAATCTATGCAGTGGAAAACAATCTCACGGTCCAGCAATTTGAGCTCGACCTGGAAGATGCCAGGATCGATAAATCTGATGCTATCGGTAATTTCCTGCCAACACTGAACGGACAATTGAACGCCGCGCTCAATACCGGTCTTTCATTTGATCCTACGAGTCAGGAACCGGTTAATGCTACTCAGTTTACTTCCTCTGGAGTGGTTAGTTCTCAATTAAACATCTTTGATGGCCTGAGAAATGTCCATCAATTGAACAGGGCTAAACTGAATGCGATTGCGAACCAATACCGCCGTGATGATCTGGTCGACGATATCCGTATCAACGTGGCCAATTCCTATTTACAGGTATTGTCTAACAAGGAATCCCTGAAAGTGGCCAGGGCCCAATATGCCGTAACCGAACAAGATCTTAAAAGGACCGAGGAACTGGTAGAATCTGGAGTGGTGCCCCGTGGGGATCTGCTCGAAATCGTGGCTACGGCGGCGAATCAGGAGCAGGCGATCGTTAACGGAGAAAGCCTGGTGACCATTGCCCTGATCAATCTCGCACAATTATTGCAGATTACAGATTATGAAAATTTTGATGTAGCCGATGAAGAATTCGAAGTTCCGCTGGCAGAAATATTGAATAACAATCCTAAGGAGATCTTTGCTAAAGCGATGGATTTCAGGAATGATATCAAATTCTCACAAGCCAACGTAGATTTGGCTGAGAAAGACTTATCGATAGCCAAAGCATCAAATTTTCCTACGCTGGGCGCATTTTTCAACTATAATACCCGGTATTCCGATAATTTCTTTGATCCGGTAACCGGTATAGTTGTTCCTTTCGAAAATCAGCTTTGGACAAATGATGGGGTATCTTTCGGAGGCCAGATCAATATTCCGGTATTCAACGGGAACAGCACCCGGAACAGCATTAAAAGGTCGAAAATATCACTTGAAAAGGCAAAGGTTCAGTTCGAACAGAACAAATTGGAACTGGAGACTACTATCAACCAGGCCTATGTTGATGTTCAGAGTTTTGGTAAAGCCTATGAAGCAGCCGAGAAAACGCTCGAAGCCCGACAGACCTCTCTGGACTATGCCAGAGAACGCTATGATGTAGGTCTGATGAACGCCTTCGATTATGGCCAGGCTCAGGCCAGGCGCGACGATGCGGCTGCCGATGCGATCCGAACTAAATACGAGTATATTTTCAGGATTAAGATCCTGGAGTTTTATTTCGGACTACCGATTGTTCTAAACTAGAGTATATTTGTGGCCGTTATGGCCGTTATTCTCAATATCGAATCCGCTACCACGAACTGTTCGGTCTCGATTGCACGCGACGGAAAGATCCTTTCTCTTATCGAGGTCTCATTCAGAACAGCTTCATCTGTTCATCGAACGAAGCCTGAAAGAAGTGCAAATTTTGCCCAAAGACCTCGATGCTGTGGCCGTTGGGAAGGGCCCGGGCTCCTATACAGGCCTAAGGATTGGAGTTTCTACTGCTAAAGGTTTGTGTTATGCTCTAGATATACCGATGATATCTTTGAATACCTTGGAGATCATGGCTCATTCGGTCAATATAGAAAGTGGATATCTAATCCCACTACTCGATGCAAGGCGTATGGAAGTATACGCAGCCGTATTCGATCATCAGCACAAACTGGTAAAGCCTACCTGGGCTGAAGTGGTCGATGAAAATTCCTTTTCAGAGTTTATAAAGCAAAAGCCGGTATACCTTCTGGGCAACGGTACAACCAAATGTAAGGAGATATTACAGGGTACTGATTTGAAGTACTTCCCAGAGTTGGTTCCTTCTGCAACACCCATGGCTACGATGTCGTATGAGTCCTTTAGAAATGAATTATTTGAAAATACGGCATATTTCGAACCCTTCTATTTAAAGGACTTTATTGTAACCAAGTCTAAAAAGAAGTCTTAGCCAGCCAATTCGCTTTGGGTTACTTTGTTTGCAGCGTGTACCTCCATCTGAGGGAACGGGATTTTGATACCTTCTTCATCGAAACGGTTTTTAAGCGTCTCCATGGTATGGAAATGAGCCCCCCAGAAATCTGCATTATTAGCCCACAAGCGCAGGGTTAGCACTACAGCACTATCGGCTAATGAATCGACATAAACTTCGGGAGCAGGTTCTTTTAGAATCGCATCGTTCTCCGCACATATATCGAGAAGGATCTGTTTGGCCTTTTTTATATCAGATTCATAACCGATACCTACATTGATCTTATCCCTTCTGATGTTTTCGGCATTAAAGTTTACAATATTATTATTGGAAAGAGGTCCGTTTGGAATAATGGCGACCTGGTTGCCAAAAGTTGTCAGTTTTGTGGTAAAGATCGAGATCTCCTTTACCGTTCCATCCACCCCCTGCGCAGAGATAAAATCACCTACTTTAAAAGGTTTAAAGACAAAAATCAATATTCCACCCGCAAAATTAGAGAGTGAACCCTGTAGTGCCAAACCTACAGCTATGCCTGCAGAGGCGAGGATAGCGACCAGCGAGGAGGTTTTCACCCCTAATTGGGTTATCACCAATACAACCAGGATTACTTTTAAGCTCACTCTGATCAGGCTATACAAGAATGATTCCAGGGTGGGGTCGTAGTCGGCTTTGTCAAAATAACGCCTTAGCAGACGAGAGATCAGTCCGATCGCCCAAAGACCTGTTATTAAAATAATCATTGCCATAACGATATCCGGCACAATACTCCAGAACCACTCGATGGCGTTGTCTACATGCTGCTGATAATTCCCTAGTTTTTCCATAGTCTTAGTTTATGCTGCAAATCTAAATAAGATTTACGGGCTTTTCAAGGTAGTATTCAATACAAGCTCATTTAGCAACGGTGAGTTGTTGCATCGCCTTTTCCACAGACTCCACCGGTAACTTACAGCTCCCGTTTTCACATATATAAATCAACGTACTACCTTGTTTATAGCGATTTTTTAGCAATTCGATTGTCCCATCTTCCTTTGCAGCAGTAAGGATACTGTTTGGCAGATATTTGTTATGAAATGTTTTCGCTTTATTTGAAAATTCATCCCCTATGACAGCGATCTCATAAAAAGGATAAGACTGAAATAATATGCCTTGCAACCAGTTGGCATGGCTTTCGGGATGCTCAATGATCCTCTTATGCATTTGCAGCGTCATCCTCATTGCCGTCTTGTCAAAATTGGATTCTACAAAGAATCTGGAAAGTTTAAAGAGATTATTGCACATCATAGAATTGGAGGCCGGGATGACATTATCTGCTGTTTCCAGAGTTCGACGGATGGTAAAGTCTTCATTTTTCGAGCTAAAGAAGAACAGTCCACTGTCGTTGTCGTAATAATCGCGGAGACATTCTTCGGCAAGCTCTTTGGCAAGTAACAACCATTTCTCCTCATAGCTGACCTCGTATAATCCCATAAAACCGTCTATTAGGGATGCGTAGTCTTCCAAATAACCGCTGATACTGCTCTTACCATCTTTATGCGTGTGGAATAAGCCTCCCTTTTCCCTAATGAAGTTCTGTTTAATAAAAATAGCATTTTGCCTGGCCAGATCGAGGTATTTCTCGTCGCCGAGGAATCTGTATGCATCTGTAAGCCCCTTGAGCATGAGCCCATTCCAGGAACATAGAATTTTATCATCGAGCCTCGGCCGGCTTCGTTTTATCCTCTCCCCGGATAAAAGTCCCCTGCAACGCACTAATGTTTCCCTGAGATCACTTTCACTTATCCGATGTTTTTGGGCAATTTCGGCATCGGCAGCATCCCGTATCAGCACATAATTCCCATGTTCCCAATGGCCATAACTATTGATGTTATAATAGTCCTCAAAGAGAGGGTAGTCTTCCTCAAGGATTATTTTTAGCTCATCTTGTTTCCAAACATAATAAGCCCCTTCTTCCAGTTTGCCTTCATCGTCTAGGCTATCGGCATCAAGAGAAGAATAAAAACCGCCTTCTTCGCTCATCAGTTCGGACTCTAAGAAGGAGATGGTCCGGCGTACCACATCGGCATATAATTTGTTTCCTCCCTGCCCATAAGCCTTGGCGTAAACGCTGGTGAGAAGGGCATTGTCGTATAGCATCTTTTCGAAGTGAGGTACATGCCAGCGTGTATCAACAGAGTATCTGGCAAATCCACCACCAATATGGTCAAAAATGCCTCCATAAGCCATACTGGTTAAAGTGGTATTTACATAATCATCTATATTCTTATCCTGACTTACCCGTGCATAGTGCAGAAGAAAATCCAGATTTCCGGGCATCATGAATTTCGGGGCCCGGTTATATCCGCCTTTTTTAGTATCGAAACGCCGGTACCAGTCCTTTATCACGGTTTTTAGTTCTTCGCCCGACATAATACCCGGGGCAGCTTCGTCGGTGACCAGGTTGATCTGTCTGATGCCTTTGGCTAGGTCGGTGGCGTATTCTTCTATTTTGTCAGGATCTTCTCTGTACAGTCTTGCTAGTTGTTCCAGTGCCCGTATCCACTGTTCTTTTTTTACATAGGTAGCCCCCCAAAAAGGACGACCATCGGGCAGGGCGACAATATTCAACGGCCATCCTCCCTGACCGGTCATCATTTGGAGGGCGTCCATATAGATATGGTCTACATCTGGTCGTTCTTCACGATCGACTTTAATATTGACAAAATGAAAATTCATCGTTTGGGCTACCTCTTCATCCTCAAAACACTCTCTTTCCATTACATGACACCAGTGACAGGCAGCATATCCAATACTAATCAGCAGAAGTTTGTTCTCTTGTCTGGCTTTTTCAAGTACCTCAGGTCTCCATGCGAACCAATCTACCGGATTATGGGCATGCTGAAGCAAATAAGGGCTCGATTCGTCTATCAAACCATTGGTATATCGATGGCTCATGGCTTTGGGAATTTGTGAAAATACCGTCATGGAGTAGAAAAGTACTACCCATTTTACGGAAGATCTCATCGTTTAAAGTTTGGCGTATATAAAAAAAGCGCCCGCAGGCGCTTTAAATCTTAGCGAGTATGCTATCAGACCACTTCGAAAGTGATCTTGACATTCACCCTGAATTCAGAAATTTTACCATCATCTACAGTTGCACTTTGTTCACTGACATACGCAGAACGGATTTTTTTAACCGATTTCGAAGCATGTGTAACGGCATTTTGGGTGGCATCTTCCCAACTTTCGCTCGAATTTGCGAGGACTTCTATAACTTTTAATACTGACATGAAAACTATATTTTTGGATTCCCTTAAAGGTAGTGAATCCCTGCAAGAATGGCTAATAAAGTCACTGAAATCAACCGTTGATCGCAACCACTTCTTCCACCTTATCACCCAGCATATTTTTGAGCATGGTTTCAATTCCATTTCTCAGGGTATAGGTAGAAGAGGGACAACCACTGCACGCACCCTGCAGGATTACATTGACCGTTTTGCTTTCAGGCTCGTAGGACTGAAAAAGGATGTTCCCTCCATCGCTGGCAACAGCAGGTTTTACATATTCATCGAGGATATTGATTATTTCCAAAGATGTGGAATCCATACCTACAGTGCCTGAAGGCTTATCGTTCACCTGATGACCCACCTTCTCCGCCTTATCCGAAACGACGGTCTTTCCAGAAGCCAAAAATTCTCTGATCAGTTCTCTTAACTCCAAGGTGATTTCCTCCCATGAGGCTACCTCGTATTTGGTTACAGAAATATAGTTCTCATCTAGAAAGACCTCTTTAACATAGGGCAATCCAAAAAGCTCTGATGCCAGGGCCGAATCTTTAGCCTGATCTATGTTCTTGAATTCGAACATGCCGGGTACGATCTTCCGGTTGGCCACAAATTTCATTACAGCCGGATTAGGGGTTACCTCTGCATAAACAGTAGTGGCAACCATTGTGGACTTCTCTTCTTCGAGTACTATGGGAGCTCCTGAATTCAGGTATTCTACCAGTTGCTGAGCTACCTCGTCTTTTACATCGTCCCATTCCACAATATCGAATCGTTCGAGGGCTATAAAATTCCCAGAAATATATACAGTTTTGATAAACGGCAGGTAGAAAAGCTGCTGTGCGAGAGGCGAATTCTTGGCCTCATCTATGTTTTTATACTCAAAATTTCCGGCTTCAATAAGAAAATCATTGGCCTCAAATTTGAGGATGGTCGGGTTGGCAGTTTTTTTAACGGTAATATGATACTCTTTCATAAGCATGAATTTTCGCAAAAATACAACCATTTTTCGAGCTTCTAAGGATATACTAAAGCTCTCTTTCATCCGTTATACTTTATATTTGAGACAATCAATAATTAAGCATCCCAATCTTTTTAGATGAAAAATCGGCTGATCCTTCTCTTTTCGTTTTTCTCTTTTAGTCTTTTAAGTACCGCACAGGAAGGACTCCCGGTTTATTTCGACTATCTCGCTGATAATTACTATCTGGTACATCCTTCAATGGCAGGAATTGGCGAAGGAGGAAAAATCAGGTTGACAGCCAGAAAGCAATGGTTTAGCGTAGATGAGGCGCCTAGTTTGCAGACATTGAGTGCTCATTTCAGGATTCCCGACACCAGAAGCGGTGTTGGAGCTATTGTTTTTAATGATGCCAATGGGTACCACTCACAAACAGGGTTGAAACTGAGCTATGCTCATCATTTGCCTTTCGGGGAAGATTTTAGAATTCTCAATCAGCTTTCGCTGGGTCTTAGCGCTGGATTTGTGCAGAGCAGACTGGATGAAAGTGAATTTGTATCTGTAATACCAGATCCCATCGTTGGTGGTGGACAAAACAGTGCCAGTTATTTCAATGTTGATATGGGGGCTTCCTATAACTATATGGAGTTCTATACCCATGTTACCATACTCAATCTACTGGGTAGTGGAAGGGATCTCTATACAGCTATAGAATTTGATAATTTAAGGAGATACCTTGTACAGGTGGGTTATATATTTGGAAAATCCTCCGTGCGGATAGAACCTTCCATACTTTTCCAATTGACCGAATTTACGGAAGAAGAAACAGTCGATATCAATGCCAAAGTTTATAAGGATGTCAATTTTGGCACCATCTGGGGTGGCTTATCTTACAGGCGCAGTTTCGATGGAGCCCAGTTCCAAACCGACGGTAGTTTTGGGGAACAACGGCTTCAGCTTTTTACACCTATTGTAGGTGTCAATGTTAATCGTTTTATGTTCTCCTATAACTATTCATACCAATCGGGCGATATACGATTGGATAATGGAGGTTTTCACCAGATCACCCTTGGCTATGATTTCGGACCTGTACGCGAAAATCGCTACGATTGTTTTTGTCCGTCGGCCAACTATTAAAGCATTGAAAAGCCCACCGGCATTCACCGGCAGGCTATTCCCTATTTTTTTGTCCAGCTAAAGTTTTTACGTGATGCTTGTTTTTTAATTGCATTTAACATGGCGCTTTCCAATTCCCCCTTCTGGTCTTTTTGATTTTGTGCAAGGAATTCCTGTCGTTTTGCATCTAATTCCCGGATTTCTTCCTGAATTTGGTCCCTTTCGGCTTTTTTTGCCTCTATATGTGCGGCCAGTTCCTTGTCTGACTTGGATTGTAATTCTGAGGGTAGGTGCTTGCGCTCTACCTTGCCAATTTCGAAGTCTTCCTCCTCGGCGGCATCAACAAGGTCCCATGACGAATTTTTATAGTATCCCGAGCTTTTGCTGACTGCTCTTTTTACTGCCACAGCTTCTTCCAGTTCCATGGCGTTAGCATCCTGAACGGATTGATTGGCTATTCTTGCTGTCCCTTCGTATCCGTACGATATATAAGTGTTGTTTAGCTTCTTATTTAACCGGATTATTATCTCGTCATATGGGGTAGGAACATGAACGATCTCCCTATTGTGATCAATTGCCATATATTCACCACCGGTGAGTCTGGCTCCTCTTTGCCATTCGGTCTGTATACCTTGCTGATAATCTCCACAGAAGATCGTATTGACTACAATATCCATTTCTTTGGCCTGGCTTACAGCATCCTTGTAATTGAGTCGTCCTTGCGTAAAGGGTTCGTTTCCCGCGATAAATATCATTCTAAGGCCATCGGGATTCCTATTCCAGTCTAGCTGCTCAATCGAGGTATGTATTACCTGCCCGCAGTATTCTTCACCACCATTGGTGGTTAGTGAGAATAGCTTTTTAGATATTTCGTCTAGATCATTGCTAAAGCCCAATACCTGTTGTATATAACCTTCTCTCGATGAGAGTTCATTATTTCCATACTGGTAAAGGGCGATCTCTATACTGGGGCTTTTGCGATGGCTACATCTGGCATAGGTAAATTCATTAACGATATCCCACAACTGGGCCTTCGCCTGATTGATCAGTCCGTCCATACTGTTGCTGGTATCGAGTAAGAGTGCAATCTGCACTTTGTTATTGTGCGCTGAAATGCTCTTTTGGTGCAATTGTGTTTTTGTAATATCGGTATTGGGAACTACTGCCGTCGAATTTGAAGAATTCAGACCAAGCAGCCCAAAAAGTACTAAGGTGAGGATCGATTTCATTTTGTCTTTTTTTAGAGTTATTTGCACTAAAAGTAGACCGCTTAAAACCGATATAAAAGTTGAAATGAGTGAAACGACCTTTTGATTGAGCCTGGCGCGACAGGGAGTTCGTAAAGGCCTTAAAACCTATTATTTGTTATAGTCTGCAGGGGTTCGATGATTTTTTATTGCAACTTAAATCAACTAAGTTTACCATGAATTAAAGATTTAAATGAGAGCCTTTATCATCATATTGGTATTTTTGATAGCGGGGATCACCCAGGTAAATTCTCAGGTCGATAAAAGGGAATCTTCTGCTGAAGGAAAAGCTGTGCCCGCTCAGTTCCGTGCGCTGCTCGATTCTGCTCAGACCAATAAGCGAATAGATATCGATAAGAGTATCGATTTTATCGTCCGTGCCCTGGAGAGCCTGGCCGACAGGGGTAATGAAAAGGAGAGGGCTTTGGCTTTAAGCAGGTTGGGGGAGATCTACCAGTATCATCAACAATTCGATCTGGCTATTTCTAACTATCGCGATGCACAAGCCATATATAAAACCACGCAGACAGCTCTCTTACTAGGTCAGAGTTTACTTCAGATTAGTGCCTATAAAGAGGCCGAATCAACACTTCTTCCACTGATAGAGTTGGCTGGAATGGTTCCTTACCAGCGCATACAACTCTATGAAGGGCTTGGCGATGCTTTTACCGGCCTTGGCGATACACCTAAAGCAGTGACATACTATGAAGAAGGATTAAAAATTGCACGAAAAAATAGAATTGCACCAAAAGTGCCGGATCTTAATTCCAAGATCGCCGATGTATATGCAAAGGATAACCGCGCTCAGGAAGCCGAGGCCTATTATGGCTACTCTCTTGACCAGGCTGCGGCTCAGACCCCGAAAAGAGCCGTTCGGGAGAATGAGAAGGTAGCCGATTTCTACAATCGTGAAGGCCGGTATGAAGAGGAGATCAAACTGAGAAAAAAGAGCCTGTCTGAACTTGGGGACATCCAGGTCCCGGCGGCAGAAAGCGCAGGACTCTCACAGGTTGATGACTCCATTTCGGCCCAGCAGATCAACTACAAGATTGCCAATGCCTATGTAGAACAAGACAAGACCGATGAAGCTATTCCATACCTGGTGGAAAGTATCAGAAAGGCAGATGTTGACGACGATCTGGAGGTTAAAAAAGATGCCACCAGGAAACTTTCTGAGGTGTACAGTAAAAAGGGCGATTTTTCGAGGGCGCTGGAATCGTATCAGCAGTATGTGGCAGTGGTCGATACGCTCTACCAACGCAAGGAAATCCAAATTGCACAGGCAGCACGATTCAACAGGGAGATCGCTGCCAAACAAAGCCGTATCAGTAGTTTAGAGAGAGACCGGCAACTATCACAAAGCAAATTTGAGCTGGCTATAACCCAACAGCAGTTGTCTGAAGAGACTAACCGAAGACAGAAGTGGCTGATCTATTCTTTGATATTGCTCATATTGCTTACCGCATTGGCAGCCTTTTTCTTCTATCGCAGTAACCGTCAGCAAAAATTGGCCAATAATCTTTTGGCCCTTAAATCACTGCGATCGCAGATGAATCCGCACTTCATTTTCAATGCGCTTAATTCTGTGAATAGTTATATCGCAAAAAGCGATGAGAGGAGTGCTAATCGCTATCTCAGCGACTTCTCTTCTTTAATGAGGGCGGTATTGGAGAATAGTGAAGATGATTTTATCCCTCTGAGCAAAGAAATGGAACTCATCGGATTATATCTGAAACTGGAAAAAGCCAGATTTCCGGATAAGTTCGATTATAAGGTGGAAATCGATCCTGGGGTGGAGCTCAGTCAATTTGAAATACCTCCTATGCTGTTACAGCCTTATGTAGAAAATGCAGTTTGGCACGGACTTCGATACAAAGAAGATAAGGGTCTGCTGGCCGTCAGGGTAAATAAGGAAAAAGACCAATTACAGATCATTATTGAGGATAACGGAATCGGGAGAAAACAATCGGCCAAATTAAAAACCAGGCATCAGAGCGATCAAAAATCCACAGCTATGAACAATATAAAAGATCGTCTGAAGATCCTGAATAAAATGGGCAAGCATCAGATCGGGGTAGAGGTCAGCGATCTGAAAAAGGACGGAACAGGCACCCATGTTTTGGTAACCCTAAGGAATAAAAGATGAAGTTAAAAGCTGTTTTAGTTGAGGATGAAGCCCAGAGCAGGGAAATACTAAGGAATTATGTCGGTAAATACTGCTCGGATATTGAAATTGTGGGCGAAGCGGATACCGTTTCAAAAGGAGTAGATCTCATAAGAGAAACCAAGCCTGATCTTCTATTCCTGGATGTTGAAATGCCATTTGGGAATGCTTTTGACCTGATAGATCAACTACCGGAAAGAGAATTTGAAATAGTATTCGTAACGGCATACGACCAGTATGCCCTGGAGGCGTTGAACAACCATGCCGCTTATTATTTGATGAAGCCCATCGCTATAGATGAACTCCAGAAGGCTGTTAATCATGTGAAAGAGATCAAAATAAAGGAGAAACAACTAGAGGAACAATTGCTCAAAACCACTCAGCCTAAAGTTTCCGGAAAGATCACCATTCCTCAGCTCGATGGTTTTCAGGTACTCGACATTGGCGATATTCTTTTCTGTAAGGCCGATGACAACTATACGGAAATCCATCTGATAAATAAAAAGATCCTTGTAAGCAAAACCCTAAAATATTTTGAGGAGGCTCTATCTGATTTTGGCTTCGCCAGAACGCATAAATCGTTTCTTGTAAACGTAAACGAAATCGTTAAATACCGGAAAGGCAAAGGCGGTAGCGTAGTGTTGTCTAATGGGAAAGAACTACTGGTTTCTTCTTCCAGAAAGCGTGGATTGCTGTCTTTTTTTGAATAATTTTAGACCAAATAAAAACATTAACTATGATAAAAGCTGTACGTGGGTTTACCCCTGTTATAGGCAAAGACTGTTTTATTGCTGAGAATGCGACTATAGTGGGAGAAGTTACCATGGGAGATCAGTGCAGTATCTGGTATAATGCGGTTCTGCGGGGCGATGTTCACTATATCAGGATAGGGAATAAGGTAAACATTCAGGATGGCGCCATTATACATTGTACATATAAAAAGTCCCCTACAGAAATTGGGAACAATGTATCCATAGGCCATGGTGCGATTGTCCATGGATGCAAAATCAAAGACCGTGTACTCGTTGGTATGGGGAGTATTATCATGGACGACTGTATAGTAGAGAGCAATAGTATTATCGCCGCAGGAGCAGTATTGACAAAGGGTACCCATGTACCTGAAGGAAGTGTTTTTGCAGGTATGCCGGCCAAAAAGATCAAAGATATCAGTATAGAATTAAGTACTGGAGAGATCGACCGGATAGCAGAGAATTATATCACCTATTCGGGCTGGTTTAAGGAAGGATCATAATGCTATAAACCAGGATCACTTCCACCAGATTTCCCTATTTTTGACAACCAAACACCATTGAAAATGAAAGCGTATATTTTTCCAGGTCAGGGAGCTCAATTTGTAGGTATGGGCCATGATCTTTTTGAACAATCTGCCGAGGCTAAAGAAATGTTCTTAAAGGCCAATGAGATTCTGGGTTTTGCCATTACAGATATAATGTTTGCAGGAACCCCCGAAGAATTGAAACAAACAAAGGTGACCCAACCAGCAATTTTCCTGCATTCTGTGATCCTCGCACATTTGTTAAAAGACCAGTTCAAGCCCGACATGGTTGCGGGTCATTCGCTGGGAGAATTTTCTGCACTTGTGGCAGCAGGAGCTCTTGGTTTTGAAGACGGACTCCAATTGGTCTCCAGAAGGGCCATGGCTATGCAAAAAGCATGTGAACTACAACCGAGTACCATGGCGGCGGTAATAGCCCTGGAGGATGCTATAGTAGAGGGAATTTGCGAACAAACCGATGGGATAGTTGTCCCGGCTAATTATAACTGCCCCGGGCAACTCGTTATTTCAGGCGAGGTAGACGCCGTAAATTCAGCTTGCGAAAAACTAAAAGAAGCAGGAGCCAGGAGAGCCCTGGTTTTACCTGTTGGCGGAGCCTTTCATTCACCCTTGATGGAACCTGCCCGTGAAGAACTGGCACTGGCTATCGAACAAACCAATTTTGATGCACCGCGTTGTGCAGTATATCAAAATGTCACCACCAGGGGTGAAACCTACCCCACCGATATCAAGAGTAATCTGATCGCCCAGTTAACCGCACCGGTGAAATGGACCCAGAGCGTAAAGAATATGGTTGCTGACGGGGCGACCCACTTTATTGAGGTAGGTCCTGGCAAGGTACTACAGGGTTTGGTTAAAAAAGTCTTTCCTGAGGCAGAAACTGCCTCAGCCTCACTGTAGTAGCAAATGGATGGACTAAAGATCCGCATTTCATCCGAAAAACTCATATTTAGGCCCGTTATTTGGGCGGATGACTGGATATTTAGTAATATTGAGATTCTGTATTTCTAGCGTATTACTCTTAAGATGAGATATCTTAAACCCCGATTAAAGAAGTTGCGATAAATGAAAAAGATTGGTATGGGATGGGCTTCTTTGAAGTTAACCGGAAAAGCACATATTTTCCTGGTTTTTTTTCTTTTGCTTTCTTTCCCGATTTATGCTCAAACGGTAACTATTTCAGCTGAGAGCGACGGACGTGAAAATGGCCCTGTAGCCGGAAGTTTTAGGATCAGTGTTGCTCCGGGAGCCCCGGCAGATGGATCTGTAGATGTAAGCTATGGCCTTGCACCATCAACCTCAACACCGGGAGTCGACTTTGTTGTTCCTTCAGGGACGGTAACTATCAATTATACGGTTGCTCAGGGCGGTTCGGAATTGGTGGTGATCGATATAATCGATGATGGCGATGAGGAACCAACTGAAACGATCAATTTTCAAGTCCTGCCCGGACCCGGAACATATACGGTAGGGACACCAGCATTGGCCACAATTTTCATTATCGATGACGATGCTTGCCTGGGTGAAGGTCCTTTGCTCGACCCGAATACCCCTACCATATTTTGTGACGTGGTAACGGAAAGCCTTAACGCTTATACCAATAGTGTTCCACCGGGTGGGGCAACGCTTACCTGGAGTATTAATCCGGATCCGTTGAATGCTTCGGGTTATTTAACACCAGGGGAGGTCGCCAACCCTACCGCAGGTACATATTTTGGTTTTTTTCTCGATGCGAGCGGTACCTGTGCGAGCGGAACTCTCGAAGTGACTATAGTGGTGAATGCAACACCTGTTTTCATCAGCCTGACAGAAGATACACGCTGTGGACCCGGACAGGTTACCCTTGTTGCGGAAGGGGATATACCCGGCAATTCGGACGACCCCAATTTTAACTGGTATGCCACCCAGACCGGTACAGAAGTGCTTGGTGACCTAGCTACCTTTACACCGGTGATTACCCAGACCACTCAATTCTGGGTCGAAACCACAGCCAATGGATGTACTTCAGAGCGCGAAGCGGTGACAGCTACCGTGAATATTCAACCCAACCCAGGGACACCTTCAGATTCTTTTGCATGTAACATAGCCGCCAATGGACCAACTACCGCAGATCTTGACGATCTACTCAGTGGAGCAGATCCTGGTAACTGGACTATTACCACAGATCCTTCCAATGGTGGGGTTACCATAGATGCCCAGAATACTGTTGATTTTGATGGCCTTACAAGCGGGAATTATGTTTTTACTTATACGACCACCGGTGCACTGGCACCTTGTACCAATCAGACTGCTGATGTGACCATTAATGTAACCAACTGTGCGGTTGATACCGATGGAGACGGATTATTCGACGGGCAGGAGATTATTATCGGGACAGACCCCAATAATCCGGATACAGATGGCGATGGTATCAACGACGGGGATGAGGTTTTTAACAATACCGACCCTTTGGATCCCTGTGATCCTAACCTTACCCCAGAATGCAATCCCGATACGATTGACCTGGAAATCCAAAAATCTATAGATGACCCCAATGCTGGTATCGGAGATCGGATCACTTTTACGATAACGATCAACAATCTTTCAGACAGCAGGGTTATCGATATTCTGGCGATTGATGTGCTGGAATCAGGATTTATTTATGTTTCTCATACGGCTTCACTCGGCAATTATGACCTGCAATCCGGGGAATGGACTATACCCGAAATAACCGCCCTGGGATCGGCAGTGTTGCAGATTGTTGTGGATGTTGATGAAAATGGTGTCTATACCAATGCCGCGGGAATTCTGGAAACCTTCCCCGAAGACAGTAATCCGGGAAATGATATCGTAATGGTGGAACTAAACATAGATCCACCTGAAGGGGTAGACCTGGCCCTGACGAAGACGGCGTTGAGTAGCAGGCCATTGGTGGGCGATCAGGTCGTATTCACCATAACTGTTACCAATGAATCTGAGGAGAACAGGGTGGATGATATTTTTGTGGAAGACATAATTCCTTCCGGATCCGATAGCGGGTTTATATATATTTCTCATTCTGCCGATACCGGTAGTTATAATGTGGAGAATGGTTTGTGGAATATTCCCAGTCTGGCTCTGGGTGAACAGGCCTTACTAACCATTAACGTTTCTGTACCAAGAGAAGGAACATTTTTCAATACTGCGGCCATACTGAATTCCAATCCGTTTGATGGCAATCCGGATAACGATATAGCATCGGCGGAAGTGGAGGTTAATTTTCCAAGCACGTCTGAATGTGGTTTCCTTTTCAATCAGTTTTCCCCCAACGGGGATGGAACCAACGATCGGCTTAAGATCAATTGTCTTGACCAGTATCCTGATAATACCATGGAGATCTATAACCGTTATGGCAGTCTGGTTTATAAAGCAGCGGGTATGACCGATTCAAGTACCTGGGATGGCACCCGCAAGAACGAAGCGGTTCCCGATGGCACATATTTTTACATACTCGACCTTGGCGACGGATCAGGAATTCAGAAAGGGTGGATACAAGTCTTAAGATAAAAGATCAATGATCGGGATAAGGATTAAAACTTTCTTTGAGGTAAGACGATGGGCAGGGCTATTGATGCTGGTTTTTATCAGCGGTGTCTATGGTCAGCGGGAGCCACAGTATACCCAGTATATGTATAACATAGGGAGTTTTAATCCTGCTTATGTAGGTACGGTTGAAACTCTCGACCTCACAGGCCTGTACCGCTCTCAATGGATAGATATCCCGGGAGCACCGAGAAATTTTCGATTTGGCATGAATATTCCTTTTGCCAATGAAAGACACGGACTTGGATTTAATGTGGTCAGCGATGAGATCGGGCCCACTACAAGCACATTTGCAGACATTGCCTATTCATATCAGATACGACTCTCGGAGGAAACCCGACTTTCATTTGGAGTAGATGCCGGTGGATCTTTCCTTAATGTTGATTTTTCCAAGGGCTCTTTTGAGAATCCGGGAGAGCCTATTTTAGACAGGAATAATATCAAAGAATTCTATCCCACAGTAGGTGCTGGTCTTTTTCTTTATCAGGAAGATTGGTATCTGGGAGCTTCGGTCCCCAACTTTCTTACCGATGGATTATACGATGAGGCCGTGGCCATTGTTGTTGAGGACAAAATGCAGTTCAACTTTATCGGGGGTTATGTATTTGATTTTTCGGATAATTTAAAGTTTAAACCTGCATTCCTGGTGAATTATATCCAGGGCGCACCAGCTACAGTAAATATTTCCACCAATTTTCTTATTAAGGATGTATTTACGCTGGGTGCCGCTTACAGGGTTGATAATTCGGTAAGCGGTCTGGCCGGTTTTCAAATTTCCAATACCGCTTTTATCGGGTATAGCTACGACTATAATACGAACGGTTTAGGAGAGTACAATAGCGGTTCTCATGAGGTGATTGTGAAGTTTTATTTTGGCCGTGGAGAAGGGCGGTCTAAGCAAGACAAATCCAAAGCACCAAAAGGTAAACCAAAACAAATAGATTCACCCAGGTTTTTCTAAATTTAGATAAATGAAAATTAGGATATTCACAATACTGCTAGTCGCCTTTTGCAGCTTCTCCTATGGCCAGGAAGAGATGTCGAAAGCCGATATCCTATATTTTGAGTATGCCTACGAGGATGCAATAGAGGAGTATAAAAAAGAAATGCTGAGCAAGCCCTTGAGCAGCCAGCAATTTGCCAACCTTGCGGCCTCCTATTTTAATACTGATAATTATAAGAAAGCGGCAGAAACATTTTTCGACCTCTATAAAACCGATTATGAGTTATCGGCCAATCACTTCAATATGATGTTACAGGCGATGAACAGAACTGATGACCTGGAAAGAGTTAATACGCTTTTGGCGACCAGGGTTTCATCTTTTCCTGTGGAGTTGATGGAAAATGCAGAGTTGAATTACGAGCTCCTCCATTCCAACGATACCACAGCAGGACGATTCAGAACCTTTAATATCGATAGCAATAGCCCCCAGGACGACTTTGCGCCGGGATTTTATGGAGAGAAGCTTTTATTCAGCAGTGGAAGGGTGGTGGAAGATAAAAGTATTTACTCACCCTCGGGGGAATCGTATCTTAATATCTATGTGGCCCGGATGTCTGCTGATGGCAGCATATTGAATCCGAATCTTTTTACCGGCATTCCTAAAACCAAATTTCATCAGGCAACACCTTTTTATTCCGATAAACTGGACCAGGTATTTTATATACTTTCTAATGCCGAAGAAGGGGAGTTGTTATTCGACGAGAATGGCAAGAACGCCCTTGCTATTGGTACGGTAAGCAAAAGAGGGGATTTCCTATATCTTCTCAGAGATCTAAGTACTTCCTTCTACTATCCGTACTATGATGCGGCTTCTCAAAGGCTCTATTTTTCAGCCTCCCTCAAGGATAATTACGGAGGCACAGATCTGTATTATGTTTCTACCAATAACGGAATGATCATGTCGTCGCCGGTTAATCTGGGACCTAGAATTAATTCTCCGGGGAATGAAATAGCACCCTATATCTTCGATGGTAGTTTATATTTTGCATCAGATATTTTCTATGGTTTAGGAGGCATGGATATTTACAAGTCGGAGGTACAGGCAGATGATTTGTTCAGCATCCCGATCAACCTCGGATACGGAATCAATTCTGAGTCAGACGATTTTGGTATGATCATCAAAAAACATGAAGATCAGGAACTGATCGGTTACTTTGCTTCCAATCGTGAAGGAGGTAAGGGAGGAGACGATATTTACGGTTTCTTGGCAAAAGAAATGCCGGGGCCAAAAATACTATTACTTAAAGGAAATATTGTTAATCCTTCCACCGGCAATGCCGTATCTAAGGTTATGTTGAAACTGATAGATAGCGAGCAAAAAAAGATCAAAGAGATCTTCGCCGATGAAGATGGAAATTTCCGGGTGGAGATCCCATGGCAGGAAGAGCTAACCATCGAAGCTCGTAAACCAAAACATTCCCAGTTCTATTTAAGTCTTAATAATGAACAGCTCCTGGAACTTCAACAACAGGAACTTACCATTGAAATGTCGAGCATCGATGATCTGGTTATTGAAACCGAAGATCAACAGGTGATAAAGCTCAATAAGTTTTTCTTTGCTAAAGGGAGTGCGACAATAACACCTGAGATTGAGCAGGAACTGGAAAAGGTGGTTAATATTGTAGCACAGTTCCCCCAATTACAACTTCGGATAGAATCACATACCGATAGCAGAGGTGGCAGTTCGACTAACTTTAGGATATCTCAGAATCGTGCGGATGCTATTAAAAAATACCTTCAGGAAAACGGTGTCCCCTCTTCCAATATTCTTTATTCGGTCGGATACGGCGAGGATAAAATCATCAACCAGTGCGAGAACGGGGTTTACTGCCTGGATTTTCTTCACCGCCAGAATGAACGGCACCTGATCGTAATATTGAATTATAATCTTCTCGAATAGCCGTAAACCGATTTATGAGTATAATCTGGAATTCTCAGGCTTCCGGCCTGATACTTCAGTGGATTCTTTATATTTAACCTAATTACTAGATCTTTATGCCATCGGCTAAATCATACTGGAGGAAAAACCTGTTGTACCTGAGTATTTTGCTCGGTATATGGTTTCTGGTGTCTTACGGTTTTGGAATCCTTCTAAAAGACCAGCTGGATAAAATAAGTATTGGAGGTTTCAAACTCGGTTTCTGGTTTGCACAACAAGGCTCCATCTATGTTTTTGTAATTCTCATTTTTGTTTATGTACTGCTTATGAACCGACTGGACAAGAAGTACGGTTATGAAGAATAAGCGAAGCAAATCTTTGTAATCTATGGATGTACAGACGTGGACAATGATACTGGTCATATCTACCTTTCTTCTCTACATCGGTATTGCCATATGGTCCAGGGCTAAATCTACGCGTGATTTTTATGTAGCCGGAGGCGGGGTTCCCCCTTTGGCAAATGGTTTAGCCACGGCAGCCGATTGGATGTCGGCAGCTTCATTCCTGGGGATGGCAGGGATCATTTCGGTGATGGGGTATGACGGATCGGCTTACCTTATGGGATGGACCGGGGGATATGTGCTGCTGGCACTGCTGCTTGCTCCTTATCTTCGGAAATTTGGAAAGTTCACCGTGCCCGATTTTATCGGGGATCGCTATTATTCCAATGTGGCCAGGACCGTAGCGGTTATCTGTGCACTGCTGGTATCCTTTACCTATGTGGCAGGGCAAATGCGGGGTGTAGGGCTTGTGTTTTCAAGATTTCTTGAAGTGCCCGTTCATGTTGGTGTGATTATTGGAATGTTTATCGTCCTTTTCTATGCGGTATTGGGCGGTATGAAAGGGATCACCTATACACAGGTGGCGCAATACTGTGTGCTGATCTTTGCCTTTATGGTCCCGGCAATTTTTATATCCATTCAGATGACCGGTACCATCATACCCCAGATTGGTATGGGAAGCGAAGTATTGGGGGAGCAAATCAATTTGCTCGATAAACTAAATGGACTTTCCGTAGAATTGGGATTTCACAAATACACCGATGGTTCAAAATCTATGATCGATGTATTTTTTATCACTGCTGCCCTCATGGTGGGCACGGCAGGACTTCCACATGTGATCGTACGCTTCTTCACAGTACCAAAAGTAAAGGACGCACGAAAGTCTGCGGGTTATGCATTGCTTTTTATCGCGTTACTTTATACCACAGCGCCCGCAGTTGCCGTTTTCGCACGCACTAACCTGATAGAAACAGTGAGTGATCAAAAATATGAAGATATGCCGCCCTGGTTCTATAAATGGGAGACTACAGAGCTTATTCGATTCGATGATAAGAATGCGGACGGGCGAATACAGTATGTGGCCGATCCGGATCGTAATGAACTGACGGTTGATCCCGATATAACGGTCCTGGCCAATCCCGAAATCGCAAATTTACCTAACTGGGTTATTGCCCTGGTGGCAGCAGGCGGATTAGCAGCAGCATTATCAACGGCGGCTGGTTTATTGCTGGTTATCTCCACCTCTGTTTCTCACGACCTGATCAAAAAACAAATTCGGCCAACTATATCTGATAAGGGGGAGTTGATTATTGCACGATTATCAGCCGTAGTTGCCGTGGTAGTTGCAGGATATTTCGGGATCAATCCACCCGATTTTGTCGCGGCCACTGTTGCCCTTGCTTTCGGTCTTGCGGCTGCCTCTTTTTTTCCGGCAATCATCCTCGGCATTTTTTATAAGAAGATGAACAAAGAAGGAGCTATTTCGGGCATGATCGTCGGGATTATTTCAATGCTCTTTTATATGCTAAAGTTCAAATTCGATATGTTTGGCGGGGGCGGGCCAACGGATTGGTGGATGGGAATTTCTCCCGAAGGCTTTGGAACTGTAGCCATGATGCTTAACTTTATTGTTTCACTTACTGTGGCCAAATTTACCGCCGATCCTCCTGCTGAAGTGCAGGAAATGGTTGAGGAAATCCGTATTCCAAAAGGATCGTCTGAGGCTCAGGCACATTAAACCAAACCAGTATGAGTAATTACCACATTAAAAATTTGGAAGAGTATTTTCAGGTGTACCGCAAATCTGTGCGCGAACCTGAAAATTTTTGGGAAGAAATAGCCGAGGAACATTTCGTATGGCGTGAAAAATGGAACAAGGTATTGGAGTGGGATTTTGAAAAGCCTGAGATCAAATGGTTTGAAGGGGCCAGGTTTAATATTACAGAGAATTGCCTGGACCGTTTTCTGCCGATGAGAAAAGACAAAACCGCTATCCTTTTCGAACCTAATGATCCAGAAGCAGAAGCTGAACATATTACTTATAGTCAGTTGCACGAAAGGGTCTGCAAGATGGCAAATGTTTTGATTGAAGGGGGTATTGGAAAAGGGGACAGGGTCTGTATTTACCTGCCCATGATCCCGGAACTTGCTATTTCTGTCCTTGCCTGTGCCAGGATCGGGGCGATTCATTCTGTGGTTTTTGCCGGCTTTTCATCTTCTGCTCTCGCGGCGCGCATTAACGATTGTGACGCACATTGTGTGATCACCTCCGATGGATCCTTCAGAGGAGACAAGGTGATCGACCTCAAAGGAATAGTAGATCAGGCCCTTCAGGATTGCGATGGGGTAAAATCGGTCTATGTTGTAAAGCGTACCGGGAGTGATATCCATATGGAAACAGGAAGGGATAAATGGTTACAACCTCTTCTTGAGCAGGCTTATGCAGATTGTGATGCCGAAATCATGAAATCAGAGGATCCGCTTTTTATTCTGTATACTTCTGGTTCCACCGGAAAACCCAAAGGCATGGTTCATAGCTGCGCGGGTTATATGGTCTATACGGCCTATACTTTTAAGAATATTTTCCAGTACAGGGAAGGTGATATCTATTGGTGTACGGCAGATATCGGTTGGATTACAGGACATTCATATATTGTTTATGGTCCGTTGCTCAATGGAGCAACCACCGTAATGTTCGAAGGGGTGCCTTCCTATCCTGATTACAGTCGTTTCTGGCAGGTGGTGGAAAAGCATAAGGTGAATCAGTTTTATACCGCTCCTACAGCGATCAGAGCGCTGGCCAAGGAAAAACTTGAATATGTAGAAAAGTATGATCTCTCTTCTTTAAAGGTATTGGGAACCGTTGGTGAGCCAATAAATGAGGAAGCCTGGCATTGGTATAATAACAATGTAGGCAAAGGGAAGAGCCCTATCGTAGATACCTGGTGGCAGACCGAAACGGGAGGTATCATGATCTCACCTATCCCCTATGTAACACCAACAACGCCCACCTATGCGACATTGCCTTTTATAGGAGTGCAACCCGCCTTGATGGACGATCAGGGAAACGAGATCAGCGGGAACCAGGTTTCCGGAAAGCTATGCATTAAATTTCCATGGCCGTCAATGGCGAGAACTATCTGGGGCGACCATGAGCGTTTTCGGAATACATATTTTGACGCATTTGAAAACAAATACTTTACCGGAGATGGTGCGCTGAGGGATGAAGTTGGTTATTACCGGATTACCGGAAGGGTAGATGATGTGATCATTGTCTCAGGACACAATCTTGGAACAGCACCCATTGAAGACTCCATCAATGAGCATCCTGCAGTTGCAGAATCTGCTGTGGTTGGATTTCCTCATGAGATCAAAGGCAATGCGCTTTATGGATTTGTAATACTCAAAGAAACCGGCGAGACAAGAGACCGGGAAAATCTAAGAAAAGAGATCAACCTTCAGATTGCTGAACAAATCGGCCCCATAGCCAAACTCCAAAAGATTCAGTTTGTTCCCGGACTCCCTAAAACGAGGAGTGGGAAGATTATGAGACGTATCCTGAGAAAAATTGCATCTCATGATGCAGAAAACCTGGGAGACATCAGTACACTTCTCAATCCGGAAGTAGTTGAAGACATTAAAGCCCACACATTATAGAGGTAGAAGGGTCAACGAGCAGGACTTAATAAGAACTTGTGCTCCAGTGCAAAAGCTTATTGGATGATCAGCCAGCAATAATACAAAGCAAAGAGCCCCAAAAATATAATCCCGATATAGGTGAGCCATTGCAGGCCTTTTTTAGGTCGATATTCCTTTGGAAGATCATGACTCATTACGTTCTTAATATTCATATAGCCAACAATAGGCGCTAGTACAAATGAAACGAAGGTTGCCAGTGCTACCAAAAACCCCATATTGGCACTGAACATAGTTACTACAATATAGTTAACCAATGCCAGTACGATTATACCTGCTGCGTAGTACTTTCTACCTGAAAACTCTTTCGCTTTAGGACTGAGATGGCGTATGATATCGATGCTTACTCTGCTAATTGCATCATGAGCAGTCATACATGTGCTGAACATGGTGGCGAAAGCTGCTACTGCAATGAATATATAGGCCCATTTACCTATATGTGTCGTAAATAGTTGCACCACCTGATCGGCGAACACCACGGCATTACCGCTGAGTTCTGTATTGGTTCCGTAGAGCGTCATCAGACCTATTACAAGGAAGAATACTGCCAGGAATGCGGTGGTAAAATAACCCGAATTAAACTCCTGAAGGGCCTCTTTTAGAGAAGGCCTGCCACTTATCTTATATTTCTCCAGACTCCAAAGGCTTACCCAACTGGAAGCTTCTACCGCCGTGGGCATCCAACCCACGAGACTGATCAGGAACAGGATTCCTACTTTATTAAGTATTTCTGGTCGCTGAAAGTTCTCTACAGGGTTTACCGGACCTTTAAATACAACCATTGCCGTGGTTATAAGCAAAGCGGTAAACAGTATACTGATAACCAGTTTTAAAGCGTTTTCTAGGAATTTATAGCGGCCGATGATCAGGATACTGCTAATCAGTATAAACAAGCCCAGCGCAACCGTGGAAATGGAGAGATTTTCTACATTGAATAAGTTGATAAACAGGCCTGCAGTTACCACATAAAGCGCTGCCAGGATGGTGAAAGTGGTTACCAGAGTAATAAAGGCATAAAGCCAGAGATATCCTTTTCCTCTTCTTAAATACCCTTCAATAAGCGATAGTCCGGTTACATTGGTATACCTGATACCAAACTCGAAGAAAGGATATTTTAGGATATTTGCCAGTATGATCGGAATGATCATCAGCCATCCGTATTGTGCGCCGGCTTTGGTAGATAGTACCAGGTGCGAAGTGCCAATGGCCATACTTGCAAACAAAAGTCCGGGTCCCAGGTTTCGGAGCAGGGTTTTAATTTTTTGCATATCTGGCTTCCTATTCTGAACTAAAATACCATATTCTGATGAGCTGGAAACAATTATTGTATCTCGATCTTGTCGCCATAGAATCTGGGCTGGGTATTGAAAAGCAGATCCATAAATACTTTTACCCTGGCGAAATATTCACGCGAATGCATTCTAAGTGCCCTATCCCCTCCCAGGTCGGTTGCATTGAACCCAATTGCGCTAAGGCCTTTTCTTTCGGCTATATAGATCGCTCTTTTATTGTGGAATTCCTGTGAAATAACGGTAACACTATCGAGTCCGAAAATAACCTTTGCCCGGACCATCGAATCCAGGGTTCGAAATCCGGCATAATCCAGATAGATCTTTTCTTCGGGAATACCACCTTCTATGAGGTCTTTTTTAATGGTAGTAGGCTCGTTATAATAGATACTTCCATTATCGCCACTAACCAGTACAAAATCTATCTTCCCAGCCTTGAATAATGCAATTGTCGCTTTGATCCTATGTGAGTAATAGGGATTGATTCCGCCTTCGACAAGGTGTCTTGAGGTTCCAAGTACCAGCCCTACTTTGTTTTCGGGTATATCTGCGATCTTATCAAATGTTTTCCCCCTTGAATTTAGTTCGATGATAAGATGGCTAAGTAAAATGATGATCAGCGGAGTGATCAGAAAAACAAGCAGAATATTTCTGTATTTTCTTTTCAAAAAAGAACTCGTATTTTATTTAACATTTAAAAGATCTGAATCCGATTCCATATCCTTCAAGTTTACTGGTAAGTGATTGTCCGGAGTAGAGGTGTCCACCTCCGTGCCCGGATATCTGAAGCGTCCGGAATCTTTCCGAGTTTTCCTGATTGCCCGTTTTACTAAAATCGACGCCCTGGGAAAAGCTCAGATAAAAAGCGCCCAGCATCAGAATTAGAAATAAATATAACTTCTTCATTCTAATATTATTTGGTTGTGGCTTCTTTAGTCTTATTTAGTGAATAACAAAGATAAGCCACTAGGGCCAATTTTCCGAGTTAGTTTCACCTATTAAGTCACTCAATTTTTTATTATTGAAAGCCCTGTTTTTTATGGGTGATCCTGGTGATGCAATTCAGAAGTTTTGTATTGAGGCAGTTATTCTGTCAATTAGAACTAAAGGCAGATAAATAGACATTAGATTGATCTATTATTTGTCATTCAAAATATCCAACCTAAAATTTGGCCTATCGGTTTATTTTAAAGGTATCGAGTTTAATATCATCCGGGCCATCATCGTCGAATGGATTTTCCAATTGATCCTGTATGTTATAGAGGGATATAAGGATAAACTGCGTTAAGATAACAACCCCATAGGCAACAATCACCGAGCTGTGCGGCCCCAGATTATATATCACAGTAGGGGCATATACCAATGGAAAGATATAGATGAAGAATTTACAATAAGCCTTAAGCACAATGGGTGTCCTGTGAATATTGATGGCATGGAGGTTTTCTATTGATTCGTGCAGGTCCTGCATAAAACGAAATGTGCGATCCTTTAGAGATTTTGAGGTCAACTCCTCACGGGTATTTATAAACTGCTGTACCATATCGATTATTTCATCGAGCTGAGCAGTAGTGGTCTCCATTTGAGCCAGGTGATCTAAAGTTTCATCACTGATCTTATTCAGTATTTCTTTCATCTCATTTTTGCTGTCTTCCGTAAGTTCAGAATTGCTCACAATAAAGTAGTGCACGGTTTGTAAGGCACTCCTGAATTTACTCAAATGACCAAGGGCTTTTTCTCTTCTTCTAAAAGAACCCCGGATGGCAAATACCAGTGGAAAAACAATGGCGATGCTGAGCAGAGTTAAATCGACATGAAAAACGATATTAAAATGTGAAGAGAGAAAAGTGCTCAGGATCGCAATGATCATCACGATCAACGTCCGGTGGTTTAGTATGGATAAATAGAGGTTAATTGAATGTAATTTAGTACCTTAAATACTTAAAGCTAGCCAGAATATTGTGAAAATACAAGTGAAGTACCTGATTCTACTCTTATCGCTCTTCAGCATAAGTGCTTCTTTTTCTCAACAAAATAAGTCCTCGGATACCGAAAACTCAACAGCCGATCTTTTCGATTCCGAAGATATTCTCTCCATAAAACTCGCCTATTCGATTAAAGAGATCAGGACGAAAACCAACGATACTACCTATATTAAGACCGCTCTTCACTACAAACTTGATAACGGAGATTGGGATTCCCTGGAAGTTAAATTGAGGGCCAGAGGGAATAATCGCAGGAAGACCTGTTTTTTTACACCCATCAAGGTTAGAATAAGCAAGGCCGAGCGCAAGGGTACTCCTTTCGAGGACCATAAAAAATTAAAACTGGTCTTGCCTTGTTTGATCCAGGCCGAGAAGAACGATAAGTTGCTTAAAGAGTATCTTGCTTATAAGCTCTATGAAGAAGTGGCTACCTATTATTATAAAACACGATTGCTGGATATAGATTTTACCGATTTGAAGGGAAAGAAGAACAAGGGCTATCAGTTAACAGGCTTCTTGCAGGAAGATATTGATAAAATCGCAGATCGGGCTGGAGGGCAGGAGTTAAAAGATCGCAAGGTACATCCCATGCAACAGGATGATCATGCTTCGATTCAAAACGATATGCTACAGTTTATGATTGGTAATACCGATTACTCCAATGCCTATCAGCATAATACAAAACTGGTGTTTACCAGTGACAAGAAAATTGTTCCGATACCTTATGATTTTGATCTTTGTGGTCTTGTGAATGCCAGTTATGCAGTGGTATCGCAAGTGGGCAACCAATCATTACCTATCACCCATGTTACAGAGCGACTCTATAGAGGTTACCAAAGAAGTCCATTTGTATTAAAACAGGTACGGAATGAGTACCTCGAAAAACAATCCCAAATGATGACGGAGATCGCCAAACTACAACCATTTTTTGACGACATTCAGGAATACAAACTGGCTCGTGAATATGTAGCTGATTTTTTTACCATCCTGGCCGACCCGGCAAAATTCAAAAGTGAAATTCAAGATAAAGCCAGGATAAAATAGTGCCTTTAGTTCGTATCCTCTAACACCAGCCCGAAATTTACCGCTAAGTCTTTTATTCAAATAATTCCTGCAAAGGCTGTCCGTTCGAACCACTCGGTAGCTGAAGATTGAGGATCATGGCGAGGGAAGGCGCAATATCTGTAACCTTGACTTCCCTGACCGAGCTACCACTGGGAATGCCCGCACCCATCCAGAGCAAAGGCACATGAGAATCGTAGTTATAGCCCGAACCATGGGTAGTTCCCTTAAGTTTATCAAGGGTCATACCGGCTGCTGTATTTTGAACATATCCCGGCAAAAAGGTAAGGATGATATCACCAGACCGTTTAGGATGGAATCCGTTCTGTACCTTTTGTCTGGCTCCGTCTTCGTAGTTTTCCGACAACATTTCATGAGCGGTTAGTGCACCTACAATACCTTCCTGAGTAAGAAGAAAATCGGCCGCCGATCTCTGAACCGATGATAAGTCCAGTCCGCTCTTAAGAATAAGATCCTGGTCTAGATACACCTGTTCGTAATTGAATTGCTGCAGCAGGTTTTGCTGCTCATATTTATTGTTGAGGAATTTGGCCAGTGCAAACTGATAGGTTTTTATGGGGGCAATACCCGCCGGTAGCTTCTGATCGTTCGAGAATTGGGCATTGGGCATACCGGCATGGTCGGCAGTAAGGAATAGCGTATAATTTCCGGCCCCTACCTGCTTATCCAATGTGTTTAGCAATTCTTCTATATTTTGATCCAAACGCAGGTACATGTCCTGAATTTCTACGGATTGCGGCCCAAAGGTATGTCCGGCAACATCGGTGGAAGAATAACTGATCGCCAATAGATCGGGGTATTCATCCAGTCCTAGTTTTTCCCGTTTCAGGGCTTCTATGGCGAATTCTGTAAGCAGTGAATTTCCGACTGGTGATACCCAAATAAGCTGGTATTCGGCTCCCGCTTGTCTGTATCGCTCTCTCATCGACTTAAAATCGTATGGGAAGGTAGGTGTTGATTTGCCCCCTATGGCGGGTTCGTAGTTGTTGTTATCCGGGGCGCTCTGTGTGTACTGTTCTATTGGGTAGAGTGTTTCCCATTGTGTGTTGAGATAGGCATCGGATTTCCCTTTCTTGTTAAAATTCTTAACCCAGTTGGGAAGATCCTCCATATAATAAGAACTACTCACAAAATATCCCGGACTGGAAACCCAGTCGTGCCAATAGGCTGCATCCGCTGCACGTCCGCCTGGCAGTATGGCACCACGGTCTTTAAGAGAAACACTGATGACCTTCGCTTTAAAATTTTTGCCTTGCCGTAATTCATCACCAAGGGTATTAGAAAGTAAATGATGTGGCGACAAGCCGTTAGTATTTGGTATTTCCGAGCCTACTAAAGTAGCTGTCGAATCACCAACATTGATGACCAGATCTCTTAACTTCCTGTCGTACCAGCTATTCCCAATGATACCATGGGTGGAGGGGGTAGTACCGCTGTAAATAGAAGCATGGCCGGGGGCAGTCTCCGTAACCACATAATTGTACTGAGCGTTCTTAAAGTTAAAGCCATCGCGCATAAGGCGTTTAAAACCACCTTCTCCGTACATATCCTCGTATTTATAGAGATAGTCGGCCCGCATTTGATCTACCACAATACCGACTACCAATTTGGGCTTTTTGATATTTTCCTGCTGACCCATTGCCATGGGCGTCATCAAAAGAGTTAATGCAAATATTAGTTGATGGAACCAGGTATGTGCTTGTTGAAAGATCATATTCTATAAACTTAGGAAATGGAATATAGCCAAAATGCCATAAATCGAGTATCCAATTAAGAATATTCTAACTATATTGAAATCCCTGATATGTATTTGAATCCTTATTTCTGTTTTTCCTAAACCAACAAAATTATGACCGAATCACAGTACATGAAGGACCGCGTAGACAATCAGATCTCCTGGTATGGTAAAAAAAGCGCGATCAACAAAAAATTATATTTGAGACTTAATGGGGTTATCATTTTTTTTGCAGCTTCAATTCCTGCTTTATCCGGTTTTAGCTCTTCGGAATTCTACGGAGAAAAACTGAGATGGGTGATCGCGGGGCTTGGGATCGTTACTGCCTCCCTCACAGGTATAGTGTCTTTATGGAAGTTCCAGGAGAAATGGGCCACCTATCGAATGACGGCTGAAGCCCTTGAACGCGAGAAGATCCTTTACAACACCGGCGCGGGTCATTATGCCGGGCGGAGGGCCGACTATAAGTTTTTCGTTCAGAATATTGAGAGGATAATGAACAATGAGAACGCTTCGTGGAATGATCTCATTAACGAAAAACCAGGAAACGACGATTCAGGATAGAAGGTGGTTTCTTACTTCAGGTGAAATTACCTCTACACCCGGATTTAAGATTTAAATGAAGATTACATAGAACCAGATTAATGGCAAAGAGAAATTGATTGAATTGTATTATCTTTTGATTTCGTAATAAAACAAAAAGAGATGGAATCGGTAACCAACTTTGAGTACGACATATTTATCAGCTACGCACACGATGATGATCTGCCGGATACAGTACGTGGTAAAGAGGGATGGGTAAAGTCTTTCTGTACACTTCTTAAAACCGACTTAAAAAGGGCTGGTTGCGGTGATGTCCGTATATGGTGGGATAATAGAACACTGGCCGGGAATGATTTTTTTGACGGCAAGATAGAAGAAGGAATTCAAAAATCTGCGATTTTTCTATGTCTTAACTCTGTGAATTATCAGAATTCGGAGTATTGCGAAAAGGAGTTAGAAATATTCTTTAAAAAGGCAAAATCGGAAAAAGAAGGGATCAAGGTAGGGCATAGTTCCAGAATTATAAATTGTTTGCTGAAAAATATTCCTTTTGACCAATGGCCAGCAGAAATGCAGGGCAGATCAGGGTACCATTTTTATGAAAGGTTAGATGAAGGGGTAGATTGGCGAACAGCCAATATTTTGGATTTCACGGATCAACGTTTTAACGAAGAGTGGAAAAAACTCATCGCAGCGATATTTAAACTCGTAGACGGTTTAAGTGAAACTAATGAAGCGGCTTCCATAGAGATCGATGAGGGTGTGAACGATGATGTCTTTACCATCTATTTTGCAGATTCCCCTGAATCGTTATTGAAAGATCGGGATAAGGCGATAAGTAGTTTAAAGAAAAAGGGTTATAAGATTATTTTGAATAACCAGGATGTGCGCAAAGCCAAAGAGCACGAAGAGGCCACCAGACAAGTTCTTGAGCATGCCGATCTTGCGGTGCATCTCATTGATCATTCACCGGGTTTTGGAATAGAAGATGAACCGGAAAAATGGTATCGGACCAAGCAGATTGAAATCGTCCTCGACTCACCGGTACCCCAACTGATCTGGATGGATTCTTTAGTGCCCATAGAAGGCATCAGGGACGATAAATACAGGGAGTATGTTCAGAGTATTGAGATGGGATCCCTGGACGAAAAAGACTACGAATTCATCATAGGCGACTACAGTAATCTCACCAATACCATTCTCGACCACGTCACCGTTTTGGAAGAGCAAAAAAAGTCTTTGGAGAAAAAGAATGCTGTTGATTCTCATGAGGAACTCGATATACTTTTAGACTACAACGTGGAGGATAAAATGTATGCCATGGCATTAGAACAGTCTTTTCAAAAACACAATCTGATCACGCATTTCGCTCCCTTTGGCAATAATCCTGATAAGAACAGAAGAATACTTCAAAACCGCCTTAATGAAGTAAAAAAACTGGTATTCCTTTATGGCAAATCCTCTAAGGAGTGGGTAGAATCGAGATTCACTCAGGCGATGGGTAAACTGATGTTCGATAAAGGCCCGGTGGAGGACATCTTCATTTATATAACCCCACCCGCCAAGGATGCTGAGGATCTGATTAAAGCAGGCAATACGGTGATCAATAATATTAAAGTTAATGTAGTAAACCATAGCGATCAAGAGAATGTTAACCCTGAAATTATAGAAGATTTCATGAGCAACTTAATCGGAAAGGATAATGATTGATAAGAATCCCTATGTGGGTCTAAGACCCTATGAACCTAATGAAAGTCTGCTCTTTTTTGGTCGCGAAACTCAGACCTGGGAATTACTGCAAAGATTATACACACATAGATTTGTGGCCGTTGTGGGAAGCTCGGGTTGTGGTAAATCTTCACTGCTTAGAGCAGGCCTGATCCCAGCCCTCAAAGGCGGTTTTCTGGTCGATGACAGCGATGAATGGGTAGTGGCTATTATGAAGCCTGGCGAATCGCCACTTTATCACCTGGCCAATGCTCTTTTAAAGGAGCTTAAAAGCGTACTAACTAAAAAGAAGCTCCTTGAGAAATTTAAGTTGCCATCCACCAAAGAGTTGTTGTCGAGTATCGATGTTACTGGAGTAGATGCGATTCTTGAGCTGGTAGAGCCCATTCGAAAATCTCAGAATATAAATTTCTTTGTTCTGGTCGATCAGTTTGAAGAATTATTTGCCTTTGCCAAAAAAAAACCAGAGGACGAGGAAAAATCTCAGACAGAAAGTAGAAATGAAGCTATTTCTCTGGTCAATTTAATTCTTGAACTTTCACAACAGTCGGTAGTTCCTTTTTATGTGGTCCTAACCATGCGATCTGATTTTATTGGTGACTGTGCTGAGTACCATGGTCTGCCTGAAGCCATGAACAAAAGCCAGTATCTGGTGCCGAGGCTCACCAGGCAACAATTAAAAAAAGTAATCGAAGGACCAGCCATACTTTCAGGTAAAAAGATCAATTCCAAGCTCACCTCCAAATTGATCAATAGTATGGGAGATTTACAGGATGAACTACCCATACTTCAGCATGCTCTGATGCGGATGTGGGAATATGATCATCAGCAGGTAGAAGGCGAGAAGAATATGATTGATTTTACCGATTACGAAGAAATAGGTGGTATGGAGAACGCATTGCAGAATCATGCCGAAGAAGTTATAGAGCCACTTTCAGATTCAGAAAAAATAATAGCCAGGTCTCTTTTTCGTGCCCTGACCACTATAGACACTCATAACCGTATAAAGCGCCGTCCTGTTCGTTTATCGAGGCTTGTAGAAATCACCGATACCAATGAAAAAAAGTTATTGGAGGTTATTGAACCCTTTAAAAAGAGTGGGCGTTCTTTCATCTATTTTGAAAATATTGGGGATGAAGAGGATAAACTTGTCGACATCTCCCATGAAAGCCTTATCAGGCAGTGGAAGAATTTAAAGAAACTGGTAAAGAAGGAAAAG
>CAMYIE010000003.1:0-10968 GCA_947258405.1 uncultured Eudoraea sp. | reverse complement strand
CAGTATGCAGATAAATACAAACGACTCTCCGAGATTCAGGGCTGGTATGATGCGGATGGTCGTCTGCTGGAAGGATCCCAATTCAAAAAGGAGATTCAATGGTATGATGAACTAAAGCCTACCAAATCATGGGCGGAACAATACAATAAGAATTTTGACCAGGTTAAGGATTTTATAGAAAGAAGCAGGCAGGCCAAACTCGCACGTGACAAGAAACAAAAAAATAAAAAGAAATCGATCAGGATTGGTTTTGGGGCGGTGGCCTTGATCGCAGTGGTGAGTCTCTTTTTCTGGGCATTGAGTATTGGCGCAAATCAAGAGAGGGCCAAGATTGATGAAGAAAGATTGGCGGTCATGAAAGTGGCTACGGAAATGACCCCGTTAGCCAGTATGTTGGTCGATTCTACAATTACAGAATTACCGGAATCGAAATCTGACACCATCAATGTGAAGCAGGATTTAATCGATTTAGTGGCTTACCTTGAGTCTCAGGCGGTGCTATATGAGAACGAAAAGAGACCCGATGCTGCAGGCCATGTTTTATTTATTAAAGAGACAGATTCATTGTTCGATCAGGCAAAAGAACTGAGAAAGGAAGCCATTCGTAGGATCAATGATATCGAAATTGAAATGGATAGCATTAGCTGGCAATCAACCCTCGCCATAGTACTTGTTTCGGAACCAAAAGAAAAATTTAAAGCCTATTCCGAATACATTGATAAGATCGAAGGGTACGAGAACAAAGAAAACGCCAGGCATTTAAAAGAGGCTGAAGACCGGATAGAGTCTTTGAATGATCTGCTGGAAGATTACAATTGGATAGAGGCTTCGACCAAAAGTACGGTCACCAGTTATTTCAAATATATAGAGAGTAATCTGCAGGAAGACCCCGAAAGCGATAATTCGCAGAATATAAACAATGCCCTGGAACAGATCAAAAAAGGAAAGACTGGTTGGATATATGCCGGATACAAAAATGGTAATGATCAATTCGATCCCACACGAAGTATTGTCAAAATGGTCTATCGCCCCGATACCAATATTGGATCAAACAATTACAAAATTCCGCAGAATGGCGACTTTGTTACACTCAGGGGAAAGGCCGACAGAGCGGTGTATAATTTTTTTGTAGGAAACCAGGTTACCAACAAAAAAGGTGCGCCATTCAAATCAGGTAAGATGGCCTATGTGATCGACAAGGTTGAGCTCGCAAATGATGCGATATTTTTACAAATCAAATATGGTAAGATAGATAAGTCGGATTGATCAATATTCTCTGAGACGGAGTATGTTATTCGCAAAGGTCATAGGTCTTTTGAAATATTTCCTGATCGATGGCATACATTTCTCCATTGATCCCTACCATCAACCAATCGCCGGCTTTGGCCGATAGCGTACCTTCTAACGTTTCCACTTCAAAAGGCTCATTGATCTGAACGCACCGGATGGGAATGGGCTTTTTAATAGCCTCCTTAAATGTGAGTTCTGGTATTTCCCCTTTCTTAAATTTCAACAAAACCTCCTTATTTATGACAAAAACTGTTCCTTCAAAAATACGACAAAAGGATCCTCAGGATTGTCGGTTTGCATAAGACTTGTATAACCCGCATAGGCATTTAAGTGAATGGAGATCTTTTCCCTTATGCCTGCCTGTTCTGATGCCATTTTATAGTATTTTCTCGCCGTTTCCAATTTATTAAGATACATGTTAGCCTCAGCTACCGTGGCATATTTCCATAGGTTATCCGGACAATTCTTAGCTACATGAAGTGCCTGTTCGGCATATTTGGTCATATCTGTTTTGTTGTCTTTCACCACCAGGCTTAAAAAGGCGAGGTTAATGGCATGGTAATAAATCTGCTCGTAGTTCTTATTTGTTGTTGATTTTTCAAGTGCCAGTTCGTAATACACAAATGCTGTTTCGGCATCTTCCTGTGAAGGAAACTTCAGATATGCTCTTTTATATCTGCCTCCGATGATTCCCATAAGATCTGTGTCTTCCTGTGCACTGGGGTGCTCATCCAGGATCTTTAAGGCCTCCTCGCGGCGGTCGAGTCCTTCCAGAGCAAAGACGAGTCGTTTTAAGCCGTTTTTATCGAGGGCCTCTTTCTCGGGGAGAAGCTTTTTTACCACCGCATCGTATTTACCAAGTGCGATATTGATTTCCTCATTATTAGTGTATTGATTCGCAAATTCCGTGTCTGTCAAAGTACTTAGGATAAGCCTGTAGCAATCGTCTTCCTCATTTTTAGGCTTTACCATGCCCAGATGCCTGCCATCGATCGTAAACCTATGGTCCGCATCGAAAGGCGTAAAACAGGAATCGAGGGTTACAAATTCATCATCCACAGAACCTGCCACTCTTAAGGTAAAAGGATAATTCCCGTGATATCGATCATCCCATTCTTTTCGAAGACCACCGATAAAAGCGCCTTCGCTGCTCATTTCTTTGTACTTATTATTCCAGAGTTTGGTGAGTTTTTCCGGCTCAATACCGTTACTCGGTGTTCCCAGGAGAATTACATGTGATATTTTGGAACGGAATTCCTCCCGAAAGTCCAGTATGGCCCGTTGGGCAATTAGTCCACCGAGACTATGGGCCACAACGGCTATCCGATCGTATTTTACAAATTTATAACGCACTGAAGTACAGAGGTATTCGGCAATCCGGTCAACATCTTTTACCCCGGCCCAGATATCCTTGCCAAGCTCAGGGTCTATGAATTGGGAATAGCCGAAAGGCTTCATATCCCAGCCATCCATTTTAGGGTCTTTGATAAGCATATCGGGTATTTTGCCAAATGTATCACCTGCTTCCCCCGAAAACCCATGGATAAAAAGCAGAAGATTATTAGCGCCTTCCGTTTCTCTAAAAACGGTTCTGACCTCCTTCTTACCTTTTGCTTGTGTCTTGGGTGTGTCTTCGGGTTCTGGCAATGCCATTTTATCCCTAATTTTTTTTGGAACATAGCTTAGAATAAAATCATCGTAAAGCTCCAGATTCACATAGGGTTCCTGTACCACATGCGGCATTTTCCATTTGGTGGCAATTTTTTCCAGGATAGGAGGGATAGTTCGCATTAAATACCCGGCAACCTGTAAAATACGCACATATGGATCGACAAATTCGGTTTGATGCTGCCCTTGGAGCGCCATCAACAAATGCTTTGTGAATAAACTGTTTTTGTCGGCATCTAGTTTGTAGGACTTCTGATTTTCTTTACAGGATGCGATAACTGAAATCCCCTTTTCAGTGTCTACTTTTTGAGCGAGTCCGTCGGCCTGAGTAAATTCGTTTTGATCTTTTTTTTGATCTTTTCCCTCAGAATCCTGACCCCCTACGAAGGATTCTGAAGCGATTCCCGTAGAATGACAACAATCCATAAAGAAAATCAGCCGTCTGGTTTTCAGGGCGTTAATATGATCGCGAACTTCCTTGGCGGTAACCCATTCACGCTTGTATTCTTCAGCGTTCATTCCTTTTTTAATTCCGGAGGGGACAAAATGAAATGTTTCGAGTTGATAATCGCCGTGCCCCGAGTAATAAAGAAATACTGAGGAATCTTCGTCTGTCTTCTCCTTTAGTTTTTTCAAGGCCCCCAAAATACCTTTTCTGTCTGCGTTTTCTCCGGTTAGTAGTGTTATGTTTTCCGGGGGATAACCACAAATGGTCTCATCTTTTAATAGAGCGACAATATCCTTTGCATCCTGAGTTGTATCGAGTTTGTCGAATTCATATTTAATTCCAATGACAATGGCATGTGCGTTAGTGAGTAGGCTCATAGTCGGGGATTAAGTGGTTTTGATCATAGACTGAATACCAAATAGTGGTCTCTTTAATGCCAGAAAGATAATATACGCTTAAAACTATCTGTTTCAAAATAGCTCCTTAAAAGCGGGTCGTTTTGAAAGGTAGAAGTTTCGTACCAATGGCCATCAGCAATAGCTCTCAACAAGTGCTTTATGGTTTTGTTTTCATCAAGAATACTGGCATAATAGACAGCCAGTCCATAGTCGACTTCTCCAAGCTGATAGTTTGCTCTTAGATCCTCCAGGTCTTCGAGTTTTTTATTTGCTTTAGACGTCTGGCCGTTTTGTTTATAGGCTATGGCCAGCAAAGCGTGATAGTCAATTAATCCTGGATAAGTGGTAAGAAGTTTTTCCAGGTATTCAATCGCTCTCCCGTAATCCCGACTATAAAAGAGGCTTTCTGCCATTATATGAACCAGACCGGAAGGTGTTGTGGAGAATTCTTCTTCAATATATTTTACGATTTTGTCCAGATATATATTGGCCAGGTCTTGTTTACCTTTCCAAACAAGTTCTTTTGCCGCAAATAAATGGATGTCCAACCAATCGCGCTCTTCGGATTTCAATTGTATGTTTGTCAGTATATCATCGGCCAAAGGATATTTTTCGGCTCGGATATAGGCTCTAAGCAGTATTTTTTTCAGTACAGTATAGCGAACATCACTATCATTGGCAAAACCGGACAATAATTCTATGGCCTGGTCGTACTCTTTTCTCTGGATATCGGCCAATCCTTTAATTTTATATCGTTCCACGCAAAAATTACAATCTGTAATATCCCAGCCTTCCATGTTGATTTCCGCAAAAACCGAATCGATTTCCTCTGGTTTATTCACCAGTTGAAGTGACATGATCATCATATTGGAGTTGGTTTCCAACTTAAAAGGAGAGGTATTGTACTCAATTTGCTGATACCGGTGTGCAGGTTTAGACCTTCCATTAATCAGGGCATCATAGATTCGGAGGAGGAGTTGTTGCCGGTCTGATGTTCCCGGAGCATTGAACATAGGCTTTAAAAGGGAATCGGCGGTGGTAAATTCTCCCCGATTATAATGAAAAAGTAATTTATACACCTTAGGTTCGAAGTAAGTGCTGTCTGCCTCAATAGCCTTATCGAACAATCCCAGGCTAGCGGTATCATGAGGGGCTTTCAAATACTGCAATTTCGCATCATAGAAATATTTGTAAGCCTCAAAACTAGGAGGTTTTTCTTCCAGTGTAGCAATATCCTTGTCCTCGGTTGCCAGGTAACCAAGTATCCTTTGCTTTAGCGATTCTATGCAGTCTAATGGCGAAGAAACGTCACATTCTACAGGCTCAAAGGAGATCAGGGTGGTATTCATGATCTCATCTGTAATGGAACACTGAAAAAGCAACTTATCTTTGTGAAGGTAGTATTCACCTTCTATAATTTTTGAGGGTTTTAGGTAGTCTGTGACGGTTGAATTCTGCTCGTTAGAAGAGAGAATGGAGGCTCTGAGCACTTTAGAATAGTCATCGATGATCTCTGGAGAAATAACCTGGCCCAGCTTGTTTTGGGTTATACCGTGAATGATCCAGTCTGAGGTCATTTTTCCTGTAATATCTAAATTTTCGTCCCCGGTATTGTTGTCGAAATTCAAGACGGCGATCTTGTCTCCGGTCTCAATGTCGGGTAGTCCAGCCTCCCGAACAAAATTCTGCTCGACCACAACAAGAGCTACTCCTACAGCAATGATGCTGATGATACTCAGAGAGGAAAAATATATCTTTTGAAACGGCCCCATGACAAATTTACCGGGCACCGGATTACCACTTTTATCCAGCAAAGGCTTTTTCTTTACCGTGTTTTTTAGCTGAAACCACCACAATAAATAGACATAAACAGGAAACCCAATAAGAAGAAAAAGAAGGAGATAGGTGAGCGATGAAGATGGAAGACCGAGAGGTTCGGCGATCAGGGCAATAACCTGTAGTAAGACCCAACTCGAAACAATATATATGGACAAGTTCTTAAAAACTTCATTTTCACGACATTCACTAATGAATTTTTTAAGCTTCATTTTCCTATAAGAAAAGCCTTACAAATTGCCTATTTACTAGGCTTTTAAGTTGGATACGATCAATTATTTCACTAATATAGTGAATATACCAGCTGTTAAAAATAAGGTTATGACCAAAACAACCAAAAAAAAACTAGATCAGAAAATAACATCCGAAGAAGGTCCTGGACTGACCTCTAAAGAAGGCCCCGGACTGACCTCTAAAGAAGGACCCGGACTGACCTCAAAAGAAGGCCCTGGACTGACCTCAAAAGAAGGCCCCGGACTGACCTCAAAAGAAGGCCCCGGACTGACCTCAAAAGAAGGTCCCGGACTGACTTCCAAAGAAGGACCCGGACTGACTTCCAAAGAAGGACCCGGACTGACTTCTAAAGAAGGACCCGGACTGACTTCTAAAGAAGGACCCGGACTGACTTCTAAAGAAGGCCCTGGATTGACCTCTAAAGAAGGACCCGGACTGACTTCAAAAGAGGGACCCGGTTTAACTTCCAAAGAAGGACCCGGACTTACTTCAAAAGCAGGTACCGAGGTAAAAGGTGAAATTTCACCTGAATCCCCTAAATAGTTCGAACAGCTGTCTGAAAAGGTCTCATGATGATCGCAATTCTGAGACCTTGGTTTCCCGCGTGCCACAGTGCATAGTGATAAATGTGGCAGGTACATCCTTTAGCGCACCTCCATGGAAGCCCATGATCGTACCGGGATTAATGAGTAGTGTATCTCCGATGTACTCTTGTGACAGGATATGGTTGTGGCCATAACAAACGACCTCATAATTCCCTTGTTCTGCTATCTTACGGGCATTGTCGGGGTAATGATTCATCGCAATCGTCATCCCGCCGAATTCGCCCCTGAAATATTCTCCGTGGATTTTGATGTTGGAAAAGTTAGCGGCATTAGCCATGATCGCGGCCACATCGCCATCATTATTACCCAGAACAATATGGATGGGTTTGGAATAGGCCTGGCCAAGTAACTTTATAATAAAGGGTGCGCAGAGATCCCCACAAAAAAGCAAAGTCTCCGATTCTTGCAACTCCTTCATGGCAATAGCCTTTTTTAAGTTCCATACATTGTCGTGAATATCCGAAAGAATGCTGATTTTCATATTATTAAGGGATAAAAATGTCGTATATTAATCGTCCTTTTAAACATCTAATTTAATTCAAAGAATATGAAAAACATAAACACTAGAATTGGCGGCCTGTTTGTAGTACTTGCCGTATTATCCCTATCATTTTCAGTTCAGGCCCAGTCAAAGAAAAAGATATCCGAACTTAAAGAAGACTCTAAAGCCGCCAAGGCAGAATTCCTGGAGGCCGATTGGCGCATGGAAGACCGGTTTAAAGAAGCCCATGGATATGTCATATTCCCTAATGTTGGAAAAGGCGGACTGGGCGTTGGTGGTGCAGCCGGAAACGGAATTGTTTACCAGGGTGGCCAGGAAGTTGGAGCAGCCAAACTTACACAACTGAGTATCGGTTTTCAGGCAGGAGGACAGGCCTATCGAGAGATCATATTTTTCCAGGACAAGACAGCAATGGATCGGTTTATGGGAAACAACTTTGAGTTTTCCGCGCAGGTTTCTGCGGTAGCTGTTACTGCCGGGGCTTCTGCCGATGCTGATTATAAAGGCGGGGTGATGGTTTTCACCATGCAGAAAGGCGGACTTATGTACGAGGCTTCTGTAGGTGGACAAAAATTCAAGTACGACTCATTTTAGAGCGGGCTAAGACAAGTCTCTCAGAGTCATTATCTCAAAACCATACGAAAATCAGGCATCTTTTTTTGTGAGCGTTTCTACGCATTCAAGAGGTAAGGATGGTTGATTTTCGCTATTTTGGGAGAGGGTATACATCTTCCCATAAATGAAAAGTCAATCAACCGTCTAAATCATGAATAAAAAATACATTTTCAGTGTAGTTTCCTGCCTGACCATTTCACTTCTGGCTGCGCAGCGCGACTGGGATGCTGTCCAAATAAAGACCGAAAAGGTAGCAGATGATATCTACTGTCTTTTTGGTTCAGGCGGTAATATAGGCCTTGCAATAGGTCAGGATTATGCCTACCTGATCGACGACCAGTTCGCTCCGCTTTCCGAAAAGATAATCGCCGCGGTTAGAAAGGTTACCGATAGACCGATCAGGTTTTTGGTGAATACCCATTGGCATGGTGATCATGTAGGAGGAAATGAAAATTTTGCAAAAGGTGGTACTGTTATAGTTGCTCATGAGGCGGTGAGGAAGCGGATGAGTTCACCACATAAAAGAGGTGACCGTGAAATGCCGGCTTCAACATATGTAGCCTTGCCTAAGGTCACTTATGCGGATCAACTCACTTTTCATCTCGACAGCCTGCGTACCATGCGCGTAATGCATGTGAATCCCTCACATACCGACGGGGATTCTTATATATATTTCCCTGAAAGCAATGTGATCCATATGGGCGACAATTTTGCCAACGGCGGATATCCCTATATCGACCTTAATTCAGGTGGTGATATCGACGGTTTTATCCGGAATCACAATATGGTGCTTTTCCTCATTGATGATGAAACCAGGATCATCCCGGGTCATGGCCCGGTTACCAACCGTAGCAGATTGATGGCCTATAGGGATATGCTGGTGACGATCCGTACCCGGGTTAAATCGGCAAAGGCATCAGGCAATTCTTTGGAAGAAGCCCTGGCGATGGGACTGACTAAGGAATGGGATGCCGAGTTTGGACAGGGCTTTATCGATCCAACAGAAATTGTGACATCGATCTATAGGAGTCTGGACTAAAGCAAAAAATTCCTTCTAAAGACAATATATTCCTGCCCGAGATATAGGTATGAAGCAATAGTTTGAGCATGCAAATTAAGCTCGATCTTTAAAGAAATCCGTGGCTCATGATCAAGATCATTGTAATAAAAGCTGCGGCTGGAGAAATTTACATTAAATATTCTCATTTTGATACGGAATCTGTCAGCAAAAGAAGGAAAGAAATTATTAAAGGATCAATATATAGGTCACCTGTCCTTTATTGCCGGAAAATGGCCCTATAGTCTTCCGATCACCTATTACTATAACAAGGCAAAAAACACCATTATCAGCTACGCCGCAGAAGGGCATAAGATAAAAGCGATGCGAAAGAACCCCAACGTCTCCCTTGAAGTTAATGATATCGATTCGGTAAATGACTGGAGTTGTGTCCTGGTACACGGAAAATACGAGGAACTTCATGGTATTGATGCCAAATACTATCTGCACGAATTTGCCGAAGGCATAAAGAAACTCATCAAAAGTAAAGAGGGCAAGGATACTCAGGCTATTGCTGAATTTTCATGCAAGATAGAGTCGGAAAAGAATCCTGTGGTATATCGAATTCTTGTCGATGAATTAACAGCGAAGTTCCGGGAAGATTGAGTGAGTAAGCTGTAGTTCATTAGTATGGAATTTAACTGTACCTGGCGGCGTTTTACTGCCATCCTCATGGATATACTCGTTGCAGATGAGCCTAAAAATTGGCCCTGAGCACCCATAAACTTTAATACCTCCATATTATTTGCTACATTTCCTTGAAAGATGCTCAAGAGACTTGAGCAGATACCACATGATCTCGAGGTAATTAACACCTCGGCATTTATTCTGAGTTGGCTTAAGACCATTTACGGATGGAGGATGTAGAAAAAAAATTTTGGCAACTACCCAAAGGAGACGTTCACAATCACCTGCACTTAAGTGCGGGCATATTACGTTTAAAGGAACAATATCCGGGAACCCGCTTTGAAACACCTGAATCTTTTGATGGATTTGATGGGATGATGCGTTTTATCGAGGAGTATGTAAATACGCTCTTACGATCTTCTGAAGATGTGGTTTCGCTTATGGATATGGCCATTCGTTCTGCGATTGATGATCATGTTATTCGTCTGGAGGCGAGCGTAGACATACATCTTGTTAAATATTTCGACGGTTCACTCGAAAATTTTATGAGTGCGGTAGGAACTCTAAAACAGAAATACGCCCATCAAATAGACTTCCGGCCCGAGATTGGTTTGAAAAAAGATATTTCTTTGGATGAGGTATATCAAAACGGTATGGCCTGTATAAGGAGTGATGTTTTCAGCGGTATTGATATTTACGGTAAGGAAACAAATCAGGACCTCAGTGGATTTAAGAAGATTTTTGAGGAAGCCAGGGCACTTGCCAAAAAGACGAAGGTTCATATAGGGGAATTTTCCGATCATAATTCTGTGGAACGGGCAATTGAAACCCTGGGACCGGATGAGATCCAGCATGGGATCAGGGCGGTGGATTCGGAAAACACCATGGAGATGATAAAAAATCGCGGCATCAGGCTAAACATCTGTCCGCACAGCAATATCGCATTAGGAGCCGCCGGGAATTATTTGGAACATCCTTTGAGAAGACTTTATGATGCCGGGGTAAATCTCACCATCAACACCGATGACCTGTTGCTCTTTAACGCTACTATTTCGGATCAGTTTGCCCAACTGATCCAGCAGGGGCTCTTTACTTTTGAGGAAATCGATGCGATACGCAGGAATGCCCTCAATGAGGACTGAAGTGACCTGTTATTTTGCTTGGATTGATTCTATACTATTTCATTATAAAATCTTATATTGAAAATGAATTTGTGAACATTCAGATTCATTTTTCCCCTAATTTATTTGAACCCCTGATGCCAGGCTGGTAAGCTTTATTTATTCACCGGTATGGATAATCATTTTATTGACCATCAAAATCCACAAGAGATGCTTAAGAAAATCTTGATTGTAAAGCTGATGTTTTTTCTCACTGGAATTGCTGCGCAGCAAAATCTGGACTCCCTCTATTCTGTTTGGCAGGATGAAAACCAAAAAGACAGTTTGCGGATCAAGGCTTATCATAATTTTATCTGGAAGGGAATTATGTTCTCTAAGCCCGATAGTGCATTAGTCATGATTCAAGAGCTTATGGTTTTTGCAGAGGAAAAAGAGTTTCGTTGGGCTATTGCCAATACCTTACATCTGAAAGCACATGCAAATTATGTAAAGGGTGATTTTGATAAAGCTTTAGAGATATACTTTGAAAGTGTTGAACGAAGAGATAGAAAGCTTGAAAAAAGAGAA
>CAMYIE010000002.1 GCA_947258405.1 uncultured Eudoraea sp. | reverse complement strand
TAACCAGCAGAGAGTGAACGCTTGCCCTGAAGACCCGTCAATAAAAAACTTAGTCTTTTATAGCCGGGGGCAAGGCCTCCTCCCCGCAACCAAAAGATAGCACTGTATACTGTAATATACCAGCAGGGGCGATTCTATTATAACACGGTAAAGGATTTAAGCAGCCCTTTTTTACTTGAATTGGGGACTTCTGAAATAAAGGCATAATTACCAGGTTTCAGATCGGCTTCAAAATATTGGACACTGCCAGCAGGAGCATCATTTGTGCCACCTAAGAAAGTTATACCTGAAGGAAGAGTGGAACTCATAAGGCCTTCAGGAGTTGCCCAATTCATCCATTGCTCCAGTTCCTGAAGGTCTGCTTTTGGACCCAATTGCACCAGATTCACATCATGTCCTACAAAGTTTTCATGGACTATATGATCTATATAATTTACTTCAAAGATCTTTTTACCTGCAGAAAGTGAACCTTTATAGGTAATACCATTTTTACTAGAGAGTGATATCTTTATATCCGGTACAGGAGCTTCAGAATCATTTTGTTCTTCCATTACAATTAGTTCCTTAGTCATACCCATAGAGCTGTGAAATTCACCATCAGGCATTTTTACATAACATTCCATAATATAGTATCCCGGTTTGAGATTTACATGTGTAACTGCTTTTTTGGCGGGTGAAATCATTCCTGTCCCTCCTGAAAAAACAACCTGAGAAAACCATTCTGGCAATTGACCAAAGGCTTCCATAGCTTCCTCAGTTTTTCCTTCCATTATCAGAGCCATCCCTTCGTCAAATGGAGGGCCAACGTCTTTTTTCATATCCACAATGGATTTTCCCTCTGGATATTTATCGAGGAGTATAAAATGAGGTTCTGTTGATTGATTTTCATAAACAAAGGTATTCCAACCCGATGGAATTGAATCTCTACAAATAAATTCCATGCTCTTAGTTAATACCTTTATAACAGATTGTTCGGCTGCGATTACATTATCAGTGGTTTTAGATTGATCCTTTTTCTCAGTTTTGCAATTCATCAAGACTAATATGAACATTGAATTCAGTAAAAGCCAAGAGAGATTCTGCGATTTCATCATTTGTTGGTTTAGGCTGTTATTATCTAGACTTCTTGAAGAGGTTCAGTCAGTTTAAGATAGTTAAAATATTTAAAATAAATCAGTAGCCAATGAACAGAGGCTAACTTAAGTAGGATGACCATGTAAGAAAGTCTTTAAAGATCGAGGCAGTTGAACCTAAACCTTTGGCATATCACCTTCGCCCTTAAGTGGCAAGTTAGAACTTCCCATCAAATAAAAATCCAAGTGATGCGCGGCCTGTCGGCCTTCCGAGATGGCCCATACGATAAGAGATTGCCCCCTGCGCTGATCACCGGCGACGAATACACCGGGAACATTGGTCTTGTAGTCCTGAACAGAGGCCTTAATATTTGTCCTGGTATCTACTTCCAGTCCAAGTTGATCTGCCACAGTCGTTTCCGATCCGGTAAATCCTAATGCGAGCAATACCATGTCGCATTTCCACTCTTTGTCCGTGCCTTCAATTTCCTTTAACATAGGGCGCTCTCCTGGCTTTTTGATCCATTCTACATCAACTGTTACCAGTCCTTTGAGATTTCCCTTGCTATCACCTACGAATTCTTTGGTTGAAATACTAAAAAAACGTTCCACGCCCTCTTTATGAGACGAGCTTGTTCTAAGCCTCATCGGCCAAAAAGGCCAGGGTTGGTCGCTGGGACGATCTAATCCGGGTTTCCCGAGAATCTCGAAATTTGTAACGGATCTGGCACCCTGACGGAATGATGTTCCTATGCAATCGGAGCCAGTATCTCCACCGCCTATTACAATAACATCTTTATCCGTTGCCAGAATTTCCTCCCCGGAGAATTTAAGATCATCTACCCGTCGATTATTCTGGCCCAGGAAGTCCATGGCCTGTACAATTCCTTTTAAGTCACTGCCGGGAATAGGAAGTTTTCTCCTCACGGTAGCCCCACCACTTAGCAAGATTGCATCGTATTGATCTTTTAATTCACTGGCTTTAATATCTACCCCGATATGAACTCCACATTTGAATTCTATACCTTCTTCTTTCAAAATTTCCAGGCGTCTGTCTATGATATTTTTTTCCATCTTGAAATCCGGAATCCCGTAGCGAAGCAGACCTCCCGGCTTTTCATCTCGTTCATAAACGGTAACCAAATGACCGGCACGGTTTAATTGTTGAGCTGCAGCCAAACCAGCAGGTCCTGAGCCAATAACAGCGACTTTTTTGCCTGTCCTTTCTTCTGGGGGCTGTGGGACAACCCATCCTTTGTTAAAAGCTGTTTCTACAATATTCTTTTCTATGTTTTCGATAGAGACAGGATCTTCATTAATTCCAAGAACACAAGCTTCCTCACAGGGGGCAGGACACAAACGTCCTGTAAATTCTGGAAAATTGTTGGTGGCATGGAGTATATGTGCAGCTTTCTCCCACTTTCCTCTGTATACGGCATCATTGAAATCCGGAATTAAATTACCCAGAGGACAACCACTATGGCAAAATGGTATACCGCAGTCCATACAACGGGCTCCCTGATCCTTTAGTTCTTTTTCTTTCATCGGGATGGTAAACTCCTTAAAATGCTTCACACGTTCTGCAACGGGTGTATAGGTCTCTACCTTCCTCTTATATTCCATAAAACCGGTTATCTTTCCCATAATTCTCTCAAATAGTTTCCAATTTTTCGTTTTCCAGTCTTATCAATGCCTGCCTGTATTCCTCCGGGAAAACCTTGACAAATTTCGGGAGGTAATTTTCCCAATTCTCCAATATTTTCTGTGCCTGAGAACTGTAAGTGGCATTGTAGTGATTTTCAATCAGCGACTTAAGTTCACCAATGTCATTTTCCTCCTCTACTTTCAATAGATTCAAAGCTTGTTTGTTGCACTTTCTCTCAAAATCATTTTCGACGTCTAAAACGTATGCAATTCCACCGCTCATTCCGGCGCCAAAATTTCGCCCTGTTTCACCTAATATCACAGCAACACCGCCGGTCATATATTCACATCCATGATCTCCTATTCCTTCCACCACCGCTCGGGCTCCAGAATTTCTTACACAAAACCGTTCCCCTGCTTTTCCATTGATATAAACCTCCCCTGAAGTAGCTCCATATAAGGCAACATTACCGGTAATAACGTTTTCATGGGGAGTTAAAGTAGATCCATCAGGAACCTTAATTATCAATTTTGCACCTGAAAGTCCTTTACCAAGATAGTCATTGGTAGTACCGTTTACCACCATGGTTAAACCACTGGTAGCAAAAGCTCCGAAGCTCTGTCCGGCGGAGCCGGTAAAAATTAGCTTTAAGGTATTTTCAGGTAACCCTTTCGCACCATAGTTCTTTGAGATCTCATTGCTGATTATTGCACCCACGGCCCTGTCTGTATTCCTGATTGGGAACTCCAGTACCGTTTTTTCTTTCCTGAATAAGCCTGGATGGGCTTTTGCAATTATTTCAAATTCTATGGAATTCTCAACCTTGTGTAATTGCGTTTCTGTATTGCATAGTTTTGTTCCTTGTGGAACTTCTATCTGATGAAGGATTGGCGTTAAGTCTAATCCTTTGGCCTTGTAATGTTCTATGGCTTTATTTCGGTCTAATTTCTCAACCTGGCCCACCATTTCCTGAACAGTCCTAAATCCTAATTGCGCCATAATTTCCCGAAGTTCCTGTGCAATAAAATACATGTAGTTCACCACATGTTCTGGCTTGCCATCAAATTTCTTTCTTAGCTCCGGATTTTGCGTCGCTATGCCTACAGGACAGGTATTCAGGTGGCAAACTCGCATCATAATGCAGCCGGATGCTACCAATGGAGCGGTGGCAAACCCGAATTCTTCGGCCCCTAAAAGGCAGGCAATTGCCACGTCGCGGCCTGTCTTAAGCTGACCGTCGCACTCCAGAACAACCCTGTTTCTCAAATCGTTTAACACGAGGGTTTGCTGGGCCTCTGCTATACCTAATTCCCATGGTAAACCGGCATGCTTCAAAGATGTCAGGGGAGAGGCTCCGGTTCCGCCGTCGTGTCCTGAAATCAGTATGACATCTGCTTTTGCCTTGGAAACACCAGCTGCTACGGTGCCTACTCCTACTTCAGAAACCAGCTTAACATTTATACGTGCCTCCCGGTTGGCCGATTTGAGATCATAGATCAGTTGTGAAAGATCTTCGATCGAGTAAATATCGTGATGTGGAGGCGGCGAAATTAGTCCGACATAAGGTGTGGAATTCCTGGTCTTAGCGATATAGGGATTAACCTTAGGACCTGGTAATTGTCCGCCTTCGCCTGGTTTTGCCCCCTGGGCCATCTTTATCTGAATCTCTTGCGCGTTAGTCAGATAATTGGAGGTAACACCGAATCTACCCGAAGCAACCTGCTTGATCGCACTATTCTTCCAATCGCCAGATTCGTTTTTGTAAAAACGTTCGGCATCTTCTCCTCCTTCTCCGGAATTACTTTTTCCACCCAGCCGGTTCATGGCCACGGCCAGATTTTCGTGCGCTTCTTTGCTAATTGATCCGTAAGACATGGCCCCTGTTTTAAATCGCTTTACAATTTCTGTCCAGGGTTCTACTTCTTCCAGGGGTATTGGGTCGAAATTGGAGAATTGGAACAAGCCTCTAATGGTCATTAGGTGCTTAGATTGCTCATTAACCATCTCAGCGAATTCCTTATAGGTTTCAGGTTCATTATTGCGAACCGCTTTTTGAAGTTTTGCTATAGATACAGGATTGAACATATGAACTTCTCCATCTCGCCTCCATCGGTATTCCCCTCCTATTTCCAGATCAAGATTAGCTGCCACATGCTGCCTTTTAAAAGCTTTTTCATGTCTTTTGGCAATTTCTTTCTCTATTTCATATAAGCCAATACCCTCTAGCCGTGTTGGCGTGTTTGGGAAATATTTGTCTACCACTTTGGTATTGATTCCCAGGCATTCGAACAATTGCGAACCACGATAGGAATTAAGCGTCGAAACACCCATTTTATTCATGACTTTAAGAATGCCAATACCGATAGCTTTATTGTAGTTCTGTATAGCTTCTTCAAAACTGAATTCAGTAATATCCTGTTCTTCGATCTGTTCGGCAATTATTTCATTTACCAGATAGGGATTTATCGCACTGGCGCCAAATCCGAAGAGGCATGCAAAATGATGGACTTCTCTGGGTTCCGCCGATTCTATGATGATACTGAGTTTTGATCTTTTACCTAATTTTTGAAGTCCGCTATTTACATAAGCACAGGCCAGTAAGGCCGGTATTGGAGCCTTATTTTCATCGGTGCCTCTATCCGTCAGAATGATGATATTGGTACCTTCGTCAATTGAGTGTACGGCCTGTTGTAAAACATCCTCCAGAGCCTCCTCCAATGCATTATGACCACGGATGATGTCGTAAAGAATAGATATCGATACCACCTTATAATCCGGGCTCCTGTCGTGATTTTTTATTTTGTCCAGGTCTTCTTTTGAGATTACCGGGTTTTGAATTTTCAATTTCTTGCAATGAAATTCTGTGAATTCAAAAATATTGTGATCGCTGCCCAGTGTCAGGCTTATGTCTGTCACCAGTTCTTCTCGTATACCATCCAGCGGCGGATTCGTCACCTGTGCAAACAATTGTTTGAAATAGTTATAGATCAGCTGAGGCCTTTCTGAAAGAACAGCTATAGGTGTATCGGATCCCATTGAACCAATAGGTTCTTTTGCCTTTTTACCCATAGGAAGAATAATCGTATTGATATCTTCAAGGGTATAACCAAAAATGACTTTGCGTTTTTCAAGGGTCTCCTCATCGAGGAACAAAGGGCAATCCCTGTATGGGATATCTCTTAAATGTACCAGGTTTTTATCCAGCCATTTTTTATAAGGAAATTTTGCGGCTATTGTTTCTTTGATCTCCTCGTCATTTACGATACGCCCTTCCTCCATATTTACGAGGAACATTTTACCGGGTTCCAGACGTCCGTGGAGTTGGATGTTCGCCGGATCCAAATCTAATACCCCCGTTTCGGAAGACATAACCACGTAACCATCTTTTGTCACCGAGTAGCGTGAAGGTCTAAGCCCGTTCCGATCTAATACGGCACCTATATAACTTCCGTCGGTAAAGGGTATAGATGCCGGCCCGTCCCAGGGTTCCATCAGACAGGAATGGTATTCATAAAAGGCACTTTTTGATTCCGACATGTCCGGGTTTTTCTCCCAGGCTTCAGGGACAAGAATCATCATGACCTCAGGAAGCGATCTTCCGGTCATTAAAAGGAGTTCCACCACCATATCCATAGAGGCCGAATCCGATTTGGCAGGTAGGATTACCGGCAGAATGTTCTTAATATCTTCACCAAACAGATCACTTTGCAACAGACCTTCTCGGGAACTCATTCTCGATATATTACCTCTCAAAGTATTGATCTCACCATTGTGGCACATATACCGAAAAGGTTGAGCTAAATCCCAGGTGGGAAAGGTATTGGTTGAAAACCTTTGATGTACAAGGGCCAAACGGGTTACAACCCTTGGGTCCATTAGGTCTTTGTAGTAAAGCTTGATATCCTGAGGCTGCAGGAGGCCTTTGAAAATTATGATCTTGGTAGAAAGGCTGGGCAGATAGAAAAACTTACTTTCAGACAACTTGGAGTCATAAATGGCGTGTTCGCTGACCTTTCTCGCAACAAAAAGCTTGATATTGAAATCCATGTCTTTTTGATTGCTGTCTGCCCGGCCAATGAAAACCTGCTTTACAAAAGGCTCTGTTTCCGAAGCCATTCTTCCGGGAACTGTTTTATTGACCGGAACATCTCTCCATCCTAAAAGTTTTAGACCTTGCTTTTCGATGTTCTTTTCAAATTCTACTATACAGTACTTCCTTTGATTTTCCCTTTGTGGCAGGAAAACATTACCCACCGCATAAGAACCAGGGTTGGGAAGTTTAAAGTCGCAGACTTCAGTAAAGAACTCATGGGGAATATCGATTAAAATCCCGGCACCATCACCTGTTTTACCATCTGCACTTACTGCACCTCTGTGTTCCAGCTTAACCAGAATCTCCAACGCCTTGTGGATGATGTCGTTCGACTTCTTTCCTTTCAGACTACAAATAAATCCGGCACCACAATTATCATGTTCAAATTCAGGCAAATACAACCCTTGCTTCTTCAATTTCATACTTTGAGGAATTTGCTCAAAAATATCAAATCAACTGACATATATGTATGTATTTTACAATAAGTGTATTAGAAATTCAGCGTCGGCAATAAAATGTTAAATATTATGCAATTTGAGAATATTTGACATCCGAAATTGGGAAATTGATAATTACAAAACAGAAAACATATGCTGATCTCATAATTATCGGGTGAATCTACTATCCATATGGTTTGGAATAGCAAAATAAGCCTGAAACTCAAATTTATTCGTATTCAGGCTAACAATATATGGAAGACACCCCTTGTTTGAGAGGGGGCTATGGTTGGTATTGGGTTCTAAAATGAATTAGTTGTCGAGAATACTCCTCGAGATTACGATCTTCTGGATCTCTGAGGTACCCTCATAAATCTGTGTGATTTTTGCATCCCTCATCAAACGCTCTACATGATATTCCTTTACGAAGCCGTTTCCACCAAAAATCTGGACTGCTTCAACAGTGGTTTCCATAGCTACTTGTGATGCATATAATTTGGCCATCGCGCCAGATAATGCATAATTATTGCCATTATCCTTATCCCATGCCGACTTGTATACCAGTTGCCTGGCGGCTTCGATTTGGGTATGCATATCGGCAAGTTTAAAAGCGATGGCTTGATGATTGGCTATTTCCGTACCAAATGCTTTTCTTTCAAGGGAATATTTCTTGGCCAGTTCATAGGCACCTGCAGCGATTCCCAAAGCCTGCGCAGCAATACCGATACGACCCCCGGCGAGGGTCTTCATGGCAAACTTGAACCCAAAACCATCTTTGCCCAGCCGATTTTCTTTAGGAACTTTAACATCGTTGAATATCAGTGAATGTGTATCGCTGCCCCGGATGCCCAGTTTGTTCTCTTTAGGGCCAATTTCGAATCCGTCTGCGCCTTTTTCCACAAGCAACGCATTAATTCCCCTATGGCCTTTATCTATATCGGTTTGTGCGATAACCATATACACATCAGCGGCGCTACCATTGGTGATCCAATTTTTCGTTCCATTAAGTATATAATGGTCACCTTTATCCAATGCGGTTGTCTTTTGTGAAGTTGCATCACTGCCAGCTTCTGGTTCAGAGAGGCAGAATGCTCCCAATATTTCACCGGTGGCAAGCCTGGTAAGGTATTTTTCTTTTTGTTCTTCCGTACCATAAGTCTCCAGGCCCCAGCATACCAGAGAGTTATTAACCGAAACAATTACTGAGGCAGAAGCATCAATTTTCGATAACTCTTCCATAGTTAAGACATAGGAAAGGGTATCGAGACCGCTACCACCATATTTGGGATCCACCATCATCCCCAAAAAACCAAGTTCACCCATTTTCTGGATGAGTTCTTTCGGAAATTTTTGCACTTCATCACGTTCAATAACCCCGGGCAATAATTCGATATTGGCAAAATCTCTTGCCGCTTGCCGGATCATCTGTTGTTCTTCGGTTAATTTATAGTCCATTTAGTGTTTTTTCAACATATTCCTGCAAATATAAGCGGTTCAAGGGGATATTTTTATGAGAAGAATCATAAATAGAAGAGATTAGAGAGGGGGTGATCTGACAAAAATTAAAAATTGTCATTAGCTAAAGAAACTATCATAAAATTGCCCGCCAATATTTATATATTTGTTTGTCTACGATTTTTTGAATTGAAATCTAAATTTTTATGTGGCAGCATTAGCTTAATTCCAAAAGGACTTAGAATTTTTATGGCGGTATTCGAATCTGCCAAAACGGATGAATAAAAATTTTGAAACAATTGGAATGAAAGATTTATTAAGCAAGTACGAAAATAAACCCCCTGAAATAGTATTTAACTGGAAGGATTCTGAGACAGAAGCAGAAGGGTGGACGGTTATCAATTCTCTCCGGGGCGGAGCCGCTGGTGGAGGAACGAGGATGAGAGAAGGTCTGGACATGAATGAAGTATTGTCCCTGGCAAAAACCATGGAGGTGAAATTTACAGTGTCCGGACCCCCGATCGGGGGTGCAAAGTCTGGGATAAATTTCAATCCTCATGATCCCCGTAAAAAAGGTGTACTCGAGCGGTGGTATAAGGCTGTGGCCCCGCTGCTAAAGACGTATTATGGTACGGGTGGGGATTTAAATGTTGATGAGGTACTGGAAGTGATCCCCATAACAGAAGATGTAGGGGTTTGGCATCCCCAAGAGGGGGTATTTAACGGTCATTTCAGACCATCAGAGGCAGATAAGATCAATCGGATCGGTCAATTGCGACTTGGTGTGAAGAAAGTGATTGAAAGCGATCTTTATTCGCCAGATCCCAGAAAAAAGTATACTGTGGCCGATATGATTACGGGTTTTGGCGTGGCAGAGGCCATCAGGCATTATTATGATATCTATGGCGGAACCGTAATTGGCAAAAAGACCATCGTTCAGGGATTTGGTAATGTAGGTTCTTCCGCTGCTTTCTACCTGGCACAGATGGGTGCGCGTATTGTCGGAATTATTGATCGGGTTGGAGGCGTGATCAATGAGGATGGTTTTACATTCGATGAGATAAAGCACTTTTTTTTACATAAAAAGGGCAATATGCTTATTGCTGATGCGGATCGGATGATTCCCTTTGAGGAGATCAATAAAAGAGTTTGGGGTTTGCAGGCCGAGATTTTTGCTCCCTGTGCGGCATCGAGGCTTATCAGTAAAGAACAAATATCGGAATTGATCGATACCGGACTTGAAGTAATATCTTGTGGGGCCAATGTTCCATTTGCAGATAAAGAGATTTTTTTCGGACACATAATGGAGTATACCGATGAAAGGGTAAGCCTTATTCCGGATTTTATATCCAACTGTGGAATGGCCCGGGTTTTTGCCTATTTTATGGAGGGACGGGTTCAGATGGACGACGAAAAAATATTTAGTGATACATCAGATACCATTCGAAAAGCAATTTTAAATATCTTTAAGCAGAATGTTTCAAAAGAGAACATCAGTAAGACGGCGTATGAGATTGCATTAAAACAACTATTATAAAAACCAACCTTTATGGAAACCATAATTATTATTGTATTCTTAGTTGGCTATCTGGCCATTACCCTGGAGCACAACCTTAAAATTGATAAACTGATACCAGCGCTGGCGATGATGGCCATTTTGTGGGCTATAATCGCCCTTGCGCATATGCCGGTATTTGAGGTCAATGCGGAGTTGAAGGAACTGGAACCTTCTCATTTAGACGAAATGTTACTCCACCATTTGGGCAAAACCGCAGAGATCCTGGTATTTCTCCTCGGTGCTATGACTATTGTTGAGATCATCGACTATTTTGATGGTTTTGCCACTATAAAAGGGTACATAAAGACCAAGAGCAAAAAGAAATTATTATGGCTCTTTTCCATACTAGCGTTTATTCTTTCGGCGATTATCGATAATCTGACTGCCACCATAGTTTTGGTCACTATCCTTCAAAAAGTGATCAAGGACAGGAACACCAGATTATGGTTTGCCGGTATGATCGTCATTAATGCTAATGCAGGTGGAGCGTGGTCGCCTATCGGTGATGTAACCACCACCATGCTGTGGATTGCAAATAAGGTTTCGGCTTCACAGCTGGTGATCAATGTATTATTACCATCTATTGTTTGTATGGTAGTACCAACCGTAATCGCACAACGGTTCAAAGCATTTAAGGGCGATATCGAGGCAGAAATAATTGAAGAAGCGCCTAAATCTCCATTCGGATCTACAATGCTGTATCTCGGTCTTGGGTCAATTGTATTTGTACCTTTTTTCAAGACCATAACACATTTGCCACCTTATGTGGGGATGATGTTATCGCTTGCGGTTGTTGCCACTTTCGCAGAGATCTACAGTAATACAAAATTTAGTATTTCAAGTGTTGATCGCGGGGAACACACGGAGGGTGGTCATCATAGTCCGGTTCACAAATCCTTGTCAAAGATAGAATTACCCAGTATCTTATTTTTCCTGGGGATTTTGTTAGCTGTTGCTGCTTTAGAATCCTTAGGGTATCTGTTTCATTACGCTGAAAGTATGAATCAGGCGATTCCTAATACAGATATTGTGGTGATGCTTTTAGGGGTAGGATCTGCCATTATCGATAACGTACCTTTGGTAGCGGCCAGTATGGGTATGTTTTCTGAAACATTGGATAATCCGCTATGGCATTTTATCGCCTATTCAGCAGGAACTGGGGGCAGCATGCTCATTATTGGTTCGGCCGCAGGTGTTGTGGCAATGGGTATGGAGAAAATTGATTTCTTCTGGTATTTGAGAAAAATCACCATATTAGCCGCTGCAGGATTTGTCGCAGGTGCTATATGTTTTATACTATTGCGCGATTTTGTGATATATGCATAATTTTATCGACAAAACGTCGTTATAAAGGCAAATTACTAATAGAGAACATTTATGGTATTCCAAGACCTCGTAGATGAGACACAAGTTGGGGAAGTTGTCTCAGAGGAAAAAACACTTTCTGTAGTTGAATTGATTATTAATGGCGGTACCGGAAGTATCGTCATTATTTCTGTTCTGTTTGCGATGCTTGCGGTAGCGCTTTATATCTACTTCGAACGTCTGCTGGCAATTAAAGCGGCATCCAGGATCGATAAAAATTTTATGAATCAGATTCGTGATCACGTAACAAACGGCAAATTAGATTCTGCTAAAATATTATGTGCTCAAACAGATTCACCTGTGGCCAGACTTACGGAAAAAGGAGTTTCAAGGATCGGCAAACCGCTGGACGATATCAATACGGCAATAGAGAATGCCGGCACCCTGGAAGTTTATAAACTGGAAAAGAACGTTAATGTACTGGCAACAGTAGCAGGTGCAGCACCCATGATTGGGTTCCTGGGGACTGTAATTGGAATGATCATTGCTTTCCATCAAATGGCCAGCAGTGGGGGTCAGGCGGAAATGGGGGCTTTGGCTTCGGGGATTTATACGGCGATGACCACTACAGTAGCCGGATTGGTTGTGGGTATAATTGCCTATATGGGTTATAATCACCTGGTAAACAGAACGGATAAGGTAGTCCATAAGATGGAAGCTAATGCCGTAGAATTCCTGGATTTGTTAAATGAACCGGTTTCCTAGACAGCGATGAAATTAAAAGGGCGAAATAAGATCAATCCGGAATTTAGTATGTCTTCAATGACAGACATCGTTTTCCTGTTGCTGATATTTTTCATGCTGACGGCCAACGCACCAAATGCTTTGGATTTATTGCTTCCCAAGGCCAGGGGGAAATCGACAAATACACAGAATGTTTCGGTTACCATTAACAAGAACCTTCAGTATTTTGTGAATAACGAACAGATTAACGGAGAATACATTGAAATTGAATTAAAAAAAGCACTGGAAGGCAAAGAAAAACCTACCATAATCCTTAGGGCGGAAGAAAGTGTGGCCATTAAAGAGGCTGTTAACGTCATGGATATTGCGAACAGGAACAGCTATAAGGTGATCCTGGCAGTGCGACCGAATTAATGTCGCTATTAGACACGAGACACAAGAAAAAATCCTTTACACTTACGACCATCCTTCTAAGTGTACTTCTGATATTGTTTTTCTATATCGGACTTTCCTATTTGGAACCACCAATTGAGACTGGTATTACGGTAAATTTCGGCACACTCGAATTTGGCAGTGGAGAAGAACAGCCAAGGAAAAAGGTAAAATCGGTTCCAGTAAAAAAACCTGTTGTAAAAAAACAACCCAAGGTTGAGAAGTCTGAGCCGGAGGAAAAGGAAATTGAGGAAAGTGTTTCTGAAGAGAAACCGGCAGAAAAGTTACTCACTCAGGAGAATGAAGAGTCTGTCAAGATAAAGCAGCAGAAAGAGGCTGAGCGGAGAGCAGAGGAGGCGGCCAGGAAAGCAGAAGAAGAAGTAGAGAGAATAGAACGCGAGCGAAAAGCAGCTGCAGAAGAAAAAATCCGCAAAGAAAATGAAGAAAAGGAAGCTAAAAAGAAGGAACTCGATGCCCTGATCGGAGGAATAAGTCAGGCTGATGGCGAAGTAGATGGCGGGGAAGGTGACGACCAACTCGCGGGAGATAAAGGCGATCCGGATGGTGATCCTTATGCCAATACATATTATGGGAGCCCAGGCAGCGGTTCCGGGACAGGGGGATATGGTCTCAGCGGAAGATCTTTGGCCAACAGCGGCAAGGTGAAGCAGGAATGTAACGAGGCAGGCCGAGTGGTGGTAAAGATAGTGGTGGACAGGAATGGAAATGTAGTGCAGGCTACACCTGGAGTGAAAGGCACAAACAACAATAAACCATGTTTGCTGGAACCTGCCCGAAAAACAGCTTTACTACACCGGTGGAAACCAGATCCTAAAGCACCTGATCAACAAATCGGTTTTGTGGTGGTCAACTTTAAACTGGGAGAGTGACCTACGAGCAGACCCTTGAATGGATGTTCGGGCAGCTTCCCATGTACCAGCAGAAAGGAAAGGAGGCCTATACTTACAAACTAGACAATATCCAGGGGCTTACTTCTTACCTGGGAAATCCTCATCATACGTTTAAAAGTATACATGTTGCCGGAACCAATGGTAAAGGTTCTTCTAGTCATATGCTGGCTTCTATACTACAAGAGGCAGGATATAGGGTAGGTTTATATACTTCTCCCCATCTCAAGGATTTTCGGGAACGATTAAAAATCAATGGCAAAATGGCGCCGAAGTCGTTTGTAATCGATTTTATAGAAGAACACAAGCCATTCTTCCTAAAAAACCAGCTTTCGTTTTTTGAAATGACGGTAGGTATGGCATTCGAATATTTTGCGAGGGAGAAAGTAGACATCGCAATTGTTGAAGTAGGATTAGGTGGCCGGTTAGACTCCACCAATATTATCACCCCTGAAGTATCCCTGATTACCAACATAGGATGGGATCATATGGATTTACTGGGAAATTCACTTCCCCTGATCGCCGCGGAAAAAGCAGGGATCATTAAAAGTGGAATCCCTGTTGTAATTAGCGAATACGACCCCGAAACTGCTCCCATTTTTAAAGATATTGCCAGCAAAAGGAATGCACCCCTAATATTTGCTTCAGAAACGATCATGAAAAACTACACCACATCACTCCTTGGTAAGTATCAGGCCAGGAATGTAAAAGGGGTTGTGGCCACATTAGGGAAGTTGATAGGATTCGAGATAAATGAAAAGCACATCAGGCAGGGATTGCTCAATGTGGTAAATAATACAGGTATTCTTGGTCGCTGGCAGGTAATAGGGCATGATCCTAAGATAGTTTGTGATACCGCACACAATAAGGAAGGCATTACTCTTGTTATGCAACAACTTCTCGCCGAGGAATACAATAAATTGCATTTAGTACTGGGGTTTGTCCAGGATAAGAATTTGGATATCATTCTCCCTTTACTCCCCAAAAATGCCCACTATTATTGGGCCCGACCAGATATTCGAAGAGGCCTGGATGCAGACAAATTGCAAAGTGCTGCTGCTTCAATAGGGCTCGGTGGAAGAAAATATAATTCGGTAAATGAGGCATTGAACCAAGCCCGATCAAGGGCAGACGTTACTGATCTGATTTATGTTGGAGGAAGTACTTTCACAGTAGCCGAAGTCCTCTGATCTTTTAGTTATGATTCTTTGGGGTAAAGAAAAAACTATTCTATATTTGCACCCTCTTACGCTATTCCTGGAATAGCTTTGGAGGGCAAGGCCCTAGGGCAATTTGCAATAATATAGTGGGGGCTCTTAGCTCAGCTGGTTCAGAGCACCTGCCTTACAAGCAGGGGGTCACTGGTTCGAATCCAGTAGGGCCCACATCAAGCAGAAAATCCGCGTGGAAACATGCGGATTTTTTTATGCCCTGAGAAAAGCCAAGTTTACTTGAGCTTTGAGAAGGGGATAAAAAAAGCAGGCTTGGATAAGCCTTCAGATTTTCTATTTGCAGAAGCGGGTATGTCTGGATCACGGCTGGGCCGTAATCCAATTTATACGGTATTAGTAATGGCTAAAAATCAGGCTTGGATAAGCCTTCAGATTTTCTATTTGCAGTAGAGGTTTTCTGATGGATATTCCATCCGGAACTATCCTCATGTAAAACTGAGTATTGAGAAATATCGACACCTTCAACTTCAATTTATCGACATAAGAATAACACTAATGTAATTTTTAGTATATTTATAATTCCTGCCAATTAATTTTTCAAAATACATCACGAGTATCCATTTAGTTTAGTTAAGTCTAATTTGCATCAAGTACACGATCAATATCATATGTGTGCTTAAGATTATAATTTAATTTCGATCTCAAGCATTAGCTAAATCGTTACTGTATTTTAGACAATAAATAACTAAAACTTTATATTCGATCATCAAGGATTTTAACCTTAAAAGAAATCAAATGAAAAATTTTGTACTATCCACCGTTATTATGCTTCTTGCCCTTAGCCCATTATTTTCACAAGATGATGGGGACAAGAACCCTGTACTGACTGAAAGATTTTTAATTGGAGCGGGCGTTTATTTTCCATCACAAAATGTAGATCTTGGCGTTTCCGGGACAACAGATTTAGATGAAGAAGAAATTGAAGATATTGACTTTGATGAGACACTGGGTCTATCAGGGGGTAAAACTACTTTTAATTTAGATTTCAGATGGAGATTTTCTAAATCTAAAAAGTGGTCTGTATATGGTGAGTATTTCAGATTTAACACTGAGGAATCTGTTACCCTGGACGAGGAAATAGAATGGGAAGATGTGGTATATCCTGTTGGTGTGGACGCCAAATTGGGCTATGCCATTTCCTTATACAGAGTTTTATTTGGGAGAGTTATCAGTACTGGCCAGAAGCACGAGTTAGGCGCCGGATTAGGGATTCATGGCCTCAACACCAATGCTTTTGTAGAGGGTAATGCTAATATAGATGGTCAGGCAGCAGGTATAGAAAGAAGTGAAGAAAGTATATTTCTTCCTTTACCCAATATAGGGGCATGGTATATCTGGGCTCCTGACACCAAGTGGTCATTTTCTGCGAAATTAGACTGGTTTGGAATTAAGATCGATAATATCTCCGGTGGATTATGGAATATCAGTCCCGGGGTATCATATAATATTGGGAAAAATTTTGGGGTGAATGCGAACTATCAATTCTTGAATTTTAATGCGGAAGTAGATCAGGACGATTGGAAAGGTAATTTTGATTTATCCTTTGGTGGTCCCTCCTTCAAAGTATTCGCCCATTTTTAATAGGCGACTTTTATCATTGTTCAAAGAAAATTGAGAAAGCACTTTTGAACTGTCATTTTTATAAATTTGAGTGGATTTAGGACAGAAAAGATTGCTGTTAGCATTGGGGCGTAACGCCTCCTCCCCTCAATACCAAGATAGCGTTAGTCACTGCAATAATCAAGCACCGTTTTTTACATCTTACGATCTCTTTTATAGCTCACTACACATATACCTATACGACCAATAGTCAATTTACATTTTGACCGATCAAATATGTTTTTAGCCCACTTTTCAGTATATATTCACACCTCAGCCTATTTGGATCTTTAGCAGCCTTATCTAACCTGAAGATCCAATCTAATTAATTATATTTCTGGAGCTTGAGGGCCTGGAGACTCGTAATTTTAATGTGCTTTTCCAGCTGATAATTCAGAGGATTGCAGATATAAAAACAATAATTATTACATTTAGGCATGAGCAATATCTACTCTTTGTTTCAAAAACGGAATAAATCCTTGATGTGGATATTGCTATTCCTCGTGTTTAATATGGTTTCAGTGCCCGGTAGGGGACAAGAATCTCAACTGGACAGCCTAAAAGTTTTATTGGCACAACAGGCAGCTGATACGGTTAAGGTAAACCTTTTGTTGGAAGCCTCAGGTTTGTTGTTGAGGTCACAGCCAGATTCTGCTATTGCCTTTGCCCAGGAGGCTATAGACCTGGGAGAATCCCTGGGGTTTAAAAAAGGCGTTGGTTACGGTTTTAAGAATATCGGGATCTTCTACTATAGCAAAGGCGATTTCGATGATGCACTCGCATTTTGGGATAAATCTCTAAAAGCGTTTGAGGAGATTGATTTTAAACTCGGAATCAGTAATATGCAGAGTAACATAGGTGCGGTCTATCAAACTCAAGGCGACGATACAAAGGCATTGGAATTTTTTATTCAATCGCTACGTAATGCCGAAATGGTTGAGGATACCATCAGAATAGCAACGGCTCAATTGAATATTGGCACAGTATATTCAAATTCGCCCAGCACCTATGATCTGGCTCAGGAAGCTTATATCCAGGCCCTGCCTGTATGGCAGAAGTTGGATTATAAAGACGGTCTTTTTATCACCTATTTGAATTTGGGTGAGATTGCGTTGTTTAAAGGAATGAGGAGAAATGCGCTGGAATATCTTGAACAGTCTTTGAAATACGCTGATAAATCGAATCCGCTTTATGTTGATAATCTCAGAATGATCGGTGAAGCTTATCTTGAGTTCGACAACTATGAGTTATCTGAAGAATATCTTAGAGAAGCAATTTATGTCGCCATAAAGCTTAAGTCGAATAAGGAGTTGGGTAGGGCCTATAATATATTGGCCGACAATCTTTACGAACAAAGAAAGTACGAAGAGGCAAGGACAAATTATGAAAAGAGCCTTGATCTGGCTAAAACCACAGAAGTTTATTATGATCTGGCCAATGCCTATGAGGGATTGACAAATGTTTATGCCAAAAGGAATGATTTTAGAAATGCATTTACCTACCAAAGACAATTAGCCCAAATAAAGGATAGCATAAAAAATAAGGACTATATAAAAGCCGTTAGTTTGTTAGGTGTACAATTCGATCTTGAAACCAAAGAAAAAGAAATCAGCCTGCTTAATGCCGACAATAATTTGAAAGAGCTCCAGATAGAAAAAGATGCAAGGTCAAAGCAATTGCTTTTTATTATTCTCGGTCTCTTTATAGCGATTATCGCCGGATTCGTTTTTCAATATTTTTATGTTAAAAAGTCTAATAAGAAATTAGCCTTTGAGCGAAACCGGTCTGAAAGAATACTATTGAATATACTTCCAAAAGAAACTGCTGAAGAACTTAAGGAAAACGGGTTTATCAAAGCCAAGGAGTTTAAAAGTATCACCGTTTTGTTCACCGATTTTAAGCAGTTTTCGGTTGTCGCCGAGCATATACCAGCGGATGATCTTGTAAAAAGTGTCGATTATTATTTTAAGGCATTTGATGAAATTACCGAACGCAATAATCTCGAAAAAATAAAGACTATAGGGGATGCCTTTATGTGTGCAGGAGGCCTGCCCACAGAAAATACTACCCATGCCGAGGATGCCTATAATGCAGCTGTTGAGATCCTTGAGTTTGTGAAGGAAACAGAAAAGAACCCGCCAGAAGGAATTCATCCTTTCGAAATCCGGATTGGTTTGAATTCAGGACCTGTGGTGGCCGGGGTTGTGGGGACTAAAAAGTTCCAATACGATATTTGGGGCAGTACTGTGAACATTGCTGCGCGGATGGAGTCCAATTCCGATCCGGGCAGAATAAATGTATCAGAGAACACTTATCAATTACTTAAGGAGAAAAGGAAATTTACCTACCGGGGAGAATTTGAAGTGAAAAATAAACAGCTTTTGCCAATGTACTTTGTAGGTGAGGAAGAAGAAGTGAAAGCCTAATATTTTGGATTGACACCTTTTAAATGAAGTCAAAATATATCCGCTTAAAAATACTATCGATAAATTAAACACAAACCCATTCTTGAATCAATGCTTAAACGAAGCCTAATGTGAACTAAATGACACGAATTGAGGTGATTATATACAATAAATAAACCCAATTCACTGTTTAACTATTGATTGAATGCTGTCCTATCTGTAATTAATGGAATTACACAACAAAGAATCCTATCCCAAACTCTGTTTGGATCTATTAGAAGAGATGTCGGAAAAGTTTCCTAGTCATCTTACCTATCATACGATCGAACACATTATTGATGTGGCCAATGTTTGCGATCATTATATCAAAGAATACAAGATTCAGGATGATATAGCGCGACTTATCAGAATTGCTGCCATTAGCCATGATTATGGCTATATATTCTCCCCTGAAGAGCACGAGGAAAGAAGTATTAAGGAATTAAGACCGAAGCTCAATGGATCGTTTAGCGACGAAGATATTGAGTTAATCAATGGAATGATCCGCGCCACCAAGGTGCCCCAAAAGCCCAAGAATTTCTACGAAGAAATCGTTGCTGATGCAGACCTGGATTACCTTGGGCGTGATGATTATAACGAACTCAGTGAAAATTTATATCAGGAGTTTCTTCATTATGGTGTTGTAAGTAACGATGAACAATGGCTGGAGTTACAAATCAATTTTTTGGAAAGCCACCAATATCACGTAAGCCTTGCGCTCGAAAACAGAACTACAAAGAAACAGAAAAAGCTTTCCGAATTAAAAAACAATCGTTCTGGAGCGTCGTCCGACCTGGCTGTAGGTTAGCAGATATTTATTCCTTTCTCTTCAATTACCTGAAATTTGTACGAAAACACTTATAAATTGCTCCTTCATTCATTTTTATTGATCTAAAGGCATGCCTTAGGGCCCATATTTATTTGTAGTTAGACTGAGATTCATTACATTTAATTTTGAGCATGTTGATCTCCCAAATAGAAAGGCACCATCTCAAACCGAGGTTTATTCTCAAATCCCCCTTTTTTACACCCCAAATTACCGCTGTCAGAAGACTAGAATTAAATCTGAGCGTTGGCTATGATCGCTCAACAACAAAATATTATATGGAATTACAATGGGCACAAAGATCGTATAAGGCATCTAATTTTAAGGGGTATAGCCAATATTGGATATCGGTCCTCTTGATACTTTTTCTTGGAACAATTTCTATTTATTCGCAAGACTACACATCTACGGGAATCTCAGAAGATTGGATGGATCCCGCGGCCTGGATATGCCAGGGCGGACCCTGCAATGCGAATCCGGTTCCGGACAACGATGTGAAGAATACTACTATTGCTATAAATCACAACATTACCTACGATGCAAACCCGCCAATTAAATTGGGTAATAATGCTTCGATTATTATCGGTAATAATGCTATTTTGAATATTACCAGTAACCTCAATTTGGATCCTGGAGGGACACTAACCATTAATACAGGACAAATATCCATCGGTCCTGGTGTTTTGAATAATCTAGGGGTGGTAAACCTTTCAAATGCCTTGTTAACCAAGGATGGGAACATAGTAAATGACGGTAATATTTCGATCTCCAACTCCTGTATTACCTTGTCATCCGGCAATTTCAATAATAATGATACCCTGAGCGGTGTTGGCGGTGTAAAAGTGCTGTCGGGTAATGTCAATAATTTTGGTATTTGGAGCACAGACATTCTTTACTATTATGCCAATAACGGCAATGGGCTTCCGGGCACCGTAAGTACAGAAGAGGAAGTTGATGCCGTTTGCGAATGCGCGGTCACTAACTGTGATATACTCCCCGGATACCCTCCCAATACCAAGACAAATTTCAAAATAGGCTCAGCTTTATTATCACTGGCTAATAATTATGATCCGGATGAAGGAGCCAACGATTTGATTTACCAGATCCGGGATCAGTCTGAAGTTTTGATAGAAATTGTCGTTTCCAGCGGTCAATTTAATTCTGTGGTTGCCTTTCTGGGTACATTAGGGATCACCACCACTGATTTTATATCCGACGTATTTGATCCTGCAGATGACGAACGGGTAATAACGGTATTTTTCCCAATAGCCAATCTGCTGGACTTGAATAGCAGGTCTGATGTAAACCAGGTTTATGAAAGCTCCCTTGCTGTGCCGGGTAAGTCGGCTATAGAATTTCTGAATTCCGGATTAATTGTTAGTCAGGGTGATTTTGCCCAGAATTCGATCATCGCTCGCCTTGGTTGGAACTTAATGGGTAATGACATTAAGGTTGGGGTGATCTCAGACAGCTATGATCGCAGATCCGGAGTAATTTCCGGTCCGAGTGCAGACGTTATTCGGGATATCAATAACGGTGATCTACCTGCTAATGTGACCACTGTATTGGATTATCCCTATGGTCCGGCAAGTGACGAAGGTCGGGCCATGCTCCAGATTGTTCACGATGTGGCACCTGGGGCAGATTTATTCTTTAGGACTGGTTTTATCTCAGAAGGAAATATGGCTGCTGGGATCGCAGAATTAGTAAATCTTGGATGCGATTTCATCGTTGATGACCTTACCTACATGCGTGCTCCTTTCTTTAAAGATGGTATCGTTGCCCAGGCCATTGAAGATGCCACTGCAGCTGGCGTTTCTTATTTTAGTTCGGCTGGTAATTTTGGCCTGAGATCTTACGAATCCATATTTACGCCTTCACCATCACCAAATGAGATCCGTCACGACTTTGGCGGAGGTAATTTCCTTCAGCAGTTAAATCTAGGAGTCGGACAGTATTTTATAGCGCTTCAGTGGGAGGATGAGATATATTCCCTTGGTTCTCTTACCGGGGCTATGAATGATTTAGATATTTATCTGGCCGATAACAATGGAAATATTTTATATGGATTTAACAGAAACAATTTAGGGGCAGATCCGGTTGAAATTATGCCATTTGTAGTGATAAATCCAACAACGACCAATATTGTAATAGAAAGAGCCGCGGGTAACGGGGCTCCGGTAAAATTTAAATATGTAGTCTTCCGGGCGGGTGATGATGGTAACTTCGATGCCACTCCAGTCGCAAATGGTGCAACAATAGTGGGCCATGCGAATGCTGAGAGTTCTATTACGGTAGGTGCGGTGCGTTACGACAACACACCCAATTTCGGTGGTGCATTGGCTGCCCAGCAGTCTTCTTCTCGTGGGGGGACACAAACCGAAAGTGTAATAAGAAATCAACCACAAATTATGTCTCCTACTGGCGGAAATACATCGGTCGATCTTGGAGCACCGGATTATGAAAACGATACCATCCCAAACTTCTTTGGAACTTCAGCCGCTGCACCCCATGCGGCCGGAATTGCTGCTCTCATCCTTGAGGCCAAACGGAATTTTGGAGTAGACAGCCTAAATATAGTGGACTCACTAAGTATCAGGAATCTGATGATTGAAAATGCTACAGATATGGGTTTATCTGGCTTTGATTTTGAAAGTGGCTACGGATTTGTCTCGGCAGACGAGATCATAGGATCTTTTTCCAACCCAACCCCTAATCTGTTAACATTGAATCTGGCTAATCTTGATACTACACTTTACGATCCCGGCGATATAGAATTCAACCTTATTCTTGAGGGTAATTACTTCGACGAAAGTTCGGTTGTGATCTTTAGAGGAGATGAGCTCGAGACCAACTATCTGGATGATAATACATTAACCACCACGATTCCACCATTTATCGGTAATCCACCTATCTATGTATATACTGAATCTGGCCCGCTAACCAATGGATCAGACGGAGGGGACTCTGAGACAAAAACTTTTGAAGACCCGCTTATACTTGATGTAATCTTAAAACCTGATAATGTCACCCGGCGCTATGGGGAAGTCAACCCGGAATTTACCTTTACTTCTACAGTAGTCGACTCAGTATTACCACTCAGTCAAACAGAGCTGGATTTGCTAATACCATCTGTGACTATTTCTACTGCAGCAACAGTTACATCTAGTATTGGTATTGACGCTATAAATCTGGAATTGACCAATGTGGATGTTGGGCTTTTGGAACTCTATAATTTTATTGTAGAACCAGGCAGTTTATTTATAGAACCCATGCCTGTAACCATCTCACCTTCAAGTGTAGAACCTATAGTTTATGGCGATCCTCTACCTGAAATAACTTTTGAGTACCAGTTTGGTGAGCCAGGAGGCACTCCAGCTGATATTGACCCTTTTGTGGCCAGCAGTTTTGCTGAAAACCATGTTAATGGGCTGTCTCTGGTAAATGGACTGTCATTGGTAAACGGACTCTCGCTGGTCAATGGGATATCTTTTGTTAATGGAGAACCTACAATTAATGGGATCTCCCTGGTTAACACCTCGTTTTTTGTATCAGAAAAAATGATACAACAGGCGCCAACGGCGCTTGAAAATGGCCTCTCACTGGTGAACGGTACCGGTAATGAGAAGATTATAGAATTTGGAGCCGATTTGTTTTCGCTCGATAATATCGAAAACGGCACGAGTTCTTCTATTACCAATGGAATTTCGTTGGTGAACGGGCTTTCCCTTGTGAACGGACTTTCTCTGGTAAATGGGATTTCATTCGTTAATGGCCTCTCTCTGGTAAATGGTATCAGTTTTGTCAATGGTATCAGTTTTGTGAATGGCATCAGCTTTGTCAACGGTATCAGTTTTGTCAATGGGGTTCCCCTGACCAATAATGAGGCCGATCCTATCATAAATGCATTTGACAATGTATTGGTAGTGTTAAACCAGGCAGATGTACCCGATGACCCGGAGGATACTACACCTGTGGATGTTAAACCTGTTAATGTCATCACAGGACTGGATGTGGGTACTCAATATTGCCTACCTGGAATTATTCTGGATTCGAATTTCGAAGTCTATACCCAACCAAAAGAGTTGGTAATACAACCCGCAGAGCTTATGGTAACCACCCAGGATACCACTATTACCTATGGTAATGATGTACCTGATTTCAGAGGGGTTCTGGACGGCCTGCAATTCAATCATACTGTAGATGATGTATTTCCGGAAGGGATTCAATATTCGGTTGATTGCGAAATATGTGGTGTGGCCGATAGTCCTTATGTAATTAATGCAAGTGCTAATAATACATCTTCTAACTACAGCATTATATACAACAATTCAGGATTATTATCGGTGAATAAGTTCGATCTTACAATAACAGCTTTAGATGCTGAAATTACCTATGGTGATTCGGGTCCTTTGAACTTTGAAGTCTCCAGTTCACCACATGAATTACCTTTTGGTGAGACTCTTGATAATATTTTCGGCACACTATCTTTTAGCCCTTCCGACGGATGTACGGCAACTGATATAATATCTGTAAGCCCGCAAACCCAACCGGATAATTACAACGTGGTTTATGAAGATGGCGCATTAACTATTCAAAATGCTTCTTTGACCCTTGAGATTGGTTCAACGTTCATTGCTGAGGGCGATGTAACGCCAAATAATTTTGGAGTAAGTGCTGTTGGGCTGGTATGCGGTGATCCAACACCTAACATACAGGATTTCCAGATATTCAAGCTTGATGGCACCCCTGTTTCCGGAGCACTGGAGGCTGGTGAATATGATGTATTTGCAGATCTATCTTCTTTAACGGGCTATGAATATTATGATGTTAATCAGATACCGGGCAGACTTTTCGTCAATCCCTCAGTGGGATGCAACGACAGGATTAAGGCGTCGGACCTTTGTAAGTCGCCGGCAAGTATACCGGGCAGCCCGGAAATAACTACCAAGTTAACTTTTACCTATACCAACAGGCTCGATATTCCCATTTATATACCATTAGGAAACAATAACACGTTTAAAGGGAATGCAGTCGTCATTGGAACTCCACCCGAATTATTCCTGCCGGGAGACCATATTTTTGACGTTTATACAGATGGCAATAATATTCAATGGCAGGTAAAAACACCGGGTTGTAATAGTGCTTTTAAGTCGGCCAATGGTTCTAACGCTGATCCTTGCTCCAATAATTTAGGGATAGATTCCACGATATTCAATAGCGAACTTGTTGATGAAAATTTGGGATCTCGGATCTATCCCAATCCGGCAAAGGATTTTGTTACCTTAAATGTAGGTTCCGCTCCTGTAGCTTTCACGGTCAAAGTATACAATGAGGTTGGAATGCTTCTGGATCAAAGGGACTATCCAAAAAACCTCTATTATGAGGTCCAGCTCGATGTTTCTACCTATCGTTCGGGAATAATATATCTGATACTGGAGATAGGAGGTGAGTCATCTACATACCGCATACTCAAAGAATAAATAGAGCCCCGTGATCAATGCCCGGGGAATTGAAAAGCTGGTAATTTAAGAACAAAGTCCTGGGATAATTTGCCTGGGGGCTTAAAGACCCCTCCCCGCAGTATCAAGATAGGACCAGTCAGTGCAAAATTCAAGCAGTACCAGGGTTATTGGATATCGCCTTAGATAGGTAATACTGGTTAGACCCGAGGCTAATTTGCTAAATGGGGGCTAAACGCCCCTCCCACTCAATACCAAATTTCATTAGTCTACTGCCACATTACCATGCAGTATTTATCTGGAGTCAGGAACTACTTGAATCATATCATTAATCTGGGGCTAAACGCCTCCTCCCCACAAGAACAAGTTAGGTTGTAAGACTGCAAGAACCTAGCGGTGAACTTCATTTTGTATGTCATTGACAAAGAAATTTGTAGTGCCCCGGCTATGACTAATAGAAATTCCAATTAGTGCATTCCATAACTTTACAGTATTTTAAATTCTCGTACATTTAACATTAGGAATACTTCGAATTTGAGCAGTAAAAAAAAGGGAATATGGAAATGGATGTTGCGCGGACTGCTGGTCATGATTGGCCTTATTTTGATCGCATTTACATATCTCTACATCAATAAAGACTCCATCACAAGGGATTTGTTGCTCGACCTCAATGCGAGCGTATCGGGTGAGATTCAAGTGGCGAAAGTGGATATCAATCCTTTTGTTCACTTCCCTTATGTATCCCTCAGCCTGAGGGAAACCAAACTCTTTCAAACCAAGAAGCCTCAAAGGCAAGAGAATGAAGATCCCTTATTGGATATCGGCCAATTGTACATATCCTTTGATGTGATTAAGCTTATGCGTTCCCGAGTAGAGGTTGAACGTGTAAGCGCGATCAATGGAACCTTAAATATTAAAAGAGATGAGAAAGGGCAACTGAATATTGAAAAAGCCTTGCAGGAACCGAAGACAGTCCAAGTTTCCAAATTAAATCCCGACAGTATCCCGATTCCTCCTAAAGAGATCGCAGCACCAGCAAAGGAGAAGCCTGAAACTGATATTGTAACCACGTCAGGTAAATCTAAAGCCAGGCCACTTGAATTGGATATTGAACGGTTGGTACTTAAAAATATCATCGTAACAGCTGATCTGGCTCCCGGAGAACCCAGGCAAGATCTTTCCATTGTTGAGTCCCGGGCTTCCTTTAAGTATGTAAAAGATACCATTGCCTGTGAGTTAGACGCATCCTTCAGGATCGATCAATTATCCCTTGATAGGCGACTTATAATAGAGGACGAAGAACTCCGGACCAAGCTCTACTTATATTATGACCGTGGAGATGAGTACCTGACTATCAATAAGAGCGATATTGAATTTAAAAAGACCGTCTTTCATACCCAGGGCAGTGTTGATTTTAAGGATATAGGTATGGTCGATATCAGCTTTGAAGCGAGCGATCAGGACCTGGCTTTTACAAGGCGTTTTCTCACATCCGAGGGTATCGATAATTTAAAAAGCGGTCAACTTTATTTGAAGGGTACAGCAAAAGGCCCTTTTAGTGGGCAGATACCCGAAATTCGTTTTTCTTTTGGGGCGGACAATATGACCGTAGAAATACCCAAAACCGGGGACTACATCCGCGACCTGAATTTTGTCGGTAGTTTCAATTCGGGTGTGGATGAGGATTTTTCTAAAGCACTAATCATTCTCGACACTATCCATGCACGCCTCCCAACAGGTTATATACGTATGGCTTCACGACTGAGCAATTTTAAAAGCCCCAGGCTTTGGTATAATCTGGATGCAAGCTTCCGATTGGAAAACCTTAGGAAGATCATCGATCTTGGGCCGGTCACCGATCTCAGGGGAAGGGTTACTATGCAGGATAGTTACCGTGGGGCGTTAACCAAAGAGGCTATCAGCAAAGATCTTATTCCGGAAGAATTTAATCTGGAATTGGATAGTGTAGGATTCGAGATACCAGGCGTGGTAGACATAGACATCCTTAACGGAGGAATATCAGGCCATATAGATTCCCTGAATATAGATACCTTACGAATAAAATCAGGGGATTCCGATTTGGTGGTGAACGGTGCGATCAGGAAATTGTCAAATTTTATTTTTCAGTCCGATACGTTGGTCAGTGCAGAATTCAAAATTAAATCGGACCTTCTTGATTTCCCTTATCTCTTCAGGGCACTTCCCAATACCGCTTCGGCATTTCCATATTTGATCAGAGATGTGTACATCGATGTAGGTATGGCAACCAGTAGAACAAAACTAGAAAACTTCCGAAAAGTTCCGGAAATGGAATTTCAAATTCGCGAGGTGTCCGCCAGTGTAGATTCGTTACTCGACTATGTGCGCCTCCGTGAAGGGGAGTTTGATATGTACGAAAATGAGAGTGCATTCTTTTTGGATTTTATAAATTTTAAACTACTCTCAGACGGAGGAATTTCAGATGCCGGATTCAGCTTTATTGAGCGCGAGGGTAAAAGGGATTCCATGACCATCTCCCTGAGAACCGATGGGATTAACCTTGCGCAATTATTGGATACCGGAGAGGACAGTATTCCTGGCCTTACCGATGCCTGGTTTGGTGGCGACTATAAGGGAACAATTGTCTTACCCTTCGATCGGGAGGACAATGAGCTTATCCATAAGGCAGATTTATGGGTAGACGACTTTAATTATAAAGCACAGGATACGATCAAGGCAAGCAGATTTAAGTATCATACGGATAACATATCCTACCAAGGGGAAACCACTAAATCGATACTGGCTACTCTCGACGCTGAAAACGATTTCTATTTCAGGGATCTGGAAACACCCATCTTTCAATCGGATTCCCTCGGACTATTTATCAATTTTAAGGACGCCGTCATATCAATTTCACCCTATGATCACGATACATTTGGCGATGAAGGTTCCGGTACAGTTAGGATCTACCCCTATGAGGAACCTCCGAAATTTGAGCTAGACTACACCATCAATAGTCTTCCACTGGAAGATTTTCTGGCAGCCTTTAATAGTGAAGAGCTGCTTAAAGGTACTGTAGACATTAAGCTCGACCTGGATGCGACCGGACTTGATGTTGATAGTATTACGTCGAGCCTCACAGGCTCTATCTACGTGGTGGGCGACAGCTTAATGCTTCAGGGGTTAAATCTTGATGACGTGATAAAAGATTTTCAAAGAAGCCAGTCGTTTAATCTGGTGGATATTGGTGCTGTTGTCCTGACCGGACCTGCCGGAATTGTTTACAGCAAGGGTAGTAACTATGTCTCTTTACTGTCCGTAAACAAAAATGATTCCACTCAAATTAGCAAATTCTCGTCTAGGTGGAGTTTAGATACAGGCAAGATCACAGCAGATGATGTAGCCTTTGCTACGCTGAATAATCGGGTGGCGGCACAGGGTTGGCTCGACATGAAGACCGATAGTTTGGATTTTTCAATAGGTATTTTAAATGATAAAGGCTGTGCCATATATAACCAGCGGATATTCGGAAGTTCAGCCAAACCCGAATACAGTAAAGTTAAATTTGTAAAAACCCTCCTGGCACCTGTTACCAATGTTGTAAAAGCTGCGTTAGGTGTAAAATGCGAAGTGTTTTATGATGGGATAGTAGTCCATCCTCAAAAGCCGGAAAAACAAAAAAAATAAATTAGCTCACGCTTTTTTGAATATCTTATCTGAACCCATACCCAACTGTTCCATGTGGGAAATAGCATCCGGCACACTGATATCAATCGATTCTACCCGCTCAGCATCCAAATAAATAATAACACCCGACCAGGGGTTGGGCGAACCAGGAAGATATACCACTACTTTGCCACTTTTTGCGCGCTCGATCTCAAAACCAATTTGTTCAAATTCTTCAAAATGGATCAGGACGGGCAAAAAATGTTCAGAAGCTTCTTGACCCTTTTTCATGCTGTTGGTAATGCCTTTAATAAAGCCATAGCCGGGTATTTTGAGCAGTAACTTATGCTCCAAATTGTGCTGGATCCTTTTAAATAACCCCCCTGTAGCAAGTAGCCCTGCGATAAAGCAAATGAGGAGGATCAGCAGAATTACAATAATATTGGCAATGGCCACCCCGCCTATCTCGTCAATCGGGATCAGTTCTTCGAGTGGTTGGGCCACCTTGAGCATAAGCCCATAAGCCTGGATAAGGATAACAATAAGTACAACTACCGGAACCAGGAATAGTAACCCCCCTATGACGGTGGTTTTTATAAATTTCCAGATTGTTTTCATAAGGTTCTTCTGTTTTTAATTCTATTGCTCCCTGTAACTAATTTTGCATGATGGGCAAGCCACAGAATCATCCGTGGTTTCGAGCCGTATGCCCTTTAGGTGTTTTTCTGCATAGTCTTTGATCCAACCTATCTCAGGTTGTTTGGTATTTACATCCAATCCGTGGTTCTTAACGGCTTCATAGAAATTACCACCGTATTCCTGCCGGCCCCAGCAATTTGGACAAAGTCCCTCTGGCGCATCCTTTCCCCCAGTTTTTTTATCGACCTTCAAATACACTATCAGACTGGTTACAATATTCATATAATTGGTTTAAGCTTATTAAACTTCAATTGACATCCCTTCCCTGGCCAGCACACAATACTTAAACCGGTCCTGACACTGTTTTTCGATCTTCCTTAAAAACTCATCGTCGTGGTCTGGGTCGTGGTGGGTCATGGCCAGCATTTTTGCACCAGCCCTTTCAGCCACTTCAATGGCCTGGTTAAAGCTGCTGTGGCCCCAGCCTTTATGAGTGAGCAATTCTTCGTCCGTATACTGAGCTTCATGAATCAGCAAGTCAGCGCCTCTGGCAAATTCCACTATTTCTTCATTGATATTCTCCCCGTGTTCCAGATCCGTACAAATAACAATTATTCGGTTATCTACTTCTATTCGGTATCCCCAGGATCCACCCGGATGGTTCTGTTTAACCGCCTTAAGCACCACATCTTCTTCTTCCAGAACATCGGTCTCCGTAAAATTAAAATTAAACCTGGCACCCATATTTTCCAGCTGAATTGGAAAGTATTCCTCAAGCATGAGATTTTTGAAGATCGTACGCAGGTCGGTAAACTTGCCACCTTCCCCGACAGCTCCGATATTGATCACCCTATTAGGGTTGTACGCAGGATCAAAAAAGGGCAATCCTTGTATATGGTCCCAGTGAAAATGACTGAAAAAAATCCCTATTTCCTTTTGCTCGGGGAATTCTTTGTTGATGTATTTCCCAAGCGCCCTTATCCCTGTGCCCGCATCGAGTATTCCGATACTTCCGGTGGCGTGTCTGTGAAATGAAATACAGGTGGTATTTCCCCCAAATTCCAGGTAGTCCGGGTCGGCAATGGGCAAAGAGCCCCTGGTGCCGTAAAATGTCGTAGTGATTTTAGACATATTAATTGAAAATAAACGATACTCCAAGAAAAGGTCCCAGAACATTTACACTGGTTTCCAGTGTTTCACCATTATTGACATCCTCCCTGCGGTACCTGAAATTTCTAAAACCGGCGTTTATGGTAATCAAACGGGAGACCCTGAAGGCATTGAGATAGGTAAAGTCATAGGCCAATTTGGAAGAATTACCGATGCCAAAGCCGCCAAAATTGATCCAGGACGACAAAAGAACTGCCTGAGACAGGCTAATAGTGGTCCTAACTCCCACCATCATATCCCACCATTTTTGTTTCTGATTGAGTATATCTTCAAGGATCGGGGTATTGTCTACGACCAGCACAAAGTCTACTCCTACCTCATTGCTCCAGTACTTAACGCCTCCCAGTGCTTCGATAGACCAGCCGTCGATGACCCTGTTCTCTTCCATTTCAAAGGTCTCGTAGATCATATAGGAGCCATTCACGTCAATAATACGCTGCTTAAGCTCGAAATTGAGCAGGATAGGCTCTTCGGAAAGATCTTTACCAAGGTTGGCAATTGTTCCGTCGACGGAAAGGCCAAATCTTTTATATCGGACACTTGCAACAAACTGGAAGCCGAAATTGGTAAGGGAAGAAAGATCGCCAAAAGACTGCCGTATCTGTTCACCTCCAACGTTAGTGGATTGTGAAGCCAGTAGTACATAAGGTGTAAACCTATAACTCCAGTCTTTGCGGTAGCCTTCCTCATTAAAGTTACGATTGGTCACCTGGGCGGTACCCGTGCTCAGTATTGTAATAAGAAATAGAAATGTATAAAAAATCATCATCGGTATATGGCTTGTTGGTTACCGTTCGAATCTGAATTACAATGATCTTTCAATATAGTGAGATTCTGTTATTACCACTAATTTTATGACGGAAGACATTTCAGATTTAGAAACCATCCAGATCGATTGAAATTAAATATATTAGCAACCTATGGATTATTTTGTCATCGCCAGTGTATTGGTACTGCTATCGGCCCTTTTCGGTTATGTGAATGCGCGTTTTATAAAGCTTCCTACTACCATAGGGCTCACCATAATCACCATTGTATTTACCCTTGGTGTTTTCGCCTTAAGCTATTTCGATGATACTTTGCTGGAAGCCGAGCGTTACATCATTACCCATATAGATTTCCGCAAAGTATTATTGGATATCATGCTGAGCTTCCTGCTATTTGCCGGAGCCCTGCATACCGACGTCCAAAAGCTGCGCGAACAACGCTGGCCGGTATTTGTCTTAGCTACTTTTGGAGTGCTGGTATCTACTTTTTTAATTGGGATCGGGGTCTATTTTGTTTTACAGGCGTTGGGCCTGGGTACAAATTTTATTTATTGTCTCCTCTTCGGTGCGCTAATATCACCTACCGATCCTATAGCAGTATTGGGCATCCTTAAAAAAGCTGGTGTACCTAAAAAACTAGAGATCAAAATTGTTGGAGAATCCCTTTTTAACGATGGGGTAGGAGTCGTGATCTTTCTTACCATTTTTGGCCTGGCCAGTAATCCCGGAGAGGGTATTGTCTGGGCCGATGTCTTCGCCCTTTTTGCCGAAGAGGTTTTCGGAGGCCTTTTATTAGGGGGTATTCTCGGCTGGATTACGTTCCGCCTGATGCGCTCTATCCATGACTACGATATTGAAGTGATCATCACCCTGGCCGCAGTGATGAGCGGTACGGTACTGGCGCAATACCTGCACGTATCTGCCCCATTGGCTATGGTGGTCGCCGGACTGATGGTCGGGGGGCAAAAATCCCGAGAGGAGGCCATGACCGGCCAAACCGAAAATTATGTGGACAAGTTTTGGGAACTGATAGACATACTTCTAAATACCGTTTTATTTGTACTTATTGGAATGGAAATTCTGGTGCTCGATTTTGAACATGGATATCTACTGGCAGGACTCCTCATAATCCCGGTTGTACTATTATGCCGTTATGCCTCGGTCATCTTACCGGTACTTTTCTTTAAAAAACGCTTGCAGTTCGTTCCAAACACAGCCCTGCTAATGACCTGGGGCGGACTCAGAGGAGCTATTTCGATAGCCCTGGCACTTGGGCTTACAGAAGCAATGCAGCGCGACCTGTTCCTGGTCATCACCTATGTGGTGGTAATATTTTCTATAATAGTTCAGGGGCTTACCGTTGGCAAATTAGTCAAGCAATTAGAGCCGGGCAGCTGACCACGCGAGGAATTCAGAAGACCGAAGTTTCATAAAAGTATTCAGTATTCAGTGTACAGCTGCAGTTTGCAGTATGTCATTTTCTGCCCACTGGCATTGAATACTACTAACTAATTAATTTTCCGTCTTCCGTCCTCCGACTACGTTTGTCTCATCAGCGCTGTCAGAAACTCAAAGAATTCTTTTTTTAGTTCGTGATACATCTCACGCTGCGTTTCAATCTGGCCCCTGAACTCAATGTGGTATTCATAAGATACCCTGTCAATGGCATTTTCTCCCTTCTCGGTAATCCTTGCCATATTGAGTTCATGTGAATAGATCCGTTGCTTGAACGCGTGTATCTTTTTTTCGTGGATTCGGAACCTGTTCTCGAAATTGTCGAGCTTGCTCAAAACCAGTTTATCGGGTTTTTTTGTCAGCATTTCCTCCAGTCGGTGTTTAAAGGTCAATAGCTCATCTTCCCAAAAGTCGAGTTCGCGTTTCCATTGTTCGTGTTCAAAATGCAGATCTTCATTGTATACAACTTTGGTTTCCATAGGATATCTATTAATATAGTTACCAAATGTAACTCCCGGCTGGCCCACTAAAAATGATAAAAATCAGTCGAGATCTTGTATGACTTATGTCATAGCCATTGTTTGCCATTGCTTCTATCTTTGAATAAGGGTAAATTCCTGAAAACAAAGGATATGGATACCACTATTACCATACCTAAAGGGGTTCGTAATTTTTTCATCGAAGTTGGTGAAATGTCTTTTTTTGCAGGCCGTTTTTTTAAAGAGGCAGTAAAACCCCCCTTCGAATTCAAAGAACTCCTGAGACAGTGTTACCAGATGGGGAACCGATCGTTGGTACTCGTTCTGGTTACCGGCTTTATTATAGGCCTGGTCCTTACCCTGCAATCGCGCCCAACCCTGGTAGAGTTCGGTGCCGAATCCTGGATGCCCGATATGGTGGGGATATCAATTGTCAGGGAGCTCGGCCCGGTGATCACTGCGCTGGTGTGTGCTGGCAGAATAGCCTCGGGAATAGGGGCAGAGCTCGGCTCTATGAGGGTGACCGAACAGATCGATGCTATGGAGGTTTCGGGTACTAACCCATTTAAGTACCTGGTAGTGACACGGATCCTTGCGGCAACGCAGATGCTCCCTCTTCTGGTTATTGTTGGAGATGCCGTAGCGCTCTATGGTTCCGCTATGGTGGAGAATTTTAAAGGAAACGTCTCCTTTCAACTCTATTTTTACCGTGTTTTCGACGCACTCTCTTTTGGTGACCTTATCCCCGCTACGATCAAGTCTTTCTTTTTTGGATTTGCGATCGGGCTGGTAGGTTGCTTTAAAGGATATAACAGCAAAAAGGGTACCGCTGGTGTGGGCCTCGCCGCCAATTCAGCGGTGGTATTTACCTCTATGCTGCTGTTTGTGATCGATTTTATCGCTGTATTTATTTCTGATATTTTCTTTGACCTATGAAACAGGATATGCACGACATAAAAGAGGAAGTAATGACCAAAGATCAGGAGGTGGTGATCGATATCAGGGACCTGTACAAGTCTTTTGGTGAAAATCGTGTGCTTAACGGTTTTAATATGAAGTTGAATAAGGGTGAAAACCTTGTGGTCATGGGTAAATCGGGTTCGGGCAAATCGGTGATGATCAAATGCCTGGTGGGGTTGATGCAGCCCGATAGCGGTTATATTTCGGTGATGGGAAATGAAATTCGAATTCTCGATAGAGATAGTCTCGATACCCTTAGGGCCGATATCGGATTTCTATTCCAGGGGAGTGCCCTCTACGACTCCATGACGGTACGCGAAAACCTCGAATTTCCAATGCGAAGGCATAAGGAAAAGCTCGGACAGGTAACAGATACCCTGCCCCTGGTGATGGAGGCCCTGGAAAATGTCGGCCTGGCACATACGGTAGATCTGATGCCGGAAGAATTATCAGGCGGTATGAAACGAAGGATTGCACTGGCGCGTACATTGATCCTTAAGCCTAAAATTATCCTCTATGACGAACCGACAAGCGGACTGGACCCTATTACAGCCAAGGAGATTATAGAGCTGATGCGGTCGGTCCAGTTGAAATACCAGACTTCTGCGCTGATCATTACCCATGATGTGGATTGTGCAAGAGTGATTTCGGAGCGCATGATCCTTCTGGTCGACGGGATTAATTATGCGGAGGGCACCTATGATGAATTGGTGAAAATGACCGACCCGAAGGTGGAAGCCTTCTTTAAAAAGTAGTAATATGGAACGATCTGCATCTGAAAAAATTAGACTTGGCATATTTGTGGTTTTAGGCACCGCCTTGCTGGTGGTTGCTGCTTATTTAATCGGCAACAGACAGAATATGTTCGGATCTACCTTTACGATCCATGCTGTTTTCAATAATGTAAACGGTTTGCAACAGGGCAATAATGTGCGATATGCCGGCATTAACATAGGCACAGTAAAACGGATCCAGATGATCAATGATACCACTATAGTTGTTTCAATGGTACTTCAGGAGCAAATTATTGAACATATTAAGACCGATGCGATTACCACAATCGGATCAGATGGCTTGGTGGGCAGTATGATCGTTAATATCGTACCGGGTAATGGAAAGGCTTCGCAGGTTAGCTCGGGTGATACCATTGTTTCTTATAGCCGTATTGGTGCTGAAGATATGCTCAGCACCTTGAATAAGACAGGTGAGAATGCAGCCCTTTTAACGGCCGATCTACTCCAGGTCACCGAAGCGTTAAAACAGGGACGGGGTACGCTTGGCCGACTCCTGAATGATACCTTGATGGCCTCGAACCTGGAGCAGACGATACAAAACCTGAGAATAGCGAGTTCCAATGCCAACACCACCCTGAAGCAGGTGAACAAATTCATCGAAGGCGAATCGTTTAAAAATAGTGTGGCCGGGGTTTTGTTAACGGACACCATTTCGGGTAACCGACTTAAAAAAACTCTTATAAATCTGGAGACTTCGAGTAATGAAATCGTTTCTGTGACAAGGCAATTAGACAGCCTGGTTACCGACATATCTGAAGGAGAAGGCACATTGAATTATCTGGCCACCGATACCATACTTGTTAAGAATCTCGATGCGACGATCATAAACCTAAAAGAAGGAACTGCACGTTTTAATGAAAATATGGAAGCGATGAAATCGAGCTTCTTGACCCGCGGATACTTTAAGAAACAGGAAAAGGAAGCTAGGAAAGCTGCCAAGAAAAGTAAGCAGTAGACAGTGGCAGAAAGCAGTCTGCCTAATGCCTACTGCCACTGCATACTTCATACTTCCGACTTCTATCTTCAAACTTCGGTCTTCCAACTTTATCTATAAGGTTGCCTTACGATGGTTTTCCATTTTTCAGGAGCTGCACGTCTTATATCGGACAGGTAGATCTCGTGGTGTTTTCCATCTAATTCAAATCCATTGGATCGGATGTGATCGTGAACTTTTTCAATAGTGGGGCCTTCTTCCGAAAAAGGTCCTATATGCATGATCTGCGCAGCAGGTCCTTCTGTAAAACTTTCAAATCGCATTTTAGATAGGGCCACCGGATTCTTTTTCTTCTTTACAGCCTCCAGGCCCTCCTTTACGTGTTCTTTTGTGATAAAATTGGGTTGCATGATCATGGCGGTCCAAAACCATTCGTCTTTGTTGTTTGGATCGAATTCTCTCATGTCCTCCACCCACCAAAGGCCTTCTAACGGCATCACCCCGTAATCTATCGCAAGCGGGCCTTTTTTTACCATAAATTTCAGGGTATAGGCCACCGCATACAACGCTTCAATAGCTTGTGCATAAGCCTCTGCGGTATTCGGATTCCCTTTGCCATCGATCATCAGGAAATTCATTTCAGGTACATCGATAAGGGATACTTTGGATTTTGAAGGTCTGTACAAAGAGGCGAGTTCTTTTTTAAAATCGATCTTTTTCATTCTTTAGTTATGAGATTAGGGTTTAGGAAAATAATGTCACTTCGAGTGAATTTTGAGAAAAAAGTGATCAAAATTTGTATCTAGAAGTATTTCAGTCCCATTATTTGTTCGCTAGCTTTTTATGTTGTTCTCGATACATTTTTTATCTCCTGTTACTCGCTAAAAAACACTCGAACTGACACGCCGTTGATTGTTTTAGGCATTGAGTTAGGACTTGGTGTTTGAGTTCATCAATCTACGTTTATCCCGTAGCGCCCAATAAATTCCCTTTACCCCCGCTACCCATTTATCATACATAAAAATCAGGGTAATCTCCTCGGCGGTTTCCAGAATACCGATCGCGATCATGGTATAAAACAGCCAGTAAACCGGGCCGAAGAACAGCAGCCAGAGGATGAAAACAGCCTGGATAATAGCCGATAACTTGGCCAGATAGGTATGAAAAGCGGTAGCTTTACCATATTTCCTGAAAGCGATAATCATTTGAAGGATATAAGGGATCAATGCGATAGTAATCAGCAGAAAATTATCCCTCATAAATTCGTTTTCAAATACCAGCAGACCTATAAGGGCTACCACCAGGGTCAGCTGGTCTCCATAAGAATCGAGCTGCGAACCACGGGCACTGGTAATCTTAAGTTTTCGTGCGATATAACCGTCAATGGCGTCTGTAGAATAGCTAAGCGTTAAAAACCATGCAAAAATTTGTCGTTCCCCCAGCCAGATGAAAATGAGCAAAATGGGGACGGCCATAATCCTGTAAAAAGAAAACCAATCGGCGATATTGAATTTTTTAAAATATGGCATAGTTAGAATTCACGACTCTGGTCCTTAATGCAAAGGTACATATGACAGAGCAATAACCGGTTCATGGGGTTTATAGTCGAATAATATCCGTGGGTGTTTCAATCAGGATGGTAATGTCTCCTCTTATAGCAATGGGTTGCTTCATTATTTCAGGATTATGTCTTATCATCTTGATCCAGTCATCCGACGAAAATTCATGTTTTTTAAATTTTTTCTTATAGGCAGGATGATCCTGATTCACGAGATCTTTAACCAATATTCCCAACCGATCGGATAATTCTGCAATTTGAGTTCCTGTAAGAGGTGTTTTTGTGATATCGATCAAATGAATTGGAAGTCCCTCTGCATGGGCATAGGCCAATGTCTGCTTTGCTCTTTTCGATTTTGAGTTGTAAAAGAGTGTTATTTGTCTTTCCGAGGTAGCTATTTCTCCCATAGCAAACAGTTTTGGTTCATATGTTTCGTATTGAGCAGGACAAAGCAAATTGCCCGAATTATTCTGGAGGATGCTTGTTTACAAAGACGCTCTTCATTAAAAGTAGCCCAAAGCCCGAAGTGGTGAAATGACAAATGTCATATGTATCCGGTTCGAACTATGATAAAGGTCATTTTTATTACTGAATGTTTTGGCTAGTTTCACCTTTGTAACGCTAATGTCGCCGCTATGAAAACTCTTTTATGTGCTACCGATTTATCCGATAATTCGGTGGCTGCCCTTAAAATGGCCAATAATCTGCGTAAAACCCTCAATGCGAGACTCTACGTGGTTCACGTCTTTGACATTTCGGCTACCTTTATAAGTACCGTAAGCATCGCCTATGCGCGAATGGAAGAAGCTGCTTTCAGGGATCATCACGCCCGCTTGCTGGAATTTTGTATGGAACATTTGGGCAGGGATGCACAGATAGATAAGGTTAAGCTTCTGGTCCAGGAGAATAGTATTGCTTCACATGGGATTCTAGCTGAAGCAGAAGAGATCGATCCTGATCTTATCCTCTTAGGTACTAAAGGCAGTTCTGCGGTCAGGGAACTTTTCCTCGGAAGTACGGCATCTGCGTTGATCGAGAAATCGAAATATCCTGTTTTAAGTATCCCTCCCGGATTTAGAAGCCGGGAAATAAAAACTATTGTATATGCGACCGCTTTCGAAGAGGCAGATATTCTTGCTATCGAGAAGATAGCAGGCCTGGCAAAGCTTTTAGATGCAGATATAAGACTGGTCCATGTATCCACTAAAGACGAATATGCGGGTGAAGAACAATTAAAATGGTTCCGTGAAATGCTCAGGGAAAAAGTGGAGTTTGAAAAACTGAGTTTCGATCTGAAGTTTTCGGATGATGTTGTAGATGAACTTCATGGATATCTGGATGAGGTTAAACCTCAAATATTGATAATGCTGGAACGCGAAGGACATAGTTTAATCAGCAATCTCTGGCATCGCGATTTGGTAAAAAGGATGAAGCTCGAGGTCGATATACCCTTGATGAGTTTTCATAAAAAACACCTGATGCATTCTGAAGTCTGATTGAAATCACTCGGATTTAACTTCTTCAGAAAACTAAATGACCTGTTTAGACTTCAGGCTTTATTATTAAATCTAAATAATGTTTATCGACAGGACCGATGCGGGAATACGGCTGAGTAAAGAACTCAGCAAGTATGAAGATCAGGATGTGGTAGTAGTAGCCATACCCAGAGGTGGTTTGCCTGTAGCGGAAAAGGTCGCCAAATCACTCGGGGCACCACTCGAAGTCGCACTTGTCAAAAAATTGGGCCATCCGGTCAATAAGGAATATGCCATAGGTGCTGTTAGCCTGAAGAATTTGGTAGTGAGTGAAACTGCTGATATTTCAAAAAAATATATTGAGCTTGAGACAGATCGTATTCGGGGGATCCTGAAAAAACGACACGATCAGTATTACAGGACCCATGCTCCAGAGAGCATAGAGGGAAAAACCGTGATCATCATCGACGATGGGATAGCCACAGGTAATACTGTAATGGCAACTGCAGAGTTAGCCCAGACGCAGCATCCGGCGAAACTTGTAGTTGCTATCCCGGTGGCACCTATTTCGGCTGTGCAGAAATTCAAAGAATCACCTCTGGTCGATGAGGTAGTATGCCTGGCTACTCCCCCTAACTTTCAGGCTGTAGGTCAATTTTATAGATACTTCAGTCAGGTAAGCGATGATGAGGCCATTTCAATAATGGATCGCTACCACAACGAATGGCCCGGCAACTCTTAATAATATCGTTATAACTACGGTGTTGGGTTGTCTCAATAACGGTATAAAGCGTTCAGAGGCCTATTTTCTTCCGGCATCATCTCGTTTTCCATACTGTATATATTGCCACCCTGTAATATGGTATTCACCGCGGCAAAGTTGACAAGGCAACGATTTTTTGGGGTTTTTTCCGAATCGAGGATAACGCAATTGTTTTTTATATTAAAGGTTCCGTAAACCATAGCGCCTTTCTTCAAGAATAGAAGTTCAATCTTTCCGCTGACAGCAGCCGGAATAATTTCCGAGATCTGGTGCGAAGTTTTGGAGGTATGGATGAATTCGTCATATTCATCGCAATACGCTTTTTTTGAAGCCTTGTTCTTGTTAAGGATCAGGTTCCGGATCTCTATGGCCCACTGATTTTTATCCTTTGTCTCAGGATCCCCACTTATATGTTCGGGATACAGCTGCGAATAGGTGTTAACCTGTTTATATAGCGGATATAATTCATCTACACATCCTAAAACAAGCGGAATATTTTCGGCCTGAAGTGTCTTTTTGATGCTTTTTTCGATTTTTCTCAGGAATGATAGAACCTCTTTGCGGTCATCATCTTTGCCCTCGCCGTGACCGTGGAAAGACCCGGCTCCGTGAGTGGCATGTCCCGTTCTGAATTGCAGCATTTTTTGCTTATAATCAAAACCTACCGTTTCTTCCAGTTGACCTGGAATCATATCACTGATATGAACTTCTTCCATTTGATATGGATCCCCCTGAAAGAGCTTTACATAATCCTGGCTCAATTGAAGCAGGAAAATCCTATTGTCAAATTCAAACAAAGGCAATAATGGAACGATATAGAAATGGTCTGCTACATAGACCAGGGGACTAAATCCCAATGGAAGTTTATTAAGTGATAGTCCGTTATGGCGGTCCAGGAAGATTGCCAGTCCTTCGGAGGGATATCTCCAAAAACCAAGGTCTGCGATAAGGTCCTTCACAGGGCTAACATAGGCCTCCACCTCCATGGCAGGCATCCCCAGGGAATTTAGGTGTCGCTCTGCCTGTTCTAAGGCCGATCGAAGCTGTGCCGGTCCGAGACCCTGATTTTGTTCCTTGCCGGTTTTATACATTGGCAGGTATATTGAAACGCAATATGGTTCCTGAAACCTGGCCAGTTCTTCAAATCGTTTATAGGGTAAAGGAAGTTCTGACGTAATCATAATTCGAGTTTTGTTCAAGGTATCAAAACTGCCCATGTTAGCCAATGACCGCGATCAGGCACGGACCTGGCCAGAGCCGCCCTCAGCTTTAAGCACCAGGAATTCACTTACGTTGCTCATGTCTATAGCACCAACAACCTTGTTATCCTGATCTATAACAGGGAAGAAGGGATTTTTCTGACTCGTCAGCAAATCAAAAAAACCCTTCAATGGACCTGTATCACGGAGGGCCAAAAATTTGATTTGCATCAGCTCTCCTGCCGTGAGGTCGGTGTTTTTCGCATTTTGAAGAATGACCCTGTGGAATAAAAGTCCTTTAATCTCGTCGCCATCCATTACTATAAAATCTTTCTCGGTCCCTGCGATCAGGATGTCAATGATTTCAGACAGTGTAGTAGCAGGATTCAATATGGTGATATTGGTCAGGGTTGCTTCGCGTACCAGATGACCCGCCACTAGCGAAGACTGTTTTACCATTTTATTTTCCCCATAGGCGCCAATGAATATGAATAGGGCGATCAATACGAGGAAGGGATTGTATAATAGGCCCATGACAAAGAATACAACCGCCATCAGCTGACCGAGGGACGCGGCTATTTGGGTGGCTTTAGTTCGCTCCATACCATAGGATAATAACGCTCTTAATACCCGGCCTCCATCCATGGGAAAAGCAGGTATCATATTAAAGGCCACAAGCATGATATTTGCGACAAGCAGGTAAAATAACAGCGTACTTACACTTGGAGAAGTAAGGAGTTGTTCGAGATTTTCCGCATCCATGTTGATATATTCTTGCCATGGTGCCAACAAAAGTAAAACTAAAGCAATGAGAACATTTACCGCCGGACCAGCCAGTGCAACCAGCAATTCCTGTCCCGGTTTTTCAGGCATTTTTTCCAAAGATGCCACGCCCCCAATAGGCAGGAGGGTGATGCCTTTGGTATTGATCTTAAACCTTTTTGCCGTGAGTGCATGGCCCAGTTCGTGCAAAACCACGCAAACAAATAACAGTAGAATGAACACTACATTCAAGAGAGAACTGCTGAGGTTTCCACCTCTTTGTATATCGAGGAAAACTACCCATATAAGTAGTAGGCTAAAAGTCCAGTGAACTTCGATTTTAATGCCTGCAATTTTTCCAAGTTTTAGGGTTCCTTTCATTATGTTTTTTTTGACTTGATCTCGGCGGTTAAGCAAATTTTAAGGTCTTAACCACGGTTTCAGGGCAGTGCTTCCTTCTTTTTATACAGAAATATAAGATACATAAAAAAGATGATGATCGAAAAGTCTTAGACTTTATACTACCTTTCTGTTTAAGATCTGTAAAAAGGGCGGCGCAAAAGGATACATTTTTTTATGCAACATGATTTAAATCATTTTTTACGATCTATGTCGATTGTATTTTTGGCCATATTCTCAAAATAGCTCTTTGAAAATATAGTGTGGGAGAATTAGATGGGGGTGATCTATTACCCACAATTACAAGAGGATGCTAATCATGCAGAATGACATCGGTGATAGAAGATGATCTGGCTTAGCAATCGGCTGGATATGAGAAGTTGTATTACGAGGCCATTAGGTAGAATTAGCATAATCTTGGGACCGGAGCAGCTACTGTTCCGGTCCCTTTTTTAAGGTAATGACCGCTTCGTATTAGTCGTGAGAGAACGCGCAGCGGTAAGAAGAAATCACTGCGCTTAGCCTTGAAAATTTCGTTTCTTTTTTAAGTGAATTGATAAATGGATTAAGAGATTTCTTCTAACTGGAAACAGGAGGCTTTGGTCTCCTGTTTTCTTTTATGGGCTATACCTCCTCTTTATTTACAGCATCTATGTACTTCTTCAAACTGATCAGCGTCATTCCAATTCCTTTGGGCCGTTCGTATTTTTATTCATGACCCAAAATGCCTGAAAATGGAAATCGATACACCTAAACACCTGATTACACTTGATCCCCATATCCCGATTTGGGACAGGGTATTTACCGTAGCCCCACTGGTGGTAATCGGCTCTAAAGGCAGTGTCGAAGACGATTTGGCTCCCAAACATATGGCTACCCCTATAGGATTTGGGAATTATTTCGGTTTTGTATGTACCCCCCGGCACTGTACATATGAAAATATAAAGAGTACCGGAGTTTTTAGTGTAAGCTTTCCCACACCCGAACAATTAGTGAGTATTTCATTGAGTGCCTCACCAAGAAAGGAGTCGGAATCAAAATCAAAGACTGTGGTAGCAGCCTTGCCAACCGTTAGAGCCTCATCGATAGATGTTCTGATGATCGATGGCGCCTATCTCTATCTCGAATGTGAACTCTTTAAAATCATCGATGGATTCGACGATTATAGCCTCATCACAGGACATGTGCGTCAGGTATTGGTTCATGAGGACTATCTGAAAAGCTCTGATCGGGATGAAAATCAACAAATCAGGGAGAACCCCTTGCTGGCATATATCGCTCATGGTCGTTTTGCAAAGATCAGCGAGACCTATAATTTCCCTTTTCCGAAGGACTTTCAAAGATAAAAAGATGAACGCTTCACAGGCACAGTACATATTCGCATTTCTAAAAGAACAGCAATCATCCATGGAAGATCTGCTGATACAACTGGTAGCGCTCGAATCTCCTTCAAATAATAAGGCGTCTCAGGATGCCCTGTTCAAAGTATTGAAAGATCAATTTAATCAACTCAACTATTATACCTTCCGTTTTTCGGGTAAGTCTACCGGAGGCTTCCTCTATGCCAGACCTGTTAATCGGGATAAGAAAAAAAAGAAGCAATTCCTACTTGGACACTGCGATACGGTTTGGGCGATAGACACGCTCGAAAAAATGCCAATAGCGAAGCATAATGGGAAAATGACCGGACCAGGAGTTTTCGATATGAAAGCGGGTCTTGTACAGATGCTCTTTGCACTCAAATCGCTACACCAATTACAATTTAATCTACCCCTCACCCCAATATTGCTGATCAACTCCGATGAGGAAATAGGGAGCGCTGAATCTCATCATATGATCGAAAGATTAGCTCGAATATCAAACAGGGCTTATGTTCTGGAACCTCCTTTGGGGCCGAAAGGCAAACTAAAAACAGCGCGTAAGGGGATAGGCAGATTCACAATAACCGTTGTGGGTAAGGCCGCACATGCCGGACTCGACCCTGATAGTGGAATAAATGCCATTGTAGAACTCTCCAGGATTGTACAACAACTCTATGCCATGAATGATCCCGTAAGGGGAATTACGGTCAATGTAGGGATGATACAAGGTGGTGTATCACCCAATGTTGTAGCACCACAGAGCAGCGCGGTGATAGATGTGCGCGTAGCTTCTGAAGCAGACGGTAAGCGGATTACAAAACAGATTCTGGGACTGAAACCCAGTGCTCCTGAAGTACAGGTTCTGATCGAAGGTGGAATAGGGAGGCCACCGATGGAACGAACAGCCAGGAACAGGGCACTATGGAAAGCCGCACAAGAACAAGCCGGACTTTTAGGTATGGAGCTCGATGAGGCATCTGCCGGTGGTGGTTCCGATGGAAACACAACCAGTTTATATACCGCAACACTAGATGGACTGGGCACCACGGGAGATGGTGCACACGCGCTACACGAACATATCCTCACCGATCAATTACTGGAAAGAACAGCCTTGCTTAGTGTTTTGCTTATGGCCGATGAATTGATTAGTGAAAAGGAAGTTGTAAAATGAAAAACAAGTATATATATACATCGCTTACGCGGATCTCTGATCTGAAAGACGGAAGCTTTACCATTAAACAGATCGATCGATCCCAATGGGGTTTGGGCGACTATATAGTAAGTAAGATTATCGATCCTGGAAGTAACATTCTAAGTCTTGAACTGCCCAGCGGAAGAATGCGAGGGGTAATCGGTGGTGAGTGGATCATCGGTGCCCTCGGAGAACGCTTCGCTACCCTCGAAGCCACCGGAACCTGGAAAAGAGTAGGGGAAGACCTTAAAATGAATGTTCTTACTGCCGCCGGATTGATGGGAAAACTGACTTCGAAATCGGTTTTCATCCCAAATATGATGGAGGTGGTATATAAAGGTCATTTGTTTCGTGCCGGGCAAAAACTCAATATGGATCATTTTGTTGAAGAAAGCCCGGAACTTCCTTTTACCACACCGGTAGTACTGCTGGTGGGAACCTCAATGTCTGCGGGGAAAACTACTGCCGCGCGAATTGTTACTAACCTGTTCAAAATGGCAGGTTATAAGGTAGTGGGCGCAAAATTATCGGGTGCAGGAAGATATAAGGATATATTGGCCATAAAAGATGTGGGAGCAGATGCCGTATTTGATTTTGTGGATGTTGGTTTACCTTCCTCAATTTGTCCGAGAGAACGATACCGATCTAAACTGAGGCACTTGATGAACAAAATAGCTGGCGTAAGGGCCGATGTCGCCGTTGTTGAAATTGGAGCCTCCCCCCTGGAGCCCTATAACGGGGATCTGGCCATCGAAGCCATACAGGATCAGATTAAATGCATCATACTTTGTGCCTCCGACCCATATGCTGTTTACGGCCTTATGAAGGCTTATAATTTGAGTCCCGATATCGTTACGGGAATTACGTCCAATACACTTGCCGGAATTCAAATGGTAGAGCGATTATGCAAGGTAAAAGCATTGAATGTGATCGATTCAAACACTTCCAGCGAACTCAAGGAAATAATATCGGCCAAAACATCCTTACCGCTAAGCGATAAGAAGGTTACTATGAATTAGTCGATAGACATCAGGGTAAGAGCAAAACTTTTCAGAATAACAACAAAGTATCTACTATGGAAAACAATCAAGGAAAAAAAACAAAGTGGCGTTTTACTCCTCTTCAGATACTTGAGGGTATAGAAGGCATACTGGTCATTTTAGCGTGCTATCTCAGCTGGTTTCTAAAACCTTTACGAGATCGTTGGGGATTAACCAGGGAGGAAGCACAGCGCAAATTACCGGGCGATCATATTATAAAAAAGCCTCAATCTGCATTCACTCACGCTGTTGCGATCAATGCTCCCGCGGCATACGTATGGCCATGGGTAGCACAGATGGGTAAGGACAGGGGTGGATTTTACAGTTATGAAGCCCTTGAAAATTTAATGGGATTGGGTATTTATAATGCCGATACAATAATGGAGCAATATCAACATCCGAAAAAGGGAGATATAATTCCCTTCGGACCCAACAATGGCTATCCATTGGCGATATGTGAGGAAGGGGAAGCAATGGTAATAGAGAATTGTGATGATCTGGATAAGAAAACCACGTATAATCCGGCTGAGGGTTATCCCGGCAATTTTCTTCATCTTAGCTGGCTTTGGTACATCGAACCTATAGACCGGGATAAATCCCGATTTATTTCGAGGAACCGCCTTAATTTTAGACCTACCTTTAAAAATCGATTAATGTTCGGCGCTCTTGGGGAACCAGTGGTTTTTGCCATGGATCGAAAAATGTGCCTGGGTATAAAAAGAAGAGCAGAGCACAACTACAGACTTTCCAAAGGTAGATTTGGTCTACTGGTGGATTAAGACCGAAGCCGTATAAAATAACATTCTATGATATTTGGGTACAAACCCTCCAAGCCAGGTCGGTTTATTTTAGTATTGCCGCTGGCCGGGATGGGGATGTTTATTTTGTTGTACCTCGTAGCAGCCTTTATGTATCCAGGGGGTTCATGGATGTATCCAGAAGCAGAAAGCTTTAGTTTCTGGAATAATTATCTCTGCGATCTGCTCGACTACTATGCAGTTAATGGGGAACTTAACCACGGACGATTCCCTGCACGTATTGCCCTTGGTTTCCTGGTGAGTGCCCTGATATTACTTTGGTATTATCTGCCCGGATTTCTTCCAAAAAAGAATTCTAACCAAAAATTGATGTGGATCTCAGGTTTGTTGGCATTGCTGACCACTTTTTTTCTGAGTACAGGGACGCACGATATCACAGTTCGAATTGCCGGAGGATTGGGAACTCTTGCATTTTTAAGCTTGTTTGTTGAATTATATCGCATAGGCCTCATCAGGCTTTTTATTACCGGGATCCTTTGTCTTATTATTTTTCTGATCAACTATTATATCTACGAAACAGGAACCTATATCAAAGCCCTTCCGATTATTCAGAAAATTACTTTTGCAGCCTTTATCAGCTGGTTTGTAGTGCTCAATCTGGCTATGATTTCCAAAGCTGGTGAAGCATCGATAAAATAAAGGACTAACTCATGATCGAAAGCATCAAAATGTTTTGAGACCCCTTTAAAATTTCGTAAATTTAATAGGAAGCAAATCTGCCGGGTTTTTGGTAACTGAGTTAGAATTATTTGCTTGCGAACATTAAAATGAGCAGCAGCTCAATCAACTTAAAATCAAATATCATGAATCCAACTTATCTATTAATAATAATTTTCAGTTTAATCCTTTTGGCGGGGATCCGTATCGTTTTTGAATATAAAAGAGCGCTAAAATTCAGGTTCGGTAAGTATGTCAAAACACTCAACCCGGGTTTTCGATGGGTTATTCCAATAGTAGAGACCATTCAGGTTGTGGATATCAGGGTCATTACTATCAATATTATCTCTCAGGAGGTAATGACCGAGGACAATGTTCCCTGTAGTATTGACGGGGTTGTATTTTTTAAGATCTATGATCCTGAAAAGGCCGTACTCGAGGTCGAAGAATTCACATTTGCCATTACTCAGCTCTCTCAGGCTGCCTTGAGAGATGTTTGTGGTAAGGTAGAATTAGATACGATCCTGTCTAATAGAGAGGAGATGGGTAAAAACATCAAGTCCATTGTTGAAAACGAAACGCATCAATGGGGAATTGAGATTATCGATGTAAAGATCAAGGATATCCAATTGCCGGAAAACATGAAGAGGATGATGGCTAACCAGGCAGAAGCAGAACGTTCCAGAAGGGCCCGGATTATACTGGCCCAGGCCGAGGAGCAGGCAGCAGGGAAATTACTGGAGGCAGGGAGACAAATAGATAAGTCACCATCCGCGATCAAGCTCAGGCTTTACCAAACCCTTTCCAATATTGCCGCGGAAAAGAATTCTACTATTCTATTCCCATTCCCCGAAGAGGTTTTACCGAGAAGGGCAAAAGGGGAGAAAAAATCTAAGAAGAAATAAAGTTTCTTCGTTCCAGGATTTTAGGCCGATTTAAGTTCTTTTTTCAGGATATTCCTAAATCGGGTGGCACTGATATAGTGATCTTCCAGAAGTTTTCCATTGTGTACCAGACTGAACACACCAAAACCCGATGGGGCATAACGTGCTTCCAGGGCCGTATTTAATTTAGTGACCTTAAGGTCGATCTCAAAATCGCAGGCGGTATGCAGTAAGGCCTCTACAGATTTTTCATGCCACGGGCACTGGTCTGCATAAATAATATGCCAGCCCTGATACTTTTGCTGATTTATAGTCCAGTCTATTAGCTGCGGGTCCGGGGCTGTCTTATTCCATTTTTTTACCATCAATTCGAACCTTCCCTTTTTTCCAACTTCGCAGTATCGGTTCTTTTCAAAAATACGCTTATCTGCTATCCAGGCTCCTTTGCTGGTCATCACACATACCCCATCCATTTTTTTTGATCTTGCCTCATTTTCACATGCTTTTATCAATTCGGAACCAAATCCCATATTCCGGGTTTTTTTGGCCGCCAGGTACATACAATGTATAAACATAAAATTTGGGGCATTAACTGGTCTCCATGCTTTGGAAGCTGGTACGTATTCTATAAAACCAAGCATCTTATCCTCATTATCTTTTAAGATCCTTATACGAAGACCTTCGGAATACCGTTTCTCGAACCAGTTTTGTTTGCACTTAAAACCTGGTTTTAATATATCCTTAATACAAAACAAAGTTTCAGAAAGGACATTTTTGGGAGTAACTTCCTGAATTTTAGTATTATACATGTTATTCTTATTTAACCTTTTTAGGGAATGCATAGTTCTTGACCCTGCTGATTCCCATGTTCATCATCTCAATCCCCGCCATGCTGGTCTGGGTGGCACCGCTTATCCCATCTACTGTGTATGAACCTTTTAAGACAAGTTTATCGCCCTGCTCAATACCAAAATTGGTATCTCCAGCTTTAATTTCAACACCTGTAAACTGATCTTCAAAGGAACTCATGGTAAAACCCGCTGCATATCCCTCCGATTCGGCGAGGTGTTCGAACTGTACATTCTCAAATTGTGAATTATTATTGTTCAAAATAAGGGTGACCCAGATAGGCCCTCCATAACCCCTGCTGTTGAACATCATAAGGGTTTTGTCTGCTTCTTTGAACTCCATCAGTGGTATTTCCGAAACCTTCTTTCCCGATTTTGAACGTTTGAATAATCGCGCTGCCTCATCGATATTTATATCCTGAATAACACCCGAGTTGTCGATCATCTTAAAACGCAGAAATGGGTCTATATCGGTAGTATCGGTAATAGAGACGCCGGCACTGGCGCATAGATCAACAATCACTTTTGGATTGGTAATCTCAACTATGGTTTCCTTTAAAATTTCTTTTTCCGCAGCCGGCTTTTCCCGGCAATACCAGAATAGTGTACAAATCAATACGAGGAAGGCTATTTTCTCCCCTTTTCTCAGATGTGTCATGGTAATGAGCTGTTAGAGGTTAATTTTGCGCAACTCCCAGGTATTCTTGTCTGTTTTAACCGCCATCAGGGTTTTAGACAGGTATTTCGCATTGAGACTGGGAAGTTCATACCGTCTTTTGTCCATTAAGATACTTTGACGCTGGGTAATAAGTAGCATAATATCCCCGGCAGGATCCAATATCACTTCGCTGAATTTAAAATCATAGATATTAAGCTGAAATCGATTCTGACCCCTAAAGGTTTTGGTTAGTAAAATTCCCAGCGCAAATCCCTCGTTAAACTCCGTAACGTTAAGATACTCGGGTTTAATTACAGTTTCGCCTTTGCTATTGATGAATCCATATACATCGATACCCTCCTCTTCCAGGGTTTCTTTGATCATACATCGATCGTCTTTAAATCTTGGATAAGCAATACCCGTTATATCTTCGACACCGGTACTTACCTCTTCATTCCAAACCAGGTCACTGCGAAAGTCTATGACCAAATCTCCATCGGCATTGATAAAGCCCCATTGATCTCCAATTCTAACGGCGGCCAGCCCTTCATGGAACGGGGCGATCTCGTCTACCGAATCGATCTCCTGACCCAAACCAACTATCGATGAAAACAAAAAGGCAATAATGAAGAAATAACTTCTCATGGTACTATGTTTTTTGGGATTACTAATGAGCTAAAGTATTCTTAAATAGCAAATTATAATATGATAACCATCATATTATCGCTTGCCGATTGAATAAGATCCCGGACCTCTTTAGAACATAAGATTAGAGTAGATCATGCTCTTCAAATCTTTGGGCAGACCATCCCTTATGTCTTCCATTTCTCCCAGCGAGATGTATTTGCGCAGATAGATAAAAGTGGTGTCGATATACTGTTCGGCCACCTCATCGCTGTATTCAAAATCGTTTATTGCAGCCGGCCCATCATGCTTGCGTACCAGATCTATAAATTCTGCCATTTTTTTGATCCTGGGCTTATCCCTTTTCAGGCTCCAGCCATTTACATAAACTGCTTTCAGGAACATAGGCAGCTGTGCGATAAATTGTAGTGATTCTTCCGGACTGATAATGTCGCGAAGTGCGTGGAGAATAGAACTAAATATCCTTCCGGCCTTGTCGCGGTTATCGGCCAGGTTCATTTCCTTGGCATAATGTTTCAAAAACGTATTGCCTTCCGTTGCGTATTGATTAAAATTCAGTGCCATAATCTGTTTTTTTATGATTACTAAAGATGAAATTAAATGACCGTTTACCAAATGACGGCGATCATATCAGCCTTTGCTTTTCGATGATATTCGTGGTAGTTTGAAAGCAGGGGGCAGGCCAACTGATCCAGGTCATGGTTTGCACCCGGTTTGTCGTTTAATTTTGATGAATGTAAAACAGAGGATCATGTTGAAAATATTGCTGCCTACGGATTTTTCGACCAATGCTAACAATGCAATAGGTTATGCCATTAAATTCTTCGCGAAGCGCGACTGTCTCTTTTATATCCTCCATACCTATACCCCGGCTTTTTATAGGATGGATTACCTTATTGGAGGCCCATCATTCAGCGCTATCCCCGATATAGGGGTCGATATTTCCATGGAAGGCCTGGAAAAGACAAAAGCCAATATTTTGCAAGGCCATACAAATCCAAGACATCAATTTAAGTTAGTATCGGCCTTTAATCTTTTAACAGACGAAATCAACAAGATTGCTACCGAAAAAGAAATAGACATGGTAGTGATGGGTACTCAGGGGGCTTCGGGTGCCAAGGAGATATTTCTGGGAACCAACACTGTATATGTGATCCGAAAGGCGAATATCCCAGTCCTGGCCGTACCGGCTTCGTTTAAATATAAGCAGGTAAACAGAATACTTTTTCCATCCGATTACTGGTCGAAATATAAGGCAAGTGAGATTAGTACGCTATTGGATATGGCCACTACAAATAATGCTGAAATTACCATTTTACATGTAAAAGAGGAATATGAGCTGACAGATAAGCAACTGGAAAATAAAAACCATCTCAAGGCAATGTTGAAAGAGTTTCCTCATCGTTTTCAAGAGCTCAGGGGTGCCCTGATGCCACAGGCGGTTATGGACTATATCGATGATCATCAATTAGACCTTTTGGTGATGATGAATCGGCAGCACAATTTTTTAGAACGAATAATGTGGCGCCAGAATGTAGACCAGATCGGATTCCATGTTCAGGTACCCTTCCTGGTAATCCGTGATACCTCACCGATCGATAAATAGATCTTCTTGGGTAGTATAGCATTTTAATAAATAAGGGTTTATTATGAAAAAAGTAGCAATCCTCACAGATTTTTCAAAAAGTGCATGGAATGCGCTGTTCACTGCGCTTAAGCTTTATGAAAATTTCGACGTCTTGTTTTATATCGTCCATTGTTACGAACCGGCTTTTGGCGGTATTTTGGGCAACAGAAGCAAGGAAAGGCTTGCGATAATCTACGAATCTCTCTCTGCCGACTCCACCAGGCAACTTGGGGAAATGGATTCATATCTGAAGAAACATCATCGGGTGAAAGGACACAAGTTCGAGACTAGATCCTTAAAGGGCAATCTGGTGGATACCTTATCCCAAATGCTCATAGAAGACGACATCGATCTTATTGTCATGGGTCAAAAAGGGGCTACAGGCGCGAGTGATGTGTTTATTGGAAGCAATACCATAAAGGTGATTAAAAAGATCAGGAATTGCCCGATTCTGGCCGTACCGGAAGCACAGGATCTTAAAGACCTCGACCGAATAGTGTTTCCTACAGATCTTACCCAAAGAATCCGAGAATGTCAGGTTAGTATATTACATGAGTTGGCGCTGGCATGGAAAAGCAGGCTAACCATGGTGCAGGTGACCCAGGAAGCCGTTCCGGGAGTCGATCAGGAAAAGAACAAGCAAAGGCTCAAAGAAGCTTTCGAAGAGGTAGATATACATTTCAAGACTGTGGAAATGAAACAAAGCGTAAACGCATCCATCGGTGCTGCCGTGAAAGAAGAAAAAGCAGATCTGATCGTATTGATCCACTATGCCCATACATTTCTGGAACGCCTTGTCCGCGAACCGGTAGTTAAGAAAATGGCACATCACACCGATGTTCCTTTACTGGTCTTGCCGCAAAAAGACTGTTGAATTTTAATCAAAAAAGAGTATACGATGCGTGTTTTACTGCCCACAGATTTTTCCGAGAATGCATGGCATGCCATTCAGTATGCGATCTATCTTTTTGAGAATATACCCTGTTCCTTTTATATACTCCATGCGCATCAACCGGCTCCATCTGGCCTGGTAAGCACTATCAATAAGGAAAGGGACACACGATTTCACCAAATCACCCAGGATGAGGTGGAGGTTAAGCTTCAAAAGATAGTGGGGCATTTGAAAAGCATCAATAAAGTAACCGATCATTCTTTTGAAGCTATTTTGGAATCCGATTCCCTGCTCAATACTATTGGGCGGAATATTATTGATAAGGATATTGATTTTATCTGTATGGGTACCCAGGGTGCCAGTGGGATGAAAGAGATTTTTATGGGAAGCAATACAGTAAGTGTGCTGAAGAGTATCAATTTTTGTCCCCTACTCGCTATCCCAGGCTCTTTTGATTTCACCAAACCTTCGCAGATCGTATTTGCAACAGATTACAAACACCTTTACCAGAAGGTCGAACTGGAACCGATGATCAGTCTGGCAAATATATGGAACTCCACCATCAGGGTAATCCATATGCCTGGAGAAGCTGCTTTAACAAAGGAAAATGAAGAGATAAAAAAACTTCTGGCCAGGCTCTTGAAAGGGGTATCCCATAGCTTCGAAATTATCGAATATCATCCGATGATAGCATATAGAATCAATGAATGGGCCGATGAAAACAAATCTGACTTGCTGGTCATGATCAATAGTCAACATGGATTTTTCAGACGACTACTGCGCGAGCCGGTAATAAAAAAAGTTGCCTTTAAAACTCATATTCCATTTCTGGTTCTCCCCGAGGCGAACAACAGTTGAAGATTTTAACAATCTGGGAGTATTTTATTCTAATTTTTATTTCTCGAAAGGAACATTATTAGCCCTGAAAGGAGTATTTCGGATTCAGATGTCATAAATTTGCACTTCAAAATACAACCTCTTATGAGCAAGGCGGTTTATATCGCTACCACAGCGCCTAATAGCGGCAAATCTATTGTTTCACTTGGCCTTATGCATCTTCTTCTCGGTAAGGCTGCAAAAGTGGGTTATTTCAGACCGATAATCGATGATTATAAGTCTGGTGAAATGGATAACCATATTCAAACTATGATCAGTTTTTTTGGGCTGAATATCGCATATCAGGAGGCTTTCGCCTGTACCAGAAATGAGGTGATCCATAAATTGAACCAGGATAAGGAGGATGAAGTACTAGACAAGATCATTGCCGGATATAAGGCAATAGAAGACCGCTTTGATTTCGTACTGGTAGAAGGAACAGATTTTACCGGAGAAGGTGGGATCATTGAGTGGGATATCAATGTACTGATGGCAAAGAACCTGGGTATTCCTACAATCATATTGACCAGTGGCAAAGGGAAGACGATGGAGGAATTTGTGAATGATCAGTTGCTGGCCTACGATTCATTTAAAGACAAGGGTGTGGAGGTTCTTATGGTCATTGCTAATAAAGTACGCCCGAAGAACTTATCATTTGTCATTGAAAGGTTAATGAGTGTCTTGCCAAAAAAAGTCTTGGTAGGAGCCATTCCACGAAATCCGATCCTTGGTAACCCGACAATGAAAGAAATTGCAGATGGCCTGGATGCTGAAGTGCTTTTTGGCTCGGCATACCTAAACAATCAATTGAGCAATATCAGTGTTGGTGCAATGCAATTGCGCAACTATCTCACCCATTTTAGGGAAAGCAGCCTCGTGATTACCCCCGGCGATAGGGCCGATATTATTCTCGGAGCACTTCAAGCCAATCTATCGGCCAATTACCCAACGGCTTCAGGTATAGTGCTTACCGGCGGTTTGCGCCCTGAAGATTCTATCTTAAAACTCATTGAAGGTCTTTCGGAAATTGTACCTATTGTTTCAGTAAAGGATGGCACCTATGTGACGGCCAACAAGGTCGATGCCATCAAACCTCAGATCTACGCCGGGAATACGCGAAAAATCAACACTTCGATTCAGGATTTTGAAACCTTTATTCCGGTCAATGCATTAGCCGAAAAACTGATCACTTTTGAGGGCAACGGGATTACGCCCCGGATGTTTCAGTTTAATTTGATGCAGCGGGCCAGGAGCGAAAAAAAGAAGATTGTACTACCTGAAGGAACCGATGCCAGGATACTCCGAGCAGTTAAGGAGCTTATCGATAGTGATGTTGTCGAGATAATTCTCCTGGGAGATCCTTTGGTGATAGCAGCGATGATCGATCAGTTAGATCTGGATCTGGATCTGGATAAGATCGATATAATAGATCCGCAGCATTCTGAATATTTCGATGATTATGCTGAGACGCTCTACGAGCTTCGAAAGCACAAAAACGTAAACCCTACAATGGCCCGTGACCAGATGATCGATATTTCGTATTTCGGTACCATGATGGTCTATAAAGGCCATGCAGATGGCATGGTCTCCGGCGCGGTTCATACCACTCAGCATACCATACGGCCTGCACTTCAGTTTATAAAAACTAAACCAGATGTATCGATCGTATCTTCTGTATTCTTTATGTGTCTTGAAGATCGGGTAACGGTCTATGGCGATTGTGCCATTAATCCTAATCCGAATGCTGAAGAGCTTGCGGAAATTGCGATTACCTCGGCCAATACCAGCGAATCGTTTGGTATAGAGCCAAAGATTGCCATGTTGTCTTATTCTTCGGGAACTTCTGGGAAAGGTCAGGATGTGGAGAAAGTAAGGGAGGCTACTGCGATTGTCAAGCATAAAAATCCGTCGCTTAAGGTAGAGGGACCTATTCAATATGACGCCGCGGTAGATATGGAAGTTGCAAAGAAAAAAATGCCCGAATCTACAGTGGCGGGCCAGGCGAGTGTATTTATTTTCCCCGATCTGAATACAGGCAATAATACCTATAAGGCTGTCCAGCGGGAAACCGGTGCGCTGGCCATCGGACCGATAATCCAGGGACTTAACAAACCCGTAAACGACCTGAGTCGTGGAAGTACCGTAGACGATATTTTCAATACAGTAGTAATTACAGCCATACAGGCACAGGGTATGCATTGAACCCCCGGGGTCTAAGCAGACCTATATCCTGAAATTTATGCATTCATATGAATATACTAGTCATCAATTCCGGCAGTTCCTCCATCAAGTTTCAGCTGGTAAAAATGCCTGAGGAAGAAGTGATTTGCCGTGGTGTGGCAGACAGGATCGGGACTGAAGATGCTACCTTAACCTATTCTTATGGCCAGAACAAATTTTACGAACAGCTGCCGATTCCCTCTCACGAAGCGGGTTTAGAGCGTATAGTAAGGACACTGCTCGACTCAGAGACTAAGTCGGGACATGATATTGGGGACATAGAGGTGGTAGGCCACAGGGTGGTCCATGGAGGAAGTGAATTTTCAGGTACGGTTATAGTCGATGAGTCAGTAAAAAAGCAAATCCGGAAGTATATCCCGATGGCACCGCTGCATAATCCTCACAACCTGCTGGGTATTGAACTGGCCGAAAAACTCATCCCTGATAGTCGGCAGATGGCTGTTTTCGATACGGCGTTCCATCAAACCATGCCCAAAACATCCCATAAATATGCCATACCCGAAACACTTTATGAGGATCGTGGGATCCGGGCCTATGGTTTCCACGGTACGAGTCATAGCTATGTTTCAAAAAAAGCGATGGAATTCGCAGGGTCGCCAGCCGATAAAATAATCAGTATGCATCTTGGGAATGGTTGCAGTATTACCGCTGTAAAAAATGGGAAAAGTATCGATCACAGTTTAGGTTTTGCACCTTCAAACGGTCTGATCATGGGAACTCGGAGTGGAGACATAGACCATGCCATTATTTTTTATCTGCACAGGGAACTCGGTTACGAATTGAATGATATTCAGGCTCTTCTCGACAAGGAAAGTGGTATGCTGGGCTTAACCGGGTTTTCAGATTTACGCGAGATTGAGGCAGCAGCTCAGCAAGGCGATCTGAAGTGTCAGATGGCCCTTGAAATGAATGCCTATCGAATAAAGAAATATATTGGAGCCTATGCGGCAGCAATGAACGGGCTTGATATCCTGATATTTACCGCAGGGATTGGAGAGAATTCAAGGGCATTGAGATCCTTGATATGTAAGGATCTGGAGTTTTTGGGGATAGAGCTTAGTTCTGAAAAGAATAATGCGGATTCCAGTGAAATCCGGTCTATAGATACAGGAGATATGCCGGTTAAAATCCTTGTAGTACCCACCGATGAGGAAATTGAAATTGCACGACAGGCCTACCTTACCATTCGGAATAGCTGATATGAAAAAGGCTTAAGCCAGGCGAGCTTCTTTCGGTATATTCCTTCACATGGAAATAAAATACTTCGAATTCTTAACTGGAGTTGACCATAATCATTTTGACGCTTGGTATTAATTCTTACCTTGCTTAAAATATTAATAATAACTAAAATCTAGTATCATGTCAGACAATTCAGGAAGTGTATTATTGGCGTTGTTAACAGGAGCGGCTATTGGAGCCGGGATAGGTATTCTCTATGCACCTGATGAAGGTAAAAAGACACGAAGGAAGATCAAAGAAAAAGCTTCTGATGTATCGCACGACTTAAGTGATCGCATCTCGCATGCAAAAGAAGAACTGACCAAGTCGGCCGAAGAGAAAAAGGTAGCTTTTGAGCAAAAGCTCGAAGACACTATTTCCAATATGAGCTATAAGGCAGATGATATTATCGCCACTTTGGAAAGAAAGCTTGAAGAGCTTAAAAAGAAGAATGCCGAACTTCAGAAATAATCGCTGATGGCCTTTGAAGAAATGAAGCATCATTTATCCGAATTGGATAAAAGAGTGACCGACTATGTCGATGATAGCCTTGAATACGTTGAGTTAAGGGGCTTTAAGATTTCCATGGTCCTGGTCACATCCCTTATTTTGTTTTTTCTCCTGTCGAGTATAGGACTCCTTTTTTTATTCCTTGTGAGTATAGGGGTCGCCATGACCGTCGGCGACTATTTAGGAGGATATAAATGGGGATTCCTGCTCGTGGGAGCATTTTATCTGGTCGTAGGACTTATAGTCTTTGCCATGCGGCGCAGTATCAACAAGGTGATCTTGCGCTTTTTTTCCAAGAAATTCTTTTGAAAACCATGAAGAAGCAATACAATTCCTTTGAGGAAATAGATGCACAGCTCAAAATTCTGGAGTTACGCCGGCAGATCGATAAAGAATATGTGAAACTTGAATGCAGCACTATCAAACACCTCATGATACCAAGGAACCTCGTGCGAAGTCTTGAAAGCACCTTCCAGGGAGTGGTGATTTCATTGCTGCTAGGGAAACTCTTTAAGCGAAAGTAAGGAGATTCACCATGGTAGAGGTATGAATGCCATTAAACGTCTCGGTTCATTGAGAATTTGTTTATTTTCATACCTAATCTGATCAAATCGGGCCAATGACTACAGGGCTGGTACTTTCCGGAGGGGGTTTTAGGGGAATCGCTCATATCGGAGTGATCAAAGCCATGGAAGAGGCGGGAATTCAGGCCACCCATGTTGCAGGCACCAGTTCCGGAGCTATTATCGGAGCACTCTATGCTGCCGGGTATACCCATCAGGAAATCCTGGAATTTGTAAAAGGAGTTAATCTTTTCAGTATTTACAAATATGCGGTGAACAAACCGGGTTTTGTAGACACTGAAAAGTTCTATAAAGACTTTAAACGGTTATTTCCTGAAGACAATTTCGGAACGCTAAAGCTCCCAATGTTCATAACGGCTACAGATGTTCTTAAAGGGGCTTTAAAAGTTTTTTCTTCAGGCCCGATCATCAGGCCAATTTTGGCTTCAGCGGCTTTTCCGGGAGTTTTTACACCGGTGAAAATTGACAGTAATTACTACATAGACGGTGGCACACTCAATAACTTCCCGGTTGATCTGTTAAGGGCTGAATGTGAAAATATCATCGGGGTTTATGTCAACCCCTTTCTCAAGATCCAGATTGAGGATATGAAGCATTCATACCAGGTACTGGAACGTGCTTACCAGATCAGGGCGGCAAGTACATCGACCGATAAATTTGAAGATTGTGATCTGCTGATTACCCCAGAAGGTTTACGCAAATTTGGCACTTTTTCCTTAAAAGATACAGAAGTGGTCTTCGAACTGGGCTACCAAAGCGCCAAACAGAAAATGGGGCAATTCCTGGAACGTATTTCAAAATAGTATAGAGGTTTAACATGTATAAAAACAAAACGGCACCTTAAGGTGCCGTTCCATCGAATACCCTCTGCCGACAATTTTACTACATGGACGACTAATTGGAGAAGACAGAAAGGTATCAAAAGCCTATGCCGAGATCTTAACTGATCTCAACTTTTTTTGGCAATTGTTTTTTCGCTACCTCTTTTTTGATAAGGTTAAAACTCAGAATACCTTCTTTATAGCGAGCCTTAATATCCTCCTGAATTACATTTTCAGGAAGAAGCAACGAGCGTTCAAAGGACTTGTAGCTAAATTCTCTTCTGGTGTATTCCTCTTCTTTTTCCTCTTCTTTCATCGATTTTTCTGCAGAAATATTTAAATATCCATTTTCGATGGTAACTTCGAAATCTTTTTTCTCAAAACCAGGTGCTGCTAATTCGATTTCGAAGTGGTCTTCTGTTTCCTTGATATTCAAAGCGGGTTCGCCTTTTCGTCCATTCCAGAAATCATCATCAAACATTCCGCGGTTCCAGAAACGGTTATCAAAGAAATCTTCCATGTCAAAGAAATCCGAGGTCACCAGATTGGCGAACGGCCGGTTCTTCTTTTTAAATTTTACTAGTGACATTTTCTATTACTTTTAGGTTAAACATTCAGTGGATAGCAAAACTAATAATCGTCATCAGCCGATGAAATGATCAGGATCAGTTAGACGTAATAAAAAATAATTGGATAAATCAAAGACTAGACACGGAACCACTTCAGGGAAATGAGTATTTTCATTCAGCTCTCGAGAAATTATATGTCTATATCAAGTAAGATCGGACAGTGATCCGAACCGTGGTACTGGGGTAATATTTCGGCAGCTTTTATTTTAGGTGTCAGCGACTCGCTAACCAGGAAATAATCGATACGCCAGCCTACATTGCGCTCTCGTGCTTTAAAACGGTAGCTCCAATATGAATATGCGATTTCCTCAGGATGAAAAAATCTATAGGTGTCTACAAATCCGGCGTTTATAAAATTGTCCATGCCATCGATTTCCACCTGAGTATATCCGGCGGTCTTATTGTAATTCGATTTGTCATTTTTCAAGTCGATAGGGCGATGTGCCACATTGAAGTCGCCGCAGACAATCACCGGTTTGGTTTTTTCTTTCTCTTTGAGATATTTTAGGAAATCGGCATCCCATTGCTTGCGATAATCGAGGCGGACGAGTTTCTGACCTGAATTGGGAACATAAACATTTACCAGATAGAAACTATCATAATCCAGACAGATGATCCTGCCTTCGCTGTCGTGCTCGGCAACGCCCATATCCATTGTAATTCCTTTGGGTTCGGACAGACTCAAAACCGCCGTACTGCTATATCCTTTTTTCGCAGCGGCGTTGTGGTAGGTATGGAAGTCTCCACCAGTTTGTAAAGCTTCAGCGGTTTCGTGGTCCTGGGCCTTGGTTTCCTGTAAACATAAGATATCCCACGGGATTGCCCCGATGGATTTAAAAAAGTCTTTCTTTACTATCGCTCTGATCCCATTAACATTCCACGATACGATTTTCATAGCAGGAAGTTGATTTTTATAGTTGTGATGTATGTATTTCAAAAGTATGAAAATAGGCGCTATATTTGCTCTCCCGATCATCAGGATGATCGTTTGGGGGTATTAGCTCAGTTGGTTTAGAGCGCTGCCTTGACAGGGCAGAGGTCACTGGTTCGACTCCAGTATATCCCACAAGACCACCGTTTTAGCGGTGGTTTTTTTGTTGCAGAAAAATAACAGTCAATTTTGCAGCAGACGGTTGTCGGCTTACAGTATTTCCAGGATGCGTTCCAAAGCCATTCCCCTGGAACCCTTGATCAGTATTTGTGAAGGAGCAAGCTGATGTTCTTTTAGATATTCGGAAAGATCTTCAAAGCTGCGGTATTTATTAAGAGAGGTCTCGGTATTATAAAAGCTTTCGCCGATTAAGAACGCATTATCAAAATTGATATCCTCTACTAATTGGGCTATGGACTGATGCTCCTCGGTAGATTCTTTGCCTAGTTCGAACATGTCTCCCAGAAAAACCGTTTTGAAATCCCCGTTCATTTGCTTGAAATTTTCCAGGGCTGCTCGCATACTGGTGGGGTTTGCATTATAGGCATCCAGTACAATACTGTGACCGTCTCGCTCGATGACCTGCGACCTGTTGTTTTCGGGAATATAATACTCTAAGGCTTGCTTGATATCATTTATTGGCACCTCGAAATAAGTGCCCGCAAGAAGGGCGGCACAACAGTTCGAAAAATTATAACTGCCGATCAGTTGTGTATTGATCCGACATTCTCCGGTCTTTAAAGCTACATAAGGGTGAGCGCCCAAAAATTCCACGGATAAAAATTCAACCGCTTTGGTGCTGAAGCCCGTCTTATTGTTATAAGTGGCGAGTTTGGACCTCTGAATTGTATCATCAGCATTATAAAATATGTGCTTTTTATGCTTTATCAGATGATCATATAACTCAGATTTTCCTTTAATAACTCCCTCAATTCCTCCAAAACCTTCCAGATGGGCCTTCCCAAAATTAGTGATATAACCATGATCGGGCAGCGCCAGATCACATAGGAATCCAATCTCTTTCTGATGATTGGCCCCCATCTCAATAATGGCAATTTCGGTCTCTTTTTTAATGCGCAACAGCGTTAATGGTACCCCGATATGATTATTAAAATTACCGCTGGTGGCAATGGTGTTGTATTTTTTAGTGAGCACCGCAAAAAGAAGATCTTTGGTGGTGGTTTTTCCATTGCTCCCGGTTAGGGCAAGAACTGTTGCAGAACAATAATTCCTGTGATAAGTCGCCAGCTCCTGAAGTGTTCTCAAGGTATCGTCGACCAGGATGGTCCGATTGTCAATGGCAAAATCAGGATTATCCACAACGGCATACATAGCTCCATTTTTCAAAGCATGAGATGCGAATTTGTTACCGTCGAAATTATCGCCTGTTAGCGCAAAAAATATACAAGCCTCCCGGATTTGCCGTGTATCCGTACAGGCAACGGGATACTTTAAGAAAAGTTGATGCAACCTCCCGATCGTCATGGGCACAAATATAAAAAAAAGCCCCGATGGAAACATCGGGGCTTATAGAATGAGGTTTTCACCTATCTTATTTTTTTACTTTTTTGCTTCTTACGGTCTTATTCTTATTCTTAGACTTAGAACCTACACGCGACATAGCACATCGGAAACCGATATAATCTGTGGCCATATACTGAGGCAGATAGCGCCGTTGAGCAGGATCAAGCCAGTAAGCCCTGTCTCTCCAGGAACCACCTTTAAAAACCCTTACCTCATCATTGATCAATGTGGTTCTATCGTTCCTTTCATCGTATTCACGAACCAGGTTTCCTATAGAATCTCTTTCTACCGTATGGGTAGGCGAATTATACATTTTACGCCTGTCATTTTCGTCTTCTTCGTCGCTGAATTGCTCAAAGAACCTAGAGGAACCAGCATCACCATCGCGATATCCCCTGTTGTCACTATCGGAAAAATTTGTCCTTAGATAGGTTTCGTTTTCATCCACAGCTACCATTTCAACTTCACCAGGTAGATTTATGGCTATCACTTTACCGTTAGGAAGAGTGTCGTATACAATTTCATCCTGTATTATCTTCACTTTTCCATCTTCACCGATGGCCGTCTTCATAAAGACATTTCCTCTGTAGTAGTTAAAGTCACTGATCTCATCATCTACAATAGGGCGGTAAACATCAGCTACCCATTCGGCAACATTACCCGCCATATCATACAGACCAAAATCATTAGGTTTGTAAGACTTCACTTCGGCAGTGATATCCGCTCCATCGTCAGACCATCCTGCAATTCCGCCGTAATCACCTTTATATTGTTTAAAATTAGCCAGTTGGTCACCACGACCTACACGCTGTCCGTTACGGGTATATTCCCCATCCCAGGGATACTTTTTACGACCCCTGTAGTTGTTATATTCTCTAGTTCCAACAAGCGCCTGTGCAGCATATTCCCACTCTGTTTCAGTAGGTAATCTGTATTCCGGCATAATTATACCAGTACTTCTCTTGGCGAATGAAGAAATAGAATCTTTCTTTTTGTTGCCTTGTAATGAATCGATCATGCCGTTATAAACCGATTCGGGATTGTTCAGATAGGCTTCGGTACTAAACGTACCTTCCACCTCTCCTGTAACGGCCTGGTATTTGGCATCTTTAGCAAGATACCCCTCTCTTTCGAGCATGGCTTCGTTCACCCTGTCGGTTCGCCACTCAGAAAACTGAACAGCCTGGATCCAGTTAACCCCAACCACCGGATACTCGGCATATGCCGGATGTCTCAGATAGTTGTTGGTCATAGTCTCGTTATAGCCAAGACGGTTTCTCCATACAAGAGTATCGGGCAGTGCACCTTTATAAATATTGGTATACCTCGGATTCTCCGGAGGATAAACTGCTTTAAGATAATCGAGATATTCGAGGTACATCAGATTTGTAACCTCGGTTTCATCCATGTAGAACGATTGAACATGTTGCTGGCTAGGAGAATTATTCCAATCATGCATAATGTCATCCTGTACCTTACCCTTTGTAAAGGTACCCCCTTCGACGAATACCAGTCCCGGGCCTGTCTCCTGCTCCTTAAAATCTGAATTATGCTGGAACCCGCCTTCTTTCGCATTGATCTTCCAGCCGGTTGCCCGTGAAGCAGTTTTGGAAGAGGATCCTTTCATCTTGTTACAACTGCTCACAGTGAATCCCGATGCAATTACCGCACACGAGAGTACCACTTTGATAAAATGTTTTTTCATCTGTATTTAGGACTTAATTTCATGGATAAACTGCACCTTCTTGTTCATCCGTTGGTTTTACGTTAGATATTCTCTATCGCTTTTGGCTAATAAAACGCCGAATTACGTATAATATTTTATGAGCGCGAAAATATTTTGGTTGAATGTGTTTAACCAATAATTTCAGGGATTACGCTCATTTCTGATAACGCTGATATAACGAAGATATTTCAACCGTATTGTATTCTTTGAATATATTGCTTTTAAGGGTTTTCGAAGAAAGAGATTCGGCAAGCTGTTTACGCCGATTATACCCAACCAGAATGCCCCTTACGCGCATGCGTTCATATTATATCCTAAAAAATATACCTTCTTACATAAGATATCCGGAAAAAGGTCGTTTATATGTGGTATATCCAATTAAACGGAGCAAATAATTGTATTTACATTTGCGTCTTCAACAATAATTCTAGATGAAAAACCTGAAAAAATTATTCTTTATCCCCTTTGCATTCCTTTGTTTTAATGCATTTGCCCAGAATGATCGGGTAATTACCACAGCCGTCCCGTTTTTAACCATCGCAGCCGACGCCAGATCCTCAGGTCTGGGAGATATGGGGGCTTCGACCGGTATTGATGCGTTTTCGCAGCAATGGAATCCGGCGAAATTTGCATTCGCAGAACGAAAAATGGGTATCGGGTTGAGTTATACACCTTATTTGGAAAGCATCATTACAGATGTCGCTTTACTCAGCGGCTCTTACTTCAATAAAATAAACGACCAAAGTGCTTTTGCATTTGGGATACGTTACTTTACGTTGGGGGAAATAGAGCTACGGCAGTTTGCAAACGATCCGGGGACCATTGTCAAGCCAAATGAACTGGCGATCGATGGCTCATATTCACTAAAACTGAGTCCTACTTTTTCCATGGCAGTTGTCGGTAGGTTTATCAACTCTAACCTCAGACTTCCCGAGACAGGCAATGTAGATTCAAGAGCTGCAAGTTCCTTCGCGGTTGATGTGGCCGGATATTTCAGATCTCGTGAACAAGCTTATAGCAGCTTTGACGGGCGCTGGAAGGGTGGATTCAATATTTCCAATATGGGGGGTAAAATGCAATACGACGAGGGAGGTCAGCAAAATTTCCTGCCCACCAACATGAAATTGGGCGGTGGTTTTGATTTTATCTTCGATGCTGATAATGTTCTGGGACTAAATGTCGAGTTCAATAAGCTTTTGGTACCGACACCTCAGGATTTTAACGGCGATGGCGTAATCGATTCTGCAGATAACGAAGAATACCAGAATATTGGTTGGTTCGAGGGAATGTTTAAATCTTTCGGAGATGCTCCGGATGGTTTTAGTGAGGAACTAAAGGAAATTACATGGGCAGTGAGTGCCGAGTACGCCTATCAGAATGCCTTTATGATCAGGACAGGATATTTCCATGAAAGTCCGGAAAAAGGATCAAGACAATTCTTTACCCTTGGAGCTGGATTTAAGTTTAAGTCGGCTCAAATAGATCTATCTTATTTGTTCGCAACTTCACAAGTTACCAATCCACTGGAAAATACGCTGCGTTTTTCACTTACGTTTAATCTCGGACAGGAGTTTATTAACGACTAGAACGTAAGCGATATTACAGTATTAAAAACCACGCCTTGTCGTGGTTTTTTTATATTTGGTACAAGGGTCTATATAATCTGACTATGCAGAAGCAAAAAATTTCCTTTGATCTGGCCATTTATGATTCCCAGGAAGAACTTCCGGAGGAATATAAAAACCTCATGTCCGTAGCTCACAAAAGCAGACTTAATGCTTATGCACCTTATTCTAATTTTCAGGTAGGTGCAGCTGTTCTTTTGGATAATGATGAAATCGTTATTGGCAATAATCAGGAAAATGCCTCTTTTCCCTCCGGCCTTTGTGCCGAACGCGTTGCCATTTTTCAGGCAGGTGCTCTGTTCCCGGGTGTTCCGGTAAAGGCTATAGCTGTTTCTGCCGCATCGGGTAATGTTAAACTAGCCAGGCCTGCAGCACCATGTGGTAATTGTCGGCAAGCTATTGCCGAATACGAACAAAAGCAGCCAAAACCTATAAAGATTTTTATGATGGGTGAAACCGGACAGGTTTATGCTGTAAATTCTCTTACCGATCTGCTGCCTTTGACTTTCGGAAATTCCTATCTTATATAGTCCGGAATTTGATTACCAAACCGGCTTGATAAAACATAATTCACGCTAAAAATTGCGGCCCTTTAAGGAAATTCCCCAATTTTTTTTAGCTATAGATTTAATGTGTATTTTTGTCATTCTGCCTGATTGTGGTGTTAGAACTTTGGAGTCCGGACAGGTTAGAGAAAATGATATAACACAGCTTTTTTTAATGAAAAAAATCACCAAGGAAGTCTACCTGCAATGGTATGAGGAAATGTTGTTCTGGCGTAAGTTCGAAGACAAGCTAGCAGCACTGTATATCCAGCAAAAAGTGCGCGGCTTTCTTCATTTATACAATGGTCAGGAAGCGGTTTTGGCAGGGGCATTACATGCAATGGACCTCAACAAGGATCGCATGATAACAGCTTATAGAAATCATGTCCAGCCAATTGGAATGGGCGAGGACCCCAAAAAAGTAATGGCAGAACTCTTTGGCAAGGTTACTGGCACATCCAAAGGTATGGGCGGCTCTATGCATATCTTCTCTAAGGAATTTAGATTCTACGGAGGACATGGTATCGTAGGCGGACAAATTCCTCTTGGAGCCGGACTGGCGTTTGCCGATAAATACTTCAAAAGAGATTCAGTCACATTGTGTTATATGGGAGATGGAGCTGTAAGACAAGGTTCATTACATGAGACCTTTAACCTTGCCATGCTTTGGCAACTCCCCGTTGTATTTATCTGTGAGAACAACGGTTATGCGATGGGTACCTCCGTTGCGCGTACGGCCCATACGACCGACATATGGAAATTAGGTCTGGGTTATGAAATGCCAAGTGGCCCGGTAGACGGGATGGATCCGGTTGCAGTAGCACAGGAGGTACACAAGGCTATTGAAAGAGCACGAAGTGGTGGGGGTCCTACATTCCTTGAGATGAAAACATATAGATACAGAGGACATTCCATGTCCGATGCTCAGCATTACAGGACTAAAGCAGAGGTTGAAGAATACAAGAAGATCGACCCAATTGCTCAAGTGCTGGATGTTATTAAGGAAAAGAAATATGCCAAAGATGATGAGATCAAGGAAATCGACAATCGTGTGAAGCAAAGGGTTAAGGAATGCGAGAAATTCGCCGAAGAGTCCGAATATCCGCCGGTAAATCAATTGTACGATGTGGTTTACCAACAAGAAGATTATCCATTTTTACAACACAAATTATAGGAGAATGGCCGAAGTTATTACAATGCCTAGGTTGAGTGATACCATGGAAGAAGGTACAGTGGCTAAATGGCTCAAAAAGGTAGGCGATAAAGTGGAGGAAGGCGACATACTTGCGGAGATAGAAACCGATAAAGCAACCATGGAATTTGAATCTTTTCACGAAGGGACCTTATTGCATATCGGGATTGAAGAAGGTGATGGTGCACCGGTTGATACTTTACTGGCCATTATCGGGCAAGATGGGGAGGATATAAGCGATCTTTTAAACGGCTCGGTTCCTGAAAAGACTGAAAGGGAAGAAGTTTTGGATGAGAAGGTAGAAGAGGCAGCCTCAACCACTGAAGGGGATACCGCTTCCGATTATACAGTACCGGAAGACGTTACCATTGTTACTATGCCCAGGCTCAGCGACACCATGGAAGAAGGTACCGTTGCCACCTGGCTTAAGAAAGTAGGGGATGAGGTAGAGGAAGGTGAAATACTGGCTGAGATAGAAACGGACAAAGCTACGATGGAATTCGAGTCATTCCATTCAGGAACTTTACTGCATATCGGAATAAAGGAGGGCGAATCGGCACCTGTTGATGATATATTGGCGGTGATAGGCCCGGCAGGCACCGACGTGGCGGCTGTATTAAATGCGCAAAAATCCGGTCCCGGAATTTCCGGAACAAAAGCGGATGAACCAGAAAAGAAAGTCAGTACCCAGGAGACTGCGGAAGTTAAATCCTCTCCTAAACCAGTGGCCGATGGCCAAAGGGTCTTTGTTTCTCCTCTTGCCAGAAAAATGGCAGAAGAAAAAGGTATCGACCTGGGCACAGTAGGAGGATCAGGGGATCATGGCAGGATTGTTAAGCGCGATATTGAAAATTACAAACCCGCGGCTGCTGCCAGGGTTGAGGCGAGTCCTGCTGCAGGAACAGCCGAAGAGAAGGTGGCCATGCCTGCCATTTATATACCGGTAGGTGAGGAAAGTAGTGAGGAGCAAAAGAATTCTCAAATGCGCAAGGTTATTGCCAAGCGATTAGGGGAATCAAAATTCACGGCACCGCATTACTATCTGATGATCGAAGTGGACATGTCTGAAGCCATGGCTTCAAGGTCAAGGATCAACGATCTGCCAGATACTAAAGTCTCTTTTAACGATATGGTGGTAAAGGCATGTGCGATGGCAATTAGAAAACATCCACAGATCAATACGAGTTGGAATGGGGATACTACAATCTATAACCATCACATTCATGTCGGTGTGGCGGTAGCTGTGGAAGACGGACTGGTAGTTCCGGTATTGAAATTTACAGACCAGCTGAGTCTCTCCCAGATCGGGGCCAGTGTGAAAGATCTCGCCGGTAAGGCGCGGAACAAAAAATTAACTCCTGCAGAGATGGAGGGCAGTACTTTCACGGTTTCTAACCTTGGCATGTTCGGAATTTTGGAATTTACCTCCATAATTAATCAGCCTAATTCGGCTATTCTTTCGGTAGGGACGATTGTTGAAAAACCCGTTGTAAAAAATGGTCAGATCGTAGTTGGGAATACCATGAAGTTGAGTTTGGCCTGCGATCACCGCACAGTAGATGGTGCAACAGGGGCACAGTTCCTGCAGACATTAAGGGCCTATCTTGAAAATCCGGTGACCATGCTGGCTTAGGCGTTATCCGAATGTGGTCGAAGATAAAAATTCATCTAAAACCGGGCATCCAAAATTTTGGATGCCTTTTTGTCTTTTGTATACCTTCATGAAAATACTTTTATTACTTACAAGCGTATTACTGTTCATTTCCTGTGGTTCCACTACTTCGAAGGTGGCATCCGACAATCCGATATCTGAAGAAAGACCCGATGGCCTGAAGGCATCGATGGATACGAAAGATCAGGATTTGAAAACAGAACAAAGCAAAAGTGAATTAGCCGCATCATTCACAGATTCACTTAAGCTGAAAGAAATACTTGAATTTTTGGCATCAGATAAATTGAAAGGACGCGACTCAGGATCTGAGGGAATAGAAGCTGCCGCCATATACATTGAAAATAACTTCGAAGAACACGGGTTGGAGCGATATTTTGATTCATATCGCGATACACTGCTTAATTATAAGTTACCGTCCTATAATATAGTCGGACTAGTTCCTGGTAAAGATGAGGGTCTTGCCGATGAATATTTAGTGATCGGTGCGCATTACGACCATGTGGGCATTATCGGGAAGGGACCTGGAGACAGAATCGCCAACGGGGCAAACGACAATGCTTCAGGAACGGCAACGGTACTTGAACTCGCACGATATTTTGGTGTTCAGCAGAACAACAAGCGAAGTCTACTATTTGTGCTCTTCAGCGCTGAAGAGAAAGGGTTGCTTGGCTCGGCCCATTTGTCAGAACGTTTGAAAGAACAGGGAATAAATATTGTTGCTATGCTCAATTTTGAAATGACCGGTGTACCGATGGTAGAGACCGAATATCTCTTGTATCTTACGGGATATCAACGCTCCAATCTGGCGGAACTCTGCAATGAGTATAGCGGTGAAAACCTGGTGGGTTTCCTGCCCCAGGCAAAAGAATATCAGTTGTTTCAAAGATCGGATAACTACCCGTTCCATCAGGCCTTTAAAGTCCCTTCTCAGACATTTTGCACTTTCGATTTTACCAATTTCGACTATTATCATAAAGTGGGGGATGAAGCATTTCGACTCGATTATAACCATATGGCCAAAGTGGTGAATAAGATGATCCCTGTTATAGAAGGGCTTTCCAATACCGTAGAACAAGAAATAAAATATTACTAATGGCAAATGTGGTGATAACCGGTTGCAGCCGGGGAATTGGATTTGAATTGGCAAAACTTTTTGCTGAAGAAGGAAATGCTGTCTTGGCCTTATCACGAAACCCTGAACCAATGCGGGCCCTGGGTAATGAACGTATTACCGCCTTGCCATTCGACCTCCAAAATACGGATAGCATTTCAGAACTAAAATCATTCCTCAGTGAACAATGGGGATCCGTGGATATTCTGATCAATAATGCGGGTAGTCTGGTGAACAAACCTTTTATGGAAACATCCATCGAAGAGTTCGTTGGTGTTTTTCAGGTGAATGTCTTCGGCGTTGCAGGTTTGATTCAGACTATCGTTCCGTATATGGGTAAAAGCGGTCATGTGGTTAATATCAGTTCTATGGGAGGTATTCAGGGCAGTGCTAAATTTCCCGGACTTTCGGCCTATAGCTCCAGTAAAGGAGCACTGATTACTCTTTCAGAACTGCTGGCGGAAGAATTCAAAGAAACGGGCCCTGTGTTTAATGCCCTGGCTTTGGGTGCGGTACAGACAGAAATGCTCGAAGAAGCCTTTCCGGGTTTTAAAGCACCGGTAACGGCACTGGAAATGGCCGAATATATAAAAAGGTTTGCCCAGGAAGGGAATCTATATTTCAATGGTAAAGTACTTCAGGTTTCCAATTCTACGCCCTGATCAGTCGGTGCGTTCGTATTTGTGAAGGCAGGGCTCTATTCAAAAAAAGGTAATGATCAGCTCCTCATTCTTAACGCTCAGTCTAATTATACCTGTCCAAGGGGCCTCACATTCAAGATAATAACCCTGGCCGTCCTCGAGGATAGTACCCTCAGTGGGGCTAATAGCTTCTATAGAAAAATTGCATGGCTCGCCATTGGAAAAGAAAGTACCATGTTCAAGGATACTAATTTGTTTCTGGCTATCAACAGGGGTAAATTGGCCGCTGCCATCTCCCGGATCTGCCAATACTTCTATCAACCTCCATTCGCCGGTAATACCATTGGCAACTGTCGCATTATTATCTGAGCGGCAGGATACTACACAGATAATCAATATTAGCCAAAAGCCCTTTAACCGCGGGTATATGATATCATCTGTTTTTATCGACATTTTGCAATCAATATGACGATTGTTTTTCTTTAGTGAATTTAGCAAAACATGTTCTCTAAATAGTATTATACCTTATTTTTGTCGGCATGGATCAACGCTTGGAATCGTATTTGCCAAAAGCCGCAATTCCTATGTGTGAAGAACTTCTCGGATCATTGGATGTAGAGGTGAAAGTTGTAACTATTAGGGTTACCAGACATGGCGATTACAGGCAACTGGTCAATGGCAAACATCTTATAACGCTTAATGCGACAAAGAATCCCTATAGATTTTTGATGACTATGGTCCATGAAATAGCCCATTTGTTAGCTTTTGAAAAGTACGGACGTCGAATCAGACCCCATGGGAAAGAGTGGAAAACCACATTTCAGCATCTTATGCTGCCGTTTCTCCAACCTGGCATTTTTCCTTCCGAGCTATTACCCTTATTGGCAAATCATCTCAGAAATCCTAAGGCGAGCAGTACTACAGATTCCAGTCTGGCACTGGCATTGAGATCGTACGACCCGCCATCGGATGCGGTTCCTGTGATGGAAATTCCACCAGGGGCTATGTTCAGAATGTATAATGGAAGAAAATTTAAAAGAGGGGATAAAAGGGTAAAACGGATCGAGTGCGTGGAAATTTCTACCGGAAGACTCTACCTATTTCAGCCTAATGCTGAAGTAGAACGAATATAAAATATATGAATATGAAAAAAAATCACTACGCTGTAATCATGGCCGGGGGAGTAGGATCCAGATTTTGGCCTGTTAGCACCACCGAGTTTCCCAAGCAGTTTCACGATATGCTGGGAACCGGGAAAACATTGCTACAAAAAACGTTTGAGCGATTAAGTACATTTATTCCCAAGGAAAATATATTGATTTTAACCAATGAGAGGTATAGTGACCTGGTCAAAGAACAAATACCAACGATCAATACTCCACAGATAGTCACAGAACCGGCTATGAGAAATACTGCGCCATGTATACTCTATGCTGCAATGAAAATTAATAAAATGGACCCGGAGGCTGTGATGATAGTGGCGCCGAGCGATCATTGGATTGAAGCAGAGGAATTGTTCGCTAAAGATGTTGGTCATTGCTTTGAAAGTTGCGAAGAGGATGAGGTTATTTGTACCATGGGAATTATTCCAACCTTTCCCAATACCGGTTACGGCTATATTGAATATGAAAAGTCTGGTGAAGCAGAGCAGGATCAAGGCTTAAAACTAGTGAATCAGTTCAAGGAAAAACCGGTTTACCAAACGGCTAAGAAATATCTTGAACAGGGAAATTTTTTATGGAATGCCGGCATCTTTATGTGGAGTGTCAGCACTATTCTGAATGCTTTTAAACAATTCCGGCCAACACAATACGAACTGTTTAAAGCCGGAGAGGAATTCTATAATACAGAGAGGGAAGCGGAATTTATAGAGGAACATTATGCGAAAGCTGAAAATATTTCGATAGATTACGCTATCCTTGAAAGAGCTGAAAAGATCTATGTACGGCCGGCCTCTTTCGACTGGAACGATCTCGGAACATGGGGTTCGTTGTATGACAGGTTGGAGAAGGACCCCCATAATAATGCCCTGGTGAATGCGAAATTCCTGGGTAGAAATGCCAGTAGCAATATGGTTCGAACCAAAACAGGGAAACTTGTGGTGGTAGAAGATTTAAGTGATTATGTTATTGTTGATAAGGATGAAGTACTTCTTATCATGCCCAAATCCAAAGAACAGGAAATCAAAAATGTATTGGCTCAGGTCAAGGAAATTTATGGAGATCAATATATATAATAATGGATAATTTATCGCAAGGCAAGCCCGATTCTGCAGACGAACAGAATCAGGATCCCGAAGAAATAAAAAAGGAATTTAAGGGATTGATGTCCAGGGTGCGTTCTTTCCTGACCGAGATGGTCAATATAAGGAAGGAGACCGATATTGAGGCGACCAAGGAAGCGATTATCAAAGATATTTCTTTTAAGGGCCATACCATATGGATCCTGGTTTGCTCCATCTTTATCGCATCGGTAGGATTGAACGCCAACTCCACCGCCGTTGTGATCGGTGCTATGTTAATTTCCCCTCTTATGGGGCCGATCCTGGGGATTGGCCTTTCTTTTGCTACCAACGACATCGATACCTTGAAACGCTCCTTATTAAACGGGGCTATAATGGTGGTTTATAGTGTTTTAACCGCATTTCTCTTTTTTGAGTTTTTTCCGATTATCAATAATTCATCCGAATTGCTGGCCCGTACTTCGCCCGATATCAGGGATGTTCTGATCGCATTTTTTGGCGGCCTGGCACTGGTTATTGCCAGGGCTAAGAGAGGAACTGTGGCTACCGTAATCTTTGGAGTGGCCATAGCCACGGCATTAATGCCACCGCTCTGTACAGTTGGTTTTGGTATCGCAATCCGGAATTGGGACTACGCCACAGGGGCGCTTTACCTCTTTACCATAAACGCAATATTTATAGCCCTTGCTACTTTTCTGGTGCTCAAAATATTGCGATTTCCGATGGTTCGATACATCAAGTCGTCCCGGCGGCGACTCTTAGGTCAGGTGGCTTCACTCGTAGCCATTCTGATCATGATTCCGGCAGGTATTACCTTTTACAATGTATTTCAGGAATCGAGATATAAGGGTCAGGCTAATGAATTTATAAGCAATACCATAGAGGTGTATCAGTTCAAAAAAAGTGGAATATTTCTGGATGATTTAACAGATATAGATTATAATCCCAAAGGGTTATCCACGATTGAATTGGTGTGTGTTGGAAATGAAGAGATACCCGGGAATGTAATCGCTACCTGGGAAACCCAAATGGGGCAGTATTCAAGACTTACCAATACAGAACTTAAAATAGTTCAGGGCGGACTCGATGACTCGGAGCAAAAATTTAATTACGTAAACGAACTTTATGAAGCCAAAAAAGCAGAAATACAAAACAAGGACCAGCGGATAAGGTTATTGGAAGAGGAGATCGCAGCGCTTAGTAAAAATTCCAAACTGGCTATTCCTTTCGATGAGATCAGTGCAGAGGCCAAGGCAAATTATCAAGAATTAAACGGTCTCGTATTCTCTTATTCTATCCGTACCGATTTTAAAAAACTCGATACAATTCCGGTTTTTGAATTGCAGTGGGATAAGGGAATAAGGAAAAAACAGATGGATGAAAAATCTGCAAACATTCGTAAATGGCTTCAGTTGCGTTTAAAAGACTCCACAGTGAGGGTAAGAAGCTATTAATCGCTTTCAGCGATATAGACCTGCCTTACTTTTTTGTACAACTCTGAAGAATAGACAAAATTGGTGATCGCTTCATTATCGGTTTTGAAGATTTCCTTGTTGGTGCCTTCCCATTCTTTGATCCCGTTACGAAGGAAAATAATCTTTTCTCCGATTTCCATTACAGAATTCATGTCATGGCTATTGATCACGGTAATTATATCGTATTCTTTAGTAATTTCCTGAATAAGGTTGTCGATGATGATGGCCGTATTCGGATCGAGTCCGGAATTGGGTTCATCACAAAACAGATATTTTGGTTTCATAACAATAGCCCTTGCGATAGCCACGCGTTTCTGCATCCCACCGGATATCTCCGAGGGGAATTTCTTATGGGCATCCACCAGGTTAACACGTTCTAGGACAAAGTTTACCCGGTCTTCCATTTCAGACCTCGATTGATTGGTGAACATTTCGAGCGGGAACATCACATTGCCTTCAACCGTCATCGAATCAAAAAGTGCGCTGCCCTGGAATACCATTCCCATCTCTTGTCTGAGATTTCTCCGATCGTCTGTCGTAAGTTCTGCGAATCGACGGCCATCATAACTAATAGTGCCCTCATCAGGGGTCAATAGGCCCAGGAGACATTTCATAAAGACGGTTTTTCCAGAACCACTCTGCCCGATAATCATGTTGGTCTTACCTTTTTCAAACGAAGTGGATATGCTATCCAGAACGTGGGTGTCACCAAAATATTTATGAAGATTTTCTACTTCTATCATTATCCTAGCAATAATTGAGTGAGGATGAAATTCATAACGATAATCACCACGCTCGTCCAGACAAATGAGGTGGTAGCCGCTTTACCAACATCAAGTGCACCACCTTTCATATAATAACCATGATAGGAGGGAATAGTTGCCAGTACAAAAGCAAATACATATGTTTTTATAAAAGAATAGGTGACATGGAATGGCTTAAAATCCAGTTGCAGGCCTTCCACAAATTCGGCACTTGAAGTGAACCCACCAAATACAGCTGCGATCCAACCTCCAAGGATCCCAACATACATGGCGACCGCTACGGCAAAAGGGTAGATCATCATAGCCACGATCTTTGGGAATACCAGATAATTTAATGAATTCACCCCCATGACCTCAAGGGCATCAATCTGTTCGGTTACCCGCATTGTGCCTATGCTGGAGGTTATATAAGACCCCACTTTACCAGCCATAATTATGGAGGTGAATGTCGGGGCGAATTCGAGGATTACCGATTGCCTTGTGGCAAATCCTATAAGACTTAAAGGGATTAAGGGGTTATCTAGATTCAAAGCTGTTTGAATAGACACCACCCCACCTATAAAGAGTGAAATAAAAATAATAATACCAAGAGATCCAAAGATAAGTTCGTCTATCTCCTTTAGGATCAGGATGCGCATCACAGGCCATTTGGTAGGTTTCTTGAAAACCTCCCTGATCATGATGGCATAACTCCCGATATAGGAAACGTAATTCATAAGTAGCTACTATACTTCTGCCGGTAAAAATAAGAATATTAACCTTGAATTGATCTTGTATTAAAATTTTAGTGATTGAATTAATTACTTTTGATATTTCACCATATTTAAGGTAGCATGAACAAGATTTTATTACTCGGTTTTATTCTGATTTCTGGATGGGGATCATTTTTTGTAACTGCCCAGCGGAAATCGAAGGAAAAGGCACAACAACTTCAGGTTGAACAAACAGTTGTTCCAAAGCTTATTGTAGGGGTGATTGTAGACCAGATGAGATTCGATTACCTCACACGATTCGCAAATCATTATGGTGAAGGAGGTTTTCAAAGACTCATTCGCAAAGGTTTCAATTGCAGGAATAATCATTTTAATTATTCCGAGACCAGTACAGCACCAGGTCATGCCTCGGTATATACCGGTAGTACCCCTTCTGTACATGGTATTGTAGGTAATAACTGGTATGACAAAGTGAGTAAGCAGATGGTTTACTGTGTTGCCGATCCGGAGTATTCATCCTTAGGGACGACTTCTGATGCCGGACAAATGTCGCCGCATCGTCTCAATGCTCCTACTATTACTGATAAGCTGAGAACGCATTTTCAACTGCGATCTAAGGTTATATCGATCTCTATAAAAGATAGGGGAGCCTTACTCCCTGCAGGCTTTACTGCCAATGCAGCCTATTGGTTTCGTGGCTATTCGGAAGGGAAATGGATAAGCAGCTCCTTTTATATGGATGAGCTGCCACAATGGGTCTCTGATTTTAATGCATCGGGAATAGCAGCGTCGTACAAAAAGACCTGGAATACGCTCAAGGAGATAAATCAATATTTGGAAAGCGGCCCGGATAGCAATAAATATGAAGAGGCTTTTGCAGGGGAGAACGGGCCTGTTTTTCCTCATAGGCTGGATGAGATCTGGGACGCCAACAACCGATTTGAACTTATTAAATCTTCACCCTACGGAAATAGTCTGACCACAGATTTTGCTATTGCCGCCATCGACAATGAAAATTTAGGTAAAGACCAATACACCGATTTTCTGGCTATCAGTTATTCCAGCACCGATATTGTTGGTCATCAATTTGGGGTAAATTCAAAAGAGATTCAGGATATGTACCTGCGCCTGGATTTGGAATTAGAACGGTTGATGGAAACACTCGACAATGAAGTGGGGGAAGGTGAGTATACCCTTTTTCTGACGGCTGATCATGGGGCCATGAACGTTTCCAGCTATTTAGAGGATCTTAAGATCCCGGCCGGACTTTTGGGGATTGATAAATATAATGATCGCTTTGAGGAATTTCTGCGATATAAATACGGAACCACTGATATAATTCAGCACCGGTCTAATAAATATTTGTTTTTCAACTACGATGTGATCGCTAACCTGGGGCTTGAACGACAAAAGGTTGAGGAAGACATCCGAAGAGAAATATTAACCTATGATCCGATCGATAGGGTTTACACCGCCGATCAGTTACTGAACTCGAGTTATGTGGATGGCATCTCGAATCTTGTTCAGAATACTTACAACCCAAAGCGTTCCGGCGATTTATTACTGATATATAAGGCAGCTAATACGGCCTATGGAGCAACCGGCTCAGACCATGGTTCGCCATATAAGTACGATACTCATGTTCCCCTTATTTTCTATGGCGCGGGTATTAATAATGGGAGTACAGTTAATAGAACCAATATTACAGATATCGCCCCAACCATTGCTACTTTACTCGGAATTGCATTCCCCGATGGAAGTCAGGGTGAGCCTATTAAGGCGGTACTAAAATAGCTTTTTACCAATCAGCATCCATCTATACTTTCTGATGAAACCACCTTCTTCTGCGGTTACCAGATAGGGGAGTTGATCTCTTTTCGCCTGGTAATATCCACGGATGCTGTTCCAAATAATACCCAATGAACCTTTAATCCAGGCCATTTTAAACGCCGCTAACAATGAAATCACCAGGCCATAGCGCATATTCCGGTAAGCCATCCCCTGATTGATCGCCGTTGAATTTTGATAAGATGCCCCGGTGGGGCGAAGGTGTTTTATCTTCAATTCAGCTAAGGTTTGCATCCTGAAACCATAATACCTGAGAAGGAAGGTGTCTGCAGTGTCCCAACCCAGCCCTGGTCTTAAGCCGCCCATAGCTCTAATACAACTATGGCGATAGAGCTTTACCGGACCCCTGACATGTTCTCGGTTGGAGATGGATTCATAAATCCATTTTTCACCTTTTTTAATATACAGTAAGCCCGAACAGAGCCCTAATTCCGGGTCTTGTTCAAAGGCTTTAACAACATTTTCAAAATAATCTTCGGGTAATATAATATCAGCATCGAATTTTCCGATCAGATCAAAATCAACATCGAGTGAGGATAAACCAAAATTAAAGGCATTTACCACCTTTTCTCCAGGGCGATGCACAGCTTCAGAATGGAATCGAAGGCCTCTGATCCATGGGTGTAGTTTGCTGAAAGAAGACACAATTCCATAAGTATTATCAGAGGAATTATCGTCTACGACAAGGATCAAATCGGGTCTGACGGTCTGAGAAAGGTAATTTTCGAGGCATGCCGCAATAAGCCTCTCTTCATTGTGTGCCGGTATAATTATGGCTGTTTTCAACATAGTTGTTAAAGAGTACTCCTTACCATATTTTCAATAGATACCAATTAAAGATCGGTATTGGTTTCTTTAACCCGCTGGGCATAAACAATATAATACCGTGGTGTAAAAGATCTCAGAAGTGGCCTAAAACCAATTTTCTTAACCGGGTTGGTCCATTTGGCACGATCTATTATTTTCCAGCCGGCCTTTTCCAATAACCAATCGAACTGCCAATCCTCGAATTCGTGAAAATGCCGGTCCCATGGATCTCGCTTATTTCGGTAAGCACTTGCAAACCATAGGCCGAGGGGAATACTTGCCACCAGAAAATCAGATTGAATATCTCGCAATACGTTGAAGGGGGCCACTAAGTGCTCAAAGATTTCAAAGGCTGTAACTACCTCTGCATTGGTTTTTATAACCTGGGATAGATCCAGATCCAGATCCTCTCCCTCAGTATTTTCAACTGAGTAGCCCTGCTCTTTCATTCTTTCAGAGAAAGGATTGGGTACTCCTAAATCGAGGATTTTTTGCTCAGTAGAGATATGCTTCTTAAGAAACGCCATGGTATGTCGGTAACGTTTCTCAGGAAAATTATTTGCATACATCTTTAATGATTATGATAAAGGAAATCAGCATCTGTAGACAATGGAATTGATATTCATGCCTGCACCGACGCTGGCAAAGATAACAACATCTCCCTTTTTTACACTTTGATTCTCCATTTTTCCTCGGCGTACCGTATCAAAAAGAGTAGGAATGGTTGCCACAGAACTATTGCCCATTTCGTGAATATTCATAGGCATAATATCCTTGGGCATTTCACAACCATAATGGCGATAGAACCTTTTGACTATTGCCTCATCCATTTTTTCATTCGCCTGATGAATGAATATTTTTTTTACGTCTTTTATATCACTGCCGCTTTTGTCTAAACAAGCCTTCATCGCCTTCGGAACATGAGATATAGCAAACTCGTAAATTTTACGGCCATACATTTTTATGTATTGCCGGTTGTCTTTTGCCATTTTATCATGTGATTCACCGCTGTACAAATAGTAAGCCTCTTCGTTGGTGTAGGTTGCCGAAGCATGCGACAGAATTGCTCCACTTTCCGGATTGGCTTCAACGATACACGCTCCTGCACCGTCGGAATAGATCATAGAATCCCGGTCGTGTGGATCAATGACCCTGGAGAGGGTTTCTGCACCGATAACCAAACATTTTTCAGCAATACCACTTTTGATAAAGGCATAGGCCTGAATCACTCCTTCAACCCATCCCGGACACCCAAAAAGCATGTCATATGCCACACAATTTGGATTTTTTATTTGCAAGTGGTGCTTTACCCTGGTGGCCAAACTCGGCACGGTATCGCCCTGGACTTTCCCATAGGTTACATCCCCGAAATTATGGGCAAAAATGATATAATCCAGGTCTTCGGAATTTATTCCGGCATCGGTTATGGCTTTCTGAGCGGCACGAAAAGCCAAATCAGAGGTGTTCTGATCCTTTTGTGCATATCGCCTCTCGTCTATACCCGTAATCGCCTTAAACTTTTGAATAATTACCTGATTGGTATTTTCGAAGGGAAGACCGTCGCTTTGAAGAAATTCGCTGGATTCAAAGTCTTCATTCCTTGTAGTGACGGAAGGGATATAACTCCCGGTTCCGGTTATGCCAATGGTCATTTTTAGTATTCTTTGAAGTGTAGTTGTAAAGGTACTTTTCGATCGCCTAAAAAATGAGGATAAACTATTTAAGAATACGATATTCAGCCGATTAAAAAGGTATCCTGTTTACACTGTATAAAAAGATACAGGTCATCAAAATCTTTTGTAACCCCGGTATCAGGCGGGTTATTCAACCTCTGCGTAGTGCTCGATCGAAGGACAAGTACAGATCAAATTACGATCGCCATAGGCGTCGTCGACCCTGCGGATGGAAGGCCAGAATTTGTTCTCCGCCACATAAGAAAGAGGGAATGCTGCCTGCTGCCTGCTATAGGGAAAGTCCCAATTATCGCTACATATCATCGACATGGTGTGCGGTGCATTTCTCAGCAGGTTGTTGGCCTCTGTACCGTTCAACACTTCAATTTCATCGCGGATAGAGAGCATAGCATCGCAAAAGCGATCCAATTCCTGAAGATTTTCACTTTCCGTGGGTTCAATCATCATGGTGCCTGCTACAGGAAATGATACGGTAGGCGCGTGAAATCCATAATCCATTAACCTCTTGGCGATGTCGGTTACCTCAATCCCTTTTTCCCGGAACGGCCGGCAATCGATTATCATTTCATGGGCCGACCGCCCGTGTTCTCCGGTGTAGAGGATTTCATATTTTCCTTCAAGGCGATTTTTTATGTAATTAGCATTAAGTATTGCAATTTTCGTAGTGTATTCCAACCCTTCAGCTCCCAACATCTTGATATATGCATACGATATAATGCAGGCTAAAGCACTACCCCAGGGGGCTGCAGAAATTGCCGTAATAGAACTATTCCCTCCCGTTTCAATAACCGGATTGCCAGGAAGGAATGGTACGAGCTGTTCGGCTACACATATAGGGCCTACACCGGGACCACCACCACCATGTGGAATAGCAAAGGTTTTATGGAGATTGAGGTGACAAACGTCGGCTCCGATCAGTGCAGGATTGGTTAACCCTACCTGGGCATTCATATTGGCACCATCCATATATACCTGGCCGCCATGGTCGTGGATTAGTTTTGTTATTTTCCTGATGGAGGATTCGAAAACCCCATGGGTGGAGGGATAGGTTATCATCAATGCCGCCAGGCTGGCTGAATGGAGATTTACTTTCTCTTCCAGATCGCTTAAATCGATATTACCCAGATCATCGGTTTTAGTGACCACTACCTTCATTCCTGCCATAACGGCTGAAGCAGGATTTGTTCCGTGAGCACTGGCTGGAATAATGCAAACATTCCGATGCCCTTCCCCTCTCGCCTCATGATAGGCCCTGATAGTCATCAAGCCGGCGTATTCACCCTGGGCACCCGAATTGGGCTGCAGTGAAGTGCCTGCAAAACCGGTAATTGTGGTTAAATCATCTTCTAATTCCCGCAGCATAATGTGATACCCCCCGGCTTGTTCTATGGGGGCAAATGGATGGATATTAGACCATGCTGCAGAACTTAAGGATAACATTTCTGTGGCTGCATTCAGTTTCATGGTACATGACCCCAGTGAGATCATAGAATGGTTTAAAGCCAGGTCTTTACGCTCAAGCATCTTTAGATAACGCATCAGCTCTGTTTCACTGTGATACGAATTAAAAACCGGATGTTCGAGAAAACTGCTCCGACGCCTCAAATCATCTGGTAAGGCAGTATTTTCCATAATACTCTGAATATCAGTTGCTTCACGTCCTTCGGATTTTGAAAAAATCGAAATGATCGTATTGAGATCCTCAATTTCCATCGCTTCATTGAGCGCTATAGAAATGGTATTCTCATCTATATAATGAAAGTTCATCTCCGCTGCTTCTGCTATCGGTTTGATGCCTTTACCATCGGCCGATATCAGCAGTGTATCGAAGTATTGGTCGTTAAGAATGGTGACCCCTAATCCCTTTAGAGTTTCTGCCAGGGTAACCGTTAGGCCATGTATTTTTTTGGCGATATATGTCAGCCCTTTTGGGCCGTGATATACAGCATAAGCGCCTGCCATGACGGCGAGCAATACCTGCGCAGTGCAAATATTAGAGGTTGCCTTATCTCTTTTGATATGTTGTTCCCGGGTTTGTAATGCCATTCGCAAGGCCGACTTCCCATCCCGGTCTTTGGTCACCCCGATTATCCTGCCAGGAATATTTCTCTTATACGCTTCGCGTGTGGCAAAATAGGCCGCATGTGGACCACCATAGCCCAATGGAATACCAAATCTTTGGGTGGTGCCTACCACCACGTCTGCACCAAATTCTCCCGGAGGTTTCAATAATACCAGGCTCATGATATCTGCCGCAACAGCTACTTTTATATCAAATTCCCTGGCTTTCAATACAAAATCTTCATAATCATAAATCCTGCCATATTTTCCCGGGTATTGCAGAAGTGCACCGAAATATTCCTCAGAAAAAGTAATTTCTTCATGATTTCCTTTTACCAGTTCAATGCCCAAGGGTTTAGACCTTGTTTGCAGAACCGAATAGGTCTGTGGCAAAATCTCCTCAGAAACAAAAAACTTGCTCACCCCATTCTTTTTTTGAGTCCTGCTACGGACATCATATAACATGGTCATGGCCTCGGCCGCCGCAGTGCTTTCATCCAAAAGTGAGGCATTGGCTATTTCCATTCCGGTAAGATCGCATACCATGGTCTGGTAATTCAATAAGGCCTCAAGTCGGCCCTGTGCGATTTCTGCCTGATAGGGTGTATAGGCGGTATACCAACCCGGATTTTCAAGAATATTTCGCTTTATCACAGAGGGGGTCAGGCTCTCATGATAACCCAGCCCGATATACGATTTGAAAACCTTATTTTTTCTGGAGAGCCGGTCGGCATGCTGTAAAAAGACATGCTCGCTGATAGCGGGCTCCAGGTTGAGTTTGGTATGTAGCCTGATATCGTCCGGGATAGTTTCGTCTATTAGCTGTTCCAGGCTTTCTGAACCTAGGGAGTGGAGCATTTTTGGAAGATCTTCCTGTCTGATTCCAATATGTCTCGACGCAAAAACATCTGTTTTCATAATTTCTCTTTATCTGGTAGACCAAAAAGTTCCCAAAATTAGCGATTTCTTCCCGTATTTATGCTGTTTTGATAAGGTATGAGGTTTAAAGTTTTTAACGAATTATAAACCTTCCTGCAGGTTTGTATAATTTTGTTTAATGGGGCATCTGCAGAAGATTTTTGACTATTACATAGAATTAAGCGTTCATGTGGCGCTGGCCGTTGTATCGATTTCACTTATCACCGGTATCCTGTTAAACATTCCGATGCCAAAGGAGTTGGTTTTATTCATTTTTTTTGGATCCATTGCGTCTTATATTTTTGTTAAAAATGGATTGGCCATAGCTCGTTTTAAGTTTTTAGATGCTGGTTATCCTTCCCACCATATTATTTTGGGGATCATGGCCGGGGTTATTTCAATTATTTTTGGAATGATGCTTCCTCAGCGTTCATGGACGGTTTTGTTGTTTTTGCTGATACTGATTCTTCTATATACTTTTCCGATAACAAATCGCTATAAGAACCTTAGAAGTCTGGGTATCCTTAAAGTGATAATTGTAGCCATAAGCTGGACCACAGTAGCTGTATATTTGCCGGCGGTACTGGATGGTATGGTCTGGGGCTGGGATCTGAATATTTTTGCATTGCAGTATTTCCTTCTTGTAATAGCGCTAATTATCCCTTTCGAGATCAGGGATATGCGATTCGATCCACCGGATATCCGTACAATACCGAGAAAAATAGGTGTTCATGGGACCAAACAGCTGGGGATCTTGCTGATGATATTTTCAACAATGTTACTTTTTTTTCGGGATGATATCAGCAATCTGGAAATTGTTGCTAGGGCAATACTGTTAATCGCGGTGTGCATATTTATCTGGAAGACGCCAGTAAAAAAATCAAAATATTATGCCTCTTTCTGGATAGAGGCGATACCGATTTTTTGGCTTGGAATAATTTGGGGGTTGAAGAACCTTATCTAGATATTTTCGTCCAGTTTTTTCTTCATTCTTAATTTGTCTCTGTCTGACAGGTTTCGAATAGAAGCTTCTTCGCAAAGTTTGGTGAGCCTGCTGTTCATTTTCGAGAAGGAAGCACATGTATTACATACCAACAGGTGCAACCTCAGTTTGAGTGTTTCCCAAAACGATGCATCGTTATATTGGGTCTTATGACATATTATTTTGGCTTCGTCGCAAGAAATCATCTATTTAAACCATATTTCATTTAAACACCCCATTAAAGCTGTACGTGCTCTATGCACCATAACCCAAAGATTAGACGGATTTATGCCCAATTCATTACAGATATCTTCAGTATTTAATCCCCGTACGGTCTTCATTGTGAAGACGGCTGCCTGTTTTTTTGGCAATTTTGAAATACATTCCTGTATCGCAAGTCCGAGTTCCTCATTTTCAATAAAATCGTTCTCAAGGATACTACCGGGATCTGCCACCTGCTCCTCCAGCCAATCACCGTCAGACTCATTCCCTGAATTATAATTGATCCGTATTTCCGCTTTACCCTTTTTCGAATTTATTTTTCGATAATAATCTATTACCTTACGCTTAAGTATGGCGATCAACCAGGTCCGCTCTGCTGCGGCACCTTTATAGTTCTTCGCCGATTTAAGTCCGGCTAAAAAGGTTTCCTGTACCAGGTCTTTGGCAACCTCCTCATCGTTTATACGTGCGATGGCGTAGTTGAACAGGTAGTCAGCATATTGATCCACCCAGATATGGGGATTAAGTTGATTCATACTAAAAGCGCGCTTGGCCAGATTCAAATGTAATAGAAATTTTTTTTAGGAATTGATCGGTTTATCTAATAAATGCAGAAATGAGAAATAGTTTACTCCTGTTAATGATACTTTTGTTGACTGTGCATTGTACTCAGAAAAAGTCGATGCATATCAACGATTTTTCAAATGAAAACCTGAACAAAGAGGTTTTGATCGACGTGCGTACTCCTGAGGAATATCAGGAAGGACATCTCGATGGCGCCATCAATATCAATTGGTTCGATCCGGACTTTACCCAACAGGTAGAAGCTTTAGGTCAGAAAAAAGGGATTTATGTCTATTGTAAAAAAGGAGGTCGCAGTGCCAAAGCCGCTGCTATGCTCGATTCGTTGGGTTACAGCGCGACAGATCTTCTTGGGGGATATGACGAATATATCCCCGCAGATTGATTTAACTTGCTTTTTTTACGAGTCCGGATCGCTCCAATAGAGCCTCAATACCCGGCTCACTGCCGCGGAATCTCTTGTAGAGTACCATCGGTTTCTCCGTGCCACCTTTTGAAAGTATGTGTTCACTAAAACTCTTTGCGACTTCTCTGTTAAAAATGCCTTTTTCCTTAAAATAAGCAAAGGCATCCGCATCAAGTACCTCTGCCCATTTGTAGCTGTAGTAGCCAGAGGAATAGCCGCCCTGGAATATATGAGAAAATGCTGTGCTCATACAGGTCTCAGGGGTTGCAGGAAAAAGCCGCGTGTTCTCAAATGCCTTTTCTTCAAGTTCTTTTACACTTGATACCGAGGAAGGATCTTTACTATGCCAGGCCATATCTAACAAACCAAAACTCAGCTGTCTCAGCGTGGCCATTCCCTCATGAAATGTTGAAGATTCTTTAAGTCGATCTATAATCTCCATAGGAATTGGCTCTGTGGTTTTATAATGTTTTGCAAACAGTTCCAGGGCCTCTTTTTCATAACACCAATTCTCCATGATCTGACTGGGTAACTCCACAAAGTCCCAATATACCGATGTACCCGAAAGACTTGGGTAATTTGTATTTGCCAGTATACCGTGCAGGGCATGGCCAAACTCATGGAATAAGGTTTTTACTTCGTTGAAAGTAAGCAACGAAGGCTCTTTTTCGGTCGGCCTGGTAAAATTACATACATTGGAAACCTGTGGTCGTATATTTTGTCCGTTCAATACGTATTGGGAGCGGAACGAGGTCATCCAGGCACCGCCTCTTTTTCCCGCTCTGGGATAGAAATCAGCATAAAAAAGAGAAATGAAGGTATCATTACTATCATATACCCTGTAGGTGATCACTTCCTTATGATAGGTCTCAACATCTTCAACTTTTTCGAAACGCAATCCGAATAATTTATTAGCTACCATAAACACTCCGTCTAATACCTGCGGTAGCGGAAAGTAGGGTTTAAGGATCTCATCGTCTAAATCAAAAAGCTTCTGTTTCAATTTTTCAGAATAGTAAGCACTGTCCCATTTTTGAAGGATGTCGATTCCATCTGTCTCCTGTGCAAATTCTTCCAATTTTTTAAACTCTTCCTTTGCCACAGGCATTGCCTTTTCCAGGAGTTCCTGCAAAAACTCGATAACTTTTTCCGGAGAATCGGCCATTCGTTCTTCAAGCACATAATGGGCGTGGGAAGGGTATCCCAGCAATTGAGCCCTTTCATGGCGGAGTCTTGCAATTTTTATTACGTTTTGCTGATTATCGTAATCATCGCCCTGAAATCCCTTCCTGCCATAGGCAAGTGCCAGCTTTTTTCTAAGCTCCCTGTTTCTGGCGTATTTCATAAATGGGATATAACTGGGAAAATCAAGTGTAATAATCCACCCTTCTTTGCTGCGCTCTTTAGCCAGTCGGGTAGCAGCTTCAATCTGGGCTTGCGGCAAACCGTCCATATCTTCCAGAACGGTCAAATGCATTTCGTATCGATTGGTTTCGGCCAGTACATTTTCACCGAATTTTAATTTCAGCTTGGCCAGTTCTATGTCGATATCTCTGAGTTTTTCTTTTTCCTTTTCACCAAGATGGGCACCGTTCCTGCTAAAATTCTTGTACTTTTTTTCAAGCAGTGTTGCCTGTTCAGCCGAGAGTTTTAGCTCATGACGTTGCTGGTAGACTTCATTCACCCTTTCAAACAAAGCCCTGTTTAAGGTAACATCATTAGAAAATTCCGATAAGAGCGGGGAAACCTCCTGGGCAATCCTCTGTATCTCCTCGTTGGTCTCTGCCGAGTTGAGGTTAAAGAAAACACTGGATATGCGGTCTAACTGCAGACCTGCATAATCGAGGGATTCTATGGAATTCTTAAAATCAGGAGCCTCTGAATTGGAGGTGATCGCATCTATCTCAGACCTGGCATCTTCAATAGCCTGAATAAATGCCGGTTTAAAATGTTCGTTCTTAATTTTTGAAAATGGAGGTGTATCGAATGGCGTTAGCAGCGGATTCATAATGATAAAATGTTCAACGGTGGTCTTTCGGTGTAGTGAATATAATTATTGCTTTTTGAGATCTGAAGCGCTCTTAATTACTTTTTCCTTAAGCCCTTCCTTAAACGAGATAATTCTTGCCAGAACTTCGGAATTACTGCTTCCGATGATCTGAGCGGCAAGAATACCAGCATTCCTTGCTCCATTTAAAGCCACGGTACCTACTGGAACCCCTGCAGGCATTTGTAAAATAGAAAGTACTGAATCCCATCCGTCTATAGAATTCCTGCTTTTTACCGGTACACCGATAACTGGCAATGGTGAAAGAGATGCAACCATTCCCGGTAAATGGGCTGCGCCGCCAGCCCCGGCTATAATAACTGAATAGCCCTTTTCGTGAGCCGATTTTGAGAACTGGTACATTTTGTCAGGTGTACGGTGTGCCGATACAATGTCCACCTCGGTATCAATGCCCAGTTCCTTTAAAACATCTACGGCCTCTTGCATGACCCCCAGATCACTTGTACTGCCCATTATTATTGCTACTTTACTCATCTCTTATTTATTTACTGATTACTCTGATCGTCTTTTTTACCATTTCTGCAATGGCTCTGGCCTCTGCGATATCTCGATGAATAATGGTAACATGCCCCATTTTTCTAAATGGCCGTGTTTGATGCTTACCATAAATATGAGGTGTTACACCTTCCAGTTCCAGAATCTTTTCAATATTTTCGTAGACAACATCTCCCTGGTAGCCTTCTTCTCCAACCAAATTAACCATTATTCCGCCCAATTTGCTTTCTGTCTTTCCCAATGGCAGGCTCAAAATAGCACGTAAATGTTGTTCGAATTGGTTGGTGTAACTCGCTTCTATACTGTAGTGACCACTGTTATGGGGCCTTGGTGCTACTTCATTAACCAGAATATCATCGTTTTGGGTAAGGAACAACTCCACAGCCAACAAACCTACATGTTCCATTTCATCTACCAGCCTGACCGCTAGCTTGCGGGCTTTTTCGGCAATCTGGTCATCAATCCGTGCTGGACAGATAACATATTCGACCTGATTAGCTTCCGGATGGAACTCCATCTCGACTACGGGGTAGGTTTTAATCTCACCGGTTGCGCTCCGAACGGCTATAACGGCAAGTTCTGTTTTAAAATCCACCAATTCTTCAACTATACATTCCACATTAGGTAGTTCGTCTAACTCCTCGGCTGAACGAACTATCTTGACCCCCTGGCCGTCGTATCCAAATTGGGCACTCTTCCAAACGAATGGAAATTCCAAAGCACTATTAGAAATACTGTCTTTGATCTCATTGGTATAGGCATAACGCGAAAAAGGAGCTGTTGGGATCTGTTTATCGACGTAGAAGAGTTTTTGCCTGGCCTTGTTTTGGATTGTGCGAATTACCCTGGTTGGCGGATACACTGTTAGTCCTTCACTCTCGAGCTTCTCTAGTGCTTCTATATTTACGTTTTCTATTTCTATAGTAAGAAGGTCGAGACCTTTGCCAAATTTATAAACGGTATCGTAATCCATTAGATCGCCTTCATGGAATTCGTTGCAACCCAGTCGGGCGGGAGCTTCCGGAGAGGCATCCAGAACCCTTGTCCGGATATCGAATTTCCGGCTATCGTATAATAGCATCTTACCCAATTGACCCCCTCCGAGGATCCCAAGTGTAAATTTGGATGAAAAATAATTAGCAGCCATTGTCTACAGCCTTTGATCAGGCAACTTTTAAGATGTGCAAAAATACATCTAATTCTCATAAACCCGGACTATCCGGACTAAAAAGAGAAATCAAAATGTTATCTTTGCGAACTTACTAAACGCAAACCATTGATCAGGCTACACGACAAAAGTTTTAAGCTGTTTCTTAAGGAGGAAGACATTCTCCAGGCGGTAGAGAAGGTCGCAAAAGAGATCGCTGAAGACTACAGGGAACAGGTGCCCGTTTTCGTAGGTGTCCTCAATGGTGCTTTTATGTTCGTGTCCGATTTTCTAAAGCATTATCCCCATCCCTGTGAGGTCAGCTTTGTTAAATTGAGTTCATACCGTGGATTGACCTCCACCGGTATAGTGGAAACCCTTTTAGACCTGCCTGATGGTATCGAGGGAAGAAGTGTGATCATACTGGAAGATATCATCGATACCGGAAGAACACTTCAGCAATTGGTCCATCTTTTTTCCAATACCAATGTCAAAGATTTCAGGATTGCCAGCTTGTTCTATAAGGCAGAAGCTTATAACGGAGAATACCCCATCGATTATTTCGGCATGGAGATCCCGGATAAGTTCATCATTGGTTATGGGCTGGATTATAAGGAGCAAGGGAGGAATTTCAGATCTGTTTATCAACTAACAAAACACAAAATGATAAATCTAGTCCTATTCGGGAAGCCAGGGGCGGGTAAAGGTACCCAGGCATCTTATTTAAAGGAAAAATATAACCTGCGACATATTTCAACCGGAGACGTTTTCCGTTACAATATCAAAGGGGGAACAAAACTTGGAATGCTGGCTAAGTCCTATATCGACAAAGGCGACCTCGTACCCGATGAGGTAACCATACAGATGTTAAAGGATGAAGTTGAGAAGTTTCCGGAGGCCAATGGATTTATCTTTGACGGTTTTCCAAGAACAGAAGCCCAGGCCCAGGCATTGGATAATTTAATGGAATCGAAAAATATGCAGATCGATGCAACAATAGCCCTTGAAGCCGACGATGAAGCATTGTTAGTACGTTTGCTCGAAAGGGGAAAAGAAAGCGGAAGATCCGACGATCAGGATGAAAGTAAGATCAGGAACCGTTTTGATGAATACAATCAAAAAACCGCCCCGCTGAGGAGGTACTATGAAGCACAGGATAAATTTCACAGTGTGGATGGTATTGGAGCTATAGATGAGATCACTAACCGGCTTACCAGGGTTATTGATGAGCTGGAGACCGCTTAAGCAAAAAAACCCAACCGGGAACTGCCGAACTGCATTTTAAACTGAATCTTATTTTTTCACCACTATGACAGAAGGTAATTTTGTGGATTATGTTAAGATTCATGTGACATCGGGTCGCGGTGGGAAAGGATCGGCTCATCTGAGACGCGAAAAATTTGTCGCCAAAGGTGGCCCCGATGGCGGCGATGGCGGCAGAGGAGGTCACATCATCATTAGAGGGAATAAAAACCTTTGGACCCTCTATCACTTCAAGTTTAAACAACACTTTAAGGCAGGTCATGGTGCTGATGGTGGGAAGAGCAGGAGCAGTGGTGCCAGTGGTAAAGACGAATACATAGAGGTGCCGATGGGAACTGTGGTTCGCGATACGGATTCTAACAAAGTGCTTTTCGAAATAACAGAGGACGGGGAAGAGAAGATAATACTTGAAGGCGGTTTGGGAGGACGTGGAAACTGGCATTTTAAATCGCCGACCAATCAAACTCCGCGATATGCTCAACCCGGTCTCGAAGGATCTCAAGGACAACTTGTCCTTGAGCTTAAAGTTCTTGCCGACGTAGGCCTTGTGGGATTTCCAAATGCTGGTAAATCTACCCTTCTTTCGGTTCTTAGTTCAGCCAAACCCAAAATTGCCGATTACGAGTTTACCACCCTGAAACCCAATTTGGGAATTGTTCCTTATAGAGAATTCCAGAGTTTTGTTATGGCCGATATTCCTGGAATTATTGAAGGAGCAGCAGAAGGTAAAGGGTTGGGGCATTTTTTTCTCAGACATATTGAGCGCAATGCATTGCTCCTGTTTTTGATTCCGGCCGATAGTAAGGACGTCAGTAAGGAATATGATATTTTACTTGATGAATTAAAGCGCTATAACCCTGAACTGCTCGACAAGGACCGGATAATTGCGATATCCAAATCCGATATGCTCGATGATGAACTCATCGGTGAAATGAGAGCAGAGCTCGAGAAAGACTTTGCCGAGATTCCTTTCGTATTCATATCATCTGTGGCACAGCTGGGTTTGCAGGAATTAAAAGACCTTCTTTGGAAAACCCTAAATAACAATGCAGAAATTTCATCATAACAATTCTGATTTTACGTTACTTTTATATAATTCGGGTACGATGAGAAAGTTTTTGTTGGCCGGTCTTCTGATGTTTGTAATCTCCTGTGCATCTGTACAGGTAAACTACGATTATGATCCTGCTACAGACTTTTCAGATTACAGAACTTATAATTACTTCTCTGATCTCGATACTGGTCTTAGCAACCTGGATAATCAAAGGCTGCTTGATGCCGTGGATTCGGTCATGCAAATTAAGGGTATAAAGCTATCTGAAGAACCAGAATTCCTTATTAATATCCAAAGTCAGTCTTATTTAAAACCCCAGAACAGTTCATTAGGAGTAGGGGTGGGCGGCACCGGAAGCAATGTTGGAGGAGGTGTTTCTATAGGTGTTCCTTTGGGTGGAAATTCACTCGAGAGGGAGTTGGTGTTCGATTTCGTGGACAACCAGAAAAACCAATTATTCTGGCAGGCGGTAACCCTTAGTAATCTGAATGAAAAAGCAAGTCCGCACATCCGCGAAAGGAAGATAAACGAGATCGTGTCTAAAGTCTTTGCTAAATATCCACCTGCCCCTAAAAAGCCCTAGTTTCTTCACTGCCCAAACTTAATTAAGATTTTTCTTCCTGTCGAACTTTTATGATCAGGTATTTAAAAGGATTTAAATAGATTAAGTTTTATAACCAAAACCCTGATGTAGATACAAAGGCCTGTAGAACTCAGTCCTGATCTCGAGCCGGTATTAGACGAAAAATTGGTGATTGAACGGTTATAAAGATTTGAGATAACCGCCGTCTATAGGAATAGAAGTTCCTGTAATGAAGGCAGCCTGATCTGAAGCGAGAAAAGCCGCCAGATAACCATATTCAATAGGATTACCAATGCGCTTTAAGGCCGTGAGTTCTTCCATCGCACGGGTCACCTCATGTTCAGGTACACCCATCTTTTCGGCTTTTTTACGATTTAGTTGCCCCAGTCGTTCTGTATCGAAAAATCCGGTCAGGATGCTGTTTACAGTAATGCCGTATTGACCAACATCTATCGCCAGGCTCTTGGCCCAGGTCACCACAGCAGCCCTGATAGAATTTGATAGTACCAGGTAGGATAAGGGTTCCTTTACTGATACAGAGGCCACATTAATTATACGGCCCCATTTCTTTTCAATCATATGCTCCACTGCCAGTTCGGTAGTGCATACTGTAGTCTTGAACAATAGATCGAAGGCCTGCTGATAATCATCTATATTTTTTTCCATGGCTCCGCCGGCGGCTGGCCCCTGGGTATTATTTACCAGGATATCTACAGAATGATCTTTAAAGTAATTGCGGATTATTTGCTTATAAGACTCAAAATTAGTGTAATCTACTTCCAGATAGCGGTGTTGCTGATTGTGGTCGCAAGCCAATTCATGTGTATATCTTTTGAGCTTTTCCCGATTTCTGGCCACCAAAGTGATCTCAGCACCCGATTTGGCCAATTGCCTTGCTATGGCCAGCCCTATACCTCCGCTCGCACCACCAACGAGTGCTTTTTTACCTTCAAATGAGATATTCATTACTTATAATCGTCTCTAACAGGACTAAAAACATCCATGAGTTTACAATTGGTTTTGGCTTTACCGCTATGCATGGCATGAGGCGGAATAACAACGAGGTCACCACGCTCATAGGTGGAGGTTTGTCCGTTAAGTGTAAAATCAAAACGACCTTCCAGGACCTGCATTAGTTGTTCATGATGGTGCGAATGCTCGGGTACTTCTGCACCGCTTTCAACTTCCCAGAAGGCGATGGTCATATTCTCCATATGGATCATTCTACCGAGAAATCCCGGAAAATATTCCCTGGCCGCCAATTCGTTAATTTTATAGTCCATAATAGGTCTGCTGATTGTTGTCGAAGATTCCTTTTGAGCTAAGATAGCAAGAATCGACCCGATTAATCTCAACTAAGAAAGACTTTTCTTGTCTATATTTGCGGCTGAAAAATAATCGTTTATGCGCATTCATTTCATCGCAATCGGCGGCAGCGCCATGCATAATTTAGCCCTGGCTTTACACCACAAGGGATATGAGGTAAGCGGTAGTGACGACATTATTTTCGAACCCTCCAAAGGCAGACTGACCTCTGCCGGACTATTACCCGAAAAAATGGGCTGGTTTCCAGAGAAGATCGATACCGCAATAGATGCAGTGATTCTGGGGATGCATGCCAAGGAAGACAACGAAGAACTTTTAAAAGCACAGGAACTGGGGTTAAAAATCTATTCCTATCCTGAATTTCTATACGACCAGTCCCGGAATAAGACCAGGGTAGTTATCGGCGGTAGTCATGGTAAAACTACCATCACTTCTATGATCTTGCATGTATTGAACTATCATGGTATTGAGGTAGATTATATGGTGGGTGCCCAGCTAGATGGATTCGATCGAATGGTCCACCTGACCGAGGACAACGATTTTATAGTACTGGAAGGGGATGAGTACCTCTCTTCACCAATCGACAGAAGACCCAAATTTCATTTATATCAACCACATATTGCACTTTTGAGCGGTATTGCGTGGGATCATATCAACGTTTTTCCTACCTATGAAAACTATGTTGATCAGTTCAGGATATTTATAGATTCGATAGTGGAGGGCGGAAGCATCACGTACAATGAGGAGGACAAAGAGGTGGTCAAAATTGTCAACGATTCTTCGAACACCATTAGAAGGATAGCTTATAACACGCACGAATACACTGTAGATCAGGGTCAGACCTACCTGAAAACCTCAGAGGGACCGCTGCCCGTTCAAATTTTTGGCCAGCACAATATCAATAACCTATCGGGCGCTAAATGGATTTGCCAGCATATGGGTGTGGATGAAGACGACTTCTATGAAGCCGTCGCTTCGTTTCAGGGAGCATCAAAAAGGCTTGAGAAAATCGCAGAAAACGAAGATTCAATTATTTATAAGGATTTTGCCCATTCTCCCAGTAAAGTAGGTGCTACAACCCTGGCGGTGAGAGAGCAATACCCGGATAAGAAATTAGTAGCCTGCCTGGAATTACACACCTACAGTAGCCTCAATGCAGAATTTCTGGAGGAGTATGCGCATACGCTCGATGGGGCAGACGAAGCCATTGTATTCTACACCCCAAAAGCTCTTGAAATAAAGAGGCTGGAAGCGCTTAGTAAGGATCAGATCGAAGCCTCATTTAAAAGAAAAGATCTTAAAATCTTTACGCGTACCGATGAACTGCAATCCTACTTGGAAGAAATGAATTTTGGGAATACAGTTTTATTGCTGATGAGTTCAGGCAATTACGGGGGGTTATCACTCGATAGTCTAAAAAACCTGGTTCAATAGGTCTACACGCCAAACTGCCTCAAATGGTGATCCAAATGCTTGTATTGCATCATACCCCATTGATCGGGCGTAAAATGTCCGAATGATGGATGAGGTTGCCACTCGGTTTTGGTTTTCAGCTGATGAAAATCTTCGATGATAGCCTTTAACTTATTTTTTTCCTGGTTAAAATCGCGCTCCGAATCTACAACATATTCTTTTGCGGTGGCAAGACCTTTTCTCCAGGGCCTGTCATTATACATCGCCGGTTTAAAACTCTTCATCAACCACTTCATCAGGAAGTTGGATTTCCTGAGGGATTTCCTGCCCAAAGCCACAGCCAAAGGACTCTGACAGTGACTTAGCATTTGAGCAACACCCATTTTCCCCCACTGAGCAGTGGTTGTTTCTGTAAGAAGGTCGATACGGTATATTACTTCAGCATATGCTTTTGGATCAAAAATTGACTTCACTGCAATAGATATTTGAAATAGAAACAGATATTTACCATAACAATATTAGTTGATTATCTTTAGACTATGCAACAAAAGTCGGTCACCTTCTCAATAAACAAATGGTCTGATGCCGATAAACCCCGGGAAAAACTCAGATACCAGGGGAGAAATGTCTTAACAAACGCTGAATTGATCGCCATACTGATCGGATCTGGGAACAGGGAGGAGACTGCTGTGGAACTAGCCAGGCGCATTCTGTATACCACAGGTAATAATCTGGCTGTTTTATCGAGGCTTTCGGTGGAAGAGCTGATGAAATTTAAAGGGATTGGTGAAGCGAAGGCTATCGCCATTGTGGCGGCGCTGGAAATTGGCAGGCGTAAAGGCCTGGCAGCCCTACCCAAAAGAAAGCTTATCAAAAATAGTTCGATGGCCTTTGAACTTATGCATGCCGAACTTGCCGATCTTCCACATGAAGAATTCTGGATCCTTTATCTGAATAATGCGAATAAGGTGCTCCAACGTTTCCAAATAAGCAAGGGGGGTATTACTGGTACCCTGGTTGATGTTCGCCTGGTAATGAAAAAAGCCCTTGACCTGGGCGCTGTTTCCCTGATCATGGTTCATAATCATCCTTCGGGAACACTTAAGCCAAGTCAGGCAGATAAGGAAATCACCCAACAGATGGTCGATGCAGCCAAAACTCTAAAAATTAAAGTCCTGGATCATTTGATTATCACTCAGGCTTCTTATTTTAGCTTTGCTGATAATAAGCTATTGCCGTCATGCTCCTGATATATACTCATAAAATAAGTCCACGTTTTAGTTATACAATGCGGCACATCTTCGGCAAGGTATTGGGTCTGGAGATAAAATTCACCACTCTTGTGGAGGACTTTATAAAGCATACGGGTCCAAAAATCACCTATACCAAACAGCCACTCCAAAACGAGTTTTTTATCAGAAGTAACGACCTTCTGTTCGAACAGGGTATAAATCAATTCGATATTAAAATAGAGGAATGGGATGGTATTCCCTGTTTTTTTACAGCAGGGCCCAAGAGCAGTATTCCCTATGATATTTTTGCAGCTAGTTTTTTTATGCTAAGCCGATATGAAGAGTATTTGCCCTTTGTAAAGGATATTCACGGCAGATTTCCACCAACGGCAAGTATCGCATATAAGCACGACTTTCTCCACCTTCCCGTGGTTGATCTCTGGGCATTAAAATTTTTGGAGCAACTACAGGAAAGGTTTCCTGATGCCAAGGCAAAGCAGAGAAGCTTTAGATATTCTTCCCTGATCGACGTTACGGCTTCTCACTGCTATGCCTTTAGGGGAATTTTTCGCAGTTTAGGGGGTCTTTTGCTCGATATGGGCACTTTTAAATTTAAAAGGGTATTTCAACGAATTGCTGTTTTGTTGAAAATAAAGAAAGATCCTTATGATAACTTTACCACTCTCATGGAGTATCATAAGCAATACCCATGCAGGAGCATTTTCTTCTTTCAATTCGCGGATTATTCAACCTATGATAAAAATGTTTCGCCCGAAAACAATAAGTTTCGTTATCTGATCAAATCCGTGGCCGATTACAGCAGGGTATCACTCGCGGCATCATATAGTTCCTTCGACGATCTGGAAATGTTAAAGCAAGAAAAAAAACGCCTTTCTGAGGTCATCCATCGCCCTGTAAGTCAGACCCGCATGCGCTATAATCGACTCGACATTCCACAGACTTATCGCAACCTGGTGGAGGCAGAATTCAAAGAAGATTTTAGTATGGGGTACACCCATGTTATCGGATTCCGGGCCGGCACCTGTACTTCCTTCAATTTTTATGACATTTATATGGAGATCCAGCAACCGATAAGGGTACACCCATTTGCGGTGCATGATTACGCCTTATTGCCATTTGAGAGTGAGGCAGCTATTTTGGAAGAGCTAAAAACCTTATATGTCAATGTTAAAAAGGTTCAGGGAGAGTTTACCACCGTATTTTCTAACGAACTCCTGGGGGGATCTCAGAAACTCGACTGGCTTAAATTATATAAAAATCTACTAGTAAAATTTCATGTTTAAAAGTTCTGTTACAGATGTTTTTTTCGACCTCGACCATACGCTATGGGACTTTGAAAAGAATTCCAGGCTTACCTTTATAAAGATCTTTGAAACCAACGGGATCGATCAGGACATTGATGATTTTTTGACGGTTTATGTGCCTCTGAATCTGCAGTATTGGAAGTTGTACAGAGAAGAACGGATCACAAAAAAAGCATTGAGATATGAACGGCTGCGAAAAGCTTTCGATGCAATATCATACGAGGTCGATGATCAGACCATCCAATTGCTTTCAGAGCAGTATATCGAATCTTTATCGTCTTTCAATCACCTGATTCCCAATACCCGCGAAGTACTGGATTATTTGAAACCAACCTATCGTTTGCATATTATTACCAATGGCTTTAAAGAGATTCAGGAAAAGAAGCTTAAAGGGTCAAAGATTTACGATTATTTTGACCAGGTAGTCAACTCAGAAATGGCCGGGGTGAAGAAACCCAACCCGGGTATTTTTAAACTGGCTCTAAAAATGGCAAATACCGAAGCTGGCAGATCTCTAATGATCGGCGATAATATTGAAGCTGACATACTTGGAGCCCGCGCCGCTGGCCTTAAAACACTGCACTTTAACGCACATAATGAACCCGTCCACGATTATTCCAATGTCATTCACGATCTGGGTGAAATAAAATCGTATTTGTAGAGTTATATAGGGGAGAACAATACTATAGGATACAGTACTTGTATTGGGTGGTTCCGAAGAACAAATCCTATAATCCGAGGTATAGCTATGAAAATCTTTTCAAAAATATTCTTATCAGTATTATTAGCCCTGAATTTGATGGCCTGTTCAGATGAACAGGATTTCAACCAGATAGATGATCTGAATATCATTCCCACCGCAGAAGCCAGTCTTCTGTTTGTGGAGATCCCTGAAGAATTTATCAATGAGAGTGGCGTCCCGGATTTCTATACCCAGACATTTAATTTTGGCGCTTTTGAAGAACAGTTCTTTGCTGAAAACGTTTTGGATGGGGTCATTTCCTATGAAGTGGAGAATACAACAAGCAAACCACTGGATGTAACTATAGAATTTCTCGATGCCGGTGGCAATGTTCTGGATACAGAGCGTTTTACCATAGATGAGGCGCCTACAGCTGTTCTTCTGCGGGAAATAACCTATGGCACCCCAACGGGGCGGGATATCAATATTATTACAAGCACTTCGGCCATTAGGCTAACTGGTGTAAACCTTGGCGATAATACCAGTGTTTCCGGGATTCCCGAACCGGTTGTTTTGTTGCGGTCCAGTGCAATGTTCAGGATAAGGCTTAAATGAGAAACTCCTCTTTACTTATTCTTAGTGCCCTGGGGGGCCTGTTTCTGTTGCAAGCACAGAACAAACAACTGCTCTACGATTTTCAGGAAATCCCACAGTCACTGATGCTTAATCCGGGTATGCAAACGCCCTATGATTGGCATGCCGGCATACCTTTTCTATCCGGGTTTTCTTTTCAGGCAGGTACCAGCGGGATTTCCGTAAATGATATTTTCGCCAACGACGGGTTGGATATTAACGATAAGGTCAGGCAGCGTGCCATAAACGGTTTGAGCATCCGCGATGAAATTTCCGGGGTATACCAGATCGAGGTGCTTTACGGAGGTTTTAGGGGTAGAAATAATCCTGAAAACTATTTTTCCTTTGGGATTTACAACGAGGGCGTGGGGATCAATTATTGGCCGAGCGATCTTGCCGTACTGGCATTTGATGGAAATGCCGGCCAGCTCAATCGGCGGTTCGACCTCAGTCATCTAAAAACCAGAGGCGAGTTGCTCAATGTATTTCATTTTGGCTGGAACAGGAATTGGAGCAGGGATCTCACAGTTGGCGCGCGGGCCAAGATCTATTCTGGGATTTTGAATTTTCATTCCTCCACAAACGATGGTTATTTTGTTACCACACCCGGCGTAAATAATATTCTGGCCAGTACTCTTGTTTCCAATATGCAACTCAGGACATCGGGTTTGCAAAGCATCAAAGACGTTCTTGATGACGATTCAATAGACAATACTTCAGGGATTAGCAGCATCTTTACCAAAAGAGGTTTTTTTGGAGGAGATCTTGGAATGGGACTGGACCTTGGATTTACCTACCAAATCAGTTCGAGTACATATGTAATGGGAAGCTTACTGGACCTCGGTTTGATGTACCACAGCGGGGATATTCGAAATTTCACCCTGGAGGGCGGTGCCACAATTGAAGGTGTGGAACTGATCCTGCCAGATGCACTGGAGGATCCTAATGCCGATTTCTGGCAGGATCTCGTGGATCAGATAGAAGCCTTTATCCCTTTCGAGGAGAACACTAATAACTATGTTACCTTCAGGCCTACAAAATTCTATGGCGCAATCCGCCACAACTTTGGGGAGGATGGTCCCAGCGGAGAGTGGTGCGACTGCAACTATCTCACCAATAGCAAAGATTCTAACCTGACTTACAAGAATAGCGTAGGGGGGCAGATATACGCTATCAACAGGCCACGGGGGCCACAGGTTGCAGTGACTGCGTTTTATCAACGAAGATTTGGAAATGCACTAGCACTTCGGGGTAGCTATACCGTAGACAAATTCACCTATACCAATATCGGGCTCGCGGCAAGTTTTCAGGCAGGACCTGTTAATTTTTACCTGATGGCAGATAATTTATTGGGCTATCAGAACCTGGCCGCCAGTCATTACGCTTCTTTCCAATTCGGAATAAATATCATATCTTGGCACGTTAATTGATCTCCTATTAACGTAATGAAAAAGCTGATTATAATATTGATTTTCTTTAGTATTACCGGGTCTGTAAAGGCACAGTTAAACTCCTATAAATATATAGTGGTACCAAAGAAGTTTGAGGTATTCAAGGGTGTTGAAAACCAATTCCAGACCAGTACGTTGATAAAATATTTGTTTTCTGAGGAAGGATTCACTGTCGTCTATGAGGATAATCTACCCGATGAACTGGCCAATCAACAATGCCTGGGAGCTTACGTAGATTTGGAAAAGAATTCTAAGTTCCTCAGTAGCGGGCTGTCAATTTTAATCAATGACTGCTCAGGTGTAACAGTTTTCAAGGCTATGGAGGGGACTTCCAGGGAAAAAGATTATAAGAAAGCCTACCATGAGGCGATCCGTGAGTCCTTTATGTCTATTGCGGAATTGGATTATAAATATGAGGCGGGTGATAAAGCAGAGGGGGAAGTTGTTACTGCTTCTTTTGCCAACGATATTAAAAAGGTAGGTTCGTCAGCTCAGAACGAGATGTCGAGTTCGGCAGCTGTATTACAGGTGGCCACCAAAGAAGAACGGATATATGAAGATAAACGTCCGGTTCCATCCGACTATTCTATCGAAAACCAAACCGATAAGGAAGCCCTTACCGAAGAGCCAGAAAAAATCCCAAGCTATATGGCCAGACCTATTGAAAACGGCTATGAATTGGTCGATAGTCAATCTAAATCATGGTTAAACCTTTATTCCACTTCTTCACCCGACGTATATCTGGCTAAAAATGAAAAGGAAAACGGAATGGTCTATAAAAGGGATTCCAAATGGTTTTTTGAGTATTATGAGAAATCTGAATTGAAAGTACAGGAATTGAACATCCGCTTTCAATAAGGATATTTACCTTTCCAGCGCATACCAAGAAATTTTCTGATCACCTCTTCCCGTTTGTTTTCTCCGGGTTGGTAAAACACCTTTCCTGATAATTCCTCTGGCAGGTATTCCAAATCGACAAAATTTTGATCGTAATCATGAGCGTACTGATACGATTCTCCATAACCCAGATCCTTCATTAACTTGGTGGGAGCATTCCTCAAATGCAAGGGAACAGATAAATCCCCTGTCTTCTTAACCACTTCCTGGGCACTCTTTATGGCCATATAGCTCGCATTGCTCTTGGGCGAGGTAGCCAGGTAAACTGCACACTGACTTAGAATTATCCGACTTTCAGGATTTCCAACCTTGGTTACAGCTTCGAAGGTGGCATTGGCAATAACCAGTGCAGTTGGATTAGCCAGCCCAACATCCTCTGAGGCCGCTATTACCATCCGACGAGCGATGAATTTAATATCTTCACCACCTTCAATCATCCTGGCCAGCCAGTAAACCGCTGCATTAGGATCACTTCCCCGGATAGATTTGATAAAAGCCGATATAATATCGTAGTGCTGTTCTCCGGTTTTATCATAGAGGACGGTATTCTTCTGAACCTTTTCTAGTACCTTTTCATTGTTAATCAAAACCTCCTTGCCGTCTTCCGATAGTACAATCAGTTCAAGCATATTCAACAGTTTTCTGGCATCACCTCCTGATAGCCGGAGCAATGCTTCTGTTTCTCCGAGTTGGATCTTTTTTGATTTTAAAATCACATCCTGGGCAATAGCTCGCTCCAGGAGGTGTTCCAGATCCTTTCTCTCGAAAGGTTTGAGAACGTATACCTGACAGCGCGACAAAAGCGCTGGAATTACCTCAAAGCTGGGATTTTCTGTTGTAGCGCCAATAAGGGTTACCCATCCTTTCTCTACTGCAGCCAGGAGTGAATCTTGCTGAGATTTACTAAACCTGTGAATTTCATCTATAAAGAGGATTGGATTCTGAGTGGTGAACAAACCATCGGACTTCCGTGCCTTGTCTATTACTTCCCTCACATCCTTTACGCCACTGTGAATAGCACTAAGGGCAAAGAACGGTCTTTTGCTTTCCAGAGCTATAATTTGAGCCAGACTTGTTTTACCAGTGCCCGGGGGTCCCCATAAGATCAGAGAGGGGATCATTCCCTTCTTGATCTGACTGGTTAGGGCTCCCTGTGGTCCTACCAAATGATCCTGGCTCACAAAATCTTCCAGTTGTTTCGGTCTAACACGTTCCGCAAGAGGTTCATTCATGGTGTAAAAGTAAGAAATGAAGCGGTAATCGATCTATTTCGCTGCCCTGAAGCAGCATGGTGGTTCATGACAATTTATCACGAAATATAATTGTGGCCGGGATGTTGCGTTATGAAGTTGTTGTAATTTAATACCGATGACAGAAGAGCGAAATTTGGAGTTTACCACACAGGTGGTATTGATACCGATGTTAGCCATCCTTTCTATATGGATTGTATTCTGGTTTGAAGTTAAGTTTAATGTTAATCTGAATGAATATGGGATATACCCCAGGACATTCAAAGGATTGAGAGGGGTTCTGTTCAGCCCTTTCCTGCATGGTTCCCTGGATCACCTTTATAACAATAGCCTGCCCCTGGTTATCCTAAGCGGGGCACTCGCTTATTTTTACAGAAATGCAACCCTTAAAGTGTTGCTGCTTGGCATCCTTTTCTCTGGCTTCCTGACATGGTGTATTGGCAGGTCTTCATACCATATCGGTGCCAGTGGGCTTATCTACGTTTTGGCGAGCTTTATTTTCTTTAAGGGGATCTTTACAAAGCACTACAGGCTTGTGGCGCTCTCTTTATTGGTGGTGTTCATCTACGGAGGATTATTGTGGTATATCCTACCTATCGAAGAAGGGATTTCATGGGAGGGACATCTGGCCGGTTTTTTAACCGGATTGGGCCTTGCACTCACCACCAAAACCTTTTTGCCGCCCGTACCAAAGTACGCCTGGGAAAATGAAGATTTTTCCGAAGAAGAAGATGAGTTTATGAAGCAGTTCGATGAAGAGGGAAATTTTATTGAAAACAAGGAACTATCGGAAGAGGATACTCCCAACCTACAAATTCGTTATCACTATAAAAAATCAAAAGGGGAGGAGTCGGATTAAGATTGCAAACGCTGCCTCAATACTTCGTACAATGCTATTCCACAAGCCACTGAAACATTTAAAGACTCGATTGATCCCTGCATTGGCAGTTTTGCCCTATCATCGCTAACCTTGATAGTTGAAGGGGAAATTCCTATATCTTCAGAGCCCATTATAAGGGCAATGGGCTGTTTAAAATCGAGATCATACAGGCTCTTCTCGGTCTTTTCAGTAACCGCTATTACCTTTACACCACTGGCTTGCAGATAATATACCGCGTCTTTGATATGAGCCACCTTGGCAATGGGAATGTTAAAGACAGCTCCTGCAGAGGTTTTTACCGTATCGGCATTTACAGGGGCCGCACCTTTATGCGGAACTACGATGCCGTTTACCCCTGTACAGGCAGCTGTGCGGATGATCGCGCCGAAATTCCGAACGTCGGATACCCCTTCCAGTAAAAGAAAAAGTGCGGGCTCCGTTTTTTCTAAAGCCCCCTCGACCATCTCTTCCAGCGAGTGGAAATTTACTGGTGAAATATGTGCCACCACACCCTGGTGGTTTCTCGAACATAACCTATTGAGTTTTTGTACCGGGACATGTGATGTACTAATCCCTTTGTCCTGCACCAGGACATCCAGTTCTCGCATCAAAGAGCCCTGCAACCCTTTTTGGATGTAGAGTTTATTGATCGGTTTTTCGGCTTTGATAGCCTCAATCACCGCTCTTATCCCATATATTTCCGCCGTTTTTTCCATCGTATTTACAACAGGTATCGATATTGATCTTTTCTAATATGTCCAGGGCTTTATCTCATGTACGCCCATTGCTCCATCGTTCACAGTATGAACCAGCAATGAGTTTTGCCCTGTTTCGATCAGTTCAGCTGCTTTTACATTACCGGTTAAATAAAGGCCGGTTTGCCAATAGGGAAGTGGATCGTAGTTATTTTTATGATTTGAAAGGAGGACAAGCCCTGACACTGCATCTAACCTTGGGGTTTCAACCTCGGTTTCATAGATATTTCCTGAAAGGATCAGGTCTTCATAATCATCACCATTTATATCCAGGGCCTGAATGTCCAGAACCGGAAATACCTGCGCTTGTATGGGTAGCTCGATTTTCTCAAATTTGCCTTTCCCTTTGTTGAGCAGTAAAATAGAATTGAACTCCGTAGCCTCGGTAGAATAGGAGGTAGAGAGTTTTTCCCCGTAGATATCATTAAGGCTCGCATTGGCGAACTCCGAATAAGTAGGGAATTTATCTTTTATAAAGGGCATTTGCTGAGAGGAGCACTCACGTCCGCGTACAGGAACATAGGTATCATGATACTTCTTGGTCAATACTATGTCATTGGTCCCATTCTCATCAAAATCGGTGGAGAATACCTTAAAGGGTTTCTCTTTACTCGATTTGAACTTGATATTTCGCCCTATATTCCCAATAACATAATCCTTTAAACCGTCTTTGTTAACATCGGTTTCCTTTACATCGAACCACCAACCCCTGTCCTGAAGCACACCTTCAGAATCCTGGAGTCGTTCAAACCGCTCTCCGGTATTTCTAAAAAAACCAATCGATGTCCATTCTCCAACAGCAATAAAATCTGTCAGTCCATCATTATTGAAATCGGTGCTGATGATTTTATTGATAATTCCAAAATCCTTTAACTCCGGCGCCTTTTTATCGGTTACATCCACTAATATACCTTCGCGATTTTCATATACTACAGATGGGCTGAACCTGGGATAGTTTTGAGGAATGATACGGTTTCCTACCAGCAGATCATGGTCGTTATCCCGATCAAAATCAATCACCGTTACAGTGCGGCCACTTTTCGGATGTTTCAAAAGGGCATCCATTTCTAGCCGCTTTAAATTGCCCTGTCCGTCATTTTCATAGATCCTGTCGGCGTATAAAGAGGAGCTATTTGCGTGTTCATTGCCTCCGCTTACCACATAAAGGTCCAGATCACCATCGCCCTCCAGGTCGAAAAGTACAGCTTCCATATCTTCATAAGCGTTATCGTATTCCAGGGCCGGTGAATTTTTCTTCTCAAATCCTTTTCCGGTATTCAAATATATGGCCCCCGACTGTCCTGATGCCCCGCCTACAAAGAGGTCATTCAACCCATCGCCATTGAGATCTCCTTTAGTGAGGAACGGACCTTGCGCCGATTGTTTATAGGGAAGAAGGATCTCTTTTTCAAAATCATCATAACTGTTTTCCTGATGTACGAAATCCAATCCATAGTTACCCGATACATCTCTGAAGATGGTTTTTATGGCTGCTTTCGGTGGTAAATAGGGTTCTGCTTCACTTTCTTTAAAGGTAAGGCGTTGATTTGCCGATATCCCTCTCCTTAGTTCGCTGGTTCCATTAGGCCAAAGAATGCGAATACTATCAATTTTTTCGGTATTTCCCAATCCGAAATAAATATCCGTATCCACCGAAGACATATAACCCCGTACTCTTTTGCTTTCCACCATTTGTTGCTGATCCTCATAATAGATCTTTACTTTGGCAAAGGATTCGGACAGGCTGCCCTCTGTTTTTATTTTTATAAAATTACCGCGTTCTTGTTCTGTTGCCAGGTTCCGATAAAGGAAGGCCTCTTCATCCATGTTATTGACAACAATATCCAGGTCTCCATCATCGTCAAGGTCTCCGATTGCCGCACCATTGCTAAAGGAAAGATCGTCTATGCCCCAGGAGGAAGCTACATTTTTAAATTGAAGCCCGCCATTATTCCTGTAGAGGATATTGGGCAGTTTTTCAGAAGGCATTTGGTTGTAGAGTTGCTCTTTAACATCCATTGGAACCCGGCCCCGATACTTCTGCTGGGCCTCAGATACCTGGCGTTGTAAGTCATTATCAAGGGCATATCTTCTATAGCCGTTGGTAATCAGAATATCTTTATTTTGATCGAGATCGAAATCAGTTAATAATACTGCCCAGCTCCAATCGGTATTAGAGGTCTCCGACAATTGTGCAATATTGTTATACATATTATTCCCCAGGTTCAACTGAAGCGAATTGTACATATACTGGTAGTGAAAATTGGCCTTATTAACCAGATAGTCGAACCTTCCCGTACTCATCGAGGCCATAAGCGTCTTCGAGCGTACATGATCGCTCGAAGCCATATCGAGTACGAAGATATCCTGGAGATTATCGTTATTGATATCGGCTATATCCAGGCCCATGCCATAATAGGAGATCTGACCGGTGAAATCCTTTATCCTGTCGGTAAACCCTCCTTTTTGGTCGTTGATAAAAAGCGCATCGGGAATATAATAGTCACTCGCGATATAGATATCGAGCCAACCGTCGTTATCGATGTCGCTAACCGAAAGGCCGAGACCGAAAATAGGTCGTTCTATACCCGCCTCCTTTGTGATATCCTTAAACTTCCCGTTGTCGTTCCGATAAATATGCGAGCTGTTGTGGTAGAGAAGATCTGGGTTCTCATCGAGTATTCGGAAGAGATTGATGGGGTCTACACCGTATAATTCATTTTCATTCATTACGATACAGTCCAGGTCACCATCGCGATCATAATCAAAAAAGGTCGATTGGGTCCCGATACCTGAATCGGCCAATCCGTAGGTCTCGGCAGATTCCACAAATGTACCATCCTGCTGATTTATAAAAAGTAAGTTCTTTCGCTGTTCTGGTGGAAATGGACCTCCCTGAGAGACGTAGATATCCATCCACCCATCGTTATTTATGTCTGCAAAGCTGACACCAGTAGACCAGCCTTTACCCGCATCGATTCCGGCCTTTTCGCTTACATCGGTAAACTTAAGGTTCCCCTGGTTGAAATAAAGCCGGTTGGGAACCTGGTTACCACAAAAGAATACATCGAGTAAACCGTCGTTGTTCAGGTCCTCGAGACCAACACCGGCTCCGTTGTAGAAATAATCGTAGTCGAATAAATTTTCCCGGGTAGTTACATTGTGTGTCAGGCTATTCGAAAATTCCAGCCCACTATAACTATGTTTCACTCGCTCGAACAGCGGCTCCTCTCGTTCTATGGCTGTCTCGGGTAAAGTTTTAGGATCGTCGCCTGGTTTACAGGCGAGAAATAAGGCACAAAATACCAGCAGATGCGTTCTCTTCAACATAATCTGTCATTAATAATATGCAAAAGTATCAAATTGTCGCCTTATGAGCGACTCTATGAACTTAAAAAGAAGTATTCTGAGGACCGAGATGGTAGTACCTATTCTTAGATATCTTGTATACTAAATAACCCCATAAAAAAACCGGCACCAAATTCTTGGCGCCGGTTTTTATAAAATTTTGAGTCTATACTCTAAATAGGCTATTGAAATCTTATTGTTTGACCAGATTAATTACAGCCTGAAAAGTACCATTACCACAATCATTTGTCTCATCAGATGTAAAGTTGATATCAAATGCAGAATCGTCTGGACTGACCGGATCGAAGTTAGCATTAACTTCTGCGGGGCCACTTTGAATGGCCGCACTACATCCAGCACCTACACTTTGTCCACTTGTTAAGATGATTTCATCACAAACAAATTTGAATTCTACATCTACAGGTCCGAACCCACCAAAGGCTGGGAAGGTTGTAACGCTGCGAATTAACCTTGTAACGTTGTCTGAAGCATCTATAGTGTATATACCATCTGCATAGTCATTTACACCGAAAGTACCAGGAGCTGTCTGAGTCAGCTGATAGTCGCCTGTGTACAGGGTATCAGAAGGCAGCAATACGATCAAATCAATTCTGTAATTTAAAGGGGAAGCAAAGAACGATCCACCGGAAACTGTTCCGGCCAGGTCGGTATTGGTCCACACCCTACCATCGGTGAGTTCCAGTTCCAAACGGATATTGAACTGATCTCCACAGTTGTATTCACCGAGGCTTAATCCTAAGACTGCAGCAACATCTGCAAGTGTTGTCGTAAAAGTAGTTCTGGGGAGTCCCCATACATCACCTTCCCATTCGGATGCAGGAATGGTTTGGAAGAGTACTTCTGCGGGATCCACTGTACTATCAGGAGTATTGTCGACCAGGTCTACATAAAACCGTACTTCTTTTAAAAGTTCGCCATCCGCTTCATCCTGGGCTTCCAACCTGAGTGTAAGGGTCTCTGTGTCATCCACAACATTCCATGAAAGGCCTTCCGAGGAAATAGTCCTGACTATAGCACCCCTTTCCACGGTGGCAAGTATTTCGTCTACCAGTTTGTCATCTGTTTTACAAGCTGTAAACAGGACTACCGTGACCAAAGCGATTAGAAATTTATTTTTATACATAATTGAGTGAATTATCTTTTTAGTCTTCATTTTTTTTTAGTTAGCAGGTGGTAGTCCACTGGTATCCCAAAATACAGGTTCAGACTGAGTTGCCTTCTGGCTGATATTCTGGTTTCGGTTTACCGCATTATTCGGGTAATACATAGATGTGATAAACGTACTTGGATCTGGTTCCCTGTTAGGTTTCAGATTATCCGGATAATTGGTTCTTCTGTAGAAATTATAAGGTTCCACACCATTTCCGTAATTAGCTCTGATAAATTGCTCCCCTAAAATGTTCCATTGATCATCGTTACTTCCTGCATCAAACGCTGCGGTTATAGCATCGCGATAAGCTGTTATATCAGCAGCTGATGGCTCAAAAGAGTCATCTCCTGTACCTAAACGCCCCATTAAGAACGCCTGAACTTTAGCGATCGACTTATCGAATCCTGCGAGGATATTATCACGTGCACCTGGAGCATTACCTCCGGCCAGTTCCCATTCGGCAAGCCAGAAGTCAACATTAAAAGCAGATAGCAAGACGGTGACACCTGAACCTCCGGCTCCGGAAGTCGGAGTTTGTGGCGTAAACGAATCGTCGTCAAAAGTGCCTCCGAAAGGATAGACTCCTGGGAGAACCCTTAACAGGCCATCTGGTGGAATACCTTCGTTATCACCGTGATCACGACCCCAGTATCCGTTAGGAAGGAAACAGAACGGGAATCCGCCATCCACATAGTGTTGAGGTGGAGTTTGCAGCGAGCAGTTCAATGTAACCTCATCCGGTGGGATCTCAGCACCTGGTACTGCGGCTGTCTGGCGGTAAAAATAATATCTGGTACGAGGATCAGCGGACTGATCCATAGTAAACATCAGGTGGTTGGCAAAATACTCCTGCCCTCCGGTAGCGGTATAGTTAATACCGAATCTCGGATGCCTGGTATCAGGCTGAGAGGCATTGGAGGCAGGCCATAACCACTGGAAGTCCTGTGACGTATCCTGAATGTAATTGCCGCTGCCAATAATAGCTAAAAACTTAGACTGCGCACTGCTGTCTACCAGCCTTGTTTGAATATAGATCTTGAGCTTTAGCGTATTACAAGCTCTAATCCACAATTCGTAATCATTCCCATAGAATGGATCAGGAGGCGTACCAACGGCCTGGGCATTAAAATTGGCAATGGCCTGATCGATTAATACTTCCATGGCCGCATAAATAGATTCTGCTGAATCTACCGCAGGGTTAAAGTTTAGTTCACCTGCTTTAATGGCTTCCGTATAAGGAACATCTCCAAACATATCAACCATGGTGAGCATTAAATAAGCCTCTATAAACTGGTTTATCGCAAGATGTTGCGCTAAACCTTGTTCGTCAATCAACGGCTGTGCTGCACGAATATCCGCTAAGACACCTCGGTAGCAATTAGTCCACTCATCGTCCATGTCACTGGCATTGTAAACGGAAGCATAATTTCTTCCGGCCATATTCATCATTCTCGTCAGGTCCATGCCGAAAGCGCTAAAACCATCAGCGACTCCGCCGGATCCAAAGTTATCGTTATTATCATTATCCGCATCTCCTTCAAACTGTCTGACGAAGTCTTCTTGAATAGAGTTGAGGAAAAAGTCCACACTAGCCTGTTCGGGGGTCAGTGCGTTTGGGTTATCTCTGAGGTTCAGTTCCGTACTCTCACAAGAAGCGAGTGTCAGCAAACCGCCGAAAGCAACCAGAACCGCATATTTAGTTATATTTTTCATTACATTCATAATTTTATTTACTTATTAGGATGCTATAATGTTTAGAAGGATGCTTTTAAACTGAATCCATATCTCCGTGAACTTGGTCCTGCCAAGAAATCAAATCCTTGCCCATTACCTACACCGGTACCAGCAACGTTAGGGTCTACTCGCGTTCCTTTTGGAATGTTCACTGCGCGATACCATAGGTTTTGACCCGATACAGTAAAGACTAGTGATCCGAATGGAGTGCGATCTAAAAACTTCGACGGCAAGGCATAACTCAAAGAAGCCTCCTGAAGACGAATTGCCGTAGCATCGTATATCTGTTGTTCACTTTGTGTAGCAAATAAATTACTAAAGTAGAAATCAGAGTTGTTGATCTGAATGTTATTCGGACTTCCGTCTGACGACTTTACACCAGGCAGGATATACGTATTCTCCCTGTTAACCGTTTCAGTTACCAGACCTCTTCCGAGAAGTGCGGCAGCAGTTTGAGAGTATATATCTCCTCCGTGTACATAGTTAAGCTGGAAGCTGAATGTGAAATTCTTGAATGAGAGTGTATTGATCATATTGGTCAGGTAATCCGGATTCGGGTCACCGATGATTCCATCGTCAGCGGCCTGAAAGTACCTACCATCTGAACCTACAAGTAAGTTCCCATTATCATCTCTGGCGTTCCGTGTTCCGAAGAATACTCCGAGGGGCTCGCCTGGTATGGCGGCATTCCCTAAGTTGGAGAATCCTGAGTACACCACCTGGTCTGTATCCAGCCCGAGATCTTCTACCGTAGTTTCGTAGGTGGTAAAGTTAAGACTGGTTTTCCAGTCGAATCCACCTTCCTGAGTAGCTCTGAACCAGTTTACCCCTAAATCAGCTTCGATACCTTCAGACTTGATTTCACCGATATTCGTAGCGGTGACTGTAAATCCTGTAGCAGGATCCAAAGGTCTGTCGAGGATCAGGTCGTTGGTTTTTCTTGAGTAAGCCGATATATCAAATGTAATCTTGTTTTTCCACCAGCGTGTTTCAATACCTATTTCTAACTCCTCGAGTGTTTCGGGTTTTAAGTCAGGATTTCCTAAACGTACACCTGTGGTGTTCGATACCGAATTAGTTCCGGTGTTATCCTGGAAATCACGCACATCCAATACCAAGGTGTTCGCCACGGGATAGGATGAAGATTCAAAGTTTGCAGAAACTCCGAGGCCACCTCTAACTTTTAGGTAATTGAGCACCTTTTCAGACTTCATACCTTCAAATGTTGTTGTTGGTATCCAGCTAATACTCGCACTGGGATAGAATTGAGCTCTGTTTTCTTTAGAGAAATTGGATACCCAATCATTTCTTCCTGCGATTGCTAAGTATACCTGGCTATCGTAATCAACATCAAATTGCCCGAATACACCTATCAGGTTTCTTTCTGCAAAGGACTGAATAGGCACTGTGTTGGCAAAGTTAAAATGTCTCAGAACATTAAATACCTGCTGACCATCACTGGAAGCACCATTTGAGTCAAATACATTTCTTCTGGAAGTTGCCCCTACGTTGAAAGTAAGGCCAAATTTGTCACTGAGGTCGTAATCCCCGTTTAAGAAAATAGAATGATCCCAAATGATATTTGTGTTGTTCCAGGTTTCATAAATACCGCTTAAAATCCTGGCGCTTCCGTTTCCGGGAACTCCACCACGATTTTGGTAGTTGGTATTGTTCTCACTGTACATATCAAGACCTGTTCTCCATAATAAATTCAAGTTGTCCGTGATATCGTACTGTAGGGAAAACTGACCAAAAGTACGGTCGGTCTGCTGAGAAACCCCTGAGTTGTTCAATGTCCAAAGAGGATTCTGGATGTCATCGTTCTGTCTGTAGTAAACACTACCACCAGTAATGGGGTTCTGGAAAGGCAGTCCGAGAAGATCGACACTACGCGGAGTGTAGAACACATCACTAAAGATAGAAGAACCACCACCTTGCGTACCACTACCTGTCGACAATGCAACCGGAGGAGAAACAAATTTGGTCCTTGAATAATTCAAGGTACCTGAAGCGGTAAATTTGTTACTGAGCTTCGCACGGCCACCAACAGAGAAGTTATTTCTGATCACCTTGTTTCCAGGTGTAAACCCTTCATCATTAAGGTGTCCGTAGTTTACGTTGTAAGAAATATTTCCTTCTTCGTTGGTACCGTTAACGTTGATAGACGTATTGGTAACCACACCCTGCCGGAAGAATTCCGTGACGTTGTTATACGGGCGCCATGCGTATTTGGCGTTGGCAAACTCCGGAAATGCAGCAAGAGTTGATGGTGTTAATTTATATGTTGTCGAGAATGGGTGATCAAGTAAACCTTGATCATCAATGGCAGACTGTCGGCCCCATCCTGCTGCACCTTCCCTGTCAAAAGAAGGGCCCCAGTTAGAGAAGAACCACCCAAAATTCTGATCAAAACCATTACCGTACTGGCTCTGGTAATCAGGGAGTGATGCGATCTCATTAAAGAACATCGATGAATTTACGGAAATCTCAGTTTTCCTTGGACCCGCAGCGCGCGATGACCCACCTTTAGTTGTGATAAGAACCACACCGTTCCTACCTTGTGAGCCGTAAAGTGTTGTAGCGGCAAGACCTTTAAGAATGTTTACACTCTCAATATTGTTAGGGTCTAAATCCAAAAACCTACTTGATCCACTATTACCTTCGATAAAATCCTGACGATCGCCATTTCGACCACTGGAGTTCTGGTCCGAACTAAATGGTACGCCATCTACTATGAAAAGCGCCTGGTTTGAGGAACTGAACGTACTCAATCCCCGAATGATCACATTCGTACCAGATCCAGAGAGACCACTTTGCTGAATGATTTGAACACCGGAAGCCTTTCCTTGAAGTACACGACCGATATCACCTTCAGGCCGACTTTCAATCAATTCTTGGTCTACCTCGGCAGTCGCATATCCAAGCGCTTGCTTTTCCTTTCGGATACCAAGAGCTGTTACCACAACTTCTTCCAATGCCTGAGCACTCTCCTGCATCTGAACATTTATCGTATTGCCCGCACCTACCTCTCTAGTGGTAGTCTCCTGACCGATATATTGATATACCAAGGTTTGTCCTTCTTCGGCTGAGAGGGTATAATTACCATCAAAATCCGTAGTAGTACCAGAAGTGGTACCTTGAATGACAACGCTGGCACCGGCAAGTGGTAGTCCGTCCTGATCGGTCACTACACCGGAAATCGACTTCTGCGCAAACGTTAAATGCACAACAAACGCCAATAATAGCGTTAAGATTCCATTTAAATTTGTTCTCATTTTATAATTATTTGAATTAGCTAGGCGCTAAAATCCTAATTTCATGTTAATAATCCAAACTAATTTTAATAAAATTTTAGGTTATTGCTTGCGATTTTAGCATCCCATTATGTTTTTGTTAAGATAAATACTGAGCAATTATGTTAAAATAATTCAAATACTTCCCAAAAGTCCATAAATAGTTGAGGATCGTAAAGATCAGTCTCCATCAGATTGCATAATTCTCAATTAGGTATCGTATTAATTCTGGCTTTATTCTCATGTGTATGTTGCAAGGCTTTAAAAGTAGTCGTATCACCCAGTGAAATGTAAAATGATTGATTATATATAATAAGGTATAATTATTGGCTTTTTGGAGGTCCTTTTTTTTGCAGGAAATGACGGCCTTAAAAAATCAGAGAAATTTAGAGCGGCTGCATTTGAATTATAATGAATAATTAGTACATTTGCCAGCCCTTAAAAGAGGGTTATATCTTTTAGACATAACATTAGTATGCCAACAATTTCACAATTAGTACGAAAAGGAAGAGCCACAATTACCAAGAAGAGTAAATCGGCTGCTTTAGATTCGTGTCCCCAGCGAAGGGGAGTGTGCACTCGTGTTTATACCACTACGCCCAAGAAACCAAATTCTGCAATGCGTAAAGTTGCAAGGGTTCGGTTAACCAACGGAAAAGAGGTAAACGCGTACATTCCCGGAGAAGGGCACAATCTGCAAGAGCACTCGATAGTATTGGTTAGAGGCGGAAGGGTGAAGGATTTACCAGGAGTTAGATACCACATTGTTCGTGGTGCTCTCGATACTGCAGGCGTAGCGGGCAGGAGTCAGAGACGATCTAAGTATGGTGCCAAACGCCCTAAAAAGTAACGAAGTTTAAGAAGCAGTAATGAGAAAAAGACAGGCAAAGAAACGCCCTATGTTACCGGATCCGAGGTTTAATGATCAACTGGTGACGCGGTTTGTCAACATGTTGATGTGGGACGGAAAGAAATCGGTGGCGTTCAAAGTTTTCTACGATGCGATCGATATCGTAGAAGAGAAAAAAACAGACGAGGAAAAACCGGCTTTGGAAATATGGAAAGAAGCTCTTTCCAATGTAATGCCTCACGTTGAAGTTAGAAGTAGACGTGTGGGTGGTGCAACATTCCAGATTCCGAGACAGATCCGTCCGGACAGGAAGATCAGTACCGCCATGAAGTGGCTTATCAGTTTTGCGCGAAAGCGAAACGAAAAATCCATGGCTCAAAAACTGGCAGCAGAAGTTCTCGCAGCTTCAAAAGAAGAAGGTGCTGCAGTAAAAAAGCGAGTTGATACACACAAGATGGCCGAAGCAAACAAAGCATTTTCCCATTTCAGATTTTAAGTAAGCGATGGCTAGAGATTTAACTTTTACAAGAAACATCGGGATTGCCGCGCACATCGACGCTGGTAAGACCACTACTACCGAACGTATTCTTTATTATACCGGGGTAAGTCATAAAATTGGAGAGGTTCATGATGGCGCTGCCACAATGGACTGGATGGAGCAGGAACAAGAGCGTGGTATCACCATTACCTCCGCTGCGACGACATGTACTTGGAATTTCCCTACGGATAACGGTCAGATGATATCTGATTCGAAACCGTATCATTTTAATATCATCGATACCCCCGGTCACGTGGATTTCACCGTTGAGGTGAACCGATCTTTGAGGGTGCTAGACGGACTTGTATTTCTTTTCAGTGCTGTAGATGGGGTAGAACCACAGTCTGAGACCAACTGGCGTCTGGCCGATAATTATAAAGTACCCAGAATGGGCTTTGTAAACAAGATGGACCGTCAGGGTTCTAATTTCCTCAATGTCTGCACACAGGTAAAGGAGATGTTAAAATCCAACGCAGTTCCTATTGTATTGCCCATTGGAGATGAGGCCGATTTCAGAGGTATCGTTGACCTTGTGAAAAACCGGGCCATTGTGTGGCACGAGGAAGACTTGGGCGCGACTTTCGATATAGTAGATATTCCTGCTGAAATGGAAGATGAGGTCAAGGAATACCGCGCTGCACTTATTGAGGCCGTTGCGGAATACGACGAACATCTGATGGAAAAGTTTTTTGAGGATGAGGATTCCATTACGGAGGATGAAGTCCATGCTGCTCTTAGAGCCGCGGTTATGGATATGAGTATCATACCCATGATCTGTGGATCTTCGTTTAAAAATAAAGGAGTTCAGTTCCTCTTGGATGCGGTTTGCCGTTACCTTCCTTCACCATTAGACAAGGAAGCGATTATCGGTACAGATCCCCGTAGCGGAAATGAGATTACCAGAAAGCCTGATCCTAAAGAGCCTTTCGCTGCTCTGGCTTTTAAAATCGCTACCGATCCTTTTGTAGGACGCCTTGCGTTTTTCAGAGCATACTCAGGAAAGCTGGATGCGGGTTCTTATGTTTTGAACAACAGAACGGAGAACAAGGAAAGAATTTCCAGGATTTACCAGATGCACTCCAATAAGCAGAATGCAGTTCCTTCAATTTCTGCTGGGGATATTGGGGCAGCTGTGGGATTTAAGGATATCAAAACCGGTGACACCCTCTCCGATGAAAAACATCCGATCGTACTTGAAAGTATGAAATTCCCTGATCCCGTTATCGGTATCGCCGTGGAACCAAAGACCAAGGCCGATGTGGATAAATTGGGAATGGCCCTGGGTAAACTGGCCGAGGAAGACCCAACGTTTCAGGTAAAGACCGATGAAGCATCAGGTCAGACCATTATATCAGGAATGGGTGAATTACACCTCGATATTATTGTCGATCGTCTTAAACGCGAGTTTAAAGTTGCTGTAAACCAGGGGCAGCCTCAGGTAGAGTACAAAGAGGCCATAACCCGACCTGCGAACCACCGTGAGGTGTATAAAAAGCAGACAGGCGGCCGTGGTAAATTTGCAGATATTGTCTTCACCATGGAGCCTACTGAAGAAGGTAAGCCCGGATTGGAGTTTGTTAATGTGATCAAAGGGGGTAATATCCCAAAAGAATATATTCCATCGGTTGAGAAAGGTTTTAAGGCAGCGATGAAGAATGGTCCGCTTGCCGGATTTGAGATGGACAGTATGAAAGTGACCCTTAAAGATGGTTCTTTCCACCCTGTCGATTCAGATTCATTGTCTTTCGAACTGGCAGCAAAGTTGGGCTACCGTGAGGCAGCCAGTGCATGCAGGCCAGTCTTGTTGGAACCTATCATGAAGTTGGAGGTACTTACACCCGAAGAAAATATGGGAGATATCGTAGGTGACCTTAACCGAAGAAGAGGACAGGTAAACAATATGGATGACAGAGCCGGATCGAAAGTGATAAAGGCAGAAGTTCCGCTATCCGAAATGTTCGGTTACGTAACCTCATTGAGAACGCTTTCCTCAGGTAGAGCAACCTCGACGATGGAATTTTCACACTATGCGGAGACGCCTTCCAATCTGGCGGAAGAAGTAGTAAAAGTTGCAAAAGGTGTAACCGTTTAATTTTTTTAAAGATGAGTCAGAAAATCAGAATAAAATTAAAGTCTTACGATCACAATCTTGTGGATAAATCAGCAGAGAAGATCGTAAAAACGGTTAAGACTACCGGTGCGGTGGTAACAGGGCCTATTCCTTTACCTACGCACAAAAAAATATTTACTGTGTTGCGTTCGCCACACGTAAACAAAAAGTCGAGGGAACAATTTCAATTAAGCTCTTATAAAAGGCTGTTGGATATTTATAGTTCCTCGTCCAAGACTATCGATGCCCTTATGAAGCTGGAGCTTCCTAGTGGTGTTGAGGTCGAGATCAAGGTCTGAGCCACCTTTTCCGTTTCCTAAGGAAACGGAAGACATGTCCGGAGCGTTGTGCGATGGAAAAACGGTAACAAAAATATATTCGGGGTCGAATTATTTTTGGCCCTGTTTTTTTTAGCTGAAAGTTAGGAGATGAACGGTGGAAGATTGGGAATTTTAAGATGAAATCTCCAATCGAGAATAGGTAATGAACAATTAATAATTAACAATAAATAAGAAACAAGTATGTCTGGGTTAATCGGAAGAAAAGTCGGCATGACCAGCATCTTTGACGAAAAAGGGAAAAACATTCCCTGTACTGTCATTGAAGCGGGGCCATGTATCGTTACCCAAGTCAGAACCGAAGAGGTAGACGGGTATAGTGCCCTTCAACTCGGTTTCGATGACAAGGCAGAAAAACGTGCTAATAAGGCCGAAACCGGTCATTTTAAAAAGGCAGGTACTGCAACTAAGTCTAAGGTCGTCGAATTCCGTGATTTTGAAGGTGAATACAAATTGGGAGATACACTTGGTGTAGATCTTTTTATAGAAGGAGAATTCGTAGATGTTGCTGCAACATCCAAGGGAAAAGGATTCCAGGGTGTAGTGAAAAGACACGGATTTGCAGGAGTTGGACAGGCCACACATGGTCAGCACAACCGCCTGAGGGCACCGGGTTCGATAGGTGCTTCATCTTATCCTTCGAAAGTGTTTAAAGGAATGAGAATGGCAGGCCGAATGGGAGGTCAGAGGGTAACGGTTCAAAACCTCAGGGTTTTGAAGGTAGTTCCTGAAAAGAATCTTATTGTCGTCAAAGGATGTGTTCCGGGCCACAAGAATGCCTACCTAACAATTGAGAAGTAATGAAAGTAGCAGTTTTAGATATCAAGGGAAAAGAAACAGGTAGGAAAGTAGACCTTTCCGATGCTGTTTTTAAGATAGAGCCAAACGACCAGGCGATCTATCTGGATGTTAAGCAATATATGGCCCACCAGCGTCAGGGAACACATAAGACCAAAGAGCGAAGTGCCATTAAAGGGAGTACCCGGAAGATCAAAAAGCAAAAAGGAACAGGAACTGCCCGTGCGGGTAGTATCAAGTCTCCATTGTTCAGAGGTGGAGGCCGTGTCTTCGGACCCTCACCAAGGGATTACAAACAGAAGCTTAACAAGAATCTTAAGCGTCTGGCACGTAAATCGGCCCTCAGTTTGAAGCAGCAAGAGAATGCGATCATTGTAGTGGAAGACTTCAACTTTGAAAGTCCGAAAACCAAGGAATTTGTAGGGGTTTTGAAGTCACTCGGACTTGAGAGCAAAAAGTCTTTGTTTGTATTGGGCGATACAAATAATAACGTATATTTGTCGTCGCGTAATTTGAAAGATTCTGAGGTTATAACTAACACAGAATTAAATACTTACAAGATTTTAAGAGCTAATAATCTCGTGTTGCTTGAAGGTTCTCTGGAAGGCATCGAATCGAATCTAAATAAATAAGAAGAAAATGAGTGTGTTGATAAAACCCATTATTACGGAAAAAATGACTTCGGATAGCGAGTTATACAACCGCTATGGATTCGTGGTCGAACCTAAGGCGAACAAGCTGCAGATCAAAGAGGCGGTTGAAGCTACTTATGGAGTTTCCGTGAAGAAGGTACGCACCATGAATTACGGGCCCAACAGAAGGACTCGATATACCAAGACCGGTATTCAGCAAGGTAAAACCAATGCTTTTAAAAAGGCGATTGTTGATGTTGAAGAAGGTGATGTGATCGATTTTTACAGTAATCTATAAAGACTTACAATGTCAGTTAGAAAATTAAAACCTACCACCCCGGGACAACGCTTTAAAGTCGTAAATGGCTTTGATGCCATAACCACGGATAAGCCCGAGAAAAGCTTGTTGGCACCGCGGAAAAGGTCAGGTGGCCGTAATAGCCAGGGTAAGATGACCATTCGTCATCGAGGAGGTGGCCATAAGAGGCGATATCGCGTTATCGATTTTAAGCGTGACAAACAAGAGGTAAAAGCAGAGATCAAATCGATCCAGTACGATCCTAACCGGTCTGCTTTTATCGCTTTGGTGGAATATACAGATGGTGAAAAGAGATATGTTATCGCCCAAAATGGTATGCAGGTAGGTCAGCATATTATATCGGGGCAAAAAGCAGCACCAGAGATTGGAAATGCTTTACCCTTGAATGCGATACCTCTTGGGACTATTATTTCTTGTATTGAATTAAGGCCAGGACAAGGGGCGGTTATTGCCAGAAGTGCGGGGACATTTGCTCAGTTGATGGCCCGTGAAGGTAAATATGCCACTATTAAATTGCCTTCAGGTGAAACACGTATGGTATTGGCAAATTGTCTGGCTACTATTGGTGCCGTTTCCAATTCTGATCACCAGTTAATCGTGTCCGGTAAAGCCGGTAGAAGCCGTTGGCTGGGCAGACGACCAAGAACCAGACCGGTTGCAATGAACCCGGTGGATCATCCGATGGGTGGAGGTGAAGGAAGAGCTTCTGGAGGTCATCCCAGATCTAAGAACGGAATACCTGCCAAAGGTTACCGAACAAGATCGAGGAACAAGGACACCAACAAGTATATCATCGAGCGAAGGAAAAAATAACAAGTATTGAATAGAATTATATGGCACGTTCATTAAAAAAAGGTCCATACGTACACTATAGTCTGGATAAAAAAATAGAGCAGAATGTGGCTTCCGGGAAAAAGTCGGTGATCAAGACATGGTCTAGGGCATCGATGATTACTCCGGATTTTGTAGGTCAGACAATCGCTGTGCACAACGGACGGCAATTTGTTCCGGTTTATATCACCGAGAACATGGTGGGTCACAAATTGGGCGAATTCTCTCCGACCAGATCTTTTAGGGGTCATGCTGGAGCTAAAAATAAAGGTAAAAAGTAAGTGAGCTATGGGAGTCCGAAAAAGACAAATGGCAGAAAGGTTGAAAGCGGAACGCGCCGACATGGCCTTTGCTAAATTGAATAACTGCCCTACTTCCCCTCGAAAAATGAGGTTAGTGGCAGACCAACTAAGAGGGACCGAAGTAGAAAAGGCTCTGGCAATTCTCAGGTTTAGTCCAAAAGAAGCCTCGCGGCGTTTGGAAAAACTTTTGTTATCGGCCATTGCGAATTGGCAGGCGAAGAATGAAGATGCCAATATTGAGGAAGCCGATTTATATATCAAGGAAATTAAGGTCGATAGCGGCCGCATGCTCAAAAGGCTAAGGCCGGCACCTCAGGGTAGAGCTCACAGAATAAGAAAACGTTCCAACCATGTGACACTGGTACTGGGATCTAATAATAATTCAGACAACTAAGAAGCAGTATGGGACAAAAAACAAACCCGATAGGTAATCGTCTCGGTATTATCAGAGGATGGGAGTCCAACTGGTACGGAGGTAAAGATTATGGCGATAAACTTGCTGAGGACGATAAGATCAGGAAATATATCCATGCCAGGCTTGCAAAAGCAAGTGTATCCAGGGTTATTATTGAACGTACACTTAAGCTGATCACTGTAACCATCACCACCGCACGCCCGGGTATTATTATCGGGAAAGGCGGACAAGAGGTAGATAAGCTGAAAGAAGAGCTGAAAAAGATCACTGATAAGGAAGTACAGATCAATATTTTCGAAATCAAAAGACCTGAGCTGGATGCTAATCTGGTAGCGGCAAGTGTGGCCCGTCAGATCGAGAACAGGATCTCCTACAGAAGAGCCATGAAGATGGCCATTGCTGCTGCAATGCGAATGAATGCGGAAGGAATAAAGATCCAAATCGCAGGAAGGTTGAATGGCGCGGAAATGGCGCGATCCGAATCGTATAAGGATGGCAGGATCCCATTGTCGACCTTCAGGGCGGATATCGATTATGCACTTCATGAAGCCCATACGACTTATGGCCGACTCGGTATAAAAGTATGGATCATGAAAGGTGAAGTTTACGGAAAAAGAGAATTATCACCGCTGGTTGGGATGTCTAAAGGACAAGGAAAAGGCCCGCAGGGTGGTGGCAAAAAACGCCGTAGAAAGTAATTAACTGAAAGGTAAAGTAAAAGATGTTACAACCAAAAAGAACAAAATACCGTAAGGCCCAGAAAGGCCGGATGAAAGGGAACTCCGGAAGGGGGCACCAGCTTTCAAACGGAATGTTTGGTATCAAGTCGCTCGAATCGAGTTTTATCACTTCGAGACAGATCGAAGCAGCGCGTGTTGCGGCTACTCGCTATATGAAAAGACAAGGCCAGCTTTGGATTAAAATATTCCCGGATAAACCAATCACCAAAAAACCTCTAGAAGTACGGATGGGTAAGGGAAAAGGAGCTCCGGAGTATTTTGTTGCCATTGTTAAACCAGGAAGAGTGATGTTCGAAGTAGCAGGAGTTCCTTTGGATATAGCAAAGGAAGCATTACGTCTGGCAGCTCAGAAACTGCCGGTAAAAACCAAATTTGTAGTAGCTCGCGATTACGCAGCCTGATAGTTTAACGAAAGATCGAAAAGAAGATGAAACAGTCAGAAATCAATGAATTATCGGTAGAAGAGCTGAAGGAGAAGATGGCAGAATATAAAAAGCAACATGCCGATCTGAAGATGGCCCATGCTGTAACGCCTATGGAAAACCCGCTTCAAATCAGAACGACAAGAAGGACCTTGGCCAGATTAGCGACAGAATTAACAAAAAGAGAAAACCAATAAGGGTTCTGCTTTATGGAAAATAGGAATTTAAGAAAAGAAAGAGTAGGTGTTGTGACCAGCAACAAAATGGAGAAATCTATTGTGGTCGCCGAAGTAAAGCGGGTAAAGCACCCTATGTATGGTAAGTTCGTACTGCGGACCAAAAAATATGTAGCACACGATGAGACCAACGATTGCAATATCGGTGATACTGTCAGAATCATGGAAACACGTCCATTGAGCAAGACAAAGTGTTGGAGATTGGTCGAAGTCTTAGAAAGAGCCAAATAAAATGGTACAACAGGAATCAAGATTAAAAGTAGCAGATAATACCGGAGCAAAGGAAGTGTTGACGATCCGAGTTCTGGGCGGGACCAAGAGAAGGTATGCATCTGTCGGAGACAAGATTGTGGTGACAGTTAAAGAGGCCACACCAAACGGTGGGATTAAGAAAGGAACCGTATCCACAGCGGTTGTAGTACGAACCATAAAGGAGGTCAGACGACCGGATGGCTCGTATATCCGCTTCGATGACAATGCATGTGTACTTCTCGATCCGTCAGGAGAGATGAGAGGAACCAGAGTATTTGGCCCTGTTGCCAGAGAACTGCGGGAGAAGCAGTTTATGAAGATTGTTTCACTGGCGCCCGAAGTGCTATAAATATAGGAATGCGATGAAATTGAAGATCAAAACAGGAGATACAGTCCGGATTATTGCCGGAGATCACAAAGGAACGGAAGGTAAAATTGTTCGTGTACTCCGCGATAAGAACAAGGCCATTGTTGAAGGTGTAAATATGGTTTCCAAACACGAGAAGCCCAGTGCCAAGAATCCACAGGGTGGGATTGTAAAGAAAGAAGCACCTATCCATCTGTCGAATTTAGCCCTGATCGATTCCAAATCGGGAGAAACGACAAGAGTGGGATTTGAGGTACGCGATGGAGTAAAAGTCCGGGTGGCTAAGAAATCTAATGAAGTTATTTAATTATGGGCTATATACCGAGATTAAAGAAGGAATATAACGAGCGCATTGTAAAGTCTCTAAAAGAGGAATTTGCATATAGTAATGTTATGCAGGTCCCCAGGTTGCAGAAAATAGTAGTAAGCAGGGGTGTAGGAGCAGCAGTTGCCGATAAGAAACTTATCGACCATGCCGTAGACGAACTTACTCTTATTACCGGTCAGAAGGCTGTATCAACCATTTCCAAAAAAGACGTGGCGGCATTTAAACTGAGAAAAGGTATGCCGATAGGAGCCAAAGTAACCTTACGCGGAGAGAGAATGTATGAGTTCCTCGACAGACTAGTGACCAGTGCCCTTCCCAGAGTACGTGATTTTCAGGGAATACGCGCTACAGGTTTCGACGGTAGAGGAAATTATAACCTGGGAATTACCGAGCAGATTATTTTCCCGGAGATCAACATCGATAAAATAAATAGGATCAATGGTATGGATATCACTTTTGTGACATCTGCCCCGACCGACAAGGAAGCAAAGTCCTTACTCGCTGAATTGGGATTACCATTTAAAAAGAATTGATATGGCTAAAGAATCAATGAAAGCCCGTGAAGTGAAAAGGGCCAAACTGGTTGCCAAATATGCGGCAAAGCGTAAAGCTCTAAAAGAGGCAGGTGATTATGAAGCACTTCAAAAGCTTCCAAAGAACGCCTCACCCGTTCGTATGCACAATCGTTGCAAACTTACCGGACGGCCTAAGGGCTATATGAGGACATTTGGGATTTCCAGGGTTACTTTTAGAGAAATGGCCAATCAGGGGTTGATCCCAGGTGTAAAAAAAGCAAGTTGGTAGATTATTAAATAGGAAAAAATGTTAACAGATCCAATCGCAGATTATTTGACGAGAATTAGGAATGCCAGTAGGGCAGGACACAGAGTGGTCGAAATTCCGGCTTCCAACTTGAAGAGAGAGATGACTAAGATCCTGTTCGACCAGGGCTTTATTCTCAGTTACAAATTTGATGATGACCAGGTACAGGGCAGCATTAAAATCGCTTTGAAATACGACAGGAGTACCAAAGAGCCTGTAATCAAGAAAATGAAACGCATAAGTAAGCCTGGTTTGAGGAAATATGCTTCTTCTACCGAGATGCCACGTGTACTGAACGGACTTGGAATTGCGATCGTCTCTACCTCACATGGGGTGATGACCAGCAAACAGGCCAATCGGGAAAAAGTAGGTGGTGAAGTGCTTTGCTACGTGTATTAATTAGAATAAAAGATTATTTATAATGTCTAGAATAGGAAACAATCCGATAGCAATCCCTGAGGGGGCCACTGTTGAAGTTCAGGACAATCTCATTATAGTAAAAGGTAAGCTCGGTGAGCTTAATCAGCCATATACTGACGTAGAGATCGCTGTTGAAGATGGGCAGGTTACCGTTTCAAGAACATCGGATTCCAAAGACCACAAGGCGAAACACGGGCTTTACAGATCCCTGATCTCCAATATGGTGGAAGGAGTTACCAATGGCTGGTCTAAGGAACTGGAGTTGGTAGGCGTCGGATACCGGGCGAGTAACCAGGGTCAGAAACTCGATATTGCCCTTGGATTTTCACACAATATTGTACTGGAGATTGCTCCGGAAGTTAAAATCGAGACTAAGTCGGAAAAAGGTAGAAATCCGACTATCAAACTAACCTCGCACGACAAGCAATTAGTAGGACAGGTGGCGGCAAAGATTCGTTCTTTCCGCAAACCAGAACCTTACAAAGGCAAAGGGGTGAAATTTGTAGGCGAACAACTCAGAAGAAAAGCTGGTAAATCTGCATAATATTTACAGAATGGGACTAACGAAGACCGAGAGAAGAAAACGTATACATAAGAGGATCAGAAAGACCTCTGTTGGAACAGAGCAACGCCCAAGGTTGTCTGTCTATAGAAGTAATAAAGAGATTTATGCTCAAATAATAGACGATACTAATGGAGTTACAATTGCATCGGCCTCTTCCAGAGATAAGGACTTGAGCAAGGCCAAAGGGACCAAATCGGAGATATCAACCCAGGTGGGGAAGGCGATTGCCGAAAAAGCAATTAAAGCAGGTATTGAAAAGGTGGCCTTTGACAGAGGTGGAAATCTTTACCACGGTAGAGTAAAATCACTGGCCGACGGTGCCAGGGAGGCAGGATTAAAATTTTAAATAAGGATATGTACGCGAAATATAAAAACGTAGAACTGGTTAAGCCCGGAGGTCTGGAATTGAAAGACCGACTGGTAGGCGTTCAGAGGGTTACCAAGGTTACCAAAGGTGGTAGAGCTTTCGGATTTTCCGCAATAGTTGTTGTAGGTGATGAGAACGGTGTTGTTGGACATGGACTTGGAAAGTCAAAAGAAGTAGCTACAGCGATAGCCAAGGCGATTGAAGACGCCAAGAAGAATCTGGTTCGGATACCTTTGAACAAAGGAACCCTTCCGCATGAGCAAAAAGGTAAGTACGGAGGAGCACGCGTGTATATTCAACCAGCATCACATGGTACCGGAGTAATCGCCGGTGGAGCAGTAAGAGCGGTGTTAGAAGCCGTGGGTGTTCACGATGTATTATCCAAGTCACAGGGCTCATCGAACCCGCATAATGTGGTAAAGGCTACATTCGATGCGTTATTACAGCTCAGGGATGCCAGTACAGTAGCAAAACAAAGAGGTGTGTCTTTGGAAAAGGTATTTAACGGATAATCAGCAACAGAGATGGCAAAGATTAAAGTCACACAGGTAAAGAGCAGTATCAAAAGGCTACAAAACCAAAAGAGAACCCTAAAGGCGTTGGGCCTGAGAAAAATAGGGCAGGTTGTAGAGCATGATGATACCCCAAATGTCATGGGAATGATCGACAGAGTTAAACACTTGGTTTCCGTTGAGGAAGTAAAATAAGAAAAACGCAATGGATTTAAGCAATTTAAAACCGGCCAAAGGTTCCGCCCAAAAAGCGGGTAAAATCATCGGTAGGGGACAGGGATCTGGCAAAGGAGGTACTGCAACAAGAGGACATAAAGGTGCCAAGTCCAGATCTGGTTATTCCAAAAAATTAGGATTTGAAGGCGGGCAGATGCCTTTGCAAAGACGTGTTCCAAAATACGGTTTCACCAATATTAACCGTAAGGAATACCGGGGTATAAACCTTGATGTCTTGCAAACGCTTGTAGATAAAGGGACAATCAAGAAAACGGTTACTCTCAAGGATTTAGTCGCCATCCGATTGGCACATAAGAACGATCTGGTAAAAATACTTGGCAATGGTGAGTTAAAGGCTCCCCTGAAAATAACTGTACATAAATTTTCGGCTACTGCTAAGGCGGCGATTGAAGCTGCCGGAGGAGAGGCTATTAGCTTATAACAAGCTTTCCATATGAAGAAGTTTTTTGAGGTTATATCAAATATCTGGAAGATTGAAGAGTTGAGGGGACGTATTTTGGTTACCCTTGGCCTGCTATTGGTGTACCGATTTGGTGCCCAGGTGGTCCTTCCGGGTATAGATACCTCACAACTGGCAGAATTATCGTCGAATACAGAACAAGGAATATTAGGGATTCTCAATGCTTTTACCGGCGGGGCTTTTGCCAACGCCTCTGTATTTGCTCTGGGAATTATGCCTTATATCTCTGCCTCGATCGTGGTGCAGTTGATGGGTATTGCCGTGCCATATCTGCAGAAACTGGATAAGGAAGGCGAAAGCGGGAGAAAGACCAAAAATCAAATCACCCGCTGGCTCACTATAGGTATTTGTATTGTGCAGGCTCCGGCTTATTTGTATAGCCTGGGCGCATTAGGAGTACCAGATTCTGCATTTTTGCTGGGAAAAGGTTTGAATTTTATTATCCCATCAGTGATTATCCTTGTAACCGGTTGTGTGTTTGCGATGTGGTTGGGAGAGAAGATTACCGATAAAGGTATCGGAAATGGAATTTCCTTGCTGATTATGATCGGAATTATAGCCACGATGCCTCAATCGTTTGTACAGGAATTTATTTCAAGGACTACAAATAATACTGGAGGTCTGATGTTTATGCTTATCGAGGTAATATTGTGGTTCGTAGTAATACTGGTGAGCGTACTGCTGGTTATGGCGACCCGGAGAATTCCGGTTCAATATGCCAGGAGAACGGCTTCAGGTGGTTACGAAAAGAATATCGCTGGATCAAGACAATATATTCCGCTTAAACTGAATGCATCGGGTGTTATGCCAATCATATTTGCCCAAGCGATAATGTTTGCACCCGGACTTCTCGGCCGAACTTTTAATAATACGGCCGTTGGTCAATGGATGGAAGTGCAATTCCAGGATATATTTGGTTTGGCATACAACATACTGTTTGGGGTCCTGATCATCATATTTACCTATTTCTATACGGCGATCACTGTGCCTACCAATAAAATGGCCGATGATCTGAAAAGGAGTGGTGGGTTTATCCCTGGGATCAGACCTGGTAAGGAAACAGCGGATTTTCTCGACAAGATTATGTCGCTTATCACCTTACCCGGATCGGTATTTTTGGCTCTTCTTGCTGTTCTGCCTGCGGTGGTAGTCAAGTTGATGGATATCCAACCCGGATGGGCTTTATTCTATGGCGGAACCTCACTGCTGATTATGGTTGGGGTAGCAATAGATACTGTTCAACAGGTAAATTCTTACCTATTGAACCGGCATTACGACGGGTTGATGAAAACAGGAAAAAACAGAAAAGTAGCTTAGTATATGGCTAAACAAGCACCGATAGAACAAGACGGTACGATCATCGAAGCGCTTTCCAATGCTATGTTCCGCGTAGAATTGGAAAACGGCCATGTGGTTACCGCACATATTTCCGGGAAGATGCGTATGCATTATATCAAATTACTGCCCGGGGATAAGGTGAAATTGGAAATGAGCCCGTACGATTTAACAAAGGCTAGAATAACATATAGATATTAAGATATAGCTGAGATGAAAGTTAGAGCATCCATAAAGAAGAGAAGTGCCGAATGCAAAATTGTACGCAGAAAGGGCAGATTATACGTGATCAACAAAAAGAATCCTAGATTTAAACAAAGACAAGGATAATTATGGCAAGAATTGCAGGTGTAGATATACCAAATCACAAGAGAGGAGTTATAGGGCTAACCTATATTTACGGTATTGGCAAGAGCCGGGCCGATGAAATTTTGCAGAAAGCAAAGGTCGATGCCGGCACCAAAGTCTCAGATTGGAACGACGATGAGATCGGGCGTATCAGGGACGTAGTTTCCGCGTATAAAATCGAGGGTGAACTGCGGTCGGAAACACAACTCAATATCAAACGTTTGATGGATATCGGCTGCTACCGCGGAATACGTCACCGTACCGGATTACCGCTCAGAGGGCAGAAGACCAAAAATAATTCCAGAACAAGGAAGGGGAAACGAAAAACAGTTGCCAACAAGAAAATAGCGACTAAATAGTAATAGTACGAAGTGCTCGGCCGCGGGTTGAGTTAACAGTATAATGCCCAGGCATTCTGTCAGACCGCACCGACCGCTCAATACTCATAAGAAATATGGCAAAGTCAAGTATTAAATCGACAAAAAAACGCAAGGTAATTGTAGAGTCTGCCGGTGAAGCACATATCACAGCATCCTTTAACAATATCATCATTTCACTTACCAACAAGAAAGGGGATGTAATTTCATGGTCTTCGGCCGGTAAAATGGGATTTAGAGGATCTAAGAAGAATACCCCTTATGCTGCTCAGGTGGCTGCAGAGGATTGTGCTAAAGTTGCTCATGAAGCGGGCTTGCGAAAAGTTAAGGTCTTCGTTAAAGGTCCGGGCAATGGCAGGGAATCAGCTATTCGTACCATTCACAACTCTGGTATTGAGGTTGCTGAAATTATAGACGTAACCCCGTTGCCGCATAATGGATGCCGACCCGCAAAGAGAAGAAGAGTATAATTAATCATATCACTAAAATTATTTTTCACCGAGGGTGTAGTTACGATTATCGAAGGATACGCCTTAATTCATAATCGCACTTTCAAATCAATAGAAAATGGCTAGATACACAGGACCAAAAAGTAAAATTGCCCGGAAATTCGGGGAAGCGATTTTTGGAGATGATAAGGCTTTTGAGAAAAAGAACTATCCTCCAGGACATCACGGCAACAACCGACGCCGGGGTAAGAAATCAGAATATGCAATCCAGTTGATGGAGAAGCAGAAAGCTAAGTACACCTATGGTATTTTGGAACGACAGTTCCGCAACCTTTTTGCCAAGGCCAACCGAAGCAAAGGAGTAACCGGTGAGGTACTGCTTCAGTTATGTGAATCTCGTCTGGACAATGTAGTCTACCGGATGGGAATCTCAACATCGAGGAGTGGAGCCCGACAACTGGTTTCCCACAGGCATATTATTGTAAACGGGGAGATAGTAAATGTTCCTTCTTACAGTTTAAAAGCTGGCGACGTTGTAGGGGTCAGAGAAAAATCTAAGTCGCTTCAGGCCATCGATAGTGCCCTGGAAGCCAACAGTTCGGTTTACGAATGGATCAGCTGGAATTCGGAAAAGAAGGAAGGTACATTTCTGTCTTTGCCGGAACGCGAGCAGATTCCGGAAAATATCAAGGAACAATTAATCGTCGAGTTATACTCAAAATAAAACAACACTGATCTGAATTATGGCATTATTAAACTTTCAGAAGCCCGATAAGGTAATTATGATAGACTCATCCGATTTTGATGGGAAATTCGAATTTCGCCCATTAGAACCAGGATATGGTCTTACCGTCGGAAACGCATTGAGAAGAGTATTGCTTTCTTCCCTTGAAGGATTTGCAATCACCTCGGTGCGTATAGATAAAGTAGAACACGAATTTTCGGTGATTGAGGGTGTTGTTGAAGATGTTACCGAGATGATCCTCAACCTGAAACAGGTGCGATTTAAAAGACAAATCGAGGATGTAAACGAAGAAACCGTATCGATTTCGGTAAGTGGCAAAGACCAGTTGACGGCAGGCGATTTTCAAAAGTTTATCTCTGGCTTTCAGGTTCTAAACCCAGACCTGGTAATCTGTAATATGGACTCCAAGGTGAGTATCAATATGGAGATCATCATCGAAAAAGGTCGAGGTTATGTACCAGCGGAGGAGAACAAGAAATCTAATGCACCACTTGGAAGTATAGCGGTCGACTCAATTTTTACCCCGGTGAAAAATGTGAAGTACAGTATCGAAAACTTCAGGGTTGAGCAGAAAACCGATTATGAAAAGCTGGTGTTTGAAATCATGACCGACGGTTCAATTCATCCTAAGGATGCGCTGACCGAAGCGGCAAAGGTACTCATCCACCATTTTATGCTTTTCTCTGATGAACGAATCACGCTGGAGGCAGATGAAATTGCTCAGACAGAAACTTATGATGAAGAGTCGTTGCATATGAGACAACTACTTAAAACTAAGTTGGTCGATATGGACCTTTCTGTGAGGGCGCTTAATTGCTTAAAAGCAGCAGAAGTAGATACGCTTGGAGATTTGGTTTCTTTTAATAAGAACGATCTGATGAAATTTAGGAACTTTGGAAAAAAGTCCCTGACTGAACTCGAGGAACTTGTGATCAACAAAGGACTCAACTTCGGTATGGATCTTTCCAAATATAAACTGGATAAAGACTAATTGAGTAACGGACTGGCTTTGATAGCCCTCCGTAAATACAAAATAACACCATGAGACACGGTAAGAAGATAAACCACTTAGGCAGAAAGTCGGCTCATAGGAAGGCGATGCTGGCCAATATGGCCTGTTCATTGATCGAACATAAGCGGATCAATACCACGGTAGCAAAGGCGAAAGCCCTGAAGCTTTTTATAGAGCCACTGATCACCAAATCCAAGGCCGAGAATAATCAGTCGACCGAAAAGGGAACACACAACAGACGAATCGCTTATAGGAATTTAAGGGATAAAGAGGCTGTTACCGAGTTGTTCGGTGCGGTTTCGGAGAAAGTCGGGGATCGTCCGGGAGGTTATACCCGGATTATCAAACTCGGTAATCGTCTGGGTGATAACGCAGATATGGCAATGATCGAGCTGGTAGATTTTAACGAGCTATACAATGCCGGTAAGCCTAAGAAAAAGAAATCTACACGACGTGGGCGTCGTGCTGGACAAAAAGCGGCGGCTCCGGTGGCGGAAACTGTGGAAGGCACAACAGATGATTCCGAAGAGTAAAATGTTTATAATACATTGAAATAATTGAAAGGATAGGCCATCAAGTCTATCCTTTTTTTATGTTTATTTGTGAAACCAAAATCATTTAGCAACTATGAAGTATCAACCAAAAAAGCGAGCTCTCATCCTTTTGGCCGACGGAACTATATTTTATGGTAAATCGGTAGGGGACAAAGAAGGCACCGCTTTTGGAGAAGTTTGTTTTAATACCGGAATGACCGGATACCAGGAAATTTTTACCGACCCTTCCTACTTCGGACAACTTATGGTTACTACCAACGCCCATATTGGTAATTACGGTACCAACCCCGATGAAGTGGAGTCGGATTCGATCAAAATCTCTGGGCTGATCTGTAAAAACTTCAGTTATGATTATTCCAGACCCAGTGCTCAAATGAGCCTGCTGGAATTTCTGGATCAGAATGATCTGTTTGCGATTTCCGATGTAGATACAAGGGCTCTGGTGAGTTATATCAGGGATCATGGTGCAATGAATGCCGTTATATCGACCGATGTGGATAATATTGAAGGGCTGAAATCTAAGCTAAAGGATGTACCCGGTATGAAGGGACTGGAATTGGCATCGAAGGTTTCAGCAAAGGAGCCCTATTATTTTGGCGATGAGAATGCCAGCTATAAAATAGCCGCGCTCGATATCGGTATCAAAAAAAATATTTTGAGAAATCTGGCCAAACGAGATGCTTACATAAAAGTGTTTCCGTACAATACTTCTTTCGAGGATATGAGCAGTTGGGAGCCCGATGGGTATTTCATTTCTAATGGGCCTGGCGATCCCGAACCTTTAGATGATGCTATAGCTTCAGCTAAGAAGATCATAGGCTCCGATAAGCCCTTGTTTGGGATTTGCCTCGGACATCAGGTAGTGGCGCTGGCCAACGATATATCGACCTATAAAATGTATAATGGACACAGAGGGATCAATCATCCTGTCATCAATCTGAATACCGGACGGGGGGAGATCACCTCTCAGAACCACGGTTTCGCGATCAACAGGGAAGAAACCGAAGCCCATAACGACCTGCTCATTACGCATATTCACCTGAATGATGATACCGTTGCAGGGATTCGTCTAAAAGATAAAATGGTATTCTCCGTACAATACCATCCCGAGGCCAGTCCGGGCCCACATGATTCGGATTACCTCTTCGACCAGTTCTTCGAAATGATCAGGACCAGCGTGGGCAAAAACCAATTGGTTTAAGGAATCGTTATTTTCCTAAGAGAAATGATTTTAAAAGGAGGATTAAACACCCCCTTTCGTATATTTGCCAGACTATTACAACTATAAAAAACAAAACTTTTATGAGCATAATTGTAGATATCCACGCCAGACAGATATTCGACTCGAGGGGAAACCCGACAGTTGAAGTTGATGTGATAACTGAAAATGGAGTATTGGGCAGGGCCGCAGTTCCTTCAGGAGCCTCCACAGGAGAGCATGAGGCTGTAGAATTGCGCGATGGCGGAAAGGCCTTTATGGGCAAAGCCGTTGGAAAAGCTGTAGATAATGTGAATACAGCAATTGCTGAAGAGATTACAGGAATGGTAGTGTTCGAGCAAAATCTGATCGATCAGACCATGATCTCCCTGGATGGGACACCGAATAAATCCAGGCTAGGAGCAAATGCTATTTTGGGTGTTTCTCTGGCCGTAGCTAAAGCTGCTGCCAACGAGCTTGGTCTACCCCTTTTCAGGTACGTAGGAGGTGTAAGTGCTAATACCTTACCTGTGCCAATGATGAATATCATCAACGGAGGATCGCATTCGGATGCCCCCATAGCCTTCCAGGAATTCATGGTCATGCCGGTTAAGGCAGAAAACTTCAGTCATGCGATTCAGATGGGAACAGAGATCTTCCATAACCTGAAAAAAGTGCTACACGGACGGAATCTAAGCACAGCAGTAGGGGATGAAGGTGGATTTGCTCCAGGCCTGGACGGAACAGAAGATGCCATTGAAACTATTGGTAAGGCGGTAGAGAATGCCGGTTATAAGTTTGGCGATGAGGTCATGATTGCTTTAGACTGCGCAGCGGCAGAGTTCTACAAGGATGGCAAATACGACTATACAATGTTTGAAGGAGATAAAGGTGCTGTAAGAAGTTCGGAAGAACAGGCAAAATATCTTGCCGAACTATGCGATAAATATCCTATTATTTCCATCGAAGATGGTATGGATGAAAACGATTGGGACGGCTGGAAAGTACTTACCGAAATGATCGGTGAGAAAGTTCAGCTGGTAGGAGATGACCTTTATGTGACCAACGTTGAACGATTATCCAGAGGAATAGAGAATGGCATTGCCAACTCTATACTGATCAAGGTTAATCAGATCGGAACGCTCTCGGAAACGATCGATGCTGTCAATATGGCCAAAAATGCCGGGTATACTTCTGTAATGTCGCACCGTTCTGGTGAAACAGAAGACAATACCATCGCAGATCTTGCCGTGGCGTTGAATACCGGACAGATTAAAACTGGTTCGGCATCGAGAAGTGACCGGATGGCAAAATACAATCAACTGCTTCGAATAGAAGAAGAGTTGGGCGATACAGCATATTATCCCAGGGAAAAGGCTTTTAATTTAAGCTAGTTTTTTCTTAGATAAAATAAAGAGCCCTTGAAATTCACAAGGGCTTTTTTAATGGGTCCCTGCCGACGCTTTAAATAAAAAAGTATCTTGGAGCCAACTAGTTATAGTTCGATCGATAATTACTTTCGGGATCTCTATCAGGTTTAATTTTTTTCCTTTCGTATTCAACTTTAGCAACTTGGGTTACCTCTGTCGAAACTGGTTTGAGAAATAGGCGGTTGAAATTGTTAAGCTCCTTCGTTTTTGTTAATTTTACAATACTGTTCAATCTTCAAAAATCATATAAATGTCAGATAAAGCTATACTCGAATTCAGAGGGTCTAAATATGAATTTCCAGTTGTTGAAGGAACGGAGAATGAGGTGGGAATCAATATCAAAACACTCCGCGGCGGCAGTGGCTTAATCACTTTGGATCCTGGATATAAAAATACCGGCTCCTGCGAGAGCGGAATCACTTTTCTCGACGGGGAAAAAGGAATTCTGAGATACCGGGGTTATGCCATCGAGGAGCTTGCGGAAAAAGCAGATTTTCTTGAGATAGCTTTTCTGCTAATATTCGGGGAACTACCTAGTCGCGAAGAACTCCATAAATTTCATGAGGATATTAAGCACGAATCTCATGTGGATGAAGAGATGAAAAAGATCATCAACGGATTTCCCAAATCTGCCCATCCCATGGGGGTCCTGAGTTCACTTACCAGTGCACTGATCGCCTTTAATCCAACTTCAGTAAACGTTGCTTCAGATGAAGCCATGTATAATGCCATTGTACGTATAATGGCCAAATTCCCGGTGTTGGTGGCCTGGACTATGCGAAAGAAAATGGGTCTGCCACTTGAGTATGGAGACGATAATCTGGGCTATGTGGAAAACCTGCATAAGATGATGTTTAAGAGGCCTAACAAGGAGTATCAATTGAACAAGGTAGTTATAGAAGCCCTTGACCAATTGCTAATTCTGCATGCTGATCACGAGCAAAACTGTTCCACCTCCACGGTGCGAATAGTTGGCTCTTCACATGCCGGCTTGTTTGCTTCGCTTTCCGCAGGAATATCTGCATTATGGGGCCCACTTCATGGAGGAGCTAACCAGGCGGTCCTCGAAATGCTTGAGGCGATCGCAGCTGATGATGGGGATACGGAAAAATATATGGCTAAAGCGAAAGATAAAAACGATGCCTTCAGACTGATGGGCTTCGGTCACCGCGTCTATAAAAACTTTGACCCCAGAGCCAGAATCCTGAAACAAGCCGCAGACGAAGTACTGGGGGACCTGGGCATAGAAGATCCTATTCTGGATGTGGCTAAAGGCCTGGAAAGGGTTGCACTGGAAGACCAGTATTTTGTAGATCGTAAGCTTTATCCAAATGTTGATTTTTATTCCGGTATCATTTACCGGGCCCTGGGAATACCTGTGGAGATGTTCACCGTGATGTTCGCCATGGGGCGGTTGCCAGGCTGGATTGCACATTGGAGGGAAATGCGCCTCCGCATGGAACCTATCGGCAGACCAAGGCAGATCTATATCGGTGAGAACAGCAGGTCTTTTAAAACCCTGGATCAACGCTAGTCCGATTTACATTCCATGCTCCAGCTAAACGTTATTGACGAAATCTCGCCATTAAAGGCAGTTGTATTGGGCATTGCCAGAGGTAGTGGCCCTGTTCCAAGCCCCGAAGATGCCTATGATCCCAAATCTCTGGAACATATTCTCAACGGGACTTATCCCAAAGAGGAAGATATGATCCCGGAAATGGAAGCTTTTGCCAAGGTATTCCGGAAACATGGGGTTGAGGTATTCAGACCGGAATTGATAGAGGACTGTAACCAGATATTTTCCAGGGATATCGCTTTTGTAATAGAAGACAAACTTATTAAAGCCAATATTCTGCCACATCGGGAGGAAGAATTTGAGGCCATCCTTCACGTCCTGGATATCATCGCACCAGAAAACATTCTCTATCCACCAGATGAAGTACATATTGAAGGTGGGGATGTGATGCCCTGGTACGATCATATATTCATCGGCACTTATACAGGGCATGACTATCCAGATTATATTACCGCACGTACCAATTGGGAGGGTGTAGAATTCATACAACAGATGTTTCCCGACAAAATGGTGAAATCCTTCGAACTGAGGAAATGCATCGTTAATCCTCGTGAAAATGCGTTGCATCTCGACTGCTGTTTTCAGCCGATCGGGAAAAATAAAGCCATCATTCATAAAGGGGGTTTTCTTAAGGAGGAGGAATATAATTGGCTGGTCGACTTTTTTGGCCCGGAGAATTTATTCCAGATCACTGCAGATGAGATGTATCAGATGTGTAGCAATGTCTTTTCTATTTCACCTGAGGTTGTTGTTTCGGAAGAAAAATTTACCAGACTCAATAACTGGCTGCGAAACCAGGGCTTTGTAGTTGAAGAGATTCCCTATTCCGAAGTATCGAAACAGGGTGGATTGCTCCGCTGTAGTACTTTGCCACTAGTTAGGGAGTAAATCAAATAGCAGTTGAAATTGCCATCAATATACAGAACTGATTTCTTCTCCGGGATTTAGGTGTTTGGATACGCCTCCAAGATCAATTTCTATCTCTTTCTTGTTTGCAGGATCGCTTTGAACGCGGATGTGATTCTTTGATATCTCAACCACTATAAGGCATTCCTTGATTCTTAATTTGAAGCTGAGGTCTCGCCATGATTCTGGAAGAGCGGGTTTAAAACGGATACCATTTCCGCTTAGTGCAAACCCGGCAAAGCCCTGAATAATAATCAACCATACTCCTCCCGCTGCAGCCGTGTGAATGCCCCCGAGAAAAGAACCACCGCTCATTACTTTTTTACTGGCATTATACAGGTCTATCGTTGAGCCTTCTATAAAGTAACGGTAAGCTTCCTCCTGGTGATTTGCTTTGCAGGCCACCAAAGCATGAACACTGGGACTCAATGACGAACCGTGCTCCGTACGTGGCTCGTAATATTCATAATTAGCCTGAAGAACCTCCTCGGGGAAATTGTCGGTTAGCGCGAGGAGCTGGATCACATCGGCTTGTTTTAAGACCTGGGTCGCAATGGCGATGCCATTAGGCCAGCCCCAGTATTCCTCAGGATCAATCAGTCTTTTTCTTAACTCATCGGGTCGAATATCTTCCAATTTGAAATAGCCATCGAACTGTTCAATCAAATGTGTCTTCTGATCAGGAAGTGGCATAAAGAGTAATTCCGCAATTTCATTCCATTCGTCTACAGATTGTGGTGTGATCCCGGTAATATCAATTAATCTTGATAGTGTTTCGGGCTCATTCAGTTTTAGCTGTCCATAAATCCAGGCGGCCTTTTCAAGTGAAAACTTGCTGAGGTAATTGGTGTAGGCATTATTGTCTACATTTTCATGGTATTCATCTGGCCCCAGTACCCGAATCAATTCGTAACGATTTTTATCTTTCTTGAAATGTACCCTTGAAACGAGGAATTGCGCTACTTCAAATAATACCTCCGCCCCATATTTCAACATAAAATCCCAATCTTGTGTAGCTTCAAAATAAAGCCAGATACCGTAGACCACATCCGGTGAAATATGGATCTGCCAACAGTTGAAGTGGTTTCGTATAGGTCTGCCTGTGAGGACATCGGTGAAGAAATAATCAGGAAAGAGTTCATCGCCTGTTTTACCGCTGGTCCAGGCATAAAAAGCCCCATAGTATCCCAAATCATTAGCCTTTCTTCTGGCACCGTTAAGTGTGTCGTGCCGGTAAGAAACCAGTTTGTTGGCAATGTTGGGATGGGTATAGACGAACATTGGCAGGTTAAAAGTTTCCTGGTCCCAGAAGGCTGCACCCTGATATACCTGACAGGATAGGCCTCGAGCTCCAACAGGTAAATTGGCATGGGTAGGTGTGGCTATATAGGCCTGATAAATATTAAAACGGGCGATAATCTGGGCTTCGGTATTATCCCCGATCTGAATATCAGAAATATCCCAAAAATTATCCCAATGGCTGGTGTGGTCTGCTTTTAAGTTGTTATAGCCTTTCTCAAGCCCTTCCAATACCTCATCAAGAGCTGTGGCCCGCGGATCTTCGAGCTCATTGTCATGTGTGATGGAGACGACTTTCTCCATGACTACCTCCTGGTTTTTTTCCAATTCGAATACGTATTCTCTTAAACAGCAGTTATCTTCCTCTACGATCGAATCCTCAACGGGATCGGGCCCTTTTAGAATTATCCCCTCGGCAACAATAAGCTTTGTATTCAACTCACTGGTATGTAATTTCATTAAAAGGCATCCTTTTTCCTGCTGGGAATCGGCAGACCGGAAGTGTTCTCCATTGATGCTCCATACCTTTCCATCTATACCCGTGCGCAGGGTGAAACGCCCATCGTCCCTGGCTGTAAAACTGTACCGCATCACCAGAAGATGTGGATTGTTCATGCTCGCAAATTTCTCCACCTCAAGAATAGTTGGCACAGAACCTTCGGCACTCCATAAAAATTTCCTTTGGTTGAGCCCGTGCTTCATATCGAGCGCGCGGTAGTAGTCTTCGATTTCCCCGTCAAAGGCCGAGATCATCATACCATTCGAAAAAAGTTGTGTGAAGAGGCCATTGGGAACATTACACAGCTCGCTCCAGCGACTGCCCTCGGCCTGGTCCCAGGTATCGGTTACAATGCAAGCCACAAAACGGTCTGCTGTCCACTCCTCGAAAGTACCGCGGTAGCCCATATATCCATTGCCGATCATAAAATTGCTGCCGGTCGTAACAAGTTGTTCTTCGTTAAATGAATTCTCAATAATTTCCCACCCTGACTGGGTGCTGAGGTTATTCTTTAATTCCATCGAAACAAAATTGGATTTAGAGGGGCAGGATCAATAAATACGAAGCTGTTGGCGCCTACATGCAAAATAAGGATAATCCTACATTGATCAAAAAATATTTTTACTTCTATATATGGACAGAGGCCCATCGTTATATTTATTCAAATACTTTTTAAACATCCCGACAATTTGATTTTAAAGATACCGTATGTACTTAATTGTTACAATATGAAGTGGGAAATATGTAATTTTACACCCCCTTGCATTGGATATTATGAAGCAGATCACCAATACTATTTTAATGATACGGCCCTTTCATTTTCGGGCTAACGAGCAGACAGCCGTCAACAACTTTTTCCAGGCAGAACTGGATCAGGAACCGGCCGATATTATTAAGCAGACTCAATCCGAATTTGACACCTTTGTTCGTGTTCTGGAAGATAAAGGGGTGCGTGTCATCGTTGTTGAAGACAGGACAGAGATCGATACGCCAGATTCAGTTTTTCCCAATAACTGGGTGTCGTTCCATGCCTCAGGAACCGTAGTTTTCTATCCGATGTTTGCTGAGAACCGCCGTAAGGAAAGACGTGAAGACATCCTGGATATACTAGAGAAAAATGGTTTTGTTATTCAACAGCTGGTTGATTATAGCCCGGCCGAAAGAGATGAGCTCTATCTGGAGGGGACTGGTAGCATTGTTATGGATCGTGAGAATCAAAAAGTATATTGTACACTTTCTGCCCGGGCTCATGAACAACTGATACTGGAGTTTTGCGAAGATTTTCATTGCATCCCTATTATTTTCACCGCCAATCAAACTGTAGATGGTGAACGCCTGGCTATCTACCACACCAATGTGATGATGTGCCTTGGTGAGGAATTTGCTGTTATTTGCCTTGACTCGATTGACGATGAATATGAACGGCAAAATGTTATAGACCACTTGCTGGCAGACGGAAAAGAGATCATTGAGATTACAGAGGAACAAATGCATCAGTTCGCCGGGAATATGCTTCAGGTGATTGGCAGGGATAATCAAAGATACCTGGTCATGAGTTCAGCAGCATACCAAAGTTTAACGCAAGAGCAAATTGAAAGACTCCGGGTTTTCAACCCAATTCTTCACAGCCCTCTGACTACTATAGAAGCAGGAGGCGGAGGTAGTGCCCGCTGTATGATGGCTGAGGTTTTCCTTCCGCGAACCACAGATTAAGCTGTTTTCTTCTTATTGCGAATCAACGAGTTAACAAAGATTGGAATCATTACCAACATAAACACCGAAAAGGGGAGTGAGGTAATGATCAGTAATTTTTGAATGGCTACCAGTACATCGATATCTTCTTTTGCATGACCTAAGACGATCAACGCCAGGGTAGCTAGCAGCACTATAACAGACCACAGAAACCTGTGAGAACGCCTGGGTGTTTTTTTACCCCGGTCCGTAAACATGCTCAGTACCAGTACAGCAGAATCTACTGAGGTAACCAAAAAACTGATCAAAAGCAATATTGTTGTGAAATTAAGTAAAGCGGCCATCGGGTAGTGTTGAAAAAAAACAAAGATGGAGGAGAATACATTGTCGAACTCACCCTGATAATTTCCCCAGTTTTGGATCAATTGGAAAGCCGATGTCCCAAAAACCGAAAACCAGAGAAATGTTCCGATAGATGGAATAATCATGACCCCCAGCAGTAGCTCCCTGATGGTTCGCCCTTTTGAGATCCGTGCTATAAATATCCCCGTGAATGGGGCCCAGGCGATCCAGAATGCCCAATAATAGAAAGTCCAGTCGGTAAGGAAGTCAAGACCAGGGTTATAATTTCCAAAGGCGATGCTCATCGGTACAAAATCTACCAGATAGGCAAAGGTGGCACTTAGAAATGCACCTAAGATGGCACCCATATCACTTAGGATAAATACAATGATCAATAAACCTACGGTAATTAGAATATTGAATTTAGATATCATCTTTATACCCTTATTAACGCCCCGCCATACCGATATAAAGGCAAGTACCGAAATCAGGATTGCCAGGGCAAGGGTAGTACCGAGACCAAATTCCGATTCACTTAGATGATTAAGACCGCCATTGATCTGCGTAGTGCCCAACCCAATGGCGGCGATAAGCCCAAAAACGGTGGTAAGGATCGTGATGATATCGATGCCCCCACGTGCCATTTTGTTGGGAATAGCATCTTCTATAGCATTGCTCACCCTTACTTTTTTATGTTTTACGAATAAGGCATAGCCTATGATCATAGCGAATAAACCATAAAAGGCCCAGGGGGTAAACCCCCATTGGAAAAAGGTATATTCCAGAGCCAGCGTTTCCCGTGCGGAAGTTGTATTAAACGGCGGATTTTGTAACATAAAAACCGGTTCCTGGACCGCCCTGAGGAGTATGCCCGCTCCCATACCCGCGCTATAGAGCATCGAGATCCAGGCCCAATTGCTATGCTCAGGTTTCTGCCCTGATTTTCCCAGGCGTATCGATCCCAGGGGGGATAGAGACAATAGTACTAGCAATAACACACAACCGAGGCCAAGGTAGAGGTAAAAATAACCGAAATAATTTCTGACCCATACCGAACAGCTTTCTATTAGCTCGTAACTGTCATTGGTGAAAAGAAATACAGTCAGGGTGAATAAAAGCAGCAGACCGAGGGATACTGCCAGAAGTCTGTTATTTGTCAAAAAATTTCCGATCGGTGGGTAGTGTTGGCTGTAAAATTCAGTTAAAGATACTGGATTTTCGCCCCAATGACCTATTTGGCACTTATGGTGAATTCGCGGATGGCCTGATTGGGTTCCATGATATTGTAGCCGTTCCAGAATTCGGGATCATAACGCGACATGTAGGTGGCTTTAACCGATTCATTCTCCTTAGCGGCATCAAACTCACTTGCGGAGATCACTTCAGAATCGTAGACCACCAATTCAAATTTTTCGGTATTGATATTCACCAAATCGATGTTCAGCGATAATTCATTCTGTTTTCTGCGGCCTTTGACATTCTTGTTTTTTTCGATCACTTTCAACGGGCGGTCGACCCCCATATAACGGCCTTCAATCCTGTTTATGAATCGCAGATCGTAAACATCATTGTTGTTTTTTGCGTAGATTGTCGTTCCCTGGTAGGCGGTCTCCTCATAATGAAAACCCAGAAGCTTTATTTTGCGAAGCGACTTTACATTCTGATAATCTAACCTCATCACCGCAAAGTCTTCGAGATTTACATATATGGTTCCTTTAAAATCTGCGCCGCCTTTGGGTTCGAAATCCAAAACATATACCCCTTGCTCATCTATGGCCGTGTACCCTTTTAGAGCAAACCGGTATTTGTTGGATTTCTTTATAAAATTCAATTTTGAATCTTCCTTGTAAAACAAATCTGAATAAAGCTCTTCCAGCTGCCATCTTTTATGTGAATGAAAGTCTTCATCTTCCCCATCGGCTAATTCCTTTTCAAGTTCAGAGGCTTCATCTGAAGACTCCAGTAAGGAATCTACCTGAACTTTGGTGCCAAACCAACCGGATTTGATTTTGAGGTAAGAATCGGGCTTTACATTAGCCTTGAATATATCTTCCATCTTCTTTCCCAGTGCTTCCATCGAAACTTCATTATCCTTATCGTAGAGTTCAGCTGCCTTTTCGATGTTTAGTCGACTGGAATCGCGGTTCATATAGAGATCGCACAAGCTCTCCGTATAATATGCATTTCCCTTTGGCAGCACCGAAAGTACACTGTCTATAAAGGCTTTGTTGAATTCTTCAATGGTCGATTCCTTAAATGCGATATCGAATTTTCGCAATCGATCCAAACTCGATTTTCTAAAAAACAACCTTTGTTTAACGGGCTTCTGATCATAATTCACCGCCAACCGTTCTTTTACCTTTTCGATGATTTCCTGGGCGGTAAGCTCCTTATCAAAAAGGTAAACCTCACTGAGTTCTATAGGTTTGGGATCGATACGGATAATACTATCTATTTCGTTTTCAACGGCCACCGCGGTTTTTTCATAACCCATGGAGGAAATGTAGAGCGAATCGAAGGAAATCGACGGGGCTAAATAAAGACTGAATTCACCCTCATCATTTGTAATAATTCCTTTGTTTTCGGCATATTGAACGGTAGCATAGGGGATACCTTCACCTGTTTTGGCGTCGATAATCCTCGAACTGACCGACGCAGACTGTGCGGAAGCCACGCCAGAGCCAATCCATAGTAAAAGAAAAAAGTAAATCGTTCTAAGCATAGTCGGTACTGAGTTAATAGCTGCTGTATTATTAAGAACGAATTAAGCACAAAAACGTTACCAGTCTTGCCAATAAACTATTAAATTTTTGCAATATTCCGGATCATTCCGCCAAAGATGAAGTAGTGGAAAGGGAGTAGTAAATACCAATAGATACGACCTTTAAGTCCTTTTGGCCTGAACGTGGCGGTTTGGTGTAAAACATTATCAGAATCGATGGTAAATTCCAACCAGGCTTCCCCAGGCAGTCTCATTTCTGCAAAAAGCAATAAGCGTTTACCTGCCTTGTCAGCCAGCAATACCCTCCAGAAATCCAGGGCATCTCCCGGAAAGATCTTATCGGGATGCGTGCGGCCCCTTCTTAAGCCCACCCCTCCATTAATTTTATCTACAATCCCACGTATTTTCCACAGCCAGTTGCCGTAATACCATCCGGTTTCACCACCTATTTTCCATATTCGATCGAGCACAGTTTGCGGGTCACTTACTTTAAGCGTTTTCTCGTCTCTCAGGACGCCGAATTGGGGCACCTTGATGTATTTCTCCAGGTTTCTGTTGATACGCCCACTGATCATGCTATCTTTCCAGCTACTTACCACCAGGTTCTGTTCGATCTTTTTAAATGCCATATCGATAGCCTCCTCATAGGCATGGGTTTTTAGGCCGAGTAATTTTTCCAGGCGGTTATCTTTTGCAATTACTTCGATCTTCATGCTATCGACCAGGTTGAGAGCCAGTTTAAATGATGTGGAGGTTACGAAATACAGCCAGTATGATGATAATTTAGGAGTCATCACGGGTACTGTAATGATCCAGTTCTTAAATCCTCTTATCCTGGCATAACGCTGTAACATTTCTTTATAGGTGAGTACATCGGGTCCTGCGATATCGAATGCCTGATCGTAGGTTTCTTTGTGTCCGATGACCCCTGTTAGGAAATTCATAACATCGCGGATAGCAATAGGCTGAGACTTGGTCAACACCCATTTAGGAGTGATCATCAGCGGCAGTTTTTCACAGAGGTCCCTGATGATCTCAAAAGAGGAACTGCCCGAACCCACAATAATACCCGCTCTAAGTACGGTGAGATGGTAAGAACCTTCAGAGAGGATTTGCTCCACATTCCTCCTGGACCATAAATGCTTAGAAAGCTGATCATCATTAACAATGCCACTGAGATATATCACCTGTTCTATATTGGTATCGGCCACATATCGATTAAAATTACGGGCGGTAATCGCCTCCATCTCCGTGAATTCCTGGGTTGAATTGCTCATGGAATGTATAAGAAAATAGGCGATTTCCAGATCCTGGGGTAATTTCCCGCTTTCCACCTCTTCCAAAAAGTCGATTTCTATAATTTCAAGACCTTTTCTGGTTTCGGCATCGATGCTGAGCCTGTTGGCATCCCTAACAGCGCAAACTACTTCATGACCCATTGAGAGGAGCTGTGGCAATAGCCGCATCCCTATATAACCATTAGCACCAGTAACCAGTATTTTCATAGCCTAGAGTTCATCTATTGTGGTTGGGGAATTATCGGCTTTGTAATCCAACATTTTCCTGAAAAACTTCTGGATGGCTTTGGTATCAGCTTTCACCTTTACAAAGTGGTGATCCCGGTATACCGAATATATCCCCAGATCACCTTTATAGACAGACAGTTTATAAAATGGAATGATCAGCGCAAAGGTTTCGAGCAGAGATCGAAATCTAAGGATGATCCCTTGCGGGCGTAATTCGATATTGCAGGAATCGAGGTTATTGTCGAGAATAAGCAAATTCCTGATCTCAATACTACTGGCGGTGATCTCCAGTTTAGGAGAGCCAATACCGCCCATGGCCCAGCGTTCTTTCAGATTGAAGGGCTTACCGACCTCCTGGTCGATCTTTTTTGTAATCTCCTTATTGTTATAGGAAACATTGACCAGCATGGAATTCTTTTTTCATAGCATTTAGGTAAAAATAGCCAATTGCCCTGTTTAAAAGAAGTGAGACCTCATTTTTAATCTCTTAAGCCTAAAAATTTCCTTAGTTTTGCAGCCTTAAAAGGAGTTGTGATGGATATCGAAAGGATCCTTATTGATCGAGTAAAAAAAGTGGTGTTAGAGCAATATGGAACCGATTTACCCACCGTTGAATTGCAGCCTACCCGTAAAGATTTTGAAGGAGATATAACCGTTGTTATATTCCCGATGCTGAAATTTATAAAAGGGAATCCTGTAGCGATAGGCACCTCCATTGGGGAAGCCCTTAATAGTCAGCTTGAAAGCATCGACGGGTTTAATGTTGTAAAAGGGTTTTTAAATTTATCGATCAGTGATGCATATTATTTATATTTTTTCAATTCGCTCGATACTATTGAAAAGTATGGGTTTCTACCCGATACATCTGGTGAAGCTTTGATGGTAGAATATTCTTCACCAAATACCAACAAACCCCTTCATTTAGGACATGTTAGGAATAACCTGCTGGGGTATTCCGTAGCAGAATTGTTAAAAGCATCGGGAAAGAAGGTTTATAAAACACAGATTATAAACGATCGGGGAATCCATATATGTAAAAGCATGTTGGCCTGGTCTAAATTCGGGGACGGTAAAACGCCTGCTTCTGAGGGAATAAAAGGCGATAAGCTTGTAGGTAATTATTATGTGGCCTTCGATAAAGCCTATAAGGAAGAGGTTGCTAAAATGGTTGAGGCAGGAAAATCGCGGGAGGAAGCAGAAAAAGAAGCTCCTATTTTGAAGGAAGCCCAGGATATGTTGCGTAAATGGGAAGCCGGGGACGCCGAGGTGGTAGCGCTCTGGGAGCAAATGAATCAGTGGGTCTACGAGGGATTTAATAAGACCTATACCGACCTGGGCGTAGATTTTGATCGACTATATCATGAAAGCGATACCTATCTGTTGGGTAAGGATGTTATAGAAGAAGGCCTTTCTAAAGGGGTGTTTTTTAGAAAACCAGACGGAAGTGTTTGGATCGATCTCACAGAGGATGGACTGGACCAGAAGATCGTTTTACGTTCCGACGGTACTTCCGTTTATATGACTCAGGACCTGGGAACAGCCTTGCAGCGCGTAAAAGACTTTCCGGATATCACCGGGATGGTTTATACGGTTGGCAACGAACAGGATTATCATTTCAGGGTACTATTCCTGATCCTGAAGAAACTTGGATATTCATGGGCTGATCAGTTGCATCATTTGAGTTACGGCATGGTAGATCTACCCAGTGGTAAAATGAAGAGCAGGGAGGGAACAGTGGTCGACGCAGACGACCTCCTGGCAGAGATGACCAGGACAGCCGGGGAGATCTCCAAAGAATTGGGGAAACTGGAAGGCTATTCTGATATGGAAAAACAGGCCCTGTACCGCATAATCGGTCTTGGAGCACTAAAATATTACATACTTAAAGTAGATCCCAAAAAAAGGATCCTCTTCAATCCGGAAGAATCTGTCGATTTTCAAGGGAATACCGGGCCGTTTATACAGTATACCTATGCCAGGATACGCTCTATCCTGAGAAAATTCGAAGCGAATGGTAAAGTGCAGGATATATCGGAAACCAACCCGGATATGCCACTGCATTCCAAGGAAAAGGAGCTGATTAAAATCATCGAACAGTTTCCGACAACGATTCAGCAGGCAGCCGATAACTTAAGTCCGGCCCAGGTAGCCAATTACATTTATGATCTGGTGAAGGAATTTAATTCCTTTTACCAGCAGCTTACGATATTAGGGGAAAAGGATACCGAAAAAAGACAGTTTCGGGTGAAGCTCTCCAAAACGGTTGCCTATGTTATAGAATCAGGGATGTCACTGCTCGGTATTCAAATGCCGGAACGGATGTAAAAGAAAAGGCCGCTGTTACAGCGGCCTTTTAAATAACTACATTCTGCTTAATTAGGCCTCAGCTTTCGCAGATGCTACCACAGCTAAGTTATATACTACCAATCCGAAACCGATTTTGTTAATGGCGTCGCCTATGTTATAAACAACATCCATGGCCAATCCACCAAAAATTCCTTCATACCAACCTGGTGTTCCTGCCATATAACCGATCGGGTAGATCGCCCATCCGACCAATACAAACCAACAGAGAATTTTGTGTGCTTTCAGCACTTCACCACCGGCTGCCACAGCAAGTTTTTTAGCATTACCCAGCCAGATTTCATAAACGATGGCAAAATAGGCGATCCCCGCCACTTTCAGAATTAAAAAGAATTCCACACACATTAGCGGAACGGTCAGAATCCAGTCTACGTAGCGGAAAAAAGTGGGGGAATCCATGTTTGTAGCCCAGTAGTCGCGCATGTACCAATAATGTACCGCGGCGATAAATGTTATCAATCCGGAGACCAGAATAGAGGTTCTCCATTTCTTGTCGAAGCTATTCATCGACAGGAAAAAGAAGGCAGCAGCTGCCATCATGGCCATACACCCTACAAAAAAGGTGAAGCCTACATAATCGTCGGTAGCCATTTTAGCTACCAGAGAAACGGATGCAAGAAAATTTTCCATAAAGAATTTATTAGTTAATTTCGTTTAGGTAAAAATACAAAGGATTAAACAATATTATGATTAATCTTTTGTTAAAATGTTTAAACAAATGGATGATAGCAGGGATTATTTCGGAAGGTTGAATAGCACTATGCTCGTGGCCACATTCTTTTCCCTTTGGCTGGCGGTCTATTTGGAAAACAGGGTAGAGGATACCCTGGGCTATATCATGATCCTTTCTTTTGGGATATTGCACGGTGCGAACGATATCAAGTTGCTTCAGACCACAGCCAAAAAGGAACGTAAATCGCCTGTTTACCTTCGGATACTATTGTATTATATCATTTTTGTCATAGCAGTTGCGGGCCTGTTCTACCTGGTGCCAACAGCATCGCTTAGTCTTTTTATACTTTTTAGCGCATACCATTTTGGTGAGCAGCATTGGACATCTAGATTTAAAGGAAGAGGCTGGCCGGAAGCAATGTTTTTTTCGTTCTATGGACTTTTTGTTCTTTTCCTTTTATTTACAGCACATGGAGATGAAGTTAGTTCGATAGTCTACGACATCTGTGGAGTCCGTACAGAACCAAAGATATACCTTATTGCACTCGCAGTATCCGGAATTATACTTGTTTTATTATATATCAAAATAGTTAAACAAATAAAACGTGAAATCTTACTCGAATTATTCTATTTAGGGGTCTTTTTCATCGTTTTCAATACAGCTTCTCTTCTTTGGGCTTTTGCGATCTATTTTATCATCTGGCATTCTATTCCATCTTTATCCGATCAGATAAACTACCTCTATGGGGTGTTCGATCGACAAAACTTTCTTAAGTACGTCAGGTCATCTGCCATTTACTGGGGATTGTCGGTATTATCGCTGGTGTTGCTATTTAACTTCGTTGACCAAAGTAATACGGGTTTTCTCCCGTTTTTATTCTCGTTTTTAGCGGCTATTACCTTCCCACATGTTTTTGTTATTCGTAAGCTAAACAAGAATTAAAAACTAATCCTAAAACTAACATTTGGGGTAAAGCCCAGAGAAATACTTTCAACTCTTTCTATTTCAAGCTGATTGTTGAGTCGGTAGTAAACATTCAAAATATTTTCTCTGCTGAAGATATTGAGTAATGAAAGGCCGGCAGTCGCTTTAACGCGAGGGCTCAGGTCGAATCTGTAGAGCGCAGAGGCATCGGCTCTGATATAATCGGGTAATCGGCCCGAATTAGGCGATTGATAAACTATCGTCGCCGGTAGCGTACTCGAATCAATCCCGTCAGGATCTGGCAGGGGCTCGGTAAAGGGCTTACCTGTTCTGTAGTTAAACCCTAAACCCAATTTTAAATTGTGATAAGTATAAGTTCCTCCCAATGTCAGGGTATGACGTATGTCGAGGTTGTTGGGAAATGTGGGCGGAATGATATCCTCAAAAGTATAATCGTTTAAATTATAGGTGTAACTCAACCAGGTACTAAAGCTATTGTTTTTATGATTGATAAGGAATTCAGCTCCCTTAACATCATATCTTCCTATCTCCCCGTTGAATTGATTCTGGTTTTGAAAGCCTTGAGTGGAGGTGCTGATGCCATCTACCCGTTTATAAAAACCTTCAAGGCTCAAGAACCAATTTCGTTTATCATAACTCAATCCAAGGGATCCCTGTTTACTTCTGGTGATAGGCAGGGATTCTTCATCGGAAAGGATCCATCTCCTTTTCTCTATCCCAAGAAAATTTTGTTCCAGATCTATTATCTGGTTGGTAACCTGATTCTTAAATTCACCAAGGGCTTCTAAAGTAAGCCCGGGAGCCAACTGATAACTAAAATTGAGTCGGGGTTCAAGTACGATCTCACTAAAAGTATCCAGATTTTCAAGATAGTTGAATCTGCCTCCAAATCTCAGTCTCAGGTCTTTATTTGCAGAGGCATAATCGATTTCCGAAAAAGCCGAGTGGCTCCTGATCACCCCTTTGATATCACTTTGGAAGGGAGGTTGTGATACTTCTGTAAAATTTGTAATACCCACTTCGCTGAACTGATAGCCGTTAAACCAATGAAGCCCCTGAAATAACCGCAGGTCTGTATTTAACTTTACCGAGGTCTCCAATACCTCGTTTACCTGATCAAGTACCTGTTGACCAAATGCAGTAATATTTCGTGAATCGAGATTATACCGGGTATAATAGGCGTTTACCGAGCTTGAAAAGTTATCCAGCCATCTTGCGTTCCACCAGCCACCATAAGACAGATTAGCCTGGTCCAGTGAACTCTCGTTGATTTGGGAATTATCCTGGTTTATTTCTGTATAATCCAAACGGTTATTGATGTTGATAAAGCTGAGGCGAAATTGATGGTAATCATTAAGATCATAAAGCAATTTGGCGGTAAAATCATAGAAATAGAAATTTTCGTCCTGCCTGATTCTTGTGCTATTGGCATTGGCAACTTTGATCTGCGTATCCTGGAATGCACGGTCTGAAAAAACCCTGTAAGTAGGTGTATTGAAGAAGTCGGTTGTAGAACGGCGCCCGGAAACCTGTACAGCTAAACGCTCGGTTATCGGGATCTGTCCGTAAATATCACCACTGATCAGGTTAAAACCGGCCCCTCCGTTAAACTGAGGATCGATATCATCTTTGGTTTCCATGATGATCACACCGCTCACCCCGTCGCCATACTGTGCACTTGTACCATTCTTTATGATCGAAACCCTGTCGGTGAGGTAGGGGTTAAAAGCAGAAATCAGACCAAAAAAATGACCTGACTGATACATTTTTATTCCATCCCAGAGGATCAGATTCTGATCATTGGTCCCCCCTCGGATATTAATGTCGGATACTGTCTCATCAATACTTTTTATGCCAGGCAAGGCCTGTACGGTTTGTAGTACATCTGGTTCGATTTGCCCGGGAAGGATGCCAAATTCGTCGGAGTTGATCTGGATACTTCCATCTGTCTGCTTCGAGATACCTGTGGTGAGGAATTGGGTGATCACCACTTCTTCTAGTTCCTGATAGCTTAGCGCCATCAATAAGCTTGTACATGGATCTGAGCTAACGATCTCCTCGGCGGTGATGTACTTTGTTTTATATCCGATATGTCTGATGCGCACCACGGCCTTCCTTGGGATACGGCCAAGGCTAAACTTTCCTTCGGCATTTGTAATGGTAGTAATACTACTGCCCAGTACCTCAATACTGGCCCCTCCCAGGGTGTTGTTTTCAAAGTTATCGAGTATACGAGCGCAGATATCAACCAGAACGCTTTTAGAGAGGGTATAGTAGCGGTCGCTCAACTTCTTAATGATCAACTGAGTCTGATTTTCGATCTCTTTGAGAATCTTATCCAATTCTTTTTCCCCCGAAACTTGTATAGTCAGTGGTTCCAGATCCTCATCCAGATAGGAGAATTTTACATCGTATTGAGTCTGGAGTTCTTGAATATATGTGATAAGAGATACCTGGCCATTGGCCTGACTGTCTTGTCCCCAGCCTGTAGTTATAACTGAGAGAAAGAAAATCGATATAAGTACAACACTGTTAAGGTGTTTCCTCGGCATAGAACAGTACTTGATCCCCTTCAAATTTATAGCTAATCTGATAAGGGGCACTAATACTTTCTAACGCCAATTTTAGGTTTGTGTTGCTAAAAGTACCTGTAAATAATCGAACGGTATCGATGTTATCTGTAACAACTTCAATATCGTATTGCCGCTCCAGTTCGTTCAGCACAAATTTAAACGGAATACTCTTGAAAGAACTTTCATCTTTGACCCAGGAGGGCGATTCATTTATTGCTACCTTTTCTTCAACCACCGTACCGTTAAAGATAACGATAGAACTGCCTGCCGGGAGTTGAGTTTCTAACTCTTTGAAGTTTACCCTCACCAGGCCTTCATAACAACTGACTTCGAAAAAACCGTCTCTTTGCTCAACATTGAACTGCGTCCCTAAGACCGTAACAGTACCTGCCGCTGTGGATACGGTAAATTTCTTGCCTTCGGCTACCTTAAAGAAGGCCTCTCCCTCTAGTTCGATATTTCTCTGCTGATCCCATCCCTTTTTGCTAAAACTGATTTCAGATCCGGCATTAAGGATTACCTCTGAAGCATCGGGCAGGATTACGGTTTCACGGTGGGCGTATTGGGTAGAAATTGTTTCATTCAATGAATCAAAATAGAAATATGAGATCACAAATAATACAGCGATTGCGGCTGCTATACGCATCATCTTTTGAATTGGGCGCATTTTCACCACTTTTGGCTTATGAGCATGTCTGCGATCGTGGAAATCTTTCCAGGCCATATCGGTATCGAACTCAGGAGCCTCCAATTGATCGGAAGCTGCCAGAATCCTCTGGTAAGAAGCGTACTCTTCGGAGTTCTTAAACTCCTTGAGTTCCTCTTCCGAGAGCTCGTTATTCAACCATTTTGCCAAATAATTCTCTTGCATGATTTCCAGCTTTACAACCTTATAACAACTATTTATTAAAAAACCCTACCTAAAAGTTGAAAGGTGAAAGTTGAAAGTTGAAAGTTGCACTATATAACAGGGCTTTTGCGCTTATATTCAAATTACCTAACAACTTTCAACTTTCAACTTTCAACTTTCAATTATCAATTATCAATTATCAATTTCCATCTTCCGTCTCCCGACTTCCAGCATCCAACACCCCATCCAACACCCACATTCCACATTCCAAATTCCACTTTCCACTTTCAATTCTCCATTCTCCATTTTCCACTTTCAATTCTCCCCTGAAGTATTGTTTCACAAAATTCAGGGTCTCCGCTACGCTCCGACATTCTCCATTCTCCATTCTCCATTTTCCACTTTCAATTTTCATTTAACTCATATTCCATCGATCTGTTCTCTCAGGGTTTTTAACGCCAAATGCATTCGTTTCTCGATGGCTTTTACACTTACCCCTTCCATCTCTGCAATCTCAGCATATTTTTTGCCGTCGATCCTGTTGAGCAGAAAGGTAGTACGCTGGTTTTCCGGTAAACTATCCAGTGCCTGGTCGAGTTTTTGCTTAAATTCTTTTTCCTCCAGCAAAAACTCCGGGGATTCATGAGAAGTGTTTTTCTGATTTCCCGCGTATTTTAGTCGGACTTTCTCCGCCTTGATCACGTTGAGATACAAATTATTGGCCACTGTATAAACGTAGGATTTGGCCTTTTCCGGACTCACCTTGGCGCAATTCTCCCAGAGCTTTACAAAAGCCTCTTGCACAGCATCATAAGCCTTCTCCTGATTCCCAAACTTATAATATATATAGTTGTATACCGTTTTAGAATGGGTACGGAAGAGGGTGCTATAAACTGCTTCTTCACAGACATTGTCCATATTGAACTGTTAAGGTCTTCTGTTGATTCCAAAGATATCTGAAAAAAAATTAAAATAAGAGTAGGGTATTCCAGAAGACAATTGTTTCAAAGATGTACGAACAACAAAATTCCAAATCGTTATGAAAAAGTATTTTAAGTATTCCGTGTACAGCACGTTACTTATTTTGGCACTTACCTTTACTTCCTGTCAGGAAGAATTTGAACCCTTACCACAAACAGACGAGCAGCAGACCATAATGGCGAACTCTTCGACCGCTAAACTGGTCGAATATACCGTGTCCAGAGATGGTTCTTTCGACAATATTGTGGATGGCGCAAGCTGTTTTGATATTCAATTTCCGTATACCGTCTGGGTAAACGGAGAAGAATTAACTATCGAATCTGAAGAAGCATTACAACTTATCGAAAATATCTTTGATGAGATTGAAGATGATGAGGACCTTCTCGAGATTATTTTCCCAGTTACGATAAAGCTTTCGGATTATACCGAGATTACGATCGGCAGTCTCGAAGAGCTGCGTGAGTTGGCTGAGGAGTGTATCGAAGGAGGAGATGATGATGATATCGAGTGTATCGACTTCAAGTACCCGATTACCCTATATACTTTTGATATTAACGAGGTAGAGACCGGTACTGTTACCGTAGGAAGTGATGAAGACCTTAGAAAATTCTTTTCAGGTTTGGAAGAGGACGATCTGATCAGCATCGATTTTCCGGTTACCCTTGTCAATTATGATGGTTCCGAGATCGTGGTGGATAGTAATGCAGAGCTGGCCAATGCCATAGAAAGAGCTAAGGAGACTTGTGATGAAGACGATGATAATGATTATAATGACGATGATTTTGAAGATGATCGTTTAGATTTCTGCTTAACCGCCTGCCCATGGATTGTTAAAGAAGTGGAGCGCGATTCGCAGAACCTTACCGACCAGTATTTCGAATACCTGATGAATTTTTCTGATGACGGGTCTGTAACCGTTAAGGATCGAAATGGTAACATCATCAATGGTTTATGGAGTACCAGGCATACTGATCAGGGTACTAAGCTGACGCTGGAATTCGATGTACTTGTCGACTTTAACCTGGAGTGGTTTGTCTACGAAGTTGGTCCACATACCATCAAATTATACACTGAAGGTGGCAACAGGATCATTATGAAGCAGATCTGTGTAGATGACGAAGCCGGTCCTGATACCCTTAGAGAGATCCTGAAAGAGTGTAGCTGGATCATCAAAAAAGTATACAACCAGGGTGAAGAGATCGAACGATTGATCGGCTACGAATTTAACTTCCTGCCAGAAGGTGTGGTTACCTTGAGCAAGGGTGATATCGTGTACCAGGGTAGCTGGGAGATTGTAGTAAATGATGAAGGTCGACTTGTAATGGCTGTCAATATAGGCGAAGAGCCCGGAGTAAGTTTCGAGTGGCCCCTGAGAGAAATGGCCAACAAGAGATTGAAGTTTGAGATTGAAGAGATCGGTTATGAGCTCGTATTGCAACGTGTTTGTGAAGACGACCAGGACGGTGATGTGATGGAGATCAGGAATATTCTCTTCGGTGGAGAATGGATGGTTGCCCTATTCGAACAAGGTGATATGAATATTACCCAGGAATTTGCGGGATATTCATTCGACTTTGAGCCAGAGCATATTGTTGGAGCCACTTTAGGTGAAACCGGTCCTACTCAGATGGGTCTTTGGAGAGTGATCCGCAACCATGAAGGGAAACTGAAAGTGTACCTGAACTTCGGTGACGGCGCCCCGTTGGGTGAGCTTACAGACGACTGGCAGTTTGTTTCAATAAATGAAGGCCGACTCGAGCTGAAAAGTATTCGCGAGGATAACGCCAGCGGAGAGGAATATATAGAGACCTTGGTCTTTGAGAAATTATAGGTGAATAACCCTCTTTGAAGGGGATGTAAAATACCTTATTTGCCCCCAATTTTGCAGAAAAGGGTAGCTTCGGAAAGAAGTTGCCCTTTTTCTTTTTAGAATTCATCCCTGCTTTTTCCACGATCCCACATATATAATTAAATTTGCAATTCGTGTTAAACGATAAAAAATTATGTTCGATAACTTAAGTGATAAGCTCGACAAGGCCCTACACGTCCTGAAAGGACATGGACAGATTACAGAAATCAATGTAGCCGAGACAACCAAAGAGGTCCGCAGAGCTCTGCTCGATGCAGATGTTAACTTTAAGATAGCCAAGGAATTTACCAACAGCGTGCGTGAAAAGGCATTGGGCCAAAATGTACTGAGTGCATTGCAGCCAGGCCAGCTGATGGTTAAAATCGTCAAGGACGAACTCACTACGCTCATGGGGGGCGATTCTGAAGGAATCAATCTTTCAGGTCAGCCTACGGTGATTCTGATGTCTGGGCTTCAGGGATCAGGGAAAACGACATTTTCTGGTAAACTGGCCAACTTTCTCAAGAATAAGAAAAGTAAAAACCCGCTATTGGTAGCCTGTGATGTTTACAGACCCGCGGCCATTGACCAGTTACACATTGTTGGCGAGCAGATCGGGGTGGAGGTCTTTTCTGATCGAGATAATTCGGACCCGGTAAGCCTCGCAACAGCCGGCGTAAAACATGCAAAGGAAAATGGTTTTAATACGGTCATCATAGATACCGCCGGCCGGTTAGCAGTAGACGAGCAAATGATGACTGAGATCGCCAATATCAGAGATGCGGTATCCCCTCAGGAAACACTGTTCGTAGTTGATGCCATGACGGGTCAGGATGCAGTAAATACGGCCAAAGCCTTTAATGATGTGCTGAATTTTGATGGTGTTGTACTGACCAAACTGGATGGAGATACCAGGGGAGGTGCGGCGATATCGATCAAATCTGTGGTTAATAAGCCCATTAAATTCATCGGAACGGGTGAAAAAATGGATGCTATAGACGTTTTCTATCCCGCGAGGATGGCGGAACGTATATTGGGTATGGGCGATGTGGTTTCTTTGGTGGAACGAGCTCAGGAACAGTACGACGAAGATGAAGCCCGAAGGATTCAGAAAAAAATAGCTAAGAACAAATTTGGTTTCGACGATTTCCTAAAACAGATCCAACAGATCAAAAAGATGGGTAATATGAAAGATCTGATGGGGATGATTCCTGGTGCCGGAAAGGCATTAAAAGGTCTGGATATTCCCGATGATGCTTTTAAACATGTTGAAGCCATAATCCATTCGATGACACCGGAGGAACGTGCCGATCCGGCGAAACTGAATGCGAGTCGGAAAAAACGTATCGCAAAAGGAAGTGGAAGAAATATTCAGGAAGTGAATCAATTGCTCAAGCAGTTCCACCAGATGAGTAAAATGATGAAAATGATGCAGGGAGGCGGAGGCAAGAAGATGATGCAGATGATGCAGAATATGAGGTAATTGTCTTGACTGCTAGTAGATTGCAGTCGGCAATTGCAGTTTGCAGAAAAATGTAATCGTGAGTTTTCGAAATTTAAGGGCATATGAAATAGGTTTTGAACTTGCAATGAGTATTTATAAAGAATCAAAAGCGTTTCCGAAAGAAGAAAAATATTCATTAACCGATCAAATAAGGAGATCATCTCGCTCGGTTTGTGCAAATATTGCGGAGGCCTACAGAAAAAGAATATATCCAAAGCATTTCATTGCTAAGCTCAGTGATGCGGATAGCGAGAATTCGGAAACTCAGGTATGGATTGAATTCGCTGGTGCTTGCAACTATATCGATAGAATGAAATGCAGAGACCTTAAAAGGAGAAGTGAAGAGATTGGAAAACTGCTTCAGTATATGATGATAAATCCACGTAAATTCGGTTCCTAAAATCTGCTAACTGCTACTGAAAACCGCATACTGTTATGACAATACTCGACGGAAAAAAACTCTCCAATCAGATTAAAGAAGAAATCGCTGCAGAAGTGGCGTCTATCAAGGAAAAAGGGGAAAAAGTGCCTCATTTGGCGGCCGTGTTGGTGGGTAACGACGGTGCAAGCCTCACCTATGTGGGCAGCAAAGTGCGTTCCTGTGAGCGGATTGGCATTAAGTCGACGCTTAAACATTTACCAGAAGAAACCACGGAGGGGGAATTACTGGCGGTAGTAAAGCAACTCAATGAAGATCAGGATATAGACGGTTATATCGTTCAACTTCCGCTGCCGAAACATATCGATGAGGAAAAAGTGCTTATGGCCGTGCACCCCGATAAGGATGTTGACGGTTTTCACCCGGCTAACTTTGGCAAGATGGCGCTCGATATGGAAACCTTCATTCCTGCCACTCCATTTGGTATAATGGAGATGCTAAGGCGCTATGAGGTGGATACGGAAGGCAAGCATGCTGTGGTTATCGGTAGAAGCCATATAGTAGGTCGTCCCATCAGTATCCTTTTAAGCAGAAAGGGAAACCCAGGGAATGCCACCGTTACCATATGCCATAGTCGAACTAAAGATATTAAGGCCATTACCCGCGAAGCCGATATTATCGTTTCCGCTCTGGGCATACCTCATTTTCTTAAAGCAGACATGGTAAAAGATGGGGCCGTGATTATAGATGTGGGAATAACCCGTGTTCCGGATCCCGGTAGAGAGCGCGGCTATTATATTACAGGGGATGTCGATTTTAAGGCAGTCAGTGAAAAAGCTTCGTATATCACACCGGTACCAGGTGGTGTTGGCCCTATGACCATCGCCATGCTGCTGAAAAATACCCTTTTAGCCAGAAAACGTCACAACCTAAAATCTAAAATCTAGCTGCATATCATATACTTTCTTGTTGGCCACTGTGATTTCAATGTCATTTAACGGTTAGGTTGGGTATTTCATCCGAATTTTTCTTTCAGAAATAACATTTTTCTAAGGAATTGTTATATTTTAACCAAATTAAACTTTTCATTGGGAATTAAATACTGTCGTCTACTTTCTATTGAAAACTACCTTTAGAAATTATCTTTAACCTTAACACTTTAAAATGAAAAAATTAAACATGATTGCTGCCTGTGCGGCTCTTATTGCAATGGTTAGTTGTGAATCAGAAAACGTACTAACCCCTCAGGAAAATTCAATAGAGAAAGTTGAAATTCCTGTTCCCGAAGCCAGGGTGATAGAACTACCAGCTATGGATAAGATCGATATGCCCAGCGTTAGTAGCTCAAGGGGAGAAACATTGACTGCCAGCCTTCATATGGCCGAGTACCTCAGTGCCGATGGAGCAGCTGCTATGGGTAATACCGTATTTTTTAACAATAGGGGAAACAAACAATTGGGAGCTGATTTTGTACCCGGTTTACAATTCCTGTCGGACGGTACAACCGATGTCACTTATTACGTAGACCAGAATAGGCCTTCCAATGATATGAGTGTTGAGGCGTCTACCATGGCAATTAATGGCGCAATGAATACCTGGGACAATGTCACGTGTTCTGAATTAGGAATGACTGAGGTTCCCTATGATGGAAGACCAACAGGCCTGGTAGCTGCTTTTTTTGGTTTTGGCGGGAGTTTTAACTACGTTGCAGACGTTACCCACAATGGATGGATGCCTGCTGAATTTTTCGAAATTCTTGAGCCCGGGGGCAGTAATTTTATACTTGGGGTAACTTTTACCATAATCTGGCAGGATGCCAACGGAAACCCTGTTGATACAGATAATAATGGTAAAGTAGATGTGGCATGGAGAGAGATTTATTATAACGACAATTTCCCATGGAATATTGGTTCTACGTTCGATGTTCAAACAGTAGCACTTCACGAAGCAGGCCACGGCCTTAGTCAGGCTCATTTTGGGAAAGCTTTCCTTTCAAATGGTAATGGCAAAGTACATTTCTCACCAAGAGCGGTGATGAATGCATCCTATTCGGGTGTTCAAACGGCTATAATGCAATCAGATAATGCTGGTCATTGCAGTAATTGGGCACAATGGCCACAGAAATAGATAGTTTATAATAGTAAATAAGAGAACCCTTCAACAGAAGGGTTTTTTTATTCTAGTGGTGGATACTGGCCTCGGTGGTATCACCAGGAGTGACCACATCCAGGTCATTACCTCCTTCGTCATTGGTGCAACTACCCATATAAATGAAGCCGCAGAGGCATAGAGTAACAAGTAAGATCTTCTTCATAACTTCATAATTTAGCAGGTATATATTGCCAAGTTACTATAGTTATATAACGCATAATTGTGCCGATTCTTATTTGCAGCCTGAATGGAAAAATGTACCTTTTGCCTAAAATCGGTACTTATGAGATTGTCCTATGGCTTCATTTCTTTGTCACTTTTGCTTTTACTGGGTTGTCAGCAACCAAATGAGCTTCCATCCATTTCAATTTCAGCTTCGGAAGAGCTACTTGAAAAACCACTCGATGGCAGATTATTACTGATGTTTGCGGATAATGATGAAAGCGAACCGCGTTTCCAGATCAACGCCGGGCTTAATGCACAACTTGTCTTTGGCATGAACGTAGAAGATTGGCAAAAGGGTAAAAATTTTTCAATCGATCCGGAAATATTCGGATTCCCTTATCCCAGCCTACAGGATATTCCACCTGGCGAATATTGGGTACAGGCGCTGTTTCATGTGTATGAGACCTTTAACCTCTCAACCGGTCATACTGTAAAGTTGCCAATGGACAATGGGGAAGGCCAACAATGGAACAGATCACCTGGAAACCTTTACAGCACACCCGTAAAAATCAGTATAGGTGATAACGGTATCCCGGCTATTGACCTGGAAATGGATCAGATCATACCACCGATTGTGGAAGCTGAAGACACCGAGTGGATCAAGCATATCAAAATAAAATCCGAAAAGCTTTCTGAATTCTGGGGAAGAGATATGTATCTGGGTGCCCATGTGTTGCTTCCCAAGGGATTCGAAGATCATCCTGAAGCAAACTATCCTTTAATGGTGTTTCACGGGCATTTTCCCTCCGATTTTGGTGGTTTTAGAACCACCCCTCCTGATGAAGACCTTGAACCTGAATATTCAGAACGATTTGATGTAGAAGGATATAACCGGGTCCAGCAGCAGGAAGCATATGACTTTTATAAAAGGTGGACTTCACCCGATTATCCCAGGTTTCTGATCATAGAAATTCAGCACCCAACGCCCTATTACGATGATTCCTATGCAGTGAATTCTGCCAGTCAGGGTCCCTATGGTGACGCGATTACCTATGAGCTGATCCCTTATATCGAAGAGCAGTTCCGAGGAATTGGTGAGGGCTGGTCCCGTTTTCTATACGGTGGTTCTACCGGTGGATGGGAAGCACTAGCTGTGCAGGTTAAATATCCTGAAGAGTACAACGGTTGCTTTGCTGCATGCCCCGACCCGATCGATTTCAGTGCCTATTGCCTGACCAATATCTATGAAGATAAAAATGCCTACTATTACGATAGCCCGCATAAGAAAATTGAAGTACCCGCTCACAGGGATTATTTAGGACAGTTACAAACCACTGTTAGAGACTACAATCACCTGGAATTGGCACTGGGTGATAAATCGCGTTCCGGGCAGCAATGGGATATTTGGGAGGCTACCTATTCCCCTCAGGGAGAAGATGGTTATCCGGTAAGGATTTGGGATAAACAAACCGGAGATATAGATCCTGTTGTGGCAGAATATTGGCGGAATAACTACGATTTGAGATATATTTTGGAACGCGACTGGGATAAGTTGGGAGAGCAGTTAAAGGGAAAAATACACATCTACTGTGGCGATATGGATAATTACTACCTGAATAACGCTGTGTATCGGATGGAAGATTTTCTGGAAAATACCACCGATCCCTATTACGATGGGGAGGTCTTATATGGGGATCGGGCAGAACATTGTTGGAATGGGGATCCCGAATTGCCCAACCATTTATCCAGGCTTCGTTACAATAGTATGTATGTTCCTAAAATCATCCAAAGGATCGCTGTCAGCGCTCCACAAGGCGCTGACCTCAATAGCTGGCGCTATCGTTGAATCCGACATTAGGTAATAAAAACAATTGAGGTAAGACCATATAACAATCAACTATGGAATTTCGTAAACTCATTGCCCAGGTTATCGCGGCTATTATACTCTATGTAGTGATATCCTTGATATTGGAAAAAGACTATAGCCAGGAAATCCTATATAGAGAAATCCTCGAGGGTCTGGTTTTCGGCCTTGTTTATGGAATAATTATCTGGCTTAGCGCTCGTTGGCGTAAAATGAAAAAAGATGAAGACTGACACTTATCTCGCATTATTGCACTGAAAGAGTATGAAATGTAATTTTAAGGCAAATTCGAAGCTGAGTGTGAATACTGGTAATCTATAAAAATGATAACAAAGTCGGAACAAGCCATACTTAGAAATCGGTTATTTCGACACCTTGATGGATTGGTTACTGCCCCCACAGCCTACGAACTCCTCGAGCAAGGTGTGTGGGATCAGCTGGAGAAGGACCGCTGTTCAATTAATACCCTTACATCGGTCTTTAGTGCAAATGAAGGCTACCTCAATGTAGCACTCCGGGTTTTATGTTCTCAGGGTTGGTGCACCCAAACCCTGGACAACAGAAATGACACCATTTACTATTCTATCACCACCAAAGGCCTGTATGCAAAGGAATATACCGCGCATTATAAGGAGGCCGTTGAGTTGATCCGACTGAGTGGTAAATACCATCCCAGGAAATTTGAAAAAGCGCCCTTTCAGAAATTAGAGAAACTTTTTTCCAGATTCAGAACCGAATTCGACACCCAACCGGAAAAGAATCGAGAAAAAGAGGAAGTTCGGCAGCAGGTACTAGCGCATATAGAAGGTATTATTCTGGGTCCTACTATAGTTCAGTTGGGTATAAGTGGTATGTTCCACAAGTATTTTATGGAGACGCGCTTTACTCCCGAAGAGTTCCATGAAGATCCAGAAAGTTTTATCAAGCTGTTGGATATTTTCGTTTATTTCGACTGGTTTCAGAAAAAAGATGACACTTATCAATTCACCGAGAAAGGCCTTTTTTATGCCAAAAGGGCAAGCGCTTATGGGGTAACAGTTTCCTATTTGCCAACGCTTAGAAATCTGGATAGTTTAATTTTTGGGGATCCAGCAATTCTCCGAAACCAGGGTGCTAAAGCAGCGGAGGTCCATGTAGATCGGGCTATGAATGTATGGGGTAGTGGAGGGGCTCATGCAGCCTATTTTAAGGTGGTCGATAACATAATCGTGGAGATTTTTAACCAACCAATTGAACAGCAACCTAAAGGAATCCTCGATATGGGATGCGGAAATGGTGCATTCCTGGAGCATCTGTTCAATGTGATTGAAAAAAGAACGCTGAGGGGCGAATTACTGGAAGAATACCCATTGGTTCTGGTTGGTGTGGATTACAATGAAACTGCACTTCAGATAACCCGCGCGAATCTGGTAAAGGCCGATATTTGGGCAAAAGTAATCTGGGGAGACATTGGGCGGCCGCAAGAACTGGCCGAAACTTTGAAAAAGGCTTACGATGTAAACCTGGGGGAATTGCTAAACGTAAGAACTTTTCTCGATCACAATCGCGTATGGAATACGCCTCAACACCCCAATCCAGATCGTGCAAGTGAATCCACCGGGGCCTTTGTTTCTATGGGGAAGCGTATAAATAACAACCTGGTGGAAGATTCTCTGCGGGAACATTTTGAGAATTGGGCGCCCTACGTAAAAGAGTTTGGTTTGCTTGTCATCGAATTACATACCGTTTCGCCTGAATTGGTCGCCCAGAATCTTGGCAACACCCCAGCAACCGCCTACGACGCCACCCATGGTTACTCCGATCAGTACATAGTTGAAATACCTGTTTTTTTAAAAGTGTTGAGTGAAGCAGGTCTTTATCCAGATCCTAAACACTCGAGGATTTTTCCAGACAGCGAATTGGCAACGGTTTCGATAAATCTGGTCCGTGCCTGAAACTTTACTTTGCAAATAGCTGATCCATGTCTTTAAAAGCTTTGAACTCCAGGGCGTTACCTGCCGGATCATTGAAAAACATAGTAGCCTGTTCACCCACCTGTCCTTCGAAACGGATATATGGCTCAATAATGAAATCGATTCCTTTATTCCGTAGGTGATCAGCAAAGTTTTGAAAATCCTCCCACGGTAGTACCACTCCGTAATGTGGTACCGGGACTTGCTTGCCATCCACAGGATTGGCATACCTATCTTCTTCGGTTTTTGGTTTATAATGTATTACCAGCTGATGACCAAAAAGGTTAAAGTCGACCCAATGATCGCTACTTCTTCCTTCTTCACAATTTAAAACTTCGCGGTAAAACTCCCTGCATTCAGCCAGATTGTGAACAGGGATAGCAATATGAAACGGACTTACACTCATGGTTTAAAATTACACTAAATGGCAGACTTTAAAAAATCGACAATTTGTAGATTAATCTCTCTCTGATGAAGGGAATGTCCAAGTCCCCGTGTTAGGACTAACCGACTGTTCTTCCAATTGGCATGGACACGTTCAGAGGAGGTTACCGGGGCAATCTTATCGAGTTCATCGTGAATGAGCAGACCTTCGAGAAGCAGTTCTGATGCAAATTTAGAGGTGGAAAAGCCCTCTATCCCAAATCCAAAATGGTTTTGGAAATATTTATCCAGTGCATTAAGGACCCGGTTGTTGAATTTCAGCATATCTTGATAATGGGCCATAATCTCCTCTAGTTCAGAGGGTGAACCTATGGTGACCAATTTCTTCACAGAACCTTGCCCATACTGATACTGATGATAAACTGCAGCCGTACCACCCACCGAATGCGCAACAATATAGGTGGGATTGAATTCACCAATAATACGATCTGTGCATTCTGCATATAGTGGGACATTAAAAATTTTTCCTGTAGATCCGCCGTGAGCCGGAGCATCGAAAGCAAGGACATTAAAATCTGCCTCAATCAGGTGCTCAATGAGGTTTTTCCATCTAAAACTATTGCTTTCCCAACCATGTAAAAGCAAAACGGTTTCCCTCTTACCCGGCCAAATGTAGGTCTGAAGACACATACCGCCAACTTCTAATGACTTGTGCTTTGCAGCATCCAGAAAACTGCTCTGAATCTCCAGAACCTTACCCTTTCTAGGAGTACAGAATAGGGTAAATGCCTTTTCAGCTGCAAGTTTAGGGTAGAAAAGCGCTAAAAAATTAAAGTATCCACCGTATAAGCGTGGAATAAATTGCCCTAGGAGTTTTTTCATTTTTAATAAAGTAACTTTTTGTAACTTACTTTCGAAACGAAAGTAGAAAATCTTTTTTCAAAATAAAAGAGACAACCGAATGAACACCAGGTATGAAATCAGAAACTATTACTGAAAACCAAGAGATTACAACAGCCAAAAAGATAAAAAAGATGTTTGGGGGCATCGACCCAAAAAATCCACCGGAATATTGCCCGATCCGCGACGTGATGGCTCTGGCATCGGACAAATGGAGCATATTGATCATTCTTTACCTGGGATATTTTCCCATACTTCGCTTTAATCAGATCAAAAAAAAGGTTTATGGTATTTCGAGCAAAGTACTTAGCGAGCGACTTAAAATGCTGGAAGCCGATGGATATCTATCCCGTACGCTTTACCCTGAGGTTCCTATCCGGGTTGAGTATGCGCTTACAGATTTCGGACGTTCTTACCTCGATAAACTTTTAGAACTCACCGAATGGATACAGAAATACAGTGATAAGGTGATCAGCAATCGCGCCGCTTATAAAAGAAGGTAGAACCAGTTCACTGTGGGTCATTCATCCGATTCCAGATCTTGTAACCCGTTTTTGGTGCAAACAATCTTCAAGGTAGGCCACTCGATACTCCGATCCTTACTCACCCACACCCCCGACCACTTAAACCCATGCTCCGAAATATCGGAAAAGGTTATTCTATAATCCCCTTCCATTCCATTCGGTGCCGTTTGATCCCTGTAAAGTACGATATCCCCATCCTGGTTTTTTTTACCCTCCCAACTGGGCAACATTGTAGTAGGACTGGCCGAACTATAATAATGCACATACCAACGGGTACTGTCGGGTATGAATTGTCTAATGCTACCGGCATAGCTGGCGTTGCGCTTCAGTGTTTCATCCTGTATTGCCATACCGTTCATAATATACTTGAATCGCCATAGCATTTCTACCTCTTTTGCCCATGTTCCATCCAACCCACGGGTTTGTGAAAGACAGTTGCATTCGCCAATCAAAGGAGCGAAGTCTAGTATTTCCTGAGGTGCCTCAGGATTCGGCAATCCAAAGGGATGTTCCGTTGAGGGTTCATATGGAAATTGAGCAGAAAGTGTGAATCCCAACCATAGGAGCAGAAGGGTAAATATTGATTTCATGGCGATGCGATTTATCTGAAATTAGCTGAAAAATCAACAGGGTGAAGCGATCTTAGGAATTAATTAACATCAGATTTAGGAGGTCATTTAGAGCGGGGACTTATTCCCAACCTACCATCAAGTATTTTATGGCTGCCTGACCGGGTATTTCAACCTTTTCAATAGGTCGGTTTTTTGTATATCTGAGATGTGCAGGTAGTTCTTTTTTATCGATGGTGAAATAGATATCGCTGTCTTTCAACAGAACCACGATATTGTTCATGGAAGTAATGATCTTATCGATTGAATAATTCTTATCAATATCGGTAAATGTGCTCTGCAGTCCGATTCCCTTTTCCGTTTTATATCTGGTGTCAGCCACCAGGATATGACCTATACCTGCTATACTATCGGAATTGGAGGTAAGTGTAAGCAAGTGTTTACCACCCTTTTCGAAGACTTTCAACTTTCGCCCAACTTCGCCAAAGGAAACCTGTATAGAATCCGAAACAAGGGAATCTGCCTTATAAATATCCGCGACTTCAGCCATTATGGTTTGCCGGTCGAGCAATCCCACCTGGTCTGAAGCGATCAAAAAATAGGTGTTCTCTTCCTCAGTACAATTGAGCATAAGCAGGCCCGATACAATGATTAAAATCCAGGAGTTTCTTTTTAACATGGTTTATCGCATTACTTTTTTAAGGATCCCAAGAACACCTCTGATAAAAGTAGCACTGGTGAGTACTTTGACCACAGGGTCTTGTCTTGTACTGCGTCTTCTTTTACTGCTGGTTCTCCTCGAGCTGGTTTTGTGTTCTCTTTCTTTCTCCTTTTCCGCTTCCCGTTCCGCCTTTTCAATTTTTTCATTCAGCATTTCATAAGCACTTTCCCTATCGATCTCCTCATTATATTTTTCCACCAAAGAAGAGTTGCGGATCATTTTCTTTAATTCTGATGCTGAAAGAATATCCATCCTGCTCATAGGTGCTCTCAGCAGGGTGGCCGCCAGAGGAGTAGGTCGTCCTTTTTCATCGAGAACGGTGATAAGGGCTTCCCCAATTCCAAGTGACGTTAGCACCTCTTTTGTGTTGTAATATTCCGAGATCGGGTAATTTTCTGCTGTCAGTTTAATGGCTTTCCGATCCCTCGCGGTAAATGCGCGCAGGGCGTGCTGAACTTTTAATCCGAGTTGGGACAAAACGGCAGGTGGCACATCGGTTGGGTTCTGGGTTACAAAATACAGTCCGATGCCTTTAGAACGGATTAATTTTACAATATTCTCGATCTGATCCAACAAAGCTCCTGAGGCTTCTTTGAAAATTAGATGTGCCTCATCGATAAAAAATATGAGTTCAGGTCGATCGCTGTCTCCCTGCTCAGGGAAGGTTGAATAGATCTCAGCAAGCAGGCTGAGCATAAATGTCGAAAACAATTTTGGCCTGTCCTGGATATCGGTTAATCTTATAATATTGATGTAGCCTCTGCCGTTTTCATCTATCCGTGTGAGATCATCAACATCGAAGGATTTTTCTCCGAAAAATAACTCTGCTCCCTGTTGCTCCAGTTCGATGATCTTACGCAAAATGGTGCCGGTAGAACTGGTAGAGATTCGTCCGTATTCTTTGGAAAATTCCTTTTTACCTTCACCGGTGGCGTATTGCAACACCTTTTTCAGGTCTTTCAGGTCCAGTAATGGTAGCTTGTGATCGTCGCAATACTTAAAAACTACCGCCAGGATTCCCTCCTGGGTAACGCTCAGATTGAGAATTCTCGAGAGCAGTATCGGACCAAATTCAGATACCGTAGCCCTTAATTTAACCCCTTCCTGTTCCGACAATGAAAGAATCTCAACGGGATAACTCTTTGGTTCGAATGGCAGGCCGATCTTCTTATGACGCTCATCGATCTTAGGATGGCCCGGGCTGGGTTGTGCAAGACCGCTGAGGTCTCCCTTGAGATCCATCAGCAAGACCGGAATCCCTTTATCCGAGAGGTTTTCAGCGATGACCTGCAGCGATTTGGTTTTTCCCGTACCGGTGGCGCCAGCAATCAATCCGTGCCGGTTCAGCGTCTTTAAAGGTACTTTTACGTGGGCCCCGGTAATGGTTTCTCCGTCGAGCATCGCCGCTCCCATAGTAATAAAATCGCCTTTGAAACTATATCCATTCTCGATATGTGCAAAGAATTTATCGCGCTTATCCATCCTTAAAATTTTTGTTAAAAATAGGGTAATTTAAGGCAACATCAAACCCCGGCCCTACAACCTTTTACAGGACCTGATCCTATCAAATAATACCGATGGAATTTCAGATACCCGGGCGTTCCGGATAACTAAATTTATAAGTGTGTATACTCAACTTAAACGTATCTTTGTGCCATGTTAAAAGAAGAGATGCTTCTAAAGGTAGACCAGGGTACTATGCTTCCTTTGATGGAGGAATTCTATACCATTCAGGGAGAAGGATACCATAAAGGTACAGCCGCATATTTTATACGAATAGGGGGTTGCGATGTAGGATGCCATTGGTGTGATGTTAAAGAAAGCTGGAATGCCGAACTCCATCCACCAACAGAGATAGACCATATTGTGAAGAATGCATCGAACTATACCAATACTGTTGTTGTAACAGGGGGAGAACCTTTAACATGGGATATGGGCCCGCTGACCGCGGCGCTCAAAGCCGGTAATATGTCTATCCATATCGAGACTTCGGGAGCCTACCCCTTAACTGGAGATTGGGATTGGATCTGCCTGTCTCCGAAGAAAAATAAGTTACCGGTTGGCGTTATTCATAAGAAAGCTGATGAGCTAAAGGTAATCGTGTATAACAAACATGATTTTAAATTCGCCGAAGAACAAGCTGCCAGGGTGAGACAAAACTGTATTCTATATTTACAACCCGAATGGAGTGTAAGAGAAAAAGTTATTCCGATGATCGTGGAGTATGTAATGCAAAATCCGAAATGGAAGGTTTCACTCCAAACCCATAAATACCTTCATATTCCTTAGAGTTCTTCTTATCGCCCTGAAATATAACGTTCCTTAACGGCCACCATTCCCCTGAAGATCGAGAATACACTCGGCATCGAGACTCGGTATGGCAAGGCCTCGTGCCGCCCTGCTTTCGAGCATACCAATAATTCCCCCTCCGAACTGCAGTTCAGCCCTCATCAGGCATCCAGCCACATCGCAGTGGTTGTTTCCTATTGGGTTGCCCAAGCTATCCAATACGGGGTTGCCCTCATCATCACGTTCTACATCTTCATGATCATTAATCATGGTTGTACCTAGGTTCACCAGTCCGAAGAGATGGCCAAATTCGTGATTCAAGGTTGCCGATTCCACATCGGCCACATCAATCAGGACACTTCTCGCTGCCAAATTGCGTACCGTCTGCTCATAAATTACCATCGACGTATTGCGATACACCGATCCGAGCGTAACCAATCCAGAGGATTCATCATCACTATTATCGGGGGCATCTGCAAAGTATATATAAATAGCAAGGGTGCTGCCATTGTTATAATTCTGACGATTTTCGTCCTCCAGATTTGCGACTTCCTGAATGGTGAGTGATTCCTGGTTAGGGGAGGGAAGGGCATTATATTGGATGTCTATTACTTGCTTAAAAGTATGTGCTCTCAGATAATTCTCAAAGGCATCCATAGCTTCCTGAGTAGGCCGGAACCCCTCAACAAAATCGATCTCAATTAAAAGGCTTGTAAAATTGTCGTTCGAAAGGATATCGTTTGCCGAATCGCCAGCCCCTAGCAAGTTGGCCGATTTATTTATTGTCCCATTATCTGATAATGAATTATTGTCGTCGTCGGTGGAACAACCCAATAGCCAAACAGATGAAATCATAAACAATAAAAGAGACCTTCTAAGCATGTAATAATAAATTTGACGCAAAATACAATAAATAACGAAAACTCAGCTAACCTATTATAAATCAATCGATAACCTGGCTAAATAGTCGTTGTGTCCACCCTCCATTACAAGATCGACCTCTAATTTTACATTTTCCGCAGCTGTTTTTAAGCTTTGATAATCGAGATATAACCAGGGGAATGGCTGGCTTCTAACACCTTTGTATTCAGTAATGAATTCTACCTCACCATAATAGGAAACATTTCCCGGCACCCAATAACCCCCATCTTCATCCTGATCGAACATATATATAATATCCGAGGAATCAAGAAGAATCTGTCCGCCCGGATGGAGTTTCGATCGAAGTTTTAGTAAGAATGGTTCCATGTTTTCCAGGGTCTGTGCCATTCCTATACCATGCATCATTAATAGAATGGTATCGAATTTTGTATCCGGAAAACTCCATATATCGCCTACAACTGCATTCAGTACTCCTCTTTGCCTGCATACACTTATCGCCCCGGGAGAAATGTCCAGTGCGGTTACTTCGAGGCCTTTTTCCTGAAGAAACAGGCTATGACTTCCGGCGCCACATCCTACATCCATTACTTTGCCTTTTGAAAGTGTAAGTGCTGTTTGTTCTAAAATCGGCATTTGGTCATAATCCCTAAAAAGATATGGAAGTGGCAATACGTCCGTTTCATTCAGGGAAATATGAGTGGTAATATCCTGTTCGTAATTTCCCTGAAAATAATCTGTCAGTGCCTGACCGAATATGTCGGTATCTGGGAAGTTATTATTTTGCAATTGTATTGCTCTTATTTACGGCACAAAAATACTAATATTAAGCAGCTTTAACCGCATATCAGAAGCTAATGGAGGAGGAAATTAAGAAGTTGCCATTAGAGGCAAAGAAAAAATATACTGAGAACAAAAAGTTTTTTTCTAAACTAAGAAAGAAGCCGCCCAAAGATCTCGATATTACCATGCAGCGTTTGCATGAAGAAGAATTTCAAAGAACGGATTGTCTGGAATGTGCCAATTGCTGTAAAACCACTGGCCCTCTTCTCAGAGATTCGGATATTATACGTATCGCCAAACATTTAAGGCTGAAACCACAGGCTTTTATTTCGAAGTACCTTCGGATCGATGAGGATAACGATTATGTATTGCAAGAGCTTCCCTGTCCCTTTCTCGGCGCTGACAATTACTGCTCTATTTACGATGTAAGGCCCAAAGCTTGCCGTGAATATCCCCATACCGACAGGAAGAAATTCCACCAGATAAGCGATATTACCATGAAGAACATGCCTATTTGCCCGGCAGCTTTCAGAATTGTGGAAGAGATGAAGAAATACTATATCAAGTGATATCTGGCGGAGATTCCACAGCGACTATACTGTGTAGTGTGTATTGAATACCATTGGTCTAAAATCGCTATTTTTGAAGCCATGGAAGACCTCATTACCTATTTCGAAAATATCCCATCGACGCATCGCAGCCTGATCCTGGTGAGCGGACTAACGTTCTTTTGGCTTCTGGAAGGAGCTGTGCCTCTTTTCAGGTTCAACTACAAAAAATGGCGGCATGCTCTCCCGAATTTCTTTTTTACCCTCACTACGATCGTTATCAATTTTGCCCTGGCATTTTTACTGTTAAAATCAAGTGATTGGGTGGCTGCCAGCGAATTCGGAATCATCAACTGGCTTCCTAACATGCCGCTGTGGCTCTATGTAGTGCTCGGTGTGTTGCTACTCGACCTGATTGGTGCCTATCTGGCACATTATGTAGAACATCAGGTAAAACCGCTCTGGATGATCCACCTGGTCCACCATACCGATCATGAGGTGGATACCACCACGGCTAACCGTCACCATCCGTTTGAGAGCATTATCCGATTTGCCTTTACCTTACTGGGCGTGTTTTTGATCGGAGTACCTATAGGCATTGTGATGTTATACCAGACCTTATCGCTGGTGGCTACACAATTCAGCCATGCCAATATCCGGTTGCCACAAAAAGTGGATGACGCTATAAGCTGGATTCTGGTTTCTCCGGATATGCACAAAGTTCACCACCATTATGTACTCCCTTATACGGACTCAAACTATGGGAATATATTTTCTATCTGGGACAGGATGTTCGGAACCTTTATGAAACTCAACCGGAATGTTATTACTTATGGGGTGGATACCTTTCCCGACCGGCGTGAAAACGGAAGTGTTATGGGATTACTAAAACAGCCTTTTCACAAATACCGCAAACCTACCGGGGTGGCGATAGAGGAAGACTTCAATGGTATATCAGATATTTAGCTCTGATCTTTTTAAAACGCTCCAAATCCTTTTGCCAGCTCTTTCTGATTTGATCTTCTGTAAAGTTATTTTCTAATTGCTGCTGTAATTTTTCTGTACCGGCATGCCTGGTAAAATTCGAAGTATTGAAAAATTGACTCTTGTCGTTGCAGTTCCGATAAGCTTCTGTCAGCCACTTCAGGTGGATCCGATCGAGTTCTCCTTCATCGGAAAGATCCATGCCATAACAAACCTCACCCTTATGTTTAGGATTTTTGGCGCCAAAATTGGCCTCGGGGGTATATTCAAAATCAAAATATGTCTTGTTGAGGAAAGGTGCACCAAAACGCTGAAACTGGAATTCACTACCCCGGCCTGCATTGATATTGGTGCCTTCAAACAACCCTAAACTTGGATATAGGTTAACCGCCCTTGCATTGGGCAGATTAGGCGAAGGCCTTACGGGGAGTTCGTATCTGGTTTGTCGATTGTAATGGGCCAAAGGAATCACTTTCAGATCGGCTTTGATTCCGGCCTCCAGCCAGTTTTCTCCATTGACCATCATGGCATATTCCCCTATCGTCATTCCGTAGACCAGCGGAATTGGGGTGAGCCCCAAAAATCCGATATGTTCTTTTTCCATGGTGGGACCATCAACATAGTGCAGGTTTGGATTCGGCCGGTCGAGTACCAGGACCGGGATATTCTCTTCTGCACAGGCCTCCATAACCAATTGTAGCGTAGCGATATAGGTGTAAAAACGAACTCCGACATCCTGGATATCGAAAACAACAATATCCAGTCCCTCCAGCTGTTCCGCAGTAGGTTTTTTATTGGACCCATATAGAGATATCACCGGCAAACCAGATTTTTTGTCACGGCCGTCGGCCACTGCTTCTCCGGCATCGGCCCTGCCCCTGAATCCATGTTCCGGAGCAAATACCTTTTCGATCTGTACACCAAGCGATAGAAGTGAATCGATTAGATGTGTTGCAGATAGTGTATCCGAAGGATCGTTTTTAAAAATAAGACTTGTCTGATTAGCAACCACTCCCACATTCTTGTTTTTGAGCAGAGGGAGATATATGGAAGTTCGGGCAGCCCCGATTTGCACTTCAGGATCCCCGGATATTGCCCTTTGTTCCAGATTTGTTTTTTGGTGCCGACCATCCTTCTGGCCAACTCCGCCACAGGCAAATAGCAATAAAACCCATAAAAAAGACATATTTTTGAAAGCGTACAAAAAGGGCATGAATTGAACTTAGAATTTTTTATTGCAAAACGCCTAATCTCAGGTAAGGACACTAAAATTAGTATTTCCGCTCCAATTATAAAAATTGCGATTGCGGCTATCGCTCTGGGCATTATAATGATGTTGGTGGCCATTGCCACCGGAACTGGCTTACAGCACAAGATAAGAGAAAAAGTTGCAGCATTTAACGGTCATATCCAGATCTATAATTACGACAATAATCTCTCAGATGTTTCGGTAGTGCCGGTCTCCAAAAATCAGGAGTTCTTCCCCGAATTCAAGGATGTTGAAGAGGTAGCTCATGTGCAGGCTGTGGCTTCAAAGGGAGGGATCATCAGAACAACGGAGACCTTCGAGGGGATTATTGCCAAAGGTGTAGGGCCAGAATACAGGTGGGAAGCGCTCGATGAATACCTGGTGGCTGGTCGCATGCCCGATTACAGTGGTTCGTTAAATACCGAGGTCTTACTTTCTTCTACCCTTGGTTCCCGCCTTGGACTGGAGCTCGGAGATTCATTTTTTGCTTTTTTTCTAAAGGAAGATGATCCTTCGAAAAACCCGAATCAGCGTAAATTTGATGTCGTTGGCTTTTACAACAGTGGTTTTGAAGACATTGACGGACTTTATATGTTCACAGATATTCGCCATATCCAAAGGATGAATAAATGGACAGAAGACCAGGCAGGTAATTTTGAGGTATTTCTGGATGATTTTGACAAGATCGATGAGAAAAACAGGGAGATTTATGGCAAAACACAGTCCGATCTCGATACCCAAACCTTAAGAGAGAAGTATTACCAGATTTTTGAATGGATCGATCTCTTCGATTTCAATATTGCATTGATCATAGGAATAATGATTATTGTTGGTGGAATTAATATGATCACCGCTCTGTTGGTCCTAATTCTTGAGCGCACTCCGATGATTGGGGTTTTAAAAGCTCTGGGAGCTTCGAGTTGGAGTATCCGAAAAGTATTCATCTATAACGCCGCCTATCTTATAGGTGTTGGTCTTTTCTGGGGGAATCTCCTGGGTCTTGGTATTATATGGATTCAGGACCAGTACAGAGTATTTAAGTTTCCAAATCCGCAGGAGTACTATATGGAATATATTCCTGTTCATATCAATACCTTTCATATCCTGTTGCTCAATCTGGGGGTATTCCTTCTCTGTTCTGCCATGTTGCTGATCCCTTCTTTTATAATTAACAGGATAAGTCCTGTAAAGGCCATTAAATTCGAGTGATTCCGTTCGTTCATTTGCGATTTCTATGCTTGGCGACTTTTATATCTGATTACTAGTTTTATCTTTGCCGCACATGGATTACGCAGATACTATTTTAGATACCATCGGCCATACGCCTTTGGTTAAAATGAATAAACTTACAGCCGAAGTACCTTGTCTGGTATTGGCCAAATACGAAACATTTAATCCCGGAAATTCTGTTAAGGACCGTATGGCGCTTCAGATGGTTGAAGACGCCGAGGCTTCAGGCCTCTTAAAACCCGGTAGCACAATTATTGAAGGCACATCCGGAAATACAGGGATGGGATTGGCTCTGGCGGCCGTTGTAAAAGGCTACAAAATGATCTGTGTGATCAACGATAAACAGTCTAAGGAGAAAATTGATATCCTTAAGGCCATGGGTAGTGAGGTCCATGTTTGCCCTACTGATGTGGCACCGGAAGACCCTCAAAGCTATTATTCCACAGCCAGAAGACTATCCGAAGAGATACCCAATTCATGGTATGTGAATCAGTATGACAACCCGTCGAACACCAAGGCCCACTATTTAACCACAGGACCGGAGATCTGGGAACAAACAGATGGAAAGGTGACCCATTTCGTAGTAGGAGTAGGTACGGGAGGTACTATTTCGGGAGTCGGGACCTACTTGAAGTCGAAAAACCCCGATATTAAGGTATGGGGCATAGATACTTATGGTTCTGTTTTTAAAAAATACCATGAGACCGGGATATTCGACCCAGACGAGATATACCCTTACATTACCGAAGGAATTGGAGAAGATATTTTGCCCGAAAACGTTAACTTCGAGGTCATCGACGGCTTTATCAAGGTAACGGATAAAGATGCCGCCGTTTATACCCGGCGTTTGGCCCGTGAAGAAGGGATGTTCCTTGGTAATTCTGCAGGGGCTGCGATAAAAGGTGTACTTCAATTGAAGGAGCATTTCAAGCCAGAAGATGTCGTGGTAGTCCTCTTCCACGATCATGGCAGTCGATATGTAGGTAAGGTTTTCAACGACGACTGGATGCGGGCTCAGGGATTCCTTGATTGAGGATTGTTTTAATCATATAAATTTATTTTATGCGGCTCTATAGTTTAGTATGCCTGATGTTATGGACTTTCGGCCATTGTGCCTTTTCCCAGGAACTCAGCAGAACGGAACGAAAAATCATTAAAACCATAGAAGAGAATAATATTGAGGCTCTGGATTTTCTTGAAAATGTAGTAAATCTCAATAGCGGCACGCTCAATCTCACAGGGGTTCGCGAGGTGGGAACAGTATTTTCCGATGCCTTTAGCACCATCAGTTTTCAAACGCAATGGATAGAAATGCCCGATGAGATGAACAGGGCGGGACACCTTTTTGCCGAGATCAGTGGTTCAAAAGGCACCAAATTATTGCTCATCGGCCATTTGGATACCGTGTTTGAAAAAGACAGCCCGTTCCAGCGCTTCGAAAAAGTAAATGATAGTATAGCAAAAGCCCCTGGAGGTAACGATATGAAGGGTGGTAATGTGATCATCCTCTACGCGCTTAAGGCACTTCAGGAACATGGACTTTTGAAAAACACTCAGATCATTGTGGCGTTTACCGGGGATGAGGAAAGTACCGGAAAACCACTTGATATTAGTAGAAAGGATTTGATCGAGGCGGCCAAAAGAAGTGATGTGGCCCTGGGTTTTGAGACTTCAACTGGGTTTAACTATGCTACTGTTGCGAGAAGAGGAGCCTCCGGATGGGAACTCGAGGTTAAGGGTAAAAGAGCACATTCATCTGGAATTTTTAGCGATCGGGTAGGTGCGGGTGCGGTCTTTGAAATGTCGCGGATCCTTCATGAATTCTACCGCCAACTCAGTGAAGAAGACCTCCTGACCTTTAATCCGGGTCTGGCAATGGGTGGCACCTTCGTCGGTTATGATGCTAAAACCTCCAGGGGAGAGGTCTTTGGTAAATCCAATGTGGTAGCTCAGACGGCTATCGCAAAAGGCGGACTGCGTTTTATCACGGAAGACCAGAAAGAAAATGCCAGAGCGCGCATGCGTGAGATCGTTGCGGCCAATCTTCCCCATACCTCGGCCAGTATCAGTTTTACGGACAGCTATCCTGCGATGCCTCCAAGTGAAGGTAATCTTGCCTTACTGGCAGAGCTTAATCAGACAAGCCTCGATCTGCAGCAGGGCGAGGTAATGGCTTTTGACCCGGGTAAACGCGGTGCTGCCGACACCTCTTTTGTGGCGGCCTATGTAGACTGCCTCGATGGTCTTGGTACTATGGGATCTGGCGCCCATACGCCTGAGGAGACCCTAAACCTCAAATCTTTTGAAGATCTTACCAAAAGGGCTGCGATTCTCATCTATCGTCTTATAAATAAATAGGTCATGCTGATTCTAAAAAACGATAGAATAAACATTGGAATAGAAAAGGGAGAACTGGTTAGCTTTAAGCTAGATGAATATCAGTATATCCATCAAAAAGGGGCTCCTGGGTGGAAGCATTCAGACACAGAAATGTTTCCAATTATCGGACCTACGGATGAAGCGGGATACAGGGTTCATGTTCCGCGAGGGAATGCCATCTTAGACCAGCATGGTCATCTCAGGGAAATGGAATATACGCTGGTTGAGCAATCCGAAAATTCAGCTAACTATAGAAAAACCTATACCAAAGGAACGGTAATCAGTAATAGTAAATATCCTGAAAAATCAAGTGCCCAGCGGTTGATTTGGCCGTTTGATTTTCAATTTGAAAAAAAATTCGAACTTTTAGAGAAAGAGTTGCGAATTCAATTTACCGTAGCCGGGGAAAGAGACATGCCTTTTATGTTGGGCTACCACCCTGCTTTTAAGTTGCATTCCACCAATCCCAGTATCGAGACAGAAGAAAGAACAGTTGGCTTACAGGAGATCCTAGATGAGGGCAGCCGAGCCCTCGAGTTGCCCGATTGCAACCAACTGGTTCTAAGGGACGAACGCGATCTGGAGATATCTACTGAGGGCTTCGGGCAATTTATGCTTTGGACTGAAGTTCCCAATATGCTCTGTATTGAACCGATCACATTTTATCCCTATTCAGGGCCTCAGTCAGACCTACATGAGGGATTTATCCATCAGCAAGGTGAAGAAATGAGTTTTACTGTTATATTGAAACCCCAACAAACCTAAAACTAAAACATGCAAGTCATGATCCAGGAAAAGCTTGAAAGAAATTATGGTTACCTCTTCGAACCTGAATTATTAGATGAGATCGAGAAAGCCGGTAAGTTGGTAAAAGTGAGTCAGGGCGATTTGATGATGGACATCGGTCAGCAGATCAACGCAATGCCACTTTTATTTGATGGAGCCATAAAGATCCTTACCGAAGATGAAGATGGGGATGAATTGCTCTTGTATTTTATCGAAGTAGGAGATACATGTGCGATGACCTTTTCCTGTTGTATGGGGGCAGGAAGGAGTGAAATCCGTGCGATAGCCGAAACCGATTCTGAAATGCTGATGATCCCAATAGAGAAAATGGACGACTGGATGGCACGATACCGCAGCTGGAGGGCTTTTATACTCGAAAGTTATCATGAACGGCTTTCCGAACTACTCGAGACCATAGATACCCTGGCCTTTATGAATATGGATGACCGCCTGCTGAAATACTTGCGTGATAAAGCCATGGTTACCCACGATGATATGATCTATACAACTCATAGAGATATAGCCCAGGATCTCCATACCTCCCGTGTGGTGGTATCCAGACTCCTCAAGGGCATGGAGAGAGAAGGTAAAATTGAACTTCAGCGCAATCAGATTAAAGTACTGGATCTCTAGATAGGTGTAATGGCTTGGCGATGCGTAACAATTGACCTATTTCATTGTCTTTATACGTAGATCATTATTAACTCGCCATGAAATATATATTCTTCTGCTTTCTGATTCTTAACGGAATAATTACTTCTGCCCAAACCGAGTTTGTTTTCCATGGCATTCGCATGGGAGATAGTTTACAGCAAGTAAAGGCAAAGTTGAGTCCTCATTTCAAGATGCTCAATGAAGAAATAGTGAGTACCCCTGTGTTTCCACTTGCCGAAAAATTAGAATCGCATTTGATAGGAGTGGATGGTGAAACCGAGAGGGGTGTGGTCGATGAAGTCGCCTTTACATTTGCAGATAACAAATTAAGCATGATACAGGCTAAAGGCAATGCATATAAAGTTATTTGCGAAGGGCTGAAAGATACTGCACAGACATTTATGCATTATAAAGTTTATTGGGACGATCTTGTCGTAGCAGACATATCTGAGGATAAGGTATGGATACTTACGGAGGAAGGTGCCCATCCCAATCTCTTCGCCTGGCATAACCCATACTTACCCTCTGAAGGGGGACAATCGAAGAACTATGATAAATCTGGGGCAATACCTGATTTTATCCGAATGGGAGCTGGTTTAGATGAGATGCGACCACTACTGGAAAACGCATCGGACTTTATTTTTCTGCGCGAACTCGGGCCTGAAGATCCCAATGCTCAAATACAGATCGATTGCTTTGGTATTGAATATGCAGGCTTTCCCAGGAAATTCGAAGCCCGTTTTGGCGACGGTAAACTCAACACCGTTTGGATCCTGACTGCAAAAGCAGAGGAAGATAGGATTCGTCAAAAATTGATAGCAGCTTATGGACATCCTATTTTTAAGAATGACGCTTGGGAAGTATTTGAGAATTGGCAGGTGTTTTTGAGAAAAGACAAACCCGAAGTCCTTTTGCTTACACCAGAACTTGGAGCCTATTACAAAAAGGAATACTTCAAACAACAATAAGCTCAGACTATGGCAGCCGGAGGTCCTCTATCCTGACATATATAAAAACTGTTGATTTAATAGTACATTTGACCAATGCGACGATACTTACCATTTATACAATGGTTTGCGGATTATAGTATAAAGGACATACCAAAGGATATCCTGGCCGGATTTACCGTTGGGATCGTATTGATACCACAGGCCATGGCCTACGCCATGCTGGCAGGATTGCCTCCGGAATTTGGGTTATATGCTTCCTTGATCCCATTACTTATCTATGTTTTATTGGGAACTTCAGGACCATTGGCCATTGGTCCGGTAGCCATGGATTCGCTGCTGGTGGCCATCGGTCTCGGCGCCCTGGCTCTGAGTGACGGCGAATACATAGCAATGGCCATATTCCTTGCCCTGATTGTTGGAGTTATACAACTTTTAATGGGAATCTTGCGAATGGGTTACCTGGTCAATTTTATTTCCAAACCTGTTATTAGCGCCTTTACCTCAGGGGCGGCACTCATTATTATGGTCAGCCAGCTTAAATATTTGCTGGGAATAGAAATGGGACGATCGAGTCGTTTTCATGAACTAATCTGGCAGGCGGTTCAAAAAGCATCAGAAATAAATATCGTGGATCTTATGATCGGGATTTTCGGCATCATTCTTATCGCCGTGCTAAAGAGGTGGAAAAGAAGATTCCCTGGGATTCTCCTTGCCGTCGTGTTGGGAATACTCACAGTCTACTTGTTTAACCTGGATAATTATAATGTAAATATTGTTGGAATAATCCCAAGCGGACTCCCCACTTTCCAGGTGCCGGAATTCAGTTTTGACGCACTAGCGGAAATTTGGCCTTTTGCACTTACATTGGCCCTGGTTGGTTATCTTGAAGCGGTATCTATTGGTAAGGGTATAGAAGAAAAATCGGAAGAAGACCGCCTGGACCCTAACCAGGAACTCGTTGCACTTGGAGCTTCCAATATCGCTGGATCTTTCTTTAGAGCTTATCCGGTAACGGCCAGTTTTTCACGTTCGGCAATTTCTTATGAAAGTGGAGCAAAGTCTAATTTTGCGGGACTTTTTGCCGCGATACTGGTCCTGGTAACCTTGCTTTTTCTTACCCCGGTTTTCTACTTTTTGCCTAAGTCTATCCTGGCAAGCATCATCGTTGTTTCGGTATTTGGGCTTATCGATCTGAGCTACGCTAAAAGGCTTTGGAGGCTGAGGAAAGATGAATTTATAGTTTGGATTATAACTTTCCTGTCGACATTGTTTATCGGTATCGTACAGGGGATTTTCATCGGAGTATTGCTTGCCCTGCTGCTGATGGTATACAGGACTTCAAACCCACATTTTGCGGTTCTGGGTAAAATACGCAACTCTGACTACTACAAAAATATTGAACGATTCGGTGAAGAGATTGAACTTCGTGAAGACCTCCTGATCATAAGATTCGATGCTCAGCTTTATTTTGGGAATACAAGTTATTTTAAGAAACAGCTATATAACTTCATAGGTGAAAATGATAATCAATTGAAAGCGGTTATCCTTAATGCTGAAGCCATTAATTATATCGATTCTACTGCCGCTTTTATGCTGAGGAAAGTCATCAATGAGATAAAATCTAAAGGAATACGCTTTTATATTGCCGGAGCCATAGGCCCTACACGTGATATACTCTTCAGTAGCGGTATTGCCGATATCGTAACCAGGGACTATCTGTTTGTCAGGGTCAGGGAGGCCGTAGAGCATTTCGACAATATCCGAATGGGTTCAGAACTTTCAGACAGGGTGGCCAGTCAAAGTAATAAAAGAAGCTGAGCTCATGATGTTGACAAGTGGAAAAAAAGTAATTTTGTCATTGTAAATATTTAAATATGACCATAGAACAAATGTATACGGGCTGCCTTGCACAAGGCGCCTATTATATAGAGAGTGAAGGGGAAGTTGCGATCATCGACCCTTTGCGGGAAGTAGATCCGTATCTGGAAAAAGTCAAAGATAATGGTGCCAGGATCAAATATATATTTGAGACCCATTTCCATGCCGACTTTGTAAGTGGCCATGTTACTCTGGCGAAGAAAACAGGCGCACCAATTGTTTACGGTCCAATGGCAAACCCGGAATTCAAAGCACTGATTGCAGAGGATGGTCAGGTATTTAAGCTGGGCAAGATCACCATAAAAGCCCTGCACACACCAGGCCATACAATGGAAAGTACCACATACCTGTTAAAAGATGAAGCAGGTAAGAATCATGCTATTTTTTCAGGAGACACCTTGTTTCTGGGAGATGTAGGCAGACCCGATCTTGCACAGAAAGCCGCGCATATGACACAGGAAGAACTGGCAGGGATGCTATTCGACAGTCTCCGTGAAAAGATCATGCCGCTGGAAGATCATGTGATTGTATATCCTGCACATGGGGCTGGTTCGGCATGTGGAAAAAACATGATGAAAGAAACAGTCGATACCCTTGGTAACCAGAAGAAGGTAAACTATGCACTTAGAAAAGATATGACGAGAGATGAATTTATTGAGGAAGTAACGGAAGGACTGATGCCACCTCCCCAATATTTTCCGCTCAACGTTATGATGAATCGCGAGGGATACGAAGATATCGGTACCGTCATAGAAAGAGGAACAACACAACTTAGTCCGGATGCATTTGAAACGGCGGCAAATGAAACGGGTGCCGTAGTACTTGATGTGAGGCACCAGGATGAATTTGTAAAAGGCCACGTCCCCCGCTCAATATTTATAGGGTTGCACAGCGATTTTGCCCCCTGGGTTGGTGCCTTGATTGCGGATGTGAAACAGCCTATACTGCTGGTAACACCGGAAGGCAAGGAAGAGGAAGCAATTACCAGGCTTAGCCGTGTGGGCTTCGATAATACAATTGGCTTTTTAAAAGGCGGATTCGATTCGTGGCTGGAGGCTGGAAAGGAATTTGATATCATCGATTCCAAATCGGTACCTGAGCTGATGGATCTCCTGAAATCCGATGAAATCCCTGTCTTCGATGTACGGAAGCCTAGCGAATATGAGGCTGAACATATTGTAATAGCAGATAATACCCCTCTGGATTTTATTAATAAGCACCTCCCTGAATTTCCATCAAAAGAAACATTTTACCTTCACTGTGCCAGTGGGTTCCGCTCTGTGATTGCCGCATCTATTTTGAAAAGCAGAGGCATCCATAATTTGGTCGACATCAACGGAGGGTTCGATGCACTTAAGGAGAATGGAATAGAGGTTACGGCTTATGTTTGCCCTAATTCGGGCTGAAATGACCCCTGTCATATACAATCATTATGTTCTGTCTTAGATTTGTGCTTAAATAGCTGATCTCTATCAAAGTCTTAAACAACGCTTATACGTTGTAGATTTCATCTATTACAATTGATACAGCGGCAATGAAAAAGAATATCGGGGCCTTAGACAAAGTATTGCGGTTTTTACTTGGTATTACAGGAGGATTATTGGTCTATTATGAAGTGCTTACAGGACCTACATCCTTTATAGTGCTTACGGCGGTGGCCGTCTTATTTCTAACTGCACTTACCGGATTTTGTCCGCTCTACGGTCTTCTGGGTATCCATACCTGCAGAACCAGGTATTGAATTACACATTTCCTCTGTATTCCCTAGGGCTGACAAAAATCATGGTTTATCATATATACGCTCTATACCTTTCACGAAGATTCTAATAATTTGCAGAGATGAGTCAATCGTTAATATTTTTAGTCGACTGGAGCAATGGCATAATCATGCTTGCTGTATTTGCCTTTGTGGTGATCGCCCTGATCGCTACCCTGCTTATATTTATGAATAGCGGAAGGCGCAAACGACGCTGAGCTATATTACTTTTTTAGACAACCCAGACCCTATCAATTAGTCCTTAAGGTATTACTCCATGCATTTTATCGAATATGTTAATAAAAACTTAAAAAAGTTTCGGATACTTATACATTAATCGATAATTTTATTTCGGAATACCTGACCAGAAATGTTTAAAAGATTTGTTGATAAGATCGGGATCATGAATTTTATTATGCTCCTTGTCGTTTTTTCAATAATAATTGTTTCTGAAGTGATGTTCCTTCAGGGCAGAAAGTTGGATGCGATTTTTATTGCATTTTGGGCCCCTACCATTTTGGGCTTTATGATATTGTTTAACCAAAGGAATTGATGGATTTTATTCTAGCATACTCCATTGTAGTCACGCTGATTTTCGTGATCTGGCTCGTATTCGTAATACGGATGTACGGGAAGATCAGTGACTGATCTTTCCATCTCTACTCTTATTATTTTTCTGATCCTATAATTCAAGCCCGTCTAACTGAAGTATCTTTTCAGGGTTTTTAACGGAATAAGATAGTATTAACCGCTGGGTCTCCAGCGAATCCTCCTGCGGAACAAGATAGGCGAAGGCATCGTTCAGTGATCGGATTTCCTCATCTTTGGATATAAAACCATAGCCCGCATATTTACCGTCTCTGATCAGTACTATTGCCTCTTCTTCAGTATTGCGCCCTTTTTCTTTAATAAGAAAGTTGCTCCTCCCAGATTTCATGTACGTAATGGCAGTTTCTACTTTTTTATTATAATCCACCAACAATTCCTTCCCACGACAGATACCAGCACATTTAGGAATCCGGAAATGGTTACATTGACTAACATTCTCCTGTAAATGGCAGTATTTAGGGCAGAGCTCGAATATGGTACAAAGCTCTTCCAGGTACAACCGGCAATCGGTGGTAGAATAGAAAGCTAGATAGTGAGAAGGTAGTGTCTTTACCCTGTTGTATCCCAAATGAATTACACCATTTCTATCGGAATAGGAAAAAATACCATAGGCCGGTAATTTCCTTTTTTGTGCCCTGTTGTACTTGGGGTAATAATGCTTGATGGCCGCTGATTCCATCAGCAAAGCCACCAGCTCGCTACCCGCCAGATCAAAATCGATCATGGTCGTCTCCCTGCATAATTCAATTTCTCTGGTGGTCTTATCATAAAAATGTCCCAGTATCCTCTTCTTTATATTCTTGGCTTTGCCAACATAGATAACAGATCCCTTGCTATTCTTGAAATAATATACACCTGTCTGCCGAGGAAGTCTTTCATATGCCTGCCGGTCCAGACCAGGCGGCAGGGTTGCCTCCTGTGAACGTGCATTGAGGAATTGAGTGATCACCGGTTCTGCATTTCCAGTTTTTATGATCTTATGAAAAAGCAAAACGGTAGCATGGGCATCACCTCTGGCGCGGTGACGATTTTGAAGCGGAATTTCCAGCGAAGTGCATAGTTTACCTAAACTATAGGAACTAAGACCAGGAAATATCCTTCTCGATAACCTTACCGTGCATAGTTTCTTTCGAACAAAAGATAATCCGAGTACCTTGAATTCATGCTTTATTACATTGTAGTCGAAGTTAACGCTGTGTGCCACAAAGATCATGTCTTTGGTAAAGTCTTCGACTTGCTCGGCCACCTCACGAAAGGTCGGAGCATTGCGTACCGTATGGTTATCGATCCCTGTAAGCCCTGTAATGAAATAGGGAATCTCGCATTCAGGGTTCACCAGGGTCGTGTATTCATCCACAATCTCCTCTCCGTTGAATTTGAAGATAGAAATTTCGGTAATCTTATTGCCAATAATCCCGTTGCCGGTGGTTTCAATGTCTACAATACAATACAAATTATGCTGATTCTTTTACGGGAAGTTAAAGTTAGAATATTTTCAAATGTCTTTGACGCCCTGATAAACTATTGCGCTCAGTATGGTCGTATAAACAAGCTTTTTCTGTACTTTAGAGGTGGCTCTGAAGTACCGGGATCCTTATGGTACTATGGGTTTAGTTGACATATATAGCCTGTATGAGATACGCCACAAATATCAAATTCAATACAAATTACCCGACCGTTGATGAATTGATCAAAAAGGCAAGGCGCCGGATCCCCAGCTTTGCATTTGAATATCTCGATGGTGGCTGTAACGAGGAGGTAAACAAGGCAAAAAATACCATTGCGATACAGGAAATTGAGCTAAGTCCACGCTATCTACGGAAGTTCACTGCTGCCGATTTATCAACAGAGATCTTAGGTATCCCATATAAGGCTCCTTTTGGAGTGGCTCCTCTGGGACTTCAGGGTTTAATATGGCCCAACGCATCTGAGATCCTGGCAAAAGCGGCCTTTGAAAACCAGATTCCTTTTGTGCTAAGCACAGTCGCAACCAGTTCCATCGAAAGGATCTCTGAAATCACCGAAGGCAAAGCCTGGTTTCAACTTTATCATCCGGCAGATAGCCGTATTCGTGACGACCTTATCAGCAGGGCAGAGCAAGCCGGATGTCCGGTCCTTGTACTTTTATGTGACACCCCCAGCTATGGATTCAGACCAAGGGAGATCAAAGTGGGTCTTTCCATGCCCCCCAAAATGAATCCGCGGAACATCGTACAGATACTCGGTCGGCCAAATTGGGCACTGAGGACCTTACAGACAGGGATACCCAACTTTGCGAACCTGGAACCCTATATGCCGAAAAAACTTAATTTAAGTCGATTGGCGGCCTTTATGAATGAGGTATTCGATAAGCGCATGAACTACGATAAAATTGCCGCAATCAGAGACCGATGGAAGGGTAAGCTCATACTAAAAGGTGTTGCGAATGAAGAAGATGCGGAAATGGCGATGCAACTGGGCTTAGACGGAATAGTTGTTTCCAACCACGGCGGCAGACAACTCGATGCGGGTGAGGCTTCGGTAAAATCCTTAAAGCGACTGGTGGAGAATTATGGAAGCAAGACAACGCTGATGGTCGATAGCGGTTTGCGATCCGGCCCTGATATTGCCCGTGTGATGGCAGCAGGTGCTCAATTTACATTTTTCGGACGTGCTTTTATGTATAGCGTGGCTGCCTTAGGAGCAGCAGGAGGAGAACATATGATAGGGCTGCTGGAGGCACAACTAAAACAGACGATGGAACAATTGGGTTGTGAACGGATTGAGGACTTCCCGGCGCATCTGATCACCGAATAATAGATTTTTTTAACGGTTCTTGCGCAGCACTGTTCGCAATTCCCTTTCAAGGACTGCCACCGCTGCCGTACCGGAGGTTTCTCCTCGTAAAACACGATTAAAACTTCTCGAAATTCTGGGTGCCATCTGTTGATAAAAGGGAGTCATAGGCCGTACTCTGGCATTTTCTAGTATTGATTTACCCTCCCCAATAGATGGCATTACCTGAAGAATTTCAGAATCGTCATAGAGCCTGCGATATGTTGGTAAGAAGCCCCCGTTTATCGCCATATATTTTTGCTGCTCCGGGGCGGTCATAAAACGAATAAATTTCCATGCAGCCTCTTTCTTTCGATCGCTGGTGTAACGGTTGATCATTAAATTCCATCCCCCCTGGCAACTATACGATCTGTTAGAAGTTCCTAGTGTTGGGATAGCAGCTATTCCTACCTGCTCCCTTTCCAATTTATATAACTCAGGATCGCCAAGATTACCTAAGGCAAAAGGCCAGTTGCGCATAAATACCGCATTACCACTAACAAAATCCTGCCAGCTTTCCATTTCGCTGTAATTAACTACAGCTCTGGGTGTTACCCCTTGTTTGATTAGGTTTCGGGCAGACATCAACCCTTGGGCGGCATTAGTACTGTTTACCGTAATGACATTGGGATCGATCACCCTTTGACCAAAAGAACCGGCAACCGAAATATTCCCGGTTAAGACTTTCCCCCCCGCATTCCATATATATTCGAGTGCATTGGCTACACCACCTTCGTATTCGGCACCCTGAAAGACAAACCCATGGCGGATGCCAGTGGCCGATTTTGTCTTTTTCGCCATAGAAGTTAACTCAGTCCAGGTTTTAGGAGGTCCGTCAAAACCACTTTTTTCCAGCAGATCCCTGCGGTAGAATAACAGACCTATATCGGTATACCATGGCACACCCCACATTCGATAATTATAATAGGTAGACTTCAGGGTGTTTGTTAAAAAATCTTCAGGAGTATAGTCTCTATAAAAATCCTTGGTGATTTCTGAAATCCACTTCTTGCTTGAGAATTCGGCAGTCCAAGGAACATCGGCAGTGAATACTTCTACTTCCCCTGATTCCACATTGAAATCAGACGCCAGTTGCTGATGGTAGACATTCGACAGGCGACTCATGGTCTTCCAGCTTACGCGAATCTCATCTTTATGGCGTTCGTTAAATTTATCTATGAGGGCCTGTATAGTACCAGAATCATCGGGACCATGTCCGAATGTAAGCCTCACTTCCGACCCCTGGATTTTTACCGGAGCCGAACTTAGCAGGGTTGTGCCGGCAATCCCGGCGCCTGTCAGACTAATAAACTTTCTTCTTTTCATTTTTTCAACACAATTCTATCGTTACCAGAACCATCCTACTATAACCGCGGTAGTCGCTATTAACAATATAGACCAATACCTATAATTGTTCCATATAGGCACATTTTTTAGTTCTTTAGATTCTTCAAGCCAGAGTTGTTTAGTCCATATCATGCCTTCTGTCTTCTCCGGAGCATCGGCTTTGCCGAGTTTACTTCCAATAATTAACACCATAAAACTAAAGGCTAACATGATGGCAGCGCTGTATAAAAAGTGAATATAGAATAAACCCATCACTTCCACAGCCGCAAATCCCATAATGCCCAGGATTAAGCTCAGTATAAGGGATGCAAATGCTCCTTGTTTATTAGCACCCTTCCAGAAGATACCACCAATAAATAAAGCTACTATCGGCGGGGTGGTATAGGCTAGCGTAGATTGAAAATAATCCCACAAAGAAGGAAAATTTTGAATCTGAGGGGCCCATAAAACCGCAATAATCATAACAATTAAAGTGGTGATGCGTCCAACATTTACCAGAGTTTTATCCGACGATTCCGGCCAAAACGGTTTTACAAAGTCCATAGTCACCAGGGTAGAAGTAGAGTTCAGTACCGAATCTACCGAAGAAGTAATGGCAGCTACGAGGGCCGCAAGGATGACGCCTTTAAGACCTACTGGGATCAGGTCGGCCACAAGGGTGGGAAAGACCAGATCTGGGGTCTGCAGATCGGGATATAATAATATGGCAATAACTCCGGGCAATACCATTATAAATAGAATGGGAAGCTTTAAAAATCCTGCGAATATGGCACCGAACCTTCCGTGGTTTATGTTTTTTGCTCCCAGTACCCTTTGCACCATTGCCTGGTCCGTAGCCCAGAAATAGATTCCTATAAATAACAGCCCGGTAAAAAGTCCTGGCCAGGGCAGATCCGGATCGTCTGCCGGTTGAATGATGTGCAGTGCTCCTTCTGGCGCAGCGGCCTCCAGGGCTTCCCAGGATGGTATAGCGTCCATGGCATAATAGAATACAATAGCTCCTCCTATAAAGAGGACCACTGCCTGGATGGTATCGCTTATCACTACGGCCTTAAGGCCACCGAAAATTGAGAGAACACCAGCCAACAAGGCAAGCACCAATACCCCTACCCATAAAGGGGTTCCGGGAAAAAGAATAAGAGCTACAAGGGCACCTGCATATAAGGCTCCTGCAGAACTGAGGAAAACTGCAAAGAAAATCAGGATGACCGAAAATATCCTTCGCACCCTGTGGTCATATCGCTTCTCAAGGAACTCGGGCATGGTAAATATCCCCGATCTCAGGTAAAAAGGTAGTAAGAAGAAGATAAAGAAGACCAGGATGATGGCCGCCATCCATTCATAGCTGTAAACCGCGATACCACTTGCATAGCCAGCCCCCGCGAGACCAACAAAGGAAGAGCCCGACATATTGGTGGCGAAAAGGGAGAAACCTATCATCGGCCAGGTAAAACTCTTGCCGCCCAGGAAATATCCAGAGGAACTGGATTTCTTTTTTCTTGTAAGCCAAAGAGGGATAAGCTTGCTGAGCACAAGATATCCAATCAGGATACTAAGGTCGATAACAGTAAATTCGAAGGTTTCGAACATGGGTCGATTGGTTTCCCCAAAAGACTTGAGGCATCGATCACCCTCAGTCTTTAGTTTGGTTGGTTCTTCTGGTTCTTAAGATAAGTGAAAATTTTTGAACGGCCATAATTGAAACCACTAAGAGAGGAATGCTAAACGGCTAGACCTTTAAGATATACTTCGGTAAAATACTTGCTCAGAAATGTCCGTGTATTTTCATAGAATACCATATCGGTGATCTCTTTTGGCGAAAACCCCTGCATGATATCTAAGATGGCATCATCCGTAAATGGGATTTCGGAGGGAAGCGATAGAATTTTGTATTTCTTCATATGATCGGCATTGTTCCACTTCATCAATTCTGCCAGTTTAATTCTGAAATCACGTAGTCGCTCAGCTGTATTAAAATGATCGAAAGGATCTACTATTCCGTCATTATCTGTACCCAGGCTAATGGTTTTCCATGCCTGCTTTTCATCGATGGGCTGACCTGGGTTCTGCATGTTGCGTTTGCGGATATAACCGAGGTTTACCTTGGCGACGTGGAAGATATTGGTAAGGAACATTTGAGCATGTACCCTTTTCTTGGCCTCTTTAGATCTGAACATACCGGATATTTTTTTGAAATATTTTTTGAATTTGCCTCCCGGCATTCGTCCATCGTGCATACAAATCCCGATAAGGCCATCGGTCTCCCATATTTCCTCAATATCCTGATCCGTAAGATTTATGTCGAACTTGCTTACATAAGAATCCTTCTCATAGCGGTTGATATCTGGCTGGTTTGCAGCTGTTTCCCTGCTATCCAGGCCATTCACTGCGGTATGGCTGCAAATTAGGGGGAAGGGGTCTGAATTTGCTTTAAAATACTTCGCGATCTCGAATATATCATCTCTGGCCTTGAGCGACATATGTTTGGTGTCGATCAGGATCCTGGGGCCGTTATCTCGACTTAGTAAATGTTCTTTGATCAGTTCTTTTCCAAACGGACTGATGCCCAGGTTCATCCCTTTTTTCTGATCAAAAACATCGGCAAAACCTGGTGATGATTTGATTTCCAGGATATGCTGTTTGAATTGGCTTTCCAATGCATTTTTATTCGGAGGATCGAGTTCTGAGATGGTATTTTTACCAAATAGATCTTCTTTCCGGTAACGGGCTATAGCATGCATACCTTCTACAGAAAGAATCCCACAGATGGCTTGGGGCGAGATCGACTTTTCCTGGTACTCTTCATAGTTGCTTACAAGATTAAACCTTGGCTTAACGCTGAACTCTTCATTGGTCGATGAGGTGCCGTTGCTTTGTATTAAAAACTTGTATTCTTTTTTGTAGTCTTTGTAGTAATCGATGATCCCGGACCGGTGTACTTCATCCAGATAGGCCTGTGCCGATTTTTTGGAAATACCGGTTAGGAGTTGAATCAGTTTTCTGTCGACATGCTCCTTTACTTTCTTTCCAAAGATCATTTTGAGAATAAAGCGTTGCATTCCCGAGGAATCAGAAAAGGGGCGGTCTGGGGTGATAAAAGAACGTTCAAACGGGTAAATGGAACAGAATACCAATCTATTGGACCCCAGGTAACAATTATCCAGGTTCGACTGGGAATATGTAGCCATAGGCTTGAGAATGCTTTTAATCATTCCTCTTCGAGGGCTAATCAGGCCTTTAAAAAAGTCCTGTACTTTTTTATTTTTAGTACTAATCCAGATATCTTTTATGTCGGAATTCCCGTTAGGCTTCAGGCTGGGATGGCAATGCAGGTCGGAGATAGGCTTTTCCATGGCAGGTGTATTTTTAAGAAGGGGAAGTAAAGGTTTATGAAAATTCTTTTTAAGATACAAATAATGTAAAATTCTTACAAATGTGATTTCCGGCGAATACAATCGATTTGACAGCTTCTAAAAACCAAACCAAAGCAATTTGGTTGAAACAGGATTGCTAACGATATAACATTGCAAAATGGATTTGAATTATTTGTTCCGGACTAAGTCGATTCAAGGCTCCGCTTTTTCCGAAAATGACTAATGATAAAAAGTACTCCCACAATAATGAAAGGAGCCGTGATAAGTAAAATGATCCAGAGGCTCATCGAAACGGACTGGTTCATTCGATAATTATGAATAAATACCAGTGGGCTGGTCACAAGGCCTATAATCGTAAAAATAATACCACCGATAAACTCCCATTTCCAGGAGATGATAAGTGCTAAAAGCAAGATAAATGATGGAATGAGATGCATGAGAAAACCTCCTATTTGTTGCCAAATGCTCAATCCCGGTTCAAAAGCATCAAGTGCGAACATGCTGATAAACAGGATGGCCATAATACATAGGATCCTGGGAAGCCAGTGAAGTATTTTTATGGATGTTTTCATAACAAATATCTTAAGGTCATGATAGTCATGAAATGTTGTCAATATATCATAAAAGTAGGATTAATGTGTTCATGGGAAATGACTACAGTCATTACGTGATGAATAGCAGGTAGATACTTTGCTATGACTTTAATAAGATGCAAAACATTTTTAAATAATGGATGCTAAGGGACTAGTATTTATACCTTTAAACCCTTATGAAAGGGTTGCAGTAGTCACTATTAGCAAAGGATTCAGTTGGTGTAATTGCTTCTAAGAAGAAGGCCAATAAAGATGATTACCAATGCCCTGTACCAGGCTCTCCTTTAAATGGGCCACAGAGGTCTTCGGTTATCCAGCCGGCATAAAAGCCACCCGGCTGGGGAACCACCTTTTCACCATCTAAAAAACAATCTAAATATTGCGGGTAAAATGCCAGATGATCCCGCAACTCCTCGTAGGCCTCAAAAGGGTTGGGATATGACCATGCGATAGCCTTGTCCGGAGCCTCTTTTAAGGCCCAATAGTTTGCGTTTCCCTTCCATTCGCAGAGGGAGCCGCGGTTGGGTAACGGGACCAATAGGTCAAAAACTATAGCCTCGGGTGGCACATAGTAGGTAGGCGGACTAGCGGTTTCCAGAAGCTCGAGGGCTTTGGAAGAAAGCGCAAGCTGTACCTCATTTTTACGTACTTCCACTTCTTTGGGAGAAGGCACCAGGGCCGGCGGTCTGGGAAAATCCCAAACAGAGCGTTGCCCGGATTTTGGTTGTTCCGCAAAGGGTGGACGTATTTGTCCATTGTACTGCCATTTCTCACGGGACTTTAAAATCCATTCAGGCACATTGTTTCCCTTATTGCGCTTTGTCATCTTAGAACCATCCTTGATCGAAGGCTAGCAACACCAGGGAGAGCACCAGGAATAAAAAGGCCGGGAAGGAGCTTCGAAGCGGATCGTTGATCTTGATGTGCATCGAAATCGCACCGGCCATCAACACCGCCATAAGCGCTGCAGCGGGTAGTGTCAATGCGGGCACCCAAATGGAAATCAACAACGCAAGTGCACTGAGCACTTTCAAACCACCTACCAGGTACATCATGGTTTCCGATAAGCCGTAATTCTTAAATTCCTCCTTCATACTGGAGGCTTCACCGCCCCGCCATGAAGTACTCTTATTGAAGCGAACAAACCATACGTTGATGATACTTACAAAAATGAAGACCTTGATCGCAATAATTACATATTCCATATTTTAAAAGTTACGATATTTTAAGTTACTATTGTTGGCAAAGCCATTTAATGTCACCTATTTTTTTAAACATACTCATTATATTTTCTGCCCTCTCCTTCCTTTTTTTCGGATATGCCTGCCTGACCTCCCCATTCATGGTGACAGAATTCAAGCGTTATGGGTTGAGCCGTTACCGAAAAATAAATGGATACCTGCAGTTGGCCGGTGGGGTTGCCCTAATCGGGGGATTCTTTTTTAAACCCTTGGCCTTGTTTGGCAGTGCCGGTTTAGGAATCCTCATGTTGCTGGGCCTTTTGTTGCGTATTCGAATAAAAGACTCCGTGCTACAGTCGTCCCCTGCATTTTTCTACATGCTCCTTAATAGTTTCATCTTTTGGATGCTTTACCAAAATGTTTAATATATATTTAATAAAGTTAAACAAAATATTCTTATCTTAGGGCCTGAAAAGAAAATTTTTGGGAATTTAAAGCTTTTAAATTCCCATTAAAGTTGAAAATAGCTATGAAAAAGAAAACCGTTTTTATGATCAACAGACCCCTTGCAGATATGCATATAGATGGGGTACGGTTCGATGCAAAGATCAAGCAGGCCCTAATCAATCAAAGAGCTGGAATTACTCTTGGCAATCAATCCGGATTTAATAACGAATAAGACTTTGTATACAGAACTACACAAATATTGAATTGAAGCCCTCAATCATCATAACTTATCCGATCCCGTATACCCCCACTAGCGCGGTGAATAATCACATCTGCCTTGTATTTTCTGGCTAAACTTTTAGCCTTGAGTATGGCCGTGCTCTGTTTTCGATGTTTACTTGTTATGCGCTTGTTGCCTTCTCTGCGTACTGCCCAACCTTCTTTATAAGGTACCACATGTTGGTGCCAGGTTCTGCCCCGCTTGCTTTGCTGCGAGCTGTTAAAAAAGACCTCAATGAGTTCTATGAGGATTCGCATCCAGGATTTGCCTTCTGACATATAATACTTTTGCTTATTTCGAAGATACTGGTATTCCCGGACAATTCCTTTGATGACCGCAGGCGAAACGATTGAAGCGCCGGAGAGATACCTAAGATTATTTTCAATTCCATAGTTAGAGAATACCTTCGGTGTTCTCCTGAGTTCCAGTCCTGCAAATAAAGTTGGATTCAGATCAAATGCCTCTTCATAAACGCTTTTCCGGATCCTGATTTTAAGTAGCGTTCGAAGTTGTAGGCTTTGTATTTGTTCCAAAAAACGATTTTGCTAATCAGATGGACGGGTAATCTGTTTCGTGTATAGTGTATATGTCGGTTGTGATGCCTTAATAATCTTTTGTCAAAATTGTTCGTGCATCCAGTATAGTAAGTGTTGTCTCGACATTTTAATATATATACTGTCCAGGTTTGCATGAATTGAACTTACGAAAGTTCAATGCAATATTTATTCAGTGGACTGCGTTCACCGTCCGCGTGCCGCTGAAGCCCCGATAATTATCGTGGGCGGAGGCGCAAGCCCTCCAGTTGAGATTCCGGAAGAATTATTTGCAATATAAAAACAAGGCCCTCCTTCGCTTCTCGTTATACTCGAAGCTATGGAGGTTGAAAAGTTTTGTGGACAGCGTCCACCGCAGCCCGCGGTTAATTGCTTTCATTAACCAATTTAGATCAATTAAAAAGCCCACCGTCGCTCAGTTAGCACTGAGCTATGGTGGGCGAAGGTGGAGCCGGAGGGAATCGAACCCTCGTCCAAACAAGCAATTACAATGCTTTCTACATGCTTAGTTTTTGTTCGGTTTTCGATGTGTAACTGACCAAAAACCGCCTATTACACACTTAGCTTCTTAAGGTTTACATCGTTACCGAAGCCGTAACAACGCTATGTTGACTTTTATGGTGCCCCTATAAAGATCGCCGTCAACAAGGGCTATCCAGGGACATCTCGCTTCTCTGCCTGGCAGAGACGAGGCTAAATCCTACTATAATTCGGATTAAGCGGCAAGAGCGTAGTTATTATCGCCATTTAAAAGTGTGAGTCATGAGATTTACGAGCTGTATCCCAGCGCTCGGCATGCTTACATCGCCATTGGTCTCGCTGTCAAAACCAGTCGGCCCCTTCAATGAGATAGGTACGCATGGCATACCGTAAGCGAATTGAATCCTCCAAAGCTTTTCAGCCTTCGTAGCCAAGCTACTATGGCGAAGGAGGCTAGCGACGGAGGAGGTATTCATCTCATTTTTTATTTCAAAGATCGTAATCTGGGCGTTTCCTGACGCTCATCTTATTCGCTCAGGACCGGGCTTTCGGTAGTCGCTTCTTTCTTTTCCGCTACTAACAAAGGTACACCAAAAATTGTTCTGGTCATTCGAAATTTTGGCTTAGAAGGATTTTCCCAAGATTTCAAATCCATGTATTTTAGGGCAAATATTATACCAAAACCATCCTATGCATTTCGGAATCATTCAGGAGCGCAAAAGCCCGCCAGACAGGCGAGTAGTCCTTTCTCCAAGAGCCTGTCAAACTGTCCTGAAATCATTTAAGCAAGCAAAGATCAGCGTTGAACCCTCCCATATCAGGGTTTTTTCGGACCAGGAATATAGCGATGCCGGTATTTGCGTAGCCGCCGATATGGAAGAATGCGATGTACTCCTGGGAGTAAAGGAAGTACCCGTAGAATCCCTGATCCCCAATAAAAAGTACTTCTTCTTTTCCCATACCATTAAAAAACAACCCTATAACCGGAAATTACTCCTCGCGATTCTCGAAAAAAATATCGAATTATACGACCACGAAGTGATCACGAATTCCAAGGGAATCCGTCTGGTGGCTTTCGGGCGGTATGCCGGTATCGTAGGTGCCTATAACGGTATTCGTGCATTCGGACTCCGATCTGGCGAATTCCTCCTCCCAAAAGCCACGGAAATACGCGACCGTGAGGGCCTGATTGAACAGCTCAAAGCGGTGCAAATGCCCGTCATAAAAATCTTGCTTACCGGAAAGGGTAGAGTAGGGAACGGGGCTAAGGAAATTCTCGACGGCATGGGACTCAGAGAAGTAGATGTTGAGGAATATCTTTACAGCGATTTTCAAGAGGCAGTGTACTGCCAGATCGATGTGCTGGATTACAACCAACGAAAAGATGGCAAGATACTGGGTGAGGGCGATTTCTTCCAGAACGCACAAGACTACGAATCTACTTTTATGCGATTCGCCGCCGTGACCGACCTCTATATGGCCGGCCACTTTTACGGCCAGGGCGCTCCTTATCTCTTTACCAGGGAAGATGCCAAAAAACCGGAGTTTAACATCAGCCTGGTGGCAGATATCAGTTGTGATGTAGACGGGCCTGTGGCTTCCACTATTCGCGCTTCTTCCATTGAAAACCCCGTTTACGGATACGATCCCATGAACGAAACCGAGGTAGATTTTAATGCGCCCGATTCCATCGGCGTTATGGCTGTGGATAATCTGCCCGCAGAATTACCCAGGGATTCCAGTAGCGGTTTTGGCGAGGCCTTTGTAAGGCACGTGATCCCAGCATTTTTTAATGGAGACCAGAACGGGATCCTGGAACGGGCTCTGATGACAAAAGACGGGAAACTCTCTCCGAGATTTGCCTATTTACAGGAATATGTGGATGGGGTTTGAAATACTGATCCATCCATATTTTAGATAGAAAAACTCTTGAACCACCAAAGTTCACCGTTATTTGCTGCACGGTAAATTGATGAGAAGTTTTTTGTATCTTTCCTTTCTGCCAACTGATCAAAAAAGATGAAATTCAACTGGAATTCGGTTTATGAGTTTGACGATAAGGTCAAGAAGTTTTGTATCGATCTTGAATACAAACTCCGGCCAAGGATCACTCATTTTCTGATGGCACATATGGAAAAAGAATGCTCTGGCGATTTTTCCTGCTTCTACTTCGATGTTGACCTGGAAAAATTATATGTAACCATTGCGCGTCCAACTCCTCTTGAATTCAAAAGAAAGATCGCCGCTGAATTCGACCGTGAAATAAATCAGAATTTCACAAACAATCTTCTTCCACTTTTGTAATCAGCGTAGGGAAATACCCTATACCTTCCTCATGGTTTACTTTCGGAATGTTTTTGATTTTCGATTTTAAATTTCAAGATAGGTCTGTAATCCATGAAAACGGTCAGGGAATGGTATTTGTTCCTCAGTCTTTTATTAAGTTTTATCACCGAGAAATAGGGCTGATCTTTAACTTTTTTAATTTCCATCTTTTTTAAGATCACGGATCCGTCGATGCTGTAATGCATACTATTCAGCTCCGGTAAACGATCGAACATAATAAGATATTCGTTGTAATCAGCAAGACTGATCACCCCGCTGGTCTTAGCCGAAAGCTCTACCTCACGACTAAAATATTCTGGAAAATAACTCGGTTGCTTTTTAAACTTATCTGCTGCAACCGGAGCGTCTAGTAATTGCCAGGCCGGATTTGCAGGCAGGTGACTCTTGATAAAATTTGAGGGGTCGGGAAAAAAGAACTGTTCTATATAATTACCGGTAAAAAGTAACTGAATATTTCCTGTCTGCCCGAGTGCCCATGTAGGGTCTACCAACTTCCAGTCCCCATCGACCTGAACCGCATTCCAGGAGTGATTCTTTAAATGATATTCTCCGTTATGATCCCGCATATCGGTTTTGGTAAGACCAATAATGATCTCAGAAGGAATTTTAAACTGATTACACAATTCTTTCAGAATCAGTGAATAATCCAGGCATACTCCTAATCGGTAGAGAAATGAATGGTCTATTTTTTCCAGTTCGAGCTGTCTTAGCTGATATTGACGTCCTACCTCTGAGTAGTAGGGGAAGTGCTTGTCGGCCTGAAAGATCACATCATAACTACGGCCGTAGTCCATATTATAAACGATCCATATAAAAGCGGCACGAACTCTTTGCTTATCGGTTGCGAAATCGTTCATGATTCTTATCCCCAGGTGTTCCACTGAATTGAAATACGGGTATTCCATTACCTTGCCGTCCACATTCCGATAGTCTCTTCCATAAATGGAACCAACCGCAAACAGCATCAGCAAAAGAAATTTTCGCACGAACATAAATCGCATCTTTGTATTAAAGATATGAATCCTGCAGAAGAATACATACTGAGACAACCAGAACCTTATAAAGGTATTTTGCTCTACCTTCAGTCGGCCATCGAGCAAATTATACCCGATCTGGAATTGAAGTTCAAATATAAAATTCCTTTTTACTATTTAGAAGGGAAGCCTTTTTGTTATTTAAATCAGTCTAAAGACTACATAGACCTTGGCTTTTGGAATGCAGCACATCTTTCGGTACATCTCGACAAAATGGAGACGGCCGGAAGGAAAATGATGCGATCGCTCAGATACAGGAGCTTAGAAGAGATCGATCCTGAAGTCTTGCGAGAATTACTGCTTGATGCGGAAAGCGTTAAAGGAAAGAAGTTCTGGAGCTAGTCCGGACTAAAGTGATACTACAGTCTTACGTAATCGTACAAGATCTTCCAGAAGTTTTGATAACTGATCCAAAGGCAACATATTGGCCCCGTCGCTTTTAGCCTTGGCCGGATCAAAATGCGATTCTATAAAAATTCCGTCCACACCAGCTGCAATACCAGCCCGTGCAATGGTGGAGATCATGGCCGGACGCCCACCGGTTACCCCGGAAGTCTGGTTGGGCTGCTGCAGGGAATGCGTTACATCGAGCACCACCGGCGCAAATTCTTTCATCGTCGGGATACCTCTGAAATCTACTACCATATCCTGGTACCCGAACATGGTGCCGCGATCGGTAATCATCACCTGTTCATTTCCCGAATCCGTTACTTTTTTCACTGCATGCTTCATGCTTTCCGGACTCATAAACTGACCCTTTTTCAGATTTACCACTTTACCAGTATGGGCGGCAGCCACCACTAGATCTGTCTGTCTTACCAAAAAAGCCGGGATCTGAAGTATATCAACGTATTCAGCTGCGAGATCCGCATCGTTAACTTCATGAATATCCGTTATCGTAGGGACATCGAAGCTTTCCGAAACCTTTTTAAGGATCTTTAATGCTTTTTCATCACCAATTCCGGTAAACGAATCCACACGGCTTCTATTAGCTTTTTTAAAACTCCCTTTGAAAACATAGGGGATCTTTAATGTTTCGGTCAAACCGACCACCTGTTCTGCTATTCTCATGGCCATATCTTCCCCTTCAATAGCGCAGGGTCCGGCGAGAAGAAAGAAATTGCCACTTGTGCTGTGTTTGATCTTAGGAATCAGTTCCAAGTTCATAGGGATCGTTTTATGGTCTCAAAGATAGGGGTTTTTGGTCCGAATTTCCTTTTGATGGTGTCGTGGATTTATGGCAAAAATTGAATTTAATGTTTATCCAGATCTACTCTCAAAAATACCCACTATCTTTGCGGGCTTAATTATGCGACATGTCTGAAACTAAGAACATTGCAATTATCGCCCACGTAGACCACGGCAAAACAACCCTGGTTGATAAGATCCTTCATTTCTGTGAGTTATTCCGTGAAAATGAGAATACAGGAGAACTTATTCTGGATAATAACGACCTGGAGCGTGAACGCGGTATCACTATCGTTTCCAAAAACGTATCTGTGCAGTATAAGGATACGAAGATCAATATTATAGATACTCCCGGTCACGCCGATTTTGGTGGAGAGGTAGAACGGGTCCTCAATATGGCCGATGGGGTCCTCCTGCTGGTCGACGCTTTTGAAGGACCGATGCCGCAAACACGGTTCGTACTCCAGAAAGCTATCGATCTCGGTCTAAAACCCTGCGTTGTGATCAATAAGGTCGACAAAGAAAATTGCAAACCAGAAGAGGTCCACGAAAAGGTCTTCGATCTGATGTTTGAGCTTGGAGCTGAAGAATGGCAACTCGATTTTCCCACAGTTTATGGCTCAGCCAAACATAATTGGATGAGTGAAGACTGGCAGAAACCAACCGATTCCATAGAGCCACTGCTGGAGATGGTGATCGCACATGTCCCGGGTTTTAAGGCCGAAGAGGGTAATACCCAATTGTTGGTAACTTCTCTTGATTATTCCTCCTTTACCGGCAGGATCGCCATTGGTCGGTTACAAAGAGGCACCCTTGTGGAAGGACAACAGGTTTCTTTGGTAAAAAGAGACAGACGTATTGTAAAATCGAGAATAAAAGAATTGTTTACGTTCGAGGGATTAGGACGTAAAAAGGTATCGCAGGTGGAGGCAGGAGATATTTGTGCATTGGTAGGACTGGAAGGATTCGATATTGGTGATACGATTGCCGATTTGGAAAACCCCGAGGGTTTAAAAACCATCGCTATTGATGAACCTACAATGAGCATGCTTTTTACTATTAACGACAGCCCGTTTTTCGGAAAGGATGGGAAGTATGTTACCTCAAGGCATATAAAAGAACGACTCGAGAAAGAACTCGAAAAGAATCTTGCACTCCGGGTGGAAGAAACAGATAGCGCCGATAAATTTATGGTGTTTGGAAGGGGTGTATTGCACCTTTCGGTCCTGATCGAAACCATGCGCCGCGAAGGCTATGAGCTTCAGATAGGCCAGCCACAGGTAATTACAAAGGCCATCGAGGGGGTGATGAGTGAGCCTGTGGAACACCTGACTATCGATTTACCTGAGGAAGTTTCAGGGAAAGCGGTCGAAATGGTGAGCTTGAGGAAAGGAGTGATGACCAATATGGAAGTTCGGGGTTCGCGTATGCTGTGTGAATTCGAGATTCCCTCAAGAGGAATTATCGGGCTTCGGAATCAATTGCTTACCGCTACAGCGGGCGAGGCGATCATGGCGCATCGCTTTATGGAATACCAGCCGATGAAGGGTGAGATTGCCCAGCGTCAGAATGGGTCTCTGGTCTCTATGGAAAACGGAAAAGCAATACCTTATTCAATTGACAAGCTGCAGGACAGAGGAAGATTCTTTATCGATCCGGGTGAGGATATATACGAGGGCCAGGTAATCGGTGAAAATAGTCGCGGCGATGATATGGTGGTTAATGTCACTAAAACGAAAAAGCTTTCGAATGTACGTTCGGCCGGGGCAGATGACAAGGCCAGAATTGTACCGGCCATAAAATTTTCACTGGAAGAGGCATTGGAATATATCCAGAGGGACGAATATGTAGAGGTTACGCCTAAACATTTGCGTTTGCGAAAAATTCACCTTAAAGAAGTGGATAGAAAACGGAATAAATCCTAATTCTTATAGAACAAGCGGAAGGTTCTAATCTTTTGGTGCTTCATGCAAAGCTGCTACGGCTGCACCAATAATTCCGGCATGGTTACGGAACTGGGCGGGTACTACTGGTGTTTCAATTTTAATCCTGTGCCGATATTCATCGAAGTGTTTTGAGGCTCCCCCGCCGATAATGATCATGTCGGGACAAACGAGTAGATCTACCAATTCCAGGAATTTATTAAAACGTTTTCCCCATTGGTCATAGCTAAGGTTTTCCCTCTCCTTGGCCGAAGAAGCGGCCCAGGTTTCGATCTTTTTAAATTCCTTGTAAGGGATCTGGCCGAGTTCAAAATTAGGAATCAGTTCACCGTTAAAAAATGCACCACTGCCTAGTCCGGTACCTATTGTGATCATCAACACAAACCCTTCAATTCCTTTCCCAATTCCATAGTTCATCACGGCATAACCGGCGGCATCCGCATCGTTGATCACCGTAACGGGCAACCCGGTGGCATCGCTGAATATTTCTTTTACATTGACTCCCATCCAGGATTTATGAAGGTTTCCAGGTGATTTGCATACCCCATGTTTTATGACAGTAGGAAAACCACACCCTACTGGGCCTTTGTGATCAAAATGGGCTACAATCTTCTTTAAAACCCCGGCCATGGCCTCAGGTTTTCTCGATGCCGGGGTGGGGATCCTGAATCGTTCGGTGAGCAATTCCCCCGTAAGAGAATTTACCAGTGCTCCTTTCATACCAGATCCTCCGATATCAATTCCAAGAACGATCATAAAAAAGCGGTGATTTGTTGTTGGGTATCATCAGATGAGGGCAAATGTAGCAAAAATCTTTAAGCACGATTGGTTGTCATACGGGCGGTTTATTTTTATCGAAGCGGTAATCGAAAATCGAACTATCCGCATAACCAATGCACAAAGGCCCTGATCGACCGAAACTACAAACCACAAAAGATTTATACCGCCTTCTGGATCACCTCAAATACTTTGCTGGCATCGCATTTGAGAGTTTTGGACGGGTATTTTAAAATCAGTGCGTAATCGTGAGTAGCCATCACTATTGTTCTCCCGCTCTTGTTGATCTCCTGCAATACTTTCATGACCTCTACACTTGTTTGAGGATCGAGATTTCCCGTAGGCTCGTCTGCAAGTATCAGTTCAGGATCATTGAGCAGGGCCCGGGCAATGGCGACACGCTGTTGTTCTCCACCAGATAGCTCATGAGGGAATTTAAAACCCTTTGTCTTCATGCCAACTTTTTGCAATACTTCATCGATCTTCGCATCCATCTTTGCCTGATCTTTCCAGCCTGTAGCCTTAAGGACAAACAGCAGATTTTTGTTCACATTTCTATCGGGAAGAAGCTTGAAATCCTGAAAGACGATTCCGAGTTTGCGTCTTAGATAAGGAATATCCTTTTCCTGTAGTGTCTTTATGTTGAAGCCAACGATTCGGCCATGTCCTTCTTTTAATGGGAGATCTGCGTAGAGTGTTTTCATAAGGCTGCTTTTCCCACTGCCGGTCTTGCCGATGAGATAAACAAATTCTCCTTTTTTTACTTCCAGTGAAACATCGTTAAGGATCATGTTCTCCTTCTGGAATATTGCCACAGATTTTAGGGATAGAACTGGTTCTGCCATATTGTAATTGTTGATATAAAAGTAATAAGTTCATTGATATCAGGAGAGGGCTGCTCCTTATTTTCTTTTATTTCGGTATACCAAGCAGCCATATTTAACGTTAACAACAGAAATACGGTACTCGAGAACACATGAGAATTAAAAATACCGTGCTTTTTCTGGCACTCCTATTTGTCGTATTCCAGGGATTCTCCCAGGGAACAGAAATCTATACACATCCTCAAAAAAAGTATCAGGACGCGCTTGAACTCTACCATAACAAGCAGTATCAGGCGGCCCAGGCTATTTTCAATGAGGTGGCCATCGAAACCGGGGACTACGAGACCAGGGCCAATAGCGCTTACTACGCGGCTAACGCTGCCATTCGTTTAAATCAGGTTGGGGCAGATGGCCTTATGGAAGCTTTTGTGACCGAATATCCCACCTCCACCAAAAGGAATTCTGCTTTTTTAGATGTGGCCGACTATTATTTTGAGAACGGTCGCTATCCCTATGCGCTAAAATGGTATAAAAAGGTAGACCAAAGTTCGGTTACTCAGAACGAAAGGGAACGCTTTAACTTTAATATGGGCTATTCCTTATTCGCCTCCAAAAAAACAGAGGAAGCAAAGCGATACCTGAAAAAAGTTTCTTCTTCAGGAACCTATGGATCCCAGGCGAAGTACTATCTGGGCTATATCGCATATCAACAAGATGATTACGAAGGTGCCAACGAGCGTTTCGACCAGATCACAAATCAGGAAGGTCTCTCCGATAAGCTCTCTTACTACCAGGCCGATATGAATTTCAAACTCGGGAACTTCGAGGAAGCGATCGCGCTGGCCCAAAAGCAGCTTCCAAGATCTGACCGCCGCGAAGTTTCTGAACTCAACAAGATCATCGGTGAGAGCTATTTCAATTTGGCAAAATATGCCGAGGCGATTCCTTATCTCGAAGCCTATAAGGGTAAACGGGGTAAATGGAGCAATACAGACTTCTATTTATTAGGATACTGTTATTATAAGCAAGAGGACTTTGCCAATGCTATTCAGCAATTCAATAAGATCATCGGCGGAGCCAACAGTGTTTCCCAAAACGCTTATTACCATCTTGCGGAGTGTTATCTGAAACTCGATAAGAAGCAAGAAGCACTGAATGCATTCAGAAATGCTTCACAAATGGAGTTCTCTAAAGATATCACTCAAGACGCCGCTTTAAATTACGCTCGGTTGAGCTATGAGATCGGCAACGCATACGAGCCTGTTCCACAGGTGTTAAAATTCTACCTCGAGCAATATCCGGGCGACCAGTATCAACAGGAGATCCAGGAGTTGTTAGTGGATTCCTATATCACTTCCAAAAACTTTGAAGGTGCACTCGAATTGCTTGAAGAAAACAGGGGTTATGCCAGTAAGGCTACCTTCCAGAAAGTCGCTTTTTACAGAGGGCTGGAATTGTTTCTCGACAACGACTTTGCTGGTTCCATCACAAATTTGGAGAAGTCTTTGGCCTCAGCAGAAGACCAGCTCTATAAAACAAGGGCTTTATACTGGAAAGCAGATGCACAATATCGATTGAACCGCTTCGAAGACGCATTGAACGATTTTCGGGCCTTTGGGCAAATGTCTATAGCCCGAAATACAAAGGAGTTCTCCGACCTTGAATATAATCTTGGCTATACCTATTTTAAGTTAAAGGACTACAACAAGGCTGCTGAATCGTTTAAAGCTTTTGAACGTGCTGATGCTCTTCCTGAAAAGAAAAACGATGCCTCGATGCGGCTGGGTGATAGTTATTTTGTTACAGGCAGGTACCAGCCTGCCATAAACGCTTATAACCGTGTGGTTGAGAATCGTGGGGCGAAAAGGGATTACGCAACATTTCAAATGGCCATGTCGCAGGGTTTTATTGGCAATACCAGTGTGAAGATAGAGGAACTAAAATCTTTTGTATCGCGTTATCCGAATTCAAAATTACAGGACGATGCACTCTTTGAACTCGGCACAACGTATGTAAGGTCGGAACAGCAAAATGATGGATTGTCAATGTTCGATAAGCTCATCGCGACTTATCCGAAAAGTAAATTTGTGCCACAGGCCTTGATGAGGCAGGGACTGGTGTATTACAGCGCAAATCGCAATGAAGAGGCACTATCCAAATTGAAAACTGTAGCTCGCGATTTTCCTGATAGCCAGGAAGCGATCCAGGCCGTCTCCACAGCGAAACTTATCTACGTTGATCTTGGGAGGGTGGATGAATATGCAGACTGGGTTAAAAATCTCGACTTTGTTGAAGTTAGCGATGCTGAAATGGATCAGGCTACTTACGAATCGGCGGATAAAAAATATCAACAGGGAAATACGACAGCAGCCTTAAAAGGATTTCAAAGTTATATTAAGGAATTTCCCAATGGCATCCATTCCCTGGAAGCCAACTTCAGACTTGCCCAACTCCTCTTCGCTAAAGGTGATACCGATGAGGCACTGACTTATTTCAAGAATGTATCCGACCGGGGGAATCATGAGTACTCTGAACAGGCGCTAACCCGAATATGTGAGATTTATGTGTCTTCTGATCGATACGACGAAGCTTTCCCATACCTCCTGAGCCTTGAGGAAATGGCTGATATACAACAGAATATAACTTTTGCCAGATCTAATCTGATGAAGGCATACTATCAGAAAAATGATGATCGGCAAACGATTGTTTACGCAGAGAAGGTACTTTCCACCGCTGATATAGACGACCGGATCAAAAGTGATGCCCAACTAATGATCGCCAGATCGGCAATCCGTACGAATGATGAGGACAAGGCAGAAATGGCCTATGCTGAGGTGCTAAAAATTGCCCAGGGAAGACTGGCTGCAGAAGCATTGTATTATGAGGCCTATTTTAAGAATAAAAGATCTGCCTTTAAAGACTCTAACGCATCGGTCCAAAAACTGGTGAAGGATTATGCTGCCTATAAAGAATGGGGGGCCAAAGGGCTAATATTGATGGCAAAGAACTTTTATGCACTCGACGACGCATTCCAGTCGACTTATATACTCGAGAGCGTAATATCTAATTTCTCAGATTTTCCGGAGATCGTGAAGGAGGCTGATTCTGAGCTGAGTATAATCAAAGCCAAAGAGGCGCAGCGTAACTCAGATGTTCAACCGAATCAAAACTAATGAGAGGCAAGATGAATAAATACTGGTTAACAGTTATCGGATGTCTGATTTTCTTGAGTAACACCAGTGGGCAGGAAGACGATAATATAGGTACAGAAACCGTAACAGTTGTTAAATCTTATACCCCATCGGTCTCAGACGCTTTTAAGATCAACTCCGTACCCGACCTCAATGACTCGGTAGTACAGCAGAAAAAGGAAATTAATTATAGCATTTTTTCGGTTCCGGTAGCCTCTACCTTCAGCCCTGAAAAAGGGAAGGCAACCCAGGTACAAAAGGTTAAGCCCGAGAAACTATTTAACAGTTCGGTAAGGGCAGCCCTTGGCAATTTCAATAACGCCATTTTAGATTTTCATACAAGCCGGGATTTCGACCGTGGCGATAAACGATTCGATCTGGCCCTGAACCACTTTTCGTCGAGGGGGAATATTGATAATACTCCTCTTAATGCTGATTTTTACGATACCGATTTAAATGGATCATATCTTCAAAAGGAAAGAGACTGGGAGTGGTATACCAAACTCGGTCTGCAACATAAATTATACAATTGGTACGGTCTTCCGGAAGGTGTATTTGACCAGCCTACTATTGATGGTATAGATGAAAAACAAAACTATTTCAAGGCACAGGTATCCGGCGGCATCATTTTGGAAGATGGTGTGTTCAAAAATGGGGAACTGCTTTATCGCCGTTTTTGGGATGCGGTGGAGTCTGCAGAGAACCGCTTTGTGCTAAAATCTTCTTTTGAAGCACCTCTAACCGAGGCTGTACTGGATGTAGATGTCAGGTTGGATTATGTTGGGGGAAGTTTCCCCAATGCCTCGCTTAACAACACGGTCAATAGCCCAATGATGGATTATGGTCAATTGCAAATCGGACTCTCACCGGCTGTGGAAATATTAAGGGAGGATTGGGAATTGCGTCTGGGGGCCCATCTGGTCTACGGTTTAGCAACTGAAAATAGTGACAGTAGTTTTTATATCTACCCCTCTGTGAGTGCTTCCTATCGGTTAAGTCAGGAGTACGCGATAGCCTATGGTGGTATAGAAGGGAATTTAAACCAGAATTCATATTACGACTTTGTTGCGGTAAATCCCTATGTTTCCCCAACGCTCTCAATAGAGCCTACAGATGAACAATACAATGCCTTCATCGGACTAAGAGGGCAGCTCCTGCCTTTTCTCAGCTATAACTTGAAAGCATCTTATTCTTCTGAAAACAGCAGGCCGCTGTTTATATTAAATCCGATAAATACCTTCAGGACCGATGAAAAGGGCTATAATTTTGGGAATTCTTTCCAGATTTTCTACGACGATATCAGGACCGTTGGCTTTTTTGCAGAATTGAATATCGATGTAAATCGAAATTTTTCAATGAGGATCAACGGGGAATTTTACGACTATAATACCGGAACTGATAACCCTGCGTGGAATTTACCAGAATTGAAAGGCTCGATTTTTCTCGACTATCAAATAAACGACCAGTGGTCTCTTGGAGCTAATTTGTTTTATGTCGGAGAGCGGGAAGATTTCTCAAGCGTAGCGCTCGAAAATACAGATCCCGTCGATTTCCCGACCACGCTTTTGTCATTAGATAGCTATTTCGATGCTAACCTTCAAATAGGCTATAAGATGAATAAACAATTGTCCCTTTTTCTAAGGGGTAATAACCTGGCGAATAATCAATATGAACGCTGGGCCAATTTCCGTGTCCAGGGATTTCAGATACTGGCCGGACTCACTTACAAATTCGACATGTAATTTGTCCTGTGGAAAAGCCCAATTTGAAATGCGGTCCATTGTACGTATAGACCCATTTTTTTTGCCTTTAAACGTCCGGTTTACAGCAGCTTGCAATATTTGTTTATTTTGGGCATTATAGTATATGAAGCAGTTGATGCATAAAATATACCTACATAGCATTTTGTTTTCTTTCTTGCTGATCACTTTCACTGCCAGATCACAAGACCTAATTGCCAATGCCAGTTTTGAACGATGTAATCTCTGCCCGACCAAGCTGGGGAGCTTTGATCAGGATGTAATTTTCTGGAGTGCTCCCACATTAGGCTCCACCGACTATTTTAATAGTTGCAGCCCCTTGATGGGAACACCTGAAAACTTTAACGGGAAACAATCTGCCGAAAGTGGGACAGCCTATGCGGGGTTCTATCTTTACGCACCTCAGGATTACCGGGAATATCTACAGACCAGATTAGGTGGTGCCTTGATAAAGGATAGGGAGTATCACCTTACTTTTTATATCAGTCGTGCCGAGGGGTCGGATTTCGCCATCAGGGAGATCGGGGTATTACTTGCCGATAGAGAACTGAATATTGATACTAAAAAGACACTATCCAAGAAGCATTGGTTCGCTGCCGGGGTAAGGAATTATAACTATTTTGAAATCAATAAAAATGGCTATTGGCAACAGACCAGAAAATGGGTGAAACTCGAAGTAAAATTTCGCGCAAAGGGTAATGAGGAATATCTCATTATAGGCAATTTTAAACCTAATGTAAAGACCCGTGTACGGGAAACCGTCAGGACTGCAAAAAAAGGTGCGTACTATTATATAGATAGTTTTAGCCTTTTACCGGTTAAAGAAGATGTTGTAGCTACCGGTACTGAAGGGGATCCAATGGTTGCCGAATCGCTCGCACTGAATACTACCCATCGCTTTGAAAATGTTTTGTTTGAGTTCGACAGATTTGTTCTTTTAGACACGGCTAAGTCTGATATCAGGAAGGTGTATGACTATTTGAACAAATATTCAGATTTAAGTATTCATATCGATGGTCATACTGATAATGTTGGAGCTCCTGCTTATAATACCGCGCTCTCCGGCTATCGTTGTAAAGCCGTGGTGCAATATCTGGTACAGCTTGGTCTGAATAAGAAACGAATTTCCTGGCGGGCACATGGAGGCAGCATGCCGATCACAGACAACAACACCGATGTCGGGCGAAAGCTTAACCGGAGGGTCGAATTTGTGCTCAATCGGCAGAATCCGCCCAATGGAAAAAATAAGTAGAAATCGCAGTAAAAAGTATTGAGTACTGGAAATGAATACGGATAATATTCACCGCAGCTCTACAAATTTGGCCTAAAAGGTAGATTTAGGTTCAAACCAAAATTAAAACCATTACCTTAATTGACTTAGAAACAAAATTGCAATTCCCCATAATCAATTGAATCAAAACCACATATGCAATAAACAGGCCGGGATATAAAGGGCCTGAATAAGAGGCGAGTTGGATGATCAAAACAACTGGCACCTTTAGTACATATTATCAAAAACCAACCTGAATACATGAAGAACATTGTAATTGTTCTCATACTAATTTTTATTAGTTGTGAAGAACCAAAAGAGAAGGCCGATCTGATTGTTATCAATGCCAATATTTATACGGTAGATCAGGAGTTTTCCAAAGCTACTGCCCTTGCTGTGCGCGATGGCAGATTTCTTGCCATCGAAGAAGATTCATTATTGCTTGCCACCTATGATGCAGATTTAGTCATCGATGTGGAAGGAAAGGCCATAGTTCCCGGACTGATCGATGCCCATTGTCATTTCTATGAATTAGGCCTTACAGAACAGTTGGTGGATCTTAATGGAACCAAAAGTTTTGAGGAGATCCTAAATAGGATTAAATACTTTACCGAAAAAAACAGGTCAATTGTAATCCGTGGTCGGGGCTGGGATCAAAACGACTGGGAGATCAAGGAATTTCCAACACGCAAGCAATTAGACTCCCTCTTTCCTGATACCCCCGTGGTTTTGGAACGCGTAGACGGACATGCCTTTTTGGTAAATGGTAAGATGCTTGAAATGGCAGGAATAGACGGTGACACCGAAGTTTCAGGTGGTGAGATCATCAAAGAATCGGGGATTCCAACAGGGTTACTGGTGGATAGCCCAATGGGAATGGTCACTAACGCTTTGCCTAAACCCGATCTTCCAACCAGGATTCAGGCACTTAAGGATGCAGAAAGGATCTGCTTTAATAACGGACTTACCACGGTTAATGATGCAGGTTTGCCATGGGAGATCATCACTCTGATTGACAGCCTTCAACGGGCAGGGGAACTCAGCATTCGGGTTTACGGTATGGTTAGCGGCAACCTTGATAATCTAAACTACCTTTCAAGAGGACCTGTTAAAACCGACCGCCTCCATGTGCGTTCGGTAAAAGTATATGCCGATGGTGCCTTGGGCTCCAGGGGCGCAGCGCTAAAGAGAGAGTACACAGACCTGGCCGGCCACTATGGAGCTATGGTTACGCCTGTTTCCGATATTGAAGCCATGGCAATGCGAATAAGGGATTCTGAATTTCAAATGAATACCCATGCTATTGGAGATTCTGCCAATGCTGTGGTACTAAGGGCCTATAAAAAAGCTCTGAAGGGTACAGATGACAGAAGATGGAAAATAGAACATGCACAGGTCATAGACCCTGCTGATTTCAACTCATTCGAAGACGGAATAATCCCTTCCATTCAACCCACCCATGCGACCAGCGATATGTATTGGGCGGAAGACCGATTAGGCTCTGAGCGGATCAAAGGGGCTTACGCCTTTAAAACCCTGTTAGATCGCGCTGGAATTGTTGCATTAGGCACAGATTTTCCAGTCGAAAAAGTAAATCCTTTCCATACATTTTATGCGGCTGTGGCCAGGAAAGATCTCAACCAGTACCCCGAAGGTGGCTATCGAACAGATGAAGCGCTGAGCAGAGAAGAGGCTTTAAAGGGGATGACGATCTGGGCGGCATATTCTAATTTTGAAGAAAAAGAGAAAGGTAGTATTGAAGTGGGGAAATGGGCCGACTTCGTGGTGCTGAATAAAGACCTGATGACCATCCCGGAAAAAGATATCCTGGAACTACAAGCCGAACAAGTATATCTGGGCGGACAGATCGCTGATTAAGATACGGTCAGGCCATAAAAAAACCGGCAGTTCTATCTGCCGGTCTGTATTGTTTGGATACTGAATTCTATTTGCTCATGGGAACGGCAACTCTGACATCGCCCCAGCCCATAACCATGTGAACACCGTCATCTACATCCTTAAACGCTATGGAAAAGGCTTCAAGTGCCTTGTCACCTTTACTGGCAGAAGCCATAACCCGTGCTACATCAGTAGATTGGTCATAGGAATAAGCTCCCCATTGATTGAGTTTAGAATTGAGGATTACAGTCCACTCGCTATCTCCCGGAATGGTAAACAAAGAGTAGGTTCCGGCTTTTACAGCAGTTCCTCCTACATTCATATCTTCATAAAACGTAATCTCAACCGCCTCATTAGCTCCGGTACGCCAAACCTTACCAGAAGGCGCTAGTTCAGACATAGAGCGTCCTTTTAATTGAGGGCGGCTATAGATCACACGGACTTGCTTTTCAGAAACCCGATAACTCGATGGATACGTTGCCATATCCATTGGGCTCTTGTCTAGTCCGCTAAAATCCTGAGCAGATAAATTCGTTGAAAAAACTAAGGCAATGGCCAAAGCACAAAATGCAAAATATTGTTTCATAGAGATTGATTTTTAAGCGTTAAAACTAAGCAGGAAAACACTGCAGCTATGATAAAGAGTCGTTAAAATTTGCCCGACTTACAATTCGCAGTAAATTAACTCTTCTTTATGGCTATATGCTTATCAAGTTGTGTAAATATTAAATATATTATTATAATACGTAACTTAAATTCGGATTTATGTTTAATATTTATAACTAAAGAAGCATATTTGTATAAAAATTGAAATTATCTAGATTATGTGTGGAATAGTTTGTGCCTTCGATATTAAGGAAAGCAAAGATAAATTACGACCCCAGTTGCTGGAGATGTCTAAAAAGGTCCGTCATCGTGGGCCGGACTGGAGTGGGATCTATGCCGACGAATATGCTGTGATAACACATGAAAGACTTGCTATAGTTGATCCGGCATCGGGCAAGCAACCGCTTTTCAGTGAAGATGGGAAAATAGTATTGGCCGCCAATGGCGAAATATACAACCATCGGGAATTGAGAGAGCCTTTTGAAGGCAAGTATGCCTTTAAGACCCAGTCCGATTGTGAGGTCATACTCGCTTTGTACAAAGAAAAGGGTCCGGATTTTCTTGACGAAATGAACGGAATCTTTGGTTTTGCCCTTTACGACGCTGAAAAGAAGGAGTATTTCGTGGCCAGGGATCATATGGGCATAATTCCCTTGTATATCGGTTGGGACAAACATGGAACTTTTTATGTGGCCTCGGAATTAAAGGCGCTGGAAGGAATATGCAATAAGATCGAGGTATTTCCTCCGGGCCATTACCTCCATTCTTCTGATGGTGAAACCAGGCGCTGGTATAGTCGTGACTGGATGGAATACGGGGCAGTAAAGGAAAATGAAACTTCCATAGACGAGATCAGAGATGCACTGGAAGCTGCCGTCCACAGACAACTAATGTCAGATGTTCCCTATGGTGTACTGCTCTCGGGAGGACTGGATTCATCGGTTACTTCAGCGATAGCAAAAAAGTATTCTCAAATGCGGATAGAGAGTGATGATACCAAAGAAGCCTGGTGGCCGCAATTACATTCTTTCTCAGTAGGACTGGAAGGTTCGCCAGACTTGGCGGCGGCTCAAAAAGTTGCTAAGCATATCGGTACCATCCACCACGAGATCAAATTTACCATCCAGGAAGGGCTAGATGCGATCAAAGATGTTATCTATAACCTGGAAACTTATGATGTCACTACCGTTAGGGCGTCTACTCCTATGTATCTGATGGCCAGGGTGATCAAATCCATGGGTATTAAAATGGTGCTTTCCGGCGAGGGCGCCGATGAATTGTTCGGGGGTTATTTATACTTCCATAAGGCTCCGAGCGCTGAGGAGTTTCACGATGAAACCGTGCGGAAGCTGGTAAAGCTCCATCAGTATGATTGCCTTCGGGCGAACAAGTCTCTGGCAGCCTGGGGAATCGAAGGCCGGGTGCCGTTTCTCGACAAGGAGTTTATCGATGTGGCTATGAGGATCAACCCGAAGGATAAAATGATCAATGGCGAACGTATGGAAAAATGGGTGGTCCGAAAGGCGTTCGAATCTTATTTGCCCGAATCTGTAGCTTGGCGCCAAAAAGAACAATTTTCTGATGGGGTAGGCTATAGCTGGATTGATACACTGAAGGAATTGGTGGAAAAGGAGATTTCAGATGAACAGCTGGCCAATGCTGGTTTCCGTTTTCCAATTCAAACACCCACATCTAAGGAAGAGTACTACTACAGAAGTATATTCGAAGGACATTTTTCCTCCGATGCGGCGGCATTGAGTGTCCCTCAGGAACCCTCAGTGGCCTGTAGCACAAAGATTGCACTCGAATGGGACGAGGCTTTTAAAAATATGAACGATCCTTCGGGAAGGGCAGTGGCTAACGTTCATGAAGAAGCCTATGCCGGTTAGGGTTACTGATTCTAACGGTTTTTGAAAGAATAGTAGAATATGGAAGCATCCGTAAGGGTGCTTCTTTTTTACATTTCCATCATTTTATATAACCAGGCGAGTCCGAAAACCGACAGCGTGATGATGATCGGGCCAAATAATCCGGCAAACAATCCACCAAAGCGAAAATCGCGTTGTTCCAGTTTTCCAGTACTGAAAGCAATGGCATTCGGCGGCGTGGAAATAGGAAGAAATAAGGCTGTTGATGCACTCAATCCGATCACAAGGGGCAGTATTACAGGGTTGTCGAAGGCCAGGATCAGACTAATAGGAATCAGGATGGTAGCCGTAGCCGTATTACTCATGATGTTCGACATGATCACCGTGAGAAAGGCAAAGCCGATCACGATCAGGTAAAAATTAAGATCAAAATTGGCAAGTTTATCCACGTAATAACTCGCAAGACCAGTATCTTTAATGGCGAGCCCCAGCGTTAGTCCGCCTGCCACCAGCATCAATGTATCCCACGGTAGTTTTCTTACATCATCCCCTGTAATGATCCCAGACATAGTTAGTAATATGATGGGCAGAAAGGACACCATGGAAGCAGGTACCCCATGGATCTTTTCGGTAAGCCAGAGCAATAGTGTAACCCCTAAAACGGTGAGTACAACCCTTCTTTTGATCCTTTCGAATCTGTAATTGGGGTCGGAGGGTTTAAGGTTAACGTCTTCCAATTCGATGATCATCGCTTTTTTCTTTGGTATATATTTACGTGACAGCGCAAACCAGAAAAGTAAGGTCAGAATAATCGCGATTGGAAATCCCACTATCATCCATTCCAAAAAACCAATATCATAGCCATAATTGTTCAATGCTTCCACGGCAATCGCATTAGGCGGAGAACCGATCAGCGTACCCATACCACCTATGGAGGCAGCACCTGAAATTCCAATGAGTATTGCCTTTGCGAAGGGTGATTTTGTATCCAGCGTACCAATAAAAGGCATCACCGAGGCGATCATCATAGCGGTGGTAGCTGTATTCGACATGATCATCGAAAACAGGGCTGTTGTGAGCATCAGGCCCAACAATATATACTTGGGTTTGCTGCCGAACTTCGAGATCGAAATCTGAAATACCGTACGATCAAGCTTGGTTTTACTCATAGCTTCTGCGATAAAAAACCCGCCCAGCATGAGCCAGATCACACTACTCGACCATGCATTGACATATTCAATCAGGTGTTCCCTTACATTATCAGGGTCAACCTTGTAGTAATAATTACTCATCGAATAGATCAAGCCGCCAAATACCATCAATCCCACAGCGAATGGGGGTATGGCTTCAGAGACCCATAAACCGATGGCCAGAAACAGAACAAAAAGCACAGTGAGCTGCGCTTCGTTCATAGCAGGCTCATAAAGCATATAGGTCAATATACCGGCAGCAATAATGCTGAGTAAAAAATAGATGATCTTGCTTTGAATGTCGACGACCCGTTGAATTTCCGACAGGATCTTCATCGACGCGGTTCTGGAATCGGCCATGCTGAAGAAATAAAGTTCTGAGGGTATTTTTATCCCCCCAGACCGCAAATATAGCTAACAAATATCAGTTTATCTCAGAGAAGGACCTCCTTCTTAAAGGAAGCATAAATTGTTGTTAAATTGTTGATAACTTAGAGTTCCTAAAGCCATATAAACACCATGCTCCATGGGGTATTCCGTATATTTGTAAGGTTGCAGATTTAATATTTTAAAGAGCTATTTTAATATATGAGCGAAGCTGAGAATAAGAAGCAATATTCCGCGGATAGTATCCAGGCCCTGGAGGGTATAGAACACGTGCGGAAACGTCCTTCAATGTACATTGGAGATGTCGGGGTAAGAGGTCTGCATCACCTTGTTTATGAGGTGGTCGACAATTCCATCGATGAGGCCATGGGCGGACATTGCGATACCATCCATGTTACCATTAATGAAGATAATTCAGTTACCGTTAAGGATAATGGTCGTGGTATTCCGGTGGACATACATAAAAAAGAAGGGGTGTCTGCACTGGAAGTGGTTATGACCAAAATTGGTGCCGGGGGTAAATTCGACAAAGATTCCTATAAAGTTTCCGGAGGATTACACGGAGTTGGCGTATCGGTAGTTAATGCACTTTCTGACCATCTAAGGGCCACGGTACACAGAGACGGTAAGATATGGGAACAGGAATACCAGAGAGGAAAAATACTATACCCGGTAAAAAGTATCGGTACATCAGGTGAAAGAGGAACGATTGTCACCTTCCACCCCGATGAAGAGGTTTTTACACAGACCATTGAGTTCAGTTATGAAACCCTGTCGTACCGCATGCGCGAATTGGCGTATCTCAACAAGGGGTTAACCATCTCCATCACAGATCAGCGACAGAAAGATGAAGAAGGCGCCTTTGTCTCTGAATCGTTTTACTCAGAAGAGGGGCTAAAGGAGTTTATAAGATTTCTCGACAGCAACCGCGAGGCTCTGATCCAGGGGGTCATCTCCATGGAGGGTGAAAAGAATAGTATCCCGGTGGAAGTAGCTATGATCTATAATAATAGCTACACAGAGAACCTGCATTCTTACGTTAACAATATAAATACGCATGAAGGAGGAACCCACCTTTCGGGTTTCAGGAGAGGTCTTACCACCACGCTTAAGAAATATGCAGATAGCTCGGGAATGCTCGATAAATTGAAATTCGAGGTTTCCGGAGACGACTTTAGAGAAGGACTTACAGCTATTGTTTCTGTAAAAGTTGCCGAGCCCCAGTTCGAAGGACAGACTAAAACCAAGCTGGGTAACCGAGAGGTATCCTCGGCCGTTAGTCAGTCGGTCTCAGAAATGCTCACCAATTACCTTGAGGAACATCCGGATGATGCCAAGACCATTGTTCAGAAGGTGATTCTTGCGGCCCAGGCGCGTCATGCCGCCACTAAGGCACGTGAGATGGTGCAACGCAAAAATGTAATGTCAGGCGGGGGATTACCCGGAAAGCTTTCAGATTGCTCTGAACAGGATCCTGCGCTTTGTGAAGTATTTCTTGTAGAGGGTGATTCTGCGGGTGGAACAGCCAAGCAAGGACGTGATAGGAAATTTCAGGCCATTTTGCCGCTGCGAGGAAAAATTCTGAATGTGGAAAAGGCCATGCAGCACAAGGTTTTTGAAAATGAAGAGATTAAAAATATTTATACCGCCCTGGGTGTAACCATTGGTACCGAGGAAGACAGCAAGGCACTAAACCTTGAGAAACTCCGATACCACAAGGTGATCATTATGTGCGATGCTGACGTGGACGGCAGCCATATCGAGACATTGATCCTCACATTTTTCTTCCGGTACATGCGCGAACTAATTGAGCAAGGGCATGTTTATATTGCCACACCGCCATTATATCTGGTAAAAAAAGGCAGTAAAAAACGATATGCCTGGGACGATAAAGAACGGGATGGTATTGCGGAAGAATTTGGAGGCGGAGTGTCCATTCAACGCTATAAAGGTCTTGGTGAAATGAACGCAGAACAGTTATGGGACACCACGATGAATCCTCAGTTCCGGACGCTGAGACAGGTAACCATAGATAATGCGACCGAATCAGACAGGATATTTTCGATGTTAATGGGTGATGAAGTGCCGCCACGGCGTGAATTCATAGAGAAAAATGCCGTCTATGCGAACATTGATGCATAAGAATCCCCGTTTCACAACAAAATCCTGACATTCATGTCGGGGTTTTTTAGTTTTAGGCAAATTATTTGTGATGAAACATATACTATTTGCCATTATTTTCAGCTGTACGGGATCTCTTTACGCACAATCGGGTTTGGACGACCTGCTGCTTGCCGGTATCGACGATGCCCAGAGATTTACCAACGATTACCTGGCACCTGCCTCTGAAGGCATAATTTATGGGGTATCGGGCAGCTGGTACAACACAGCTGATGCTAAGCCATTTGGAGGTTTTGAGATCTCCCTCATCGGAAATCTTACCTTTTTTAATAATAAAGAAGACAAAAAACAATTTATACTCAATACCACTGACTATGAAAATCTGCAATTTGTAGACGGTAGTATTTCTAAACCTGTATCCTCTGCGCTGGGCGATATCGAAGGGGTTTTGGTTTTTGTTGAGGATGAAACCGGACTGCTTCGCGAGCAATTTGAACTCCCCTCCGGATTGGCCAGTGAAGGATTGAGCTTTCTTCCTTCCGGTTATATCCAGGCGAGTGTGGGACTTATAAAAGCCACCGAGGTAAAAGTGAGGTTTCTACCTCCAATAAATACAAATGATGCACGCGTATCATTATACGGTTTTGGGCTCCAGCACGAATTTACCAAACACCTGCCGGCCGATAAAGTATTACCTATTGCGATCTCAGGCGTAATTGGCTATACCCGTTTTGACGGTAATTACGATCTAACCGAATCTAGTTTTATTGCCGGATCCGACCAGCGTTTCGAAATGGACATTAATTCGTGGGTATTCCAGGCTGTGGTCTCTACACGTTTGCCGGTGATCAATTTCTACGGTGGACTGGGATATCTTACGGGAAAGTCGAATACCGATGTACTTGGAACATATACCGTAGAATCCGGACCTGTTCAGGAAACCTATGTCGATCCTTTTAGCGTAAGTGCCAAAGCCAGTGGAGTAGTAGGGAATGTTGGAGCAAAGTTGAAACTCGGCTTTTTCAGGCTAAATGCAGATTATTCACTAGGAGAGTTCAATAACTTTTCATTCGGTATCAATTTCGGATTTAGGTAAAGATCAGATCTTTTGAAAAAAAAGCAGCCTTCATTACAAAGGCTGCTTTTAACAATATATGGAAAAATTAAGGGGCTACTCCCGCTGGGCAAGGATCTTTCCTTGATTATCCTCAAGAACTTCAATGCTCTGCTCTACTTTCATACTAACTACATCATCAGACATTTCAGTTCCCGGGTAGGAAATGGTGTATAAACCTTTTTCCTCAGACCAGCTAAAATCGGTTTTTATTTCAAGGCTATTATCGATATACAGGTGGTACCTTCCAAGATAAGCATCGTTAAAGATCCATTCCTGATGGCTGATTACTTCTTCAGCACTTAATTCGACACGATTCCAGATTCCGATGATCGGATCATTGTTTTCCGGAATCCTCGAACAGTTACTTGCCGAAATAATGGCAATAATGGCCAAAAAACATAAGAACTTTTTCAATTTAAGTAATTTTTGATTTGGGTATTTTCCTAACGCCTTAACCTACAGAACTATTGCTAATTTTCGATGTACTACACTTCTCAGATGAAATCTTCGTTGAAGTGCATTGTTTTTTAACATTTCGGACACTGAAATCTGCATAATTTTTAATGATTATATACCGTAAAACAGGTACTTTTTCATCTAAAATTCTGTAATTTTGCTGGGCTTTTCCATCATTAAAATAAATTGAAATAATATGAAAATTACTGTAGTTGGGGCGGGTGCTGTAGGTGCCAGTTGTGCAGAGTATATCGCCATCAAAGATTTTGCTTCCGAAGTGGTTTTATTAGACATTAAAGAAGGTTTTGCCGAGGGCAAGGCTATGGATCTGATGCAAACGGCTTCTTTAAACGGGTTTGATTCCAAAATTACTGGTACCACAGGAGACTATTCCAAAACCGCCAATAGCGATATTGCGGTGATCACTTCAGGTATTCCGAGAAAACCTGGAATGACCAGGGAAGAACTTATCGGGATCAATGCAGATATTGTAAAAACTGTTGCAGAAAGCCTCTTGGAGCATTCCCCAAATGTGATCTTAATTGTAGTAAGTAATCCAATGGACACTATGACCTATCTGGTTCATAAGGTAACTAATCTCCCCAAAAGCCGAATCATCGGTATGGGTGGAGCCCTGGACAGTGCCCGATTTAAGTACCGTTTGGCTGAAGCCCTGGAAGCACCTATCTCAGATGTTGACGGAATGGTTGTGGGTGCCCATAGCGATACCGGGATGATTCCTTTAGCAAAACACGCTACCCGTAACAGTATAAAAGTTTCAGAATTCCTTTCCAACGACCGCTTGCAACAAGTGGTGGAGGACACCAAGGTAGGGGGTGCGACACTGACTAAATTACTGGGGACGAGCGCCTGGTATGCGCCCGGAGCTGCAGTTTCTGCACTGGTACAGGCTATCGCCTGTGATCTCAAGAAAATGTTTCCCTGCTCCGTTATGCTGGATGGGGAATACGGCCTGGAAGACATTTGCCTGGGCGTACCGGTTGTCCTGGGTAAAAATGGTATAGAGCAAATCGTTAACATCGAACTCGATGAAAGCGAAAATGCGAAAATGCAGGAAAGTGCCGCAGCAGTGCGTAATGTAAATGCACTGCTCGACAGTTGATTTCGAGTATAATAAGTACATTTCAAAACTAACCGGAAATAAAAGCGCCACCTGTCGGATATCTATATTTGGCAGGTGGTTTTAGTACTGTCTGTAGCCGACAAATGCTATAAATAAATTGTCTGTTCCTAAGGGAAATGATATATTTGCACGCTATTTGCAAATACCTTCAAAAAATTTAGTAACCTATGCAGAATAAAGGACTTATAAAGCTTTTTGCTTTGCTGTTCGGTCTGGTCAGTATTTATCAACTATCCTACACCTTTATAACCAGTAAAATAGAGAAGGATGCAGAAGCTTTCGCTTCAGTATCCATCGACGCAACAGAGGAAGACTATGTTGCCAAGAGAGAGGTTATGGAAGCCCAGTACCTGGATTCTATCGGGAAAAATCCCATCCTTGGATTCACCTCCTACGAGGACGCCAAGAAAAAGGAGTTGAATAAAGGACTCGATTTGAAAGGGGGAATTAATGTAACTCTGCAAATCTCCGTTAAGGATATCCTCAGGGGACTGGCCAATAATACTAAAAATCCGGTTTTCAATAAAGCTCTAGCCGATGCGGATGTGGCTTCTCAAGACAGTGACGACATTTACCTGAATTTGTTCTTCGATGCTTTCGATAATATCAAAGGTGATACTAAGCTGGCTTCACCAGATATTTTCGCCAATAAAGGATTGAGCGATGAGATCAATTTCCAGATGACCGATGATGAGGTAAAACCCATTATTAGAAGGAAAATAGATGAATCTGTTGTTTCTGCTTTTGAGGTATTACGCGAAAGGATCGACGGTTTTGGAGTTACTCAACCCAATATCCAGCGTGAGGGAAGTTCAGGGCGTATTTTGGTTGAACTGCCAGGAGCTCGTGATATTGCGCGTGCCCAAGACCTGCTATCCAGTACTGCACAACTCGAATTTTGGGAAACTTATGAGTCTGGTAATCAAAGTCTGATCAGCTTCTTTGTTGCTGCCAATAACGAGCTCAAAAATATTGTAGGCGAACCGGAAGAAGAGGTGAAGGAAGAATCAGAGATCGATTCACTGCTTTCGGATGTAACCCAGGATTCACTAGACCTGACCCAGGAACGCAACCCACTCTTCGAGAAATTACAGCTTAACGGTCCCGGATTTGCCATAGGCCTGGCCGCGATTAAGGATACTGCGGAAGTCGGAGCCTGGTTAAGGATGCCTGAAATAAGACGACTGTTACCTAACGATGTTCAATTCACCAAGTTCCTGTGGGAGCGACCTACTAAAGATTCGGAAGTCGCAGGACTTTATGCACTGAAATCTAACCGGGATAATAAGCCCAGGATCAGCGGCGATGTTGTAAGCGATGCCCGGGATCAGTTCGACCAGTTCAACAGACCTGCTGTTGGTATGGATATGAACGTAAAGGGGGCTAAAGAATGGGAAAAGCTCACCAATGAAGCAAATTTAAATAACACTGGAATCGCCATTGTACTTGATAACAAAGTTTATACAGCACCCGGTGTATCCCAACCCGGAGGTATTTCCGGAGGAAGCTCTGAAATCACGGGTACTTTTACGGTTAACGAAACCAAAGACATCGCCAATGTATTGCGGGCGGGTAAACTTCCGGCCTCTGCCGAAATCATCGACTCGTTTGTGGTAGGGCCATCATTGGGTCAGGAAGCTATAGACAGTGGCTTTATGTCTTTTATCATCGCCATGGTATTTGTATTGATCTGGATGATTTTCTACTATGGAAAGGCAGGTATTTTTGCTGATATCGCCCTGGTATTTAACATCGTCCTTATTTTTGGCGTGCTGTCTAGTCTTGGCGCTGTGCTTACCTTGCCTGGAATTGCCGGTATCGTGCTTACCATCGGTATGTCGGTTGATGCTAACGTGCTTATTTTTGAACGTATAAAAGAAGAGATAGCAAAGGGTAAAGGGAAAGGAGAGGCAATTTCCGATGGATTTGCGAATGCCCTTTCTTCTATTCTCGATGCCAATATCACTACCGGACTCACAGCATTGATACTATTGGTATTTGGATCAGGACCGATAAAAGGTTTTGCCACAACCTTGATCATCGGTATTCTTACCTCGCTTTTCACCGCTATTTTTATCACCAGATTGCTGGTAGACTGGTATGTTTCAAAGCGGGGAAGAAGTTTGCAGTTCTCTACCAATATCACCAAAAATCTATTTACAAACCTCGATATCCGTTTCCTTGGCAAACGGAAGATCGCGTATGTGATCTCTACGATATTAGTAGGTGTTGGAGTATTTTCGCTGCTCACCCAGGGCCTGGACCAGGGTGTGGATTTTGTAGGGGGAAGAAATTACCAGATCCGTTTTGTGAATCCTGTTAATCCTTCAGAAATCACCAATGAACTTTCTGATCCTTTGGGAAGTGCGAGTGCCAAAACCTTTGGAGATGCTAACCAGATCATGGTTACCACTAAATACAAGGTAGATGTACAGGGTACAGAAGTAGACGACGAGATTCTTGGGATCTTGTTTACCTCGCTTCAAAAATATCTGCCCGACGGAACCACTTATGAAGAATTCATTCCAGGAGGTTCTACCGGAGATGTAGGGGTCTTAAAATATCGAAAAGTAGGACCGACCATCGCCGATGATATAAAAAAGAACGCTGTTTGGGCCATTGTAGGATCACTGGCTGTTGTCTTTTTATATATTCTGTTGAGATTCCGAAAATGGCAGTTCTCTCTGGGTGCAGTTGCAGCTGTATTTCACGATGTGCTTTTTGTACTCGGGATATTTTCGCTTACCAGTAAGATCATGCCTTTCAGCATGGAGATCGACCAGGCGTTTATCGCCGCCATTCTTACAGTTATTGGTTATTCGCTGAACGATACAGTGGTAGTATTCGACCGTATACGTGAAATGGTGGGTGAAAAAGGCTGGAAGGGAGGCCAGAATATTAATAATGCACTCAATAGTACTCTGAGCCGAACATTGAATACCTCGCTTACCACCCTGGTAGTGCTCTTGTCTATCTTTATCTTTGGAGGAGAGTCGTTAAGAGGATTTATGTTCGCAATGATTGTAGGGGTAGTAGTGGGTACATACTCCTCATTGTTCATCGCTACACCTGTGATGTTCGATACTTTGAAGAAAAAGATACTAGCCACAGAAACAGCCACAGCCTGATAATAGCATTATCAATAAAAATATAACCGCCTGCATCCTATGCTGGCGGTTTTTTGTTTTAGGCGCTAAACTTGTATTATTCCTTTTTCAGGATTACCTCCCCGGTAGAGCCATTTTCATCCATGCTGAGTTGGTAATTGTATCTGGCCTCTAATCCTGACTCTTTCCGATGGGATACAAAAATTATGGTAGTCAGACTTTCCTGAGCCATCTTGTTCACAAGTGAAATAATTAATTCACTGCTGGCGTCATCGAGTCCGGCGGTGGGCTCATCAAGGATCACAAGTAAGGGATGTTTAATCATGGCGCGAATACACATGATAAGTCGTTGTTCGCCTGTGCTTAGGTTGTGGAAATACCGATCTTTCAGGGAGGCCATTCCTACCAGGGTTAGCCATTCTCCGGCCAGTCTTTTCTGAACCTCGCTGGGCACTACATAGAGTCCGATGGAATCCAGCATACCCGAAATTAGCATATTTTCAAGGCTGTGATATCCACGGAAACGATCGATCATGGCAGGTGTAAAATAGCCGATCTTCTTTTTAATGTCCCAAATACTCTCTCCGCTGCCTTTCTTTTTGCCAAAGAGATAAAGTTCCTGCCCGTATCCTTTCGGATTGTCGCCGGTAATCATCGAGAGGATAGTTGTTTTACCACTACCGTTCTTACCCGATAATTCCCAGAACTCACCTGGTTTTATATCCCAGTTGATTTGATGCAGAATTTTCTTTTCACCATAGCTCACATCTACATCCTTGAGCCGTATAAGATACTCTTTGTCGTAGGTGTTCTCCTGCAAGGGGTCCGGGATAGATGCATCAGGAGCGCCATGGAAGGAGGAGGTCACATAATCACTCAGATCGTCCGTAGAAGTTACCCAATCTACCTGGTCGGCCAGGAGTAAACCTATTTGTTCGACAAAGGACAAAAAATCTGCCGACCGACTGCTTAGCTGTATCATATGGATGCTATCCGATAGCTCCAGCAGCATTTCCCTTAACTCCTGCTGGGTCTCCCTGTCCAGGTGGTCAAATGGGTTATCGAGGATCAAAAAATCTGGTTCTTGCCGCATCAGGTAACTAAACAGGGCTTTTTTGCGTTCTCCGCTCGAAAAGGACTGTAAACTCTGGTCTGTATGGGAAGTCAGCAATTTTTTATCGTGCCTCACTTCCTCTTCAATAAGCTTGTCGAGCTCCAGTTTTGAGAACAAAGCACCTGCTTTTCCGTTTAGCACCTCAAAGCCTGATGGTTTTTCCCTATTCGGCGACATCAAATTCCCGATCAGCGTGTGCTTATCAGACTGGTTGGTGACCAAAATACCCCAATGTCCCCTTGCGGAATTCTTCATAATATTCTGATGAAATCATCAAGGCCAAATACCGATTGATTTAGTAGCCTTCCTGCATATGGAAAGATAATACTAATCTCAGAAATAGAACCTGAAAACAGCATTCGGAGTAATCCCCAGTGAGGTCTCTGTAATCTGCTCCGCTTCGTCTTCGGGCGTCACTTTATAAAAAATATTGATAGGATTAACTCTGTCCAGAAGATTCCAGACGGAGAGTCCCACCTGACCCCTGTTTTTCAGGCCCAGTGAAAATTCATACAAACCTGAAATGTCTACCCGAAGATAATCTTCTAGTCGTGTATTGTTGGCATTGAGATAATTGATCTGATCATCGATAACGGGTTGTACAGGGTCTGGGGTGGTATAGGGCTTCCCCGTCCTCCAGTTTATGCCTGCCGATAGCCCAAGCACTCCGGTATTATAGGCAACCCCAGCGGTTAGTGCATGGGTGATATCGAAATTACTGGGAAATTGCATATCTGGTAGCGCGTCAAATAAATAATCGCTTTTCAGATAACTATAGCTCAGCCATGTATTTAGTCTGTTGATCTGTTTTCGGACCAAAAAATCGATTCCTTTTGATTGGTAATTGCCTGATGTTCTGATGAATTCATACTGATTTTGAAACCCCTGGCTTTGAGTGGTAATTCCATTTACATCCTTGTAGTAACCCACTGCATTTATCAGCCATCCACTATTGGAATAGCTCAATCCGGCCGATCCCTGTCTGCTTTCTATTACCGGAATCTCTGAGTCGTTCGATAGTTGCCATCTTCTTTTCTCAATCCCCAGAAAGTCATTTTGAAAATTGATGACCTGAGAGGTGTTTTGGTGTTTGAATTCACCAAGCAACTCGAGGTGTAGCCCCCTGGTCAGGCGCTGATTAAAACTGATTCTTGGTTCCAGGATAGATTTACCAAATTTGTCCAGATAATTATAGCGCAAACCGAGGTTAAGACGTCGGCTTCGATTGGCCGATCTAAGGTCAATTCCGCTGAACAATGCATGGATCCGAAGGACTTCGCCCACAAGGTTCCTGAAAATGGGATTATCAACATCGTCGAGGTTGGAAACCTTTGTTTCAATAAATTGATAACCGTTACTCCAATTGAGATTATCATTTATCTGAAACCTCGTGTTGAGCAATATTCCTGTCTCTGACACCGTATTTTCCTGAAGGAACCTCTGGTCGTTGAGGATATTGGCATTGATGGCCTTTAACTTGTAATCGGTATTATAGACCTGTAACTGGCTGCTGAATGTTTTACTCCATTGTCTTTCGTATCGTATTCCAGCAGCAATACTGTTCTGTTCGATATTGCTTTGCCGTGTCTGGGGCTCTCCTTCAAAAAGAGCATTCTCGTTAAAACCAAGATTATTATTGGTAAGTATAAAATTCAGCTGGATCTTATCTTTATCCGACGGGGAATAAAGCCATCTTAAAGAAGTATCATAAAAGTCGAAATTGATATCCGAATTTACGACTTGATCGATGTTCGATTCTATTTCGGTCTCCTGAGATATTCTTTTAAAATATTCTGAATAGGTGGGGGTCTCCCAAAGATCACTGATCGATTTACGCGCTGCGACCTGGATAGAAGATTTGGTGCCCAGCGGGATGTCGGCAAAACCGTTGGCATCTATAAAATTAATGCCCAGGTTACCCCGTGCTGAGGAATTGATCTCCTTTTCAGTTTCCATGATGATACTACCCGAAACACCGTCTGTGAGCGTTATCGGCGAACCATTTTTTTGAAGCGTAACCTGCTGAGTTATCTGTGGATTATACATGGAGATCAACCCAAAAAAATGGCCAGATTGATACATTTTTATTCCATCCCATAAGATCAGGTTCTGATCGTGACTACCCCCCCGGATGTTGATATTCGAGACGGTCTCATTGATACTCTGAATCCCGGGAAATGCCTGCACAGATTGTAAAACATCGTTTTCAACCAGGCCCGGCAGAATAGTGAAGTGGTCAAAATTAATTCGGAATGCCCCGTTGTCGAGCTTGTCTATGCCACGAACAAGATAGTCGTAGAGAACCACTTCGGCCAGTTGTTGCTGCTGTGGTACAAGGTATATTTCGGCACACAGATCCTGCTTAAAAAAAGCCGGTTCACGAAGCAGTGATTTATATCCAACATGACGTATTTCAACCAGCACTCCACTACGGATTTCCTTGATTTCAAAATACCCTTCTGAGTTGCTGACCGTTGAACTGTTACCGGTACTAATCGTGGCATAAAGAAGAGGCTCCCGTGTATCTTTATCACGCAAATACCCGCAAAGGGCGAGCCTTCTCCTTACGACGGTGATAATATTATTAGAGAGTTGCTCGAAATCCAGACCGGCCTCTTCGCTGATATGGTCCAGGCTTTGTCTTAGCGGCCAGTCCGGTTGTGGTGGAGTTAATTCGATGTCTTCCAGCTCTGAACTGGCATAATTAAATTGTATATCGTGAACGGTTTCAAGGTCTGAAAGGATCGCCACCAAAGATCGTTTGCGATCCTGAGCGCCTATGCTGCTCCCGGCCAGGAGAATGAGAAAAAAACATAGAAGCAGGTGGGTTTTACTTTTCACTTGCAAAAATGATCACGGTGTCGGTTGATTGGATGTTGAAGTCAAGATTAAAAGGTCGGGTAATCGCCTGTAGTGCTACCTTAAGATCACCATGGACAAACCCACCGGTGAATAGGCTGTCGGCGCCATCACCACTAAACTCCACCTTTATATTGTATTGACGTTCCAATTCGTCGATAACCAGCCCCAGGGGAACCCGATTAAAACTGCTGGTGTTTTCTAGCCAGCCCGGCTGGCTTCTTACGTTCCTTAGAACTTCCATCCGGTTACCCAATAATTGTAGATGATCGCCTGCGGCCAGTGTATTATTATGAGCAGTGGTGATTACCTGTACCGAGCCCTCAAAACAGTGAACCTCAAAATGGCCGGCTCGCTGCCTGACATTGAATTCTGTACCTAAAACCGTAATAGTGCCGGTTGCAGTCATCACCTGGAATGAACTTCCTTTTTTTACATCGAAAAAGGCTTCGCCCTTCAATTCTATTCTTCGCTCCTCTTCCCATCGATCTTTGTCATAACTTATTTCTGAGGCAGCGTTAAGCACAACAGCGGAAGCATCGGGGAGTTCAATCTGCATTTTTTCTCCTCCCATGGTCTCAATGCGAGTGATACCATCTTCAAACAGGAGATAAAACAAACCAATACCTACCATCAATACAGCAGCCATTCGTAGTAGTGGTTTAACCCAGCTAATTCCTTGTGGCATTTTCTTTCTTGCCTCCATTTTCGATTTCAGACTGTCGAAATTATCAACATTGGAAAATTCAGACGCTTTGAACAGTTTGGCATTTTCCAAAATAGTCACTAATTCATCATAGTCGTCCCGCTTTCGGAAAGTTTCCATCTCTGAATCAGTCAGGCCTTCGTTTAACCATTTATCGATAAGGTAGTCCTTCTCCATAATTCTTACTTCTTATCTTAATAACAACTCAATCCTTGTTTTTCCTGATTATTTTAGTTTAAATCCTTCTAAACCCTCTTTTAACGCTTTAAATGCACTGTATATCCGATATTCTATAACCTTTCGGGTTACACCTAGCATTGTGGCGATCTCCTCGTGTTTTTTCCCTTCTACTTTGTTGAGCAAGAAAGCAACCCTTTGTTCCTCGGTTAACCTCCCCAGAACAGCCTGGTACTCTTTCAGGTATTCATCTTTTTCCATTAGGAATTCCGGATTTTCCGAAGTATAGGATTTAGGCTTTTGTTGTTGATATCTGAGCACCACCTTCTGATGTTTGATCTCATTTAACATCAGATTATTTGCTGCCTTATACAAGAAGGCACGGGCGGAGGCAAATTTTATTTTTTTGCAATTCTCCCAGAGCTTAATAAAAGCTTCCTGGGCCTTGTCGTTAGGATCCAGATTTTGTCCGTATTTATAATAGAGATAATTGTGCAGCTCCCGGGCATATTTTTCATACACTGCCGAAAATACTTTTTGATCACATATATCCTGGTGCAGGTCTTTCTTCAAGTCAGAGGGAAAGATTTATTTAAAGATATAAAATAAAATTTTCAAAAATATTTCAGGAATTTTCAGGACAAAGTTGTTTTAGTATTAAAACGATAAACTTCTTAATTAAAATCTTATGAAAAAGAGTCTTAAACTACTTAGTCTTATGGTACTTGGTCTGATGTTGCTCAACACAGCCTGCCGCTCTGAGGAATCTGAATTTATTGAAGCACCCCAAAACGAATCACTGGATGCGAGCTCAAGGGTAGCCGACCTGCTTCAAAGAACTGCCCAAAATGATGGGTCTGATGATAATATTCTGGATAATGCCAATTGTCTTGATATCGAACTACCGGTGACTGTGAATGTCAACGGACTAGACATTACGATAGACAGCGAAGAGGATTTAGAACTTATCGAAGATATTTTTGATGAGTTTGACGATGATATTGATGAACTGGAGTTTTTCTTTCCAATTACCATAGTACTTCCCGATTTCACCGAGGTGACCATCAGCAATTTTGATGAACTGGAAGACCTTGCAGAGGATTGTTTAGGTGAGAATGAGGAGGATGATGATATTGAATGCGCTGATATACAGTACCCTATAGAGGCGAGCATTTTTGATACCAATAATGAATTGATAGGAACGCTCTCGATAGAGGACGACAAGGAGCTATATCTCTTTATTGAGGATCTTGACGATACACAGATTGTGACAATCGGTTTCCCTATATCTGTGACACTTTCCGATGGGACGGTTGTTGAGGCATCAAATCTGGACGATCTGGAAGAGATTTTAGAGGATGCTGATGATGATTGCGATGAGGATGATGACTATGATTATGATGATGATGACTGCGAGAATTGCAATACCGAACTGTTGACTGATGTCTTAACCAGTTGCGACGATTGGTATGTGGATAAGCTGGAAAGGAACGATATGGATTTGGATGATGAATATACTGGATTCTTTTTCAATTTTACTGTAGAAGGAGATATCGAAGTAACAGATGGTATTGATACTTTCCAGGGTAGCTGGATGAGTGAAGGTTCTGGAAATAATATCGTTGTAACCATTAATATACCCGATTTACCCGATTTTAATGACGAGTGGGTGTTGCATGAAATAGAACAGGAAGGAGATGATAATGAGGTGGATCTCAGGATCGGTGATGACAGACTCCGCTATGAAAGCGACTGTCAATAAGATTAATTGGAAAGGGGGATATCCTCCCCCTTTTTCAAACCAAACCAATAAATTATATGATCATGAAAAAGAGAATTAAATATTACTGGATCGTTATTTCATTACTCGCTTTAACCTCCTGTACGTCCGATGACAGTAATTCCGATATGTCGGCCAATCTGGATGCCCAAGTGCAAGAAGTTGAAAATTTGATGACCACAGGCGGCTGGTCGATCATGAGCTATATCGACTCTGGAGTTGATGAAACCGACGATTTTGCGGGCTATACATTTACCTTTAATGCTGATGGTTCGCTACTGGCGGATAACGGCAGCAATCAAATTGAAGGAAGCTGGTCTGTTACAGGAGACGACAGTAGCGATAGCAGTAGCGATGACAGTATGGATGATGACAGCGATGATATCGATTTCAACATCTTTTTTGCCTCTCCTGATCGATTTACTGAACTGACCGATGACTGGGACATCGTATCATTTACTGATAACCGGATTGAACTGATTGATATCAGTGGTGGAGATGGCAGTACTGATAGATTAATTTTTGTTAGTAACTAAACCTGCTTTGAAGACTTCTACAGTAAAGCCCCACACCAAGAAGCCTTCATTTACAAAACCTTCCATTGTGCATAAAGAGGTGTTTTACCATAAGGAACAGGTTTTGTATTACTGCCCCGATAATTCTCGGGGCAGTTTTTGTTGTATATTTAATCGTCCGGATATTATAGAACGCTCTTGATATGATTGAGATACCAGACTACTTATCTCATCTCAATGCCGATCTCCTTGAGAGAATACGCAGTACAGCCCAGTTAAAAACCTTGCCTAAAAACACGGAAATACTAAGAGAGGGGCAGTATATAAAAGTAATACCCTTAGTATTGAAGGGCTTGATAAAGGTGTATACCCGATATAAGGACCGGGAATTGTTGCTGTATTATATACAGCCCAGGGAAAGCTGCATTATGTCATTTTCTGCTTCACTCGAAAATGATCCTAGCAGTATCTACGCGGTAACCGAAGAAGATACCGAAGCTTTATTGATGCCGGTTAAGGAAGTCCGAAGCTGGATAGCAGACTATCCGGGAATGAATCGTTTGTTTTTTAATCAATACAAACAACGTTATAGCGAATTGCTCGATACAATTCAGCATCTTATGTTCGATAAGATGGACAAACGCCTCTATAAACATTTACAGACAAAAGCATCAATAAAAAACCAAAATCCGCTCAAAATCTCACATCAGCAACTGGCGGATGAATTGGGTACTGTTCGCGAGGTCATTAGCCGTGTTATGAAAAAGTTGGAAACAGATGGTCTGGTCAGACAGCACACCCAAAAGATAGAATTATTGAATTGGTGACTTAAGTCACTGCAAACCTTGTAGATCTTATCTAATTTTATCTGCAGTAATAATGAGGAAGAAGTTTCTGAAATTCATATTGGTTTGTATCCTGTGTATAGGCCTGGTTACCGGAATCGTCTTGCTCGCACAAAATATATTGAACTAAAACTTTATTCAGATGAAAAAAAACATGGGTAGTACAGACCGGATCGTTCGCTTTATCATCGCCGCCATTTTTGTAGCACTATATTTTACCGGGACTGTTACAGGAACTATAGGTATAGTATTGCTTGTACTAGCAGGCGTTTTTGTAGGCACCAGCTTTGTGAGTTTTTGCCCCTTATATGCTCCGTTTGGACTATCGACCTGCCGTACTAAATAATGGCCTGGTTAAATATTGGACAAAGAAATTTACATCATTGCCAGAAACAAGTTAAGGACGTGTGAAGCCTATTCGGTCTCCTATCTCCAATCCCCACTTAGACCGTAGCCCCGCATTAATCTCCAGAACATACCTGATCGGGACTTTGGAAGAGATACCTGTCTCGTCCATAGCCCTGGCACGATCGTGGTAGCTGGCAATTTTATATTCGTCGTCGATAAAAATGATATCGATGTCGAATTCGGTGTTCTTCATATAGAATGAATGCATGCCCACATAGTCGAAAATAAAGAGCATTCCCTGGTTCTTTTCCATGCCCTTACGGTACATCAGCCCGGTACTGGTTTCGTATTCCGTCTCGGCGATCTCAATATCGATCTGAGCGAGAACGGCTTCGGTACCCGACTGGTAAACCGAGAGCTCTCCTTCCCTGGTAAAGGTAATTTCCGAAGTTTTTATGGCCTGCTTGGGAGGGGCATCTTTACAGGAACCCAGCGAAAACAAAAAACCCCCTATCAGTAAGAGACGAAATATAGTTTTGAAACGCATAGGATTAACCTTTTTTTGCCACGGGCCTTAATACAAAATAAAGTCCGATGATTATAAAGGGGATACTTAACCATTGGCCGGTAGACAACAGGCCAAGTGACTCCTCAAAACCACCCTGACTTTTTTTGACAAATTCTACAAAGAATCTGATGGTCCATAATAAGATCAGAAAGAGTCCGAATAGAAACCCGGGCTTCTGCCCTTTATCGGTTTTCCAGTAGAGCCAATGCAGAATCAGGAATACAAATATATATGCTACGCCCTCGTAGAGTTGGGCTGGATGCCGGAAAGGGATAGCCTGAAGGAATTCGGTATATTTTGGGTCGATCTCAATGGCTTTATAAGCAGCATCAACCGATTTTTCCTTGGTGATCTGAAGCGCCTTATATGCAGGCATATCATCTGAATCTCGCACGAATCGCGTTCCAAAAATAAAGGAGGCATCGGTGATTTTACCATTGATCTCGGAGTTGAAAAAGTTACCAAGCCTTACCATAAAGGCACCAATGGCGAACGGGATGGTTAACCTGTCTACTATCCATAAAAGCTTCAAATCTTTATACTTCCGGCCAAGAAAATACATCCCTATGATCATACCAATGGTAGCACCATGACTGGCCAAACCGGTAAAGCCCGAAAATTCGTAACCATTGATGAGTCCGAATAATGCGCTACCCGATTTTTCCCGGATCGGCAGCAGGATTTCGGCTAGATGATTTTTATAATAGGCCCAATCGTAGAAGAAAACATGTCCGAGTCTGGCGCCCAGCATTGTGGACAATACGCTATAAATAAAAAGGGCGTCTAGTTGTTCATTGCTTTTCTTCTCCTTTTCAAAAATACGCTTCATCAGATACCAGCCCACTGCAAAAGCTATGATCCAAAGCAGGTTGTAATATTTGATCTGTAATGGCCCCAGACTGAACAGGGTGTCGTTGGGATTCCATGTGATTCCAAGAAAAAACATCAAGTGATTTTAAAGGGGCTAAGATAGTAAAATAGAAAGTGGATTGCGTTGCACAACCCGATTTATACCAGGGAACAGGATCGCATCCGCTACCACCCCAGTGCGCTGGAGCGATTAGATAATGTATGGGATACATTTTTAGCGACAGGCGAGATGGTGCGCTGGCGAGTTGTCATCCCTCTACGGAACCGGATCGTATCCGCTACCACCCCAGGGCGC
>CAMYIE010000001.1 GCA_947258405.1 uncultured Eudoraea sp. | reverse complement strand
TGTTCGATGCCAAGGCAGCGGTACAGGAACAAATCAAAGAAACGGGTATTGGATTCACCCCTATCTATACGAATGGTTTTATGGAGTTTTGGGCTACCGGGCTGGGTGAACTCGGACCTCAATCCCCTCCTGATCGGGCAAAAATATTTGGGGATGGTAATATGCCTGCTTATATGACCGCCCTGTCAGACATCGGGCAATATACTGCTGCCATTATAGAAGACCCGGAAACCATTAATAAAGAAGTCCTGATATCTACTTCAAGAACTACTCAGAATGAGATGATTTCTTTATGGGAAGATATCAGTGGTAAAGAAGTAGAAAAAGAATTTGTTTCTCCGGAACAGCTCGATGAGACTATCAATTCTTCAACAACACCCGAAACCATGTTGACCAGGATTTTTACCCAATTACACCGCTCTGTATGGGTAAAGGGAGAGGGCAATAAAGAAAGGAATGGTGTATTGAATGCAGTGACCAGATATCCCAATATTCAACCAGTGAGTTTGAAAGCGTATTTGATGAATTTCGTTAGTTAAAACCTATTGCCTATATAAGGTTAATTATTTCCATTTCTTCGGAATAATGTAGCGGGTTGCCAGCATAAAAGTCAAGACAAAAGAACCTAAAATTTTTAGGATTGGATAAGCTATATCTGATGTTATGGCCGGGACCTTTATTGCCAAAATCGAAGCTTAAAATATAATGATAACAATAAAAAAATTAGGAAGCGATGAAACTCTTAGCACTATTAACCCTTACGGGTATTTTACTAATCCAACCATGTTATGCCCAGTAGAAGAACACCGAACAGCTAAAAGATACCGTTAAGCAAATGAATCTTTTAGACAAGCAAACCGAAGTTCTGGCACCAGTGTTCGGCATGATGGAACTTGATGGATTTGAAAAATGGAACGACATTTCCAATTATCTGGAGGTCTTAGAACTTTCAAATTTATCACCCGAGATGAAGCAACATTTACGGGAACAATACAAACTTTACGATCTAAGCCTGGATCCCAAAAAAAAGGATTCTTTAAAACTTGTTTTCAACAAAAAACTGACGGAGGCAATGGCAGAATCAGCGAAAAAAGATAACTAAACACCTTTACCTTATAACAGTAGTATAAAAACACTAAAAAACATACCATGAGAAAATTGATAACAATCCTTGGTCTAATCCTAGTGTTCATTTCATGTGGAGGAACCACCAAAAAGGAAAAGAGTATAACATCAACATCAGATTCAACTTCCAACAAGGAAGAAGAAATGATCTCTGGAACACCCAGCGCCGATTATAGCTCGCTTTTAACCGATTACCATTGTGATATGGATATGGCCGAAATGGCCAAGCTTCACGGTGCCGGCGATATGCTGGAAGATTGTCATTAACCAAATAGTTTTTGATACCGGGGCTCAGGCCTCGGTTTTATCTTTGGCAATCGATGCGCCAAATAACTCAGCAAAATGTTTTAATAGTTTCTGCTTCACCTCCCCTATCGGCACTTCCTTAAGGCCTAATTCCCGGTTCAGTGAAGTCACTGCCTTGTCTTTAATCCCGCAGGGGATCATATGATCAAAATAACCGAGATCGGTATTTATATTAAAGGCGAAGCCATGCATGGTGACCCAGCGGCTGGCGCGTACGCCCATGGCGCAGATCTTTCTGGCCAGCGGTGTGCCCACATCGAGCCAGACACCGGTTTCGCCTTCTGAGCGTTCTCCTTGCAGGCCATAATCTGCCAGGGTTAAGATGACCATCTCTTCCAGGAAGCGCAGGTATTTATGGATATCTGTAAAAAAATTGTCGAGGTCAAGGATCGGGTAGCCAACGATCTGACCCGGGCCATGGTAGGTGATGTCGCCGCCCCGGTTTATGCGATAGAATTTGGCCCCATGGGAGGTGAGCTCCTCTTCCGTGGCAAGTAGGTTTGAAATATCGCCACTTTTACCCAACGTATATACATGTGGGTGTTCCACAAAAAGGAAATAGTTAGGGGTCTCCAGACCGGCATCCTGCCTGCGATTTCGGATCTTGATCTCGAGGATCTCCTTAAAAAGCTTTTCCTGATAATCCCAGGTATCTTTATAGTCCTTATTTCCCAGGTCCTGTATGATGACGTTTTTGTTCATTTTTCAAAAAGGACTTCCACATTAAAAATATCCGGATCCTTGTTGAGATCGTACATATTCACCTCCAGTTCAATCCCTTTAAAATCTGATAAAATCCGGGCTTTTTCGTTATCCACGGCACGCACCCGATAGGGAAAACGAAATACCTGTTTAAATTTAAGCATGTCGGCAAAAGGATCATCCGAAGCCATGGTCGTATCTTGTGTTTTTAAGGCCTCCTGCCTTGCTTCATCGGTGATCTTCCGGCTAAACTTTTTGGAACTGAATTTAGTATGAAAAGAAGACGCCATTTCAAATAAACCCGAATTCGTTGGTTGAAGGCTATCAGACATCGTATTCTCCTGGGGATCCCCGGTCCCCGACAGTTCATCCAACGCTTTGATATTCGCCTTCTCTATAGTTTCTGCGAATTTTTCAAGCTCACTGATGTCCTCAAAATCATACCGTAAATTCATCAGCATCTGCTTGGTCGTATCATTCACCTTCATTTCAAATTTGAGAGGTTTTAATGACTGGAGTCGGGCTTGTTCCGCTTCGGGGAGTTGTGCGATGCTGTCGCGCTTTTCCTCCAGCAATACGGCAAAGTCGATAAGCGTGTCTATTTTTTGCTCGAATAAGGTAGAATCGTTTTCTTCCTTCATTTTCATAAAATCGGAAAAGTCGAGCACCATTTCATAGACGCCACTACCATCCTTATTAAAAGTGTATTCCTCTCTTATCTCACAAGACAGGATGCTGAAGACTATCAGCAATACAACTAGTAAATTCTTCATAAAAAATCTGATTGTCCTGGGGTAAAGATACGACGATCAGTTGGGATTGTTAAGAATGATCAGGGCGGCGATAACTCCGGGCACCCAGCCACATAAGGTAAGCAGCAATACGATAAGGAAAGATCCACATCCTTTGCCGATTACCGAAAGGGGCGGAAAAATGATCGCCAATAAAACTCGTAAAAAACTCATGATGATTGATTGATGCTATTTATATGTCGTCATCATTCGAAAATTGTTACAAAATGCGTTAATTTTAGACCGAATTTAAAAATGCTATGAAAATTAAAGTCCTAGTTATCACACTGCTGTTTTGTGGTGTCCTGTCTTTTGGCCAATCCTTGTTCAAGGAAATAGATTCGCGAAGCGGTGGAATAGACCTTGTGGGGAATTTTTCACCAGACCTGTTAAAAGCAACTCCCTTTTCGGAATGGTATCAAACTTTTTACGATTATCACGAGCTGGATACCAAAGAAATAGAAGATTTTAAAACATCATTGAGCGAATACCAAATTCTGTTGTTTATGGGTACATGGTGCAGCGACAGCCAGCGGGAAGTTCCTGCACTAATGAAAATATTAGAAAAGGCCGACTTCCCCACTGCTCAGCTTAAAATAGTGGGCGTTTACGATAAAGGACCAAATTATAAAACCAGTCCGAACGGAGAGCATTGGGGCCTGCGGATCACCAACGTTCCTACCATAATTTTTCTAAAAGACGGTAAAGAAGTTAACCGCATTGTGGAAAGCCCGCTGGAAACACTAGAAAAAGATATGGCTAAGGTATTTTCCGGAGAAGAGTATGTGCCCAATTACGCAGTGAAGACTAAGTCTCCCTGAAAGGCTATAATTCTGCCTGAAAACCTAGCTATCAATTCCTTTATAACAATATGCCGTACTTTATGGCAAAAGTGTAATTTTGCGCTTTAATTCTATGTCAATGCAACTTTCTGAGCAAGAAGTCATAAGGAGGGAAAAGCTAGCCAGGCTACGCGATTTGGGAATCAATCCATTCCCGGCTGCCGAATTTCCGGTAGACAATTCCTCATCTTCCATTAAACAGAATTTTGCGGAAGGGAAAGAGGTAGTTTTGGCTGGCAGGCTGATGTCCCGGCGTATACAGGGAAAAGCTTCCTTTGCCGAACTCCAGGATAGCGATGGGAGGATTCAGCTATATTTTAACCGCGATGAGATTTGTCCGGGAGATGATAAAACCCTCTATAACGAAGTTTACAAAAAACTCCTCGATATTGGAGATATCATAGGGCTGAAAGGGGAACTCTTTACCACCAAGGTGGGAGAGAAAACCGTACTTGTTAAAGAATTTGTATTGTTAAGCAAGGCTTTAAGGCCTTTACCACTACCAAAACAGGATGCTGACGGCAACGTTTACGACCAGTTCAATGATCCTGAATTGAGGTACCGCCAACGCTATGTAGACCTGGTGGTAAACCCGGGGGTGAAAGAAACCTTTATTAAACGAACAAAAATTACCAGTAGCATCAGGGAATTCCTCAATGAGAAGGGATATCTTGAGGTAGAAACGCCAATACTTCAGGCCATCCCCGGAGGGGCTGCAGCTCGCCCCTTCATCACCCATCATAACGCCCTTGATATACCACTTTATCTGCGAATTGCCAACGAATTATATCTGAAAAGGCTCATTGTTGGTGGCTTCGACGGTGTTTTTGAATTCGCGAAGGATTTCAGGAACGAAGGAATGGACCGTACTCATAATCCGGAGTTTACCATTATGGAACTCTATGTAGCCTATAAGGATTACCATTGGATGATGGAGCTTACGGAGCAGCTACTCGAAAAAGTGGCCATCGATGCCAACGGAACAAGCCTTAGTCAGATGGGAGATCAGCAGATCGATTTCAAAGCACCATATCCGCGAATCTCTATCCTTGAAGCCATCAAAAAATATACGGACTTCGATATCGACGGCATGAAGGAAGACGAATTAAGGGAAGTAGCTAAAAAACTCGAAATAGAGGTCGATGAGACCATGGGAATTGGCAAACTGATCGATGAGATTTTTGGCGAAAAATGTGAAAAACATTTTGTTCAGCCCACTTTTATTATCGACTATCCCAAGGAAATGAGTCCGCTCACTAAAGAACATCGAGACAACCCGGGATTGACAGAACGTTTCGAACTTATCATCAACGGCAAAGAGATTGCGAATGCCTATTCGGAATTAAACGATCCAATCGACCAGCGAGAACGTTTTGAAGAGCAGTTAAAACTATCGGAAAAGGGAGATGATGAGGCTATGTTCATCGACCAGGATTTTATTAGAGCGCTGGAATATGGTATGCCACCAACTTCAGGAATAGGTATAGGTATGGACCGACTGGTGATGTTACTGACCAACAATGCCTCCATCCAGGAAGTATTGTTCTTTCCTCAGATGAGACCAGAGAAGAAACCTCTTGAACTCAAGGATAACGAAAAAGCAATTCTGGAGCTATTAAAAAAAGAACCCAGCATGCCGCTTGCGACTCTTAAGGAGGCCGCCGGGCTTAGCAATAAAGCCTGGGATAAAGGCATAAAAGCACTGAACAAACTTGGGCTCGCTAAAGTGTTAAAAAAAGATGATATACTGATCTGCGAGTTGCAGTAGTAAGCCCTTTCTTACAGATTTTAAGGTATTTATTCGTATAATTCTGATTAACAGTATTTTAACTTATTGCCCCGTTCATCGAAAACCTGTTAATTTTTAAAATATCGTATTGAAAATTAGCGTTTTATAAGGACAGAACCCCAAATCTGCGATTATGAAACACTATTACCTGCTATTTTTTTTTATTGCCTTAATTGCTTCTTGCTCTACCGAGCCTGTGGAAGACATTGAGAAGGACCCCGATCCGGTTGATGGGCTGGAAGCCTGCTTCCAACTAAGCAATACCGTACTGGCCATTGGACAGGATCTCGAAATTACGAGCTGTTCGGAAGGAGCTGTATCTTTCCTTTACGATTTTGGCAATGGGGAAACCAGTACAGAGCAAAATCCTCAGACAGAGTTTGAAGCCGGTGGTGAATATACCATCACCCTGACGGTGACTAACGAGGAGGAAGAAACAGATGTATATACCAAACAGGTTTCAGTCTTAGATGCTGAGTCTTTTTACATCTATCCTGTGATTTCTGAAGGTTTTTCGGCTATTCCTTTAGAATTAGGCATCCATCCGATTAGCGGAAATATCTATTATATCGAAAACCTTGAGGACGAAGAAGGACCGGGAGGTACAAAGTTTTACTATAAGGAATTAGACGAATCTTATACTTTAAGCTCAAATTATCTGGCCGACAAGCCCCATGAAAGCAATAGTGCATTTGTAAATTTCTATCCCAGTGGGAATATGAATTTCATCTTTGCCCGGACCCTGGCAAGCCTTTATGGCACACAGGAAGTGACTTATATGAGCGACTGGGGGTTTGTAAACGCTATTAATTCTGCGGCCAAACATAGTTATGGAGTGCTCAGGGATGGTTCGAACTGGTATTATTTCGGGTCGACAGAAGATGGCGGGATCTATAAAGCAAGTATCGAGACAAGGAATTCAAGTGGAGATGCTTTCGATGTAAGCCTTCATAGTTTCGGAGCTGCAGATGCCATGATTGGAGATTTGGTGGTAAGAGAAAGTGGATATGTAGCTTTTGGTGCTGTGTTCTCTAAGAACGATTCCGATCCCAGGTTAACCGACTATAAGCCCTTGTTGATTTTCTTCGACGGGTCATTTAATGTTACATCTCATGTCATTTACAACGAATCGGTGCTTGATACAAAGCTCGATTCGGCTAATGATCTGAACGGCAGCTATCATCTGGAGAAACTCTCCAACGGAAATTTTGCCTTATATGCTAATGGGGAGATCATCGTAACGGATAATAATGGAGCTCTTGTATACAGGGAATATTTCGAAGGAACGTCGAACAACCAGGCCTTAACCGCATTGGAGCAAGGTTTTATTATCTCCACGGAAGGATTTATAAAAAAATACGATAATAGTGGAGCTTTGATGAATGAATTGGCCTATGCAGGAAAGTATATGCCCGAGATCATCGACTGGGACAACGATCTTTTCTTTGTTGCGGGTTATGAGGAAGACGGTAAAGTTAAATTACTATACGGTGCCTGTGATGAAGATCTCAATCTGATTCCGATCGATTTTGGAGAATCAGCCCAATAAGATTTAGGAGCCTTAACGGGCTCCTTTTTAATTTTTAATACTTATCGAAAAAATTATAGCTTAGGGCTCAAATAATTCCTTATGCCCAACAGCAGGAAAATAGGCCTCGTACTAGGTCCGCTTTTCTTTATTACAATCCTTCTATTACCAGATCTATTACCAGGTAAGGAAAATGCCAACGGCGTTATCGCCGCAGCACTTTGGATGGTAACCTGGTGGATTACCGAAGCAGTCTCGATTTCGGTGACTGCATTGCTGCCACTTTTGTTATTCCCGCTCCTCAAGATAATGCCCATAGCCGATGTTGGGGCCAACTATGGAAGCCCTATCATCTTCCTTTTTTTTGGAGGATTTGTCCTGGCTCTGGCGCTCGAAAAAGTGAATCTCCACAAGCGTATTGCACTTAACATTATTCGTATAACCGGCACCACCCCTGATCGTGTGGTACTGGGCTTTATGATCGCCACTGCAGCACTGAGCATGTGGATCAGCAATACGGCCAGTACAGTGGTGATGCTCCCCATTGCCATGTCTGTTATAAGTCTTCTGATTTACGATGAGGATGGCTTTACCAAAAGCGATCGAAATTTTGCATTAAGTGTTATGCTCGGCATCGCTTTTTCTGCTAATGCCGGTGGTATTGCAACCGTTATCGGTACCCCGCCGAATTCGGTGCTCATCGGTTTGTTGGAAAATGAATACCAGATCGAAGTTTCATTCTTAAGGTGGATGACCATCGGCCTTCCTTTTTCACTCATAATGCTCACCATATGCTATCTAGTATTGGTTAAATGGATGTTCCCCAGTAAGCAACTTAAATTCCAGGCTTCCAGGGAAGTCATTGAAGAGGAATTGCAGAAATTAGGTCCCACTTCGGGTAAGGAAAAAATGGTATTAGTGATTTTTGGTTGTACAGTATTTCTCTGGATCTTTCGCACAGTGATCAATAAGTTCATTCCCGGACTAGGGCTTTCCGATACTATGATCAGTATGTTAGCCGCAATCGCTTTGTTCGCATTACCCTATAACCTGAGAAGGTCGGACTTTATCATTGGCTGGGGAGATACTACCAGATTGGCATGGGGCATCCTCATATTATTTGGTGGCGGACTCGCTTTGGCCAAGGGAATGTCGGTCAGCGGTATTGTAGATGTTGTAGCCTCCACTATCGCAAGCAGCGATATAAGTATCCTCCTTACCGCGGTCTTGCTGATCTTCCTAATGCTGTTTATGACAGAACTTATGAGCAATGTTGCTCTGGTAGCCGTATTGGCCCCGGTGGTTGCGGGTATTGCAATAGGACTTGATATTCCCATACTTTATCTGCTTATTCCGGTCACAATTGCCAGCAGCTGTGCCTTTATGTTACCCATGGCCACACCGCCTAACGCCATAGTATTTGCCAGCGGATATGTAAGGGTTCATGAAATGGTTCGAGCAGGTATTGTCCTTAACCTGATCTCAGTAGGCTTGTTGATATTGGTATTTCAATACGTTATTCCGATACTTTTCTAAATAAAAAACCCCGGCCTTTCGGCCGGGGTCATAATAATATTCAGTTACCTTATAAGGAAATAATCTCTTCATTTTGAATCCTTTCGAAAGGATCAAATCCTTCCGGAAGATTTTCTGCCGTATCCAAATCGAGATCGATAGCATCAGAGGGATCCAGATAATCGATCGATCTGAAATACGACGGATAGGCATAGGCATTAAAATCATGCGGCAAAAAGGCCGAATAATCTGCTACTGCCTCAACTTCGTCAATAAAGTCGATCGAATCCAGATCTACATAATACTCAGTCGGATCAAAATCCAAAGGAAGATAGTCCTCAGTATTAAAGCCCAGATCATAGGCATTCTCTTCTTCTATATAGGTAACACTGTTCAAATCAAGCGGCTCATCATCATTTTTAGGGTTCTGAGCCATTACTCCTGTATGGGTTAACAGGATCAAAAAACTGCTAAATATTAAACTTGCTTTTTTCATAATTTTAATAGATTAAATCTATGACAAAGATACGAAGCTATTGTCAATGCATTATAGTACTTCAGAATTTGTTAACAATTCAGGCTAGTTGTTTCATTAATGGGATTAGCAATTTTTGTATCGAATTATTAGGAAATAGTAGGTCCTGATGCCTGGGGATTAATGATCCGGCAGTAAGATCGATACTCTGTTAACAAGTTGAAATTGAACTTCTTAAAGTTAAATTTTTGTTAATCTGGTCTGTTAACACTTAGTTTACCTAATCCTTAGAATTTAGAAAGAAAAAAGCCTCCGATATATCAGAGGCTTACAACTAACTAATCCAACTATGAAAATAAAATGAGTGAAAAAACTCTTGTGAAATTTGCAGGTCAATGACCTGATTTTTAGATACCCAAATCCTGCTTAACGAACTCTTCTTCCCATACATCTTCCTCGATATACTCGATGGCGTTGAGATCTACATATTGTTCGTATGGATCGAATCCATCAGGCAGGTATTCCTTAGTGTCGAATCCTAGCTCGATCTCGTCTTCACCCTCCTCGATATAATCTATAGACATAACATCGGCAGGATTGGCATATGGGCTGAAATCCTCAGGCAGATAGGCTGCAGTATCGAAGTCCAACTCCGTCGATTCATTATTATCGATAAACTCAATTGAATTAAGATCTACATATTGTTCATTAGGATCAAAGCCTTCAGGAAGATAATCTGCGGTATCGAAGCCAAGGTCGATTTCAGTTTCTTCCTCTATATAGATAATTTCTTCCAGTGCTAATTCTACCGGAGTTTCCCATTCTATACTGGTCACTAATTTAGGTGCCGGCGTACTCATGGAGTTGTCAGCTGTATAGATAACCGGATAAAGCTCCTCGGTAGATGTTATGATTACGGCAACCTCCTGGTTATTACATTCCAGTTCGTTGTATCCTTCTTGCGGTGTGGAGGCGGTGCTTAGCATTACTAGTCCACAAAGTGCGATTAACTTGTTCATTTTTAGATTGATTTAAAACTGTTGATTGTTTGATTATAAGACTTTATTAATATTGAAATGTTACAGTATTGAGTTTAGTTTAACAGATAAAATCACTAGCCAATTAACCCTAATTATGCATTTATATTATTGTATATCAATGTCTTAGATATATTTATGATACAAGAAAAAAAAATTGAAAACTTAGGAATTAATTAACACCGAAGTCACTGTAACAAGACCTAAAAATGGACTGTAAAAGCATCAGCGTTAAATATTTCTAAAACCGAAGAATGTTTTTAAACCAATAAAAGAAAGTGAAGTCAAACTCATGTAAATCTTAAAATTTAAACATATGAAAGCTTTAATTACAAGTATTTTTTTTGCGATTGCAATGTTGGGCTATTCACAACATGGTCACCAACACAAGGGCATGAAAGATATGAGTCCCGAACAACGGGCATCATTGGAAACCAAGAAACTCACGCTCGCGCTCGATCTTAGCGAGAATCAACAACAAAAGATTCAGGAGATTCATTTGGAAAAAGCCATGGCACGCGAGGCCAAAAAGGAAGAACGGGTTTCAAAGGATTCTAAACCAGATGCTGATGAGAGTTATGTCATGATGAGCGAGCGACTTGACAAGCAAATTGAGGTAAAAGAAAAGATGAAGGATATCCTCAACAAGGAGCAATACGAAAAATGGGGGGAACTTCAACTCGGAAGAGAAATGAAAGGTAAATGCAAAGCACACAGGGGTAGACCCTCCCGTTAATAATCTATATTACGAGGCAGTAGAGAGCCTTTTGTTATTAAATCTCCGAAATGATATTTCCCAGGGCCTCGATCGTTCGATCGAGGTCTTCGTAGCTAAGGGCGTCGTTAAGGAAATAGCTTTCAAAAGCACTTGGGGGCAGGTATATTCCTTCCCGAAGCATTCCGTGAAAGTAGCGCTTGAATTTATCGTTGTTACCTTTAGCCGCACTGTCAAAATCGATCACTTGTGCTGAACTGAAATGAATAGATATCATGGAACCCATTCGATTGATATGATGATCAATAGCTGCCTTTTCAAGGCAAGCAGCTAACCCTCGATGAAGGTATTCGGTTTTTTCTGCAAGTCTTTGAAATACCTCACGATCATTGTTTAAGGCACTGAGCATCGCTAATCCCGCACTCATCGCCAATGGATTTCCACTAAGTGTTCCGGCCTGGTAGACCGGACCTTCAGGTGCCAGATAATCCATAATCTCCGCTCGGGCTGCAAAAGCTCCAACAGGGAGACCGCCACCTATAACCTTACCAAAAGCCAGAATATCTGCTTTAATGCCCAGGACTTCCTGTGCCCCTCCGGCTGCCAGTCTGAAACCTGTCATGACCTCATCGAAGATCAGAAGGATGCCAGCCTCTGTGCATAGCTGCCGCAGTCCCCTGATAAAGGTTTCATGGGGAGGAATACAGCCCATGTTTCCGGCCACAGGTTCTATGATAACGGCGGCTATTTCATTTTCATTGGCCTGGATAAGTGTACGAACACTTTCGAGATCGTTATAGCGTGCCAAAAGAGTGTCTTTTGCCGTACCCCGGGTTACACCCGGGCTATTGGGGCTACCAAAAGTAACTGCGCCACTTCCTGCCTGAATCAGGAAGGCATCTGCATGACCATGATAGCAGCCGGCAAATTTCACGATTTTATCCCTGCCGCTAAATCCGCGTGCCAGTCGAACCGCACTCATACAAGCTTCGGTACCGCTATTGACAAAGCGAATCTTATCGATTCCCGGGACCATTGAGACCGCGAGACTTGCTAGTTCTGTTTCGATCTCCGTTGGGATACCAAATGATGTGCCTTTCTTTGCTTTCTCAGTTACCGCATCCACCACAGGATCATAGGCATGACCCAGGATCAATGGCCCCCAGGAAGCGATATAGTCGATAAAGCGGTTTCCATCTACATCGTAGAGGTAGGCCCCTTTGGCTTTTTCGATAAAAATAGGATCGCCGCCAACCGCTTTAAAAGCTCGTACAGGTGAATTTACACCGCCGGGAATAACTTTCTTTGCCTCTGAGAATAAAGCACTGCTTCTTTGGTATAACATAGTGGTTATTTTCCCCTCTCAGATTTAATGACCAGGCTCTGTCCTATAGAAATAGTACTATCGTTCAGTTTATTCAACTTCATGATCTCCTCTACAGACACGAAGTAGCGACGCGAAATTGAATAAAGCGTATCCCCTTCCTGTACACGATAAGTGGTTAAATCGAATTTCCTGGGTTTGCGTTTTACCGCCATTCCATGACGCAGTACTTCGCGGTCAAAACGATTCAAATCGTATCGTTCGATAAAGGAGATGAGTTTTTGAGGGTATCTTGGGTCGGTAGCATACCCGGCCGACTTCAATCCTTTGGCCCAGCCCTTATAATTATCCCTGCGTAAGTCGAATAAAGAAGAATACCGGGAGCGCGATGAGAGAAAAATACTGTGGTCTCTAAAGGAATACATCGGGTGATTGTATTTTCTAAAACATTCTCCTTTGGCATCATCATCATGATAAGCTACCGATCCTTCCCAACCGCGATGGCATTTAATCCCGAAATGATTATTGGTTTTCCGTACCAGTTCACTTTGTCCAAAACCGCTCTCCAGAATGCCCTGTGCTAATGTAATACTGGCAGGGATTCCATAAGCCACCATTTCGGCTTTGGCTATTTCAGAAAAGGTATCGATATAATCTTCGATAGAACGGATCGTGAAACTGGCGAATTTTCCATCATCTTCTGGTAAAGGAAAAAGATTGGGATCCTTAAACTGCAATGTTTGGGTAGTCGCTACTTTGGTCTTTTCCCTTTTCCTGGCAACAACCGATCGCTTTTTGGCACCACAACCTATCAAAAAAATGGCTGTGATCGCTACTAAAAGTAAATTTCTCATAAGCCTAACAATGGCAAATTTTTCTTTTTCAACAATATATTCATCCCTGCTATACCCTGCAATCCGCCTGTATGAATCGCCAGGATCGATGTGCCGCGAGGGAAGTAATCTCTCTCTGCCAGGTCTGTCAAACCATACATCATTTTACCTGTATAGACAGGATCGAGAGGAATTCCGGTGTCTTTGTGGAAATTATTTATGAACGAAATAAGCTGTTCGCTTATCCGGGCATAACCCCCAAAATGGTAGTCCGCTACCATCTTCCAATTTTCCCCGGATGTAAATTTACGAATATCTTCTTGGAAATTATGCCCTTTAAGAGAAGCAAAGCCTAAAACGCTTTGACCCTCTTCACTGGAATTGACCAGGCCTGCAAGGGTACCACCGGTACCGAGAGGGCAACAAATATATTCGAATTTCGAGTCGTCTGGGGTCAGGATCTCTTTACATCCAAGAACAGCCAGGCGGTTTGTACCCCCCTCTGGCAAAAGGTAAAATTTGCCCAAATCTTTCTCTAAATTCTCGATAAAGGATCGATCGGTTTTATTTCTATACTCCGCTCTGCTGAGGAAGATAAGGCGCATCCCAGCCTCAGAGGCTGCCTTCAATGTAGGGTTGTCTTCCCAAATCTCAGCCAGTTCATCGCCCCTGATCAGTCCGATGGTTTGCATCCCTGCTTTTTTTCCGGCCTGTGCAGTGGCAAGTATATGATTGGAATAGGAGCCACCAAAGGTCAGCAATGTATGGTATCCTTCCTTCTGAGCCTTTTCAAGATTATATTTCAGCTTAAAGTATTTATTGCCGGCAACGGGTAAATGGACAAGGTCTAATCGTTTGAGATAGACTTTTAATTCTTTTTTGGAGAAAACAGGAAGCTGCAATTGTTGATTTCCCACTGCGGCCACTACAGATTAAATGATCTGAGGTATCTCAGAAAACCCATGGGAGAACGTTGCTTTAGATAATTCAGGTTTTTTTCATTGAAATAGGCCTCGCGTTCAAAGCTGATATTCTGATAGGCCCGGTAAAAATCTAAATAGAGTATAGATCGAAGGAGCCACTCGGCAACGTAAAACAAATAAAACGGAAGGATCAGGAGTTCTTTTTGCTGCTGCAGGTGGATCCTTTCGTGATTGATCAGCACCTGATCCTTTTTCAGCTCCTGATCTTTCAAGAAGATAAAAGGCCATAGGGACAAGCCCACATAATTGCTATAGAATAAGTGTTTGAACACTAAAATCATGATGCCTATACAACGCTTTTTTCCAACTGAGATTGCTAAAATTAATAATTTACTTACAAAATGACCAGCATGAGACACTGTTAATAGTTGATTGTGAATAACTTCGACCAGCTCTCATATTACGGAAAGTGCTTCACCAGACAGATCATTCGTTAAAATCATACCTTTGCACTCTATGAAAAAGTACATCCCCCTGGAGGAAGGAGACTACTACCTTTCTGAAGAAGGTTTTAGGGTGTTTACCGAGCAATATCACCTCAAAAGAGGTTACTGCTGTGAAAGCAATTGTCGCCACTGTCCTTACGGCTATGATGGTCGTACAAATTAAAGTCAAAATGGGTCTATTCGGCATAATTTTTGTGCCATATTTATATATTAGAAAGGCTTACTAATCTGGAAAAAGAAAATGTTATGAATTCTATGAAATGCTTGATGTTTCCTGTCCTGGCTGTTTTACTTTTTACATCCTGCAATTCGGTAAAAGTAGTTTCTGATTATGATCAGGGCATCAATTTTGCTACATATAAAACTTTTGCTTTTTATAAGACAGGCATAGACAAGGCACAGATTTCCGATCTGGATAAAAAAAGGATTTTAAGAGCTATTGAATATGAAATGGGCAACCGTGGATTTGTAAAATCTAAGGACCCGGATTTACTGGTAAGTATTTTCACCAGGGAAAGAGAACAGGTAGATGTTTACAGCTATCCCTACGGATGGGGATGGGGTTACTGGGGCTACTGGGGTCCATACTGGGGTCCGGGTTGGGGTGCTGGTTATTGGGGCCCTACCGTAAGCAGTTATACGGAAGGCTCATTATACATAGACCTTATAGATGCCAAAAGCAGACAACTCGTCTGGCAGGGAAAAGGCGTAGGCACCCTTAATAAGAATAAAAAAGTGGATAAAAAAGTGCAACAAATTCAAAAGTTTGTATCCGAAATATTGCAGCAATACCCGCCTCAGGCCCTGGCTGCTAATTAAAACTCCACTGCCCTGAACTACTCATTCAGGGCAGTTTTTTTGTATCTTTAATACACCTAAAAATATGTCGATGTCCTACCAGAGTAATCACATACTTGACAAACTTCCCGAACATCTTAAACAATTTATTAAACCTCAGAATTACGACGATTATTCGGCCATTGATCAGGCTGTTTGGCGCTATGTTATGAGGAAGAATGTAGACTACCTGAGCACGGTGGCCCATGAAACTTACACAGAAGGCTTGAAAAAAACAGGGATTTCTATCGACCATATCCCGAATATGTACGGGATGAATCGGATTCTGAAGGAGATTGGCTGGGCGGCCGTTGCAGTTGATGGTTTTATCCCACCTGCTGCTTTTATGGAATTCCAGGCGTATAACGTCCTGGTAATTGCCTCAGATATCCGACAACTGGAACATATCCAATATACACCGGCACCCGACATTATCCATGAAGGCGCCGGACATGCCCCTATTATTGCAAATCCTGAATATGCTGAGTATCTCCGACGATTTGGTGAAATAGGCTGTAAGGCGATCTCCAGTGCTAAGGACTACGAACTCTACGATGCCGTACGACACTTATCTATTATAAAAGAGGCCCCGGGAACTCCTCAGAAAGAAATCGAAAAGGCCGAAAAGGAAATTGAGGCATTGCAACAGAATATGGGAGAACCCAGTGAAATGGCCCTTATTCGAAACCTGCATTGGTGGACAGTAGAATACGGTTTGATTGGTGAATTGGAAGATCCCAAGATATATGGAGCCGGATTATTATCCTCTATAGGGGAAAGCGCCTGGTGCATGACCGATGAGGTAAAAAAAATACCCTATTCCATCGAAGCAGCAGATACCTCCTTCGATATCACAAAACCACAACCGCAGCTATTTGTGACCCCCGATTTTGCCTTTTTGAGTCAGGTTCTCGAAGAGTTTGCCAATACCATGGCCTTGCGTAAAGGCGGACTGAGTGGAGTTAAAAAATTGATACATGCCCGCGAATTGGGTACCATCGAATTAAGTACGGGCATACAAATCTCGGGTACTTTTGGCAGGATAATAGAACACGAAGGCAAACCGGTTTACATACAAACCAATGGCCCTACTGCCTTGTCGTACAGAGAAAAAGAGCTGGTTGGCCATAGTACCCAGCATCATCCGGATGGATTCGGTACACCTATCGGAAAATTAAAGGGTATCAATCTGGCCATCGAGGACATGAGCCCACGCGACTTAAAGGCTTACAACATTTATGAGGGCGAAAGGGTCTCACTGGAATTTGAAGGAAAGATTAAAGTTACAGGGGATATCATTACAGGCACAAGGAATCTGAGAGGTGAAATCATTCTGATCACTTTTGATAATTGTACCGTAACCTATAAAGATGAAGTCCTATTCCAACCCGAACATGGATTCTACAATATGGCCGTAGGAGATTCTGTTGTTTCCGCCTTTAACGGGCCAGCCGATCTCAATAGCTTTAACCTCATCACTCACCAATTATCATCGAGCACAATAAAACTCGAAAAATCTAAAGACTACCTTCAACTGGAACGCTATTATGAGCAGATCAGGCATTTCAGGGAAGGTATCAATACCACTATATCTAGAAATAAGGTCTTTAAAGAACTCCGGGAGAACCACCCTAACGATTGGCTTTTATCGGTTGAGCTTTATGAACTGGCCAATTCCAATGGTGATCTCGATTTTGCCAGGCAGATTAAAGATCATCTTCAGGATGTAAAGAACAGAAATCCACAATTCGGGCATCTGATTGACGATGGTTTAGCCCTGGTCGATCAGGAACTCGTCAAAGGATAAGGTTTCTATTTCAGAATTGCATAAACGGATATTCCTGTTGTAATTCACCTACGCTTTTCTCGAGGCTGATTTTAAATTTACTGTAACTCTTCGATTCAGCGCTAAAGGGTCTATGCTGTAGTCCTTTATGGATTTTCTCAACTTTTTCCATAATAACAGAGCAATTCCGGTCGATCCATGATTCGGAGAACTTTTGCCAGATATAATCTATAGCTAAATCATTCGGATGGACAAGGTCTTTCGCATAAAACCGATAATCCCTCAGTTCATCCATAACAATTTCATAGGATGGGAAGTAGGAGAGTCCTGGTGAGGGAAGTAATTTATGAAGAGCAGAAATGAGATGTGCTTTACTATGTGAATTTTCCACAAAACCATCTTTGAGATGACGCACAGGGGAAATTGTTAGTATGATGCTGATATTCGGGTTGGCTTCCTGAACAAGTCCAATAGTATTTCTGAGGCTTGATGTAATCTCCTCGATTCCCAATAGCTCTTTTGTAAACTCTTTTTGTGGGACTTTATGGCAATTAGCCACGTATCTCCCGGATTGATTATGGCGATATGCCCAGGCGGTACCTAAGGTAATAATCAGATGGCCTGATTCTTTGATCTGCTTATTAGTCTTTTGGAGCGCACTATTCAGGTTCAATAATACCGTTTCTCTATCTGGATTGCTCAGGGAAGAATGTGCTTCAAAACTATGCCATGATTCATTGAGCGAAAACAACTCGTCTTTTGAAAACTTTTTGCCGGCCATTGCACGCGATACCAAATTTTCGATGGCAATTGGGTGGAATAGAATCCCCAGGGGATTAGAAGCAACCTGGAACTTATAGTAGTCCAATTTTCCTGCAATATGCTCCGCAAAACAAGACCCTATTAGAATTAGTTTATTATTATAGGTAATCGTTCGAGACTCCTTATTTACAGGAATTTTAGTGAAAAGTTTCATCATAAAAAAGCCTTGTTTACATACAGACGTCCATATTCTCGAGCATACTTCTATAACTTCGCTCCAGCTGGGAGTCGAGTTGGCGCATAAATTCCAGAATTCTGAGCAAGCGATCGATCTCCTGATTCTTATCCAATGTATTCTGCAGCTTTTTGAAGGGCTGCTGATATACCCGCCGGGTCCTTTCCACCTGCTGTGGCAAAGAAAGGCTGTCCGCCGCCACCTCCTTTGATGAAAAGTCCCAGTTCCCTGACAATATTTCCCGCATGCAGACCCTTTTGCTCAACTAATGGTTTGGAAATATAGCAGCTAAGGAGCGCTTTCCCATTGTGCTCTGATCCCAGAAGCAGGAAAAGGTTGTTTATCTCGTTTCCTATTTCGAAGGAAAGGTCTTTCATAGCACCGGCATCCAGATCTACCTTTTTGGCGAGAAATAAAATCCCGTTCTCATCCTTCAGTTCGCTTTTGAGTTGGGTCTTCAGTCCTTTCGCCTTTTCCTTCTTAAGTTGGTCAACCTGTTTTTTAAGGGCGTTGAACTCTTCCTGTAGCGCCTCTATGGCCTTAACCGGATTTCCGGAACCCCTGAACATTCCCATGATCTCCCTAAAAGCTCTTTCCCCTTCAAGGAAGTAAGCCTTAACCGCTTCAGAAGTAATCGCCTCAATTCTCCTAATACCAGATGCGATAGCACTTTCACCGGTAATCTTAAAATGCCAGAGTTCTGAAGTGTTGGTAACATGAGTACCACCACATAGTTCAACTGATTGCCCAAATCGAACGGTGCGTACCTTTTCGCCATATTTTTCACCAAACAAGGCCACAGCACCCTCTTTCAGCGCCTCCTCCTTGCTGATATTTCGTTCTTCCTGAAGCGGTAATTGCTCTTCAATCCTGGCATTGACAAAGTCTTCTACCGCCTTTAATTCCTCATCGGTAAGTTTGGCAAAATGCGAGAAATCGAACCTCAGGTATTTAGAGTGTACGGCCGATCCTTTTTGTTCCACATGTTTCCCCAGTACTTCCCTTAAACCCTGATGCAGCAAATGCGTTGCTGTATGATTTCTGGCAGTCCTTCGCCTCTGATTCTTGTCGACAACTGCCAAAAGACCACCTTCCAAATTTCTTGGCAGGTTTTTGGTAATATGTAAGATCTCGTTGTTTTCCTTTTTAGTATCTACCACATATACAACATCTCCATTAGCAGATTTCAGGTATCCTTTATCTCCTACCTGGCCACCGCCTTCGGCATAGAAAGGCGTATTGCTCAGCACAAGCTGGAACTGCTCCCCTTCTTTGGCCGAAATGATCCGGCGATATTTTAGCAATTCAACTTCTGCCTCCAAATGGTCATAACCGATGAACTCAGACTCCCCGTCTTTCACAAGAACCTGCCAGTCTTCCCGGTCAATTTCCGAAGCTGCCCTTGATCTGGCCTTTTGTTCCTTCATGGCCTCTTCGAAGCCTGCTTCATCAATATTGTAGCCTTTTTCATCGAGGATCAAAGCCGTAAGGTCGAATGGAAACCCGTATGTATCATATAATTCAAATGCCTTTTTTCCATCAAGGTGTTTACCTTTCGATTTGGCAAGTACTTCATCTAAGAGTCCCAGCCCCTGGTCTAAAGTCTTTAAAAACGAATGTTCTTCTTCGCGAATAACATTTTCAATTAGCTGGTGCTGCTCTTTCAGTTCGGGAAAGGCTTGCATGGTATTATACAGTTCATTGACAAGAAGGTGTATAAAAGGCTCCCGGGTACCTAAAAAGGTAAATCCATATCTGACGGCTCTCCTCAGAATACGCCGGATTACATACCCCGCCCCTGTATTACTGGGCAATTGTCCATCTGCAATAGAAAATGCTACTGCCCTCAAATGATCGGCGATAACCCGGATCGCTATATCCTTTTCTTCATCTTTACCGTAAACCGTATGAGTAATGGTCTCTATTTCCTTGATTATAGGTGTAAACAGATCGGTGTCGTAATTCGATTGTACGCCTTGTAAAACCATGCACAGTCTTTCAAAGCCCATCCCGGTATCTACATGGCGTGCGGGTAAGGCTTCAAGTTTTCCATCTGCTTTTCTGTTGTATTGAATAAAAACCAGATTCCAAATTTCCACGACCTGTGGATGGTCCTGATTTACCAGTGATGCTCCTGCCAGTTGGTTTCTATCCTCATCGGACCTGATATCTACATGAATCTCTGAACTGGGTCCGCAGGGGCCCTGATCTCCCATCTCCCAGAAATTGTCTTTTTTATCGCCCTTGATTATTCGGTCTTCCGGCACGATAGCCTTCCATAGGTCATATGCCTCCTGGTCAATTTCGAGCGCATCTCCATCTCCGCTCCCTTCAAAAACGGAAACATAAAGACGATCTTTATCAATCTTGCAAACCTCGGTCAGAAATTCCCAGGCCCAATTAATGGCTTCTTTTTTAAAGTAATCACCAAAACTCCAGTTCCCCAACATCTCGAACATCGTATGGTGATAGGTATCTTTTCCCACCTCTTCCAGGTCGTTGTGTTTACCACTAACCCGGAGGCATTTCTGGGTATCGGCTACTCTCTTGTATCTGGCTTTGGAATGCCCCAGAAAATATTCCTTAAACTGGTTCATACCGGCATTGGTGAACATCAGTGTCGGGTCGTTCTTGATCACCATAGGAGCGGAAGGAACAATTTTATGATCTTTCTCCTTAAAAAAATCTAAAAAATTAGTTCTTATTTCTCTGGAATTCATATAAAAAGGTGAGGATTCGACGATTTTAACGCATTCTACAAAACAATTTTTATATTTGTCTGTTCTGTATTTTATCAGGCACAAAAATAGGATAAAATCCCTTCATGTCTAAAGTTAAGTACTATTACGATCCGGATACACTTTCGTATCGGAAGATTGAACCCAAAAAATCGAGAAAATATAGGAATATTCTCTTTTTTGTACTGGGGTCAGCGCTATTTGGATTTATGGCACTTATCCTGCTTTTGAATACCAACCTTCTCAATACCCCCAGGGAACTTTCTCTTCAGAGGGAAGTAAAGAATTACGAGCTGCAGTTCGAGTTGCTCGATAAGAAAATGGAGCAAATCGAATACGTCCTTACCAATATGGAAGACAGGGACAATAATATATACAGGGTATATTTTGAAGCCAATCCAATACCAGAGGAGCAGCGCAGAGCTGGTTTTGGAGGAATCAACCGATACAAATCACTTGAAGGATTTAATAATTCTGAAATGATCATCTCTACTACACGGAGGCTCGATATCATTCAAAAACAAATGGTCATCCAATCAAAATCACTGGATGAAATTACCAAGCTTGCTGAGGAAAAAGAAGAACTTTTAGCAGCCATTCCAGCTATTCAACCGATCAATAACGACGATCTTACACGAATGGCCTCTGGTTATGGCTGGAGATCGGACCCCTTCACAAAAGCCCGGAAGATGCACTGGGGTATGGATTTTACCGCTCCAAAGGGCGTACCGATCTATGCTACCGGAGATGGCGTTGTAAAAAGAGCAGACAATGCGGCATCGGGTTATGGTAAACATGTACGGATAGATCATGGTTATGGATATATGACCCTTTACGGACATCTGAGCAAATACAATGTTAAGAAGCGTCAGAAGGTGAAGCGAGGAGACCTGATAGGTTTTGTGGGAAGCACAGGCCGATCGGAAGCTCCCCATCTGCACTATGAAGTATGGAAAGACGGGACCCGTATCAACCCGATCAATTTTTATTATGGCAGTTTGACGCCCGAAGAATTTGAGAATATGCTCAAATACGCCAGTCAGGAGAACCAATCCTTGGATTAATGCAAATAGAATTACCCGAAAAACGATATTACGGCATCGGAGAAGTTGCCCGGGCATTTGATGTCAATACCTCCCTGATCCGTTTCTGGGAAAAAGAATTCGATGTCCTTCAACCCAAAAAGAATGCGAAGGGCAACCGGAAATTTACTCCAAAAGACATCAAAAACCTACAGCTGATCTATCATCTGGTGAAAGAACGTGGCTTCACGCTGGAAGGCGCCAAAACCCATTTAAGGGAAGAACGCCAAAAAACGCTGACCAATTTCGAGATCATTCAAAAACTGGAAAAAGTCAAAACAGAACTTATCAAAATAAAGCAACAACTTTAAGCAACACTAACTAAAGAACACGATTATGAAAAAGTGGTTAATCCCTTTAATTATCCTGGTGGTGATCGGATTCGGCCTTTATCAATGGGCTGTTGGATTCAACAATACCGCCGTACAGTATGAAGCCGATGCAAAAACCGCCTGGTCTAATGTAGAAAGTTCTTATCAGCGCAGAAACGACCTGATCGGTAATTTGGTAAAAACCGTACAAGGTGCAGCAGATTTTGAGAGAGGAACGCTTACCGACGTCATCGAGGCGCGGGCCAAGGCCACATCCACAACCATCGATGTAAACGATCTTTCACCCGAAAATCTCGCCAATTTCCAGCAGGCACAGAGTGGTTTGTCTTCTGCCCTTTCGAGGTTGCTTGTCACTGTAGAGCGATATCCCGATATCAAAGCCAATCAGAATTTCCTCGAATTACAAACACAGCTCGAGGGAACGGAAAATCGGATCAACGTAGAGCGGAATCGATTTAACGAAAGTGTCAATATCTACGATGTTCATATCAAAAAGTTTCCGAATAGTATTTTTGCCGGATGGTTCGGTTTTGAAGAGATGCCACGCTACCAGGCCGATCCCGGATCGGACCAGGCCCCTGATGTAGAATTTGATTTTGAATAGTAAATTATCATGTCTGAAGTAGAATCCTTTCTGTCGGCCAGTGAAGAGCAGGAAATCGTCACTGCCATTTTAGAGGCAGAGAAGGATACTTCCGGGGAAATACGAGTTCATATAGAAGCAAGTAGCTCCAAGGATCATTTTAAACGCGCCCAGCATCTTTTTCATCAACTAAAGATGGATAATACCAGACAGAGGAACGGGGTGCTTTTTTATGTAGCTGTCCACGACCATAAGTTTGTCATTTTGGGAGATTATGGCATTGACCATGTCGTCCCAGACGATTTCTGGAACAGCACCCGGGATATTATGCAAAACCATTTTAAGCATGGGGATTTCAAACAGGGGATCGTCGAAGGCGTCCTTAGTGCAGGACGTGAACTCAAAGCACATTTCCCCTGGAGATCTGACGACAGAAACGAACTGAGCGATGAGATTTCAAAAGCCTAAGTTCTTTTGGATTATACTTTTTATAAGCACCAGCTGCCTTGGGCAGTTCACCGTACCCGAAAAACCAGGTATTGAAACCAGCGTCTATGACTATATAGGTCTTCTTGGCGATTCGGAGAAAAAAAACCTGGAACGAAAACTGATCTTATATTCAGATAGTACTTCTACCCAGATCGTCATCGCCATCATCAAATCCACCGACGGGGAGAATATCAACTTCCTGGGAGCAGAATGGGGTCAGAAATGGGGTATTGGACAGGCAGATAAAGACAATGGTGTACTGGTCTTGCTGGCCAGGGAAGATCGGCGGATAGCCATTAATACTGGATATGGGGTGGAAGCCCAACTTACCGATGCGCTCTCCAGGCGTATTATCGAGAATGTCATCATCCCGGAATTCAAAAAGGGCGATTATTATGCCGGACTCGATAAAGGTTCGGATGCTATTTTTCAAGTGCTCAATGGGGAATTTAAGGAAGACCGCAGTTTTGACAATGTGAGTCATTTTCCCTTCGGGGCCTTATTACCCGTCATCATATTTATCGTCATCATGATCATTCTTTCGAGTCGAAACCGGGGCAACCGGGGAGGCGGCAAAGGAGGTCGTAAGAAAGGACTCGACATCTGGGATATCATTATCCTGAGCAATATGGGTCGCGGAGGCTATAGTAGAGGATCTTCAGGTGGAGGCTTTGGAGGCGGTGGAGGATTTAGTGGCGGCTTCGGAGGTGGAGGCTTTGGAGGCGGCGGTGCTTCCGGAGGATGGTAGCTGGAAGATGGTAGACGGTTGACGGAAAATAGATGAGTTAGCAGTATTAAGTGGCAGTGGGCAGAAATTGATATACTGCAGACTGCAACTGCTTACTGAATACTCTTATGAATAAGGCTGAAGTTAAGATGGTAAACGGAAGGTAAGTGTAGGAGAATGGATAATGGATAATGGATAATGGATAATGGATAATGGATAATGGATAATGGATAATGGATAATGGATAAATTACAATTTTCACACTTAATCTCTACTCCCTACACCAAACATCCAACACCCCACTTCTACTTTTCACTCCCGATAACTATCGGGACACTTTTCACTTTTCACTTTTCACTTAAAAACTATTTCTTCCTCATATAAATAGTAACCGGCACCCCGCTAAAATCAAAATGCTCCCGGAGTTTATTCTCAAGGAACCTTTTGTAGGGATCGCGAATATACTGGGGCAGGTTGCAAAAGAACGCAATCTGTGGGTATGAGGTAGGCAACTGGGTGATGTATTTTATTTTGACGTACTTTCCCTTATAAGCGGGAGGAGGTGTTTGCGCGATAATCGGCAGCAGTACGTCATTCAATTTTCGGGTAGGTATGCGTTTCGATCTGTTTTGGTATACTTGTACCGCCGTCTCGATAGCTTTATAAATACGCTGTTTGCTTAAGACAGAAATAAATAAGATCGGCACGTCGGTAAAAGGTTCAATGGCCTTTTTGATCTTTTGGGTATAGGCCTTAACAGATTGGGTTTCTTTCTCTACCAGGTCCCATTTATTGACCAGAATCACGATTCCCTTATTATTCCTATGTGCCAGCCAGAATATATTCTCAACCTGACCATCGAATCCCCTTGTGGCATCGAAAAGTAAGAGACAGACATCGCAGTGTTCAATCGCCCTGACAGATCTCATCACCGAATAAAACTCGAGATCCTCTTTTACCTTGGCTTTTCTCCTGATCCCAGCAGTATCCACCAGGTTAAATTCAAAGCCATATCGGTTATACCGTGTATCGATACTATCTCTGGTGGTCCCGGCTATATCCGTGACGATGTAGCGTTCTTCACCGATAAGTGCATTGATGAAAGATGACTTGCCTGCATTGGGGCGCCCCACCACCGCAAATCTGGGCAATTCATCCTCTTGTTCTTCAACCTCGGGCAGCACCTTTACCAGTTCATCCAGCAGTTCGCCGGTACCACTGCCGTTGACACTCGAAACCGTATAGTACTCGCCAAGACCGAGCCCGTAAAACTCCACTGCATCTTCGGCCCTTTTGGCATTATCCACCTTATTGACTGCCAAAAAAACCGGTTTGTTTACACGCCTTAATAATTTCGCTACCTCTTCGTCCATCCCGGTGATCCCTGTCTCAACATCAACCATAAACACAATGGCATCGGCTTCTTCAATTGCCAGATTAACCTGTTTGTCGATCTCCTTTTCAAAGACATCATCACTACCTACCACATAACCCCCGGTATCGATTACGGAAAACTCCTTCCCATTCCAGTCGCTCTTACCATAATGCCGGTCGCGGGTTACTCCGCTTACTGCATCCACTATGGCCTCTCTTCTCTGAATCAGGCGGTTAAAGAAAGTAGACTTTCCCACGTTGGGCCTTCCCACGATAGCTACAATGGCTCCCATGATTTAATTTTAGTGGACAAAGGTAGTACTAAAGCCTGTATATTCAACTCGTGTATCGATCCAACTGCATCGATCGTCAATGTTTTAATCCAGGTAATTGAAACATACGTTGCGTTTTTTAGCAGAAATAGCTACCTTTTAATTGCCAAACCAACCCGCCGATGAAACAACTACCCAATGATATTGTACTGAGGCCGAGGTTCCAGATTCAACTTAAAGAACCAAAAGAGACGGCCCTGAGTTCCTTTGAGAATATCAAGTCAGATCCTCTTATAGTTAAACGGCTAGACGATCATATCTTTATTAAATTCAATAAGAAGCATATTCACTTCTGGTCGCCTCAGCTACACCTGGAAATCAACGAGGTAGATGATGAACAATCGCGGTTATATGGGTTGTTTGGTCCGAACCCCACCCTCTGGACCTTCTTTATGTTCATCCATTTCGGGGTGGCAACCTTTTTTATCATTTTTGGCATTTGGGCCTATTCCTATGCAGCCCTGGATGAGCCTTACGGCTTTCAGGTGGGAGCCATGGTCTTTATGGTCATCGTTTGGTTCGTGCTCTATGGTTTTGGCAGGGCCGGCAGACGTAAGGGCAAGCCACAGATGCTTCAGTTATATGGCTTTATGAGCAGTACTCTTGATTTAGAGATATAATTCAGGATTGGTAGCCAAAACGCTTTAATTGGCGCGGATCACTTCTCCAGTTTTTCGCTACCTTGACTACAAGTTCGAGATATATTTGTTTGCTGAAAAATGCCTCGAGTTCCTTTCTCGACTGTACCCCAACTTTCTTTAATGCCCTTCCTTTATGGCCAATTAGAATCCCTTTCTGCGAATCGCGCTCTACAAGTATTACCGAACGGATCCTGATAATTTCATCATCTTCAACAAACTCTTCTGTCTCGATTTCCACTGAATAAGGGATCTCTTTCTTATAATATTTTAAAATCTTCTCCCTGATGGTCTCGTTTACAAAAAAGCGTTCCGGCTTATCGGTAAGCTGGTCTTTCGGATAATATGGCGGAGCTTCAGGCAGAAGCTCAATGATCCTTTCAAAAACCTCTTTGACATTAAAATGGGTAAGGGCCGAAATTGGGTGCAGTTCTGCCCTTGGTAATTCATTTTGCCAATACTGAACCTGTTCTTCCAGTAGTTGCTGGTCTGCCGTATCGATCTTATTAAGGAGCAGGAGTACCGGTACCGGACTGTTTTTCAGCTTTTTTAAGAACTGCTGCTCTTTTAACGACTTCTCCCCGATCTCGACCATATAGAGAAGTACATCGGCATCTTCAAAGGCCGATTTTACAAAATCCATCATCGACTCCTGCAATCCATAAGCCGGTTTAATGATGCCCGGAGTGTCGGAGAGAATCATCTGAAAGTCCTCTCCGTTAACGATCCCCAGGATTCGATGACGAGTAGTCTGTGCCTTGGAGGTTATTATAGAAAGTTTTTCCCCCACAAAGGCATTCATAAGCGTAGATTTCCCAACATTGGGATTTCCTATGATATTGACAAAACCTGATTTATGCATGGGACAAAGATACAATTCTGAGATGGCGTATTAAGACCCTATTATAAATCTTTAGATAACAACAGACTTTTTCGTTTCTCTCGATAAAGCTTCATCGCCTTATTTACTTTCGGAGATAAATACAGCACAGCGATCATATTTGGAATACACATTAGTGCGTACGCCAGATCTATTAGGTTGATCACCAGATCTACTGTTGCAACTGCAGCGAAGATAATGGTAGCCACAAAATACACATTGAACCATTTACCGATCTTCGGGTTGGTTAGAAAGCTAAGGCACTTTACTCCGTAATACGAGTAGGTAAACAGGGTTGACAGGGCAAAAGCTGAAACGATAAGCATCAGCAATATATCCCCTACTCCAAATAATGATTTCTCAAAAGCGATCAAGGTCATAAGGATCCCATTGCCTTCGGCTTCAAGGTAGGCGCCGCTTAGTATGATCACTACGGCCGTTAGTGTACAGACCACTATAGTATCGAGGAAAGGTCCCAACATAGACACAAGGCCTTCCTGAATAGGTTCCTTTGTTTTAGACTGACCATGGTACATCGGTGCACTGCCCAAACCTGCTTCGTTGGAAAATACGGCCCGGCGAACTCCGAGTATTACAAGACCCCAAAAACCGCCTTTTACCATGGTATCAAAATTAAAAGCCTCGGTAACGATCAACTGTAGGGATGGTAATATCTGCCCAGCATTAGTAATCATAACAACCGCAACAGCCAGGAAATATAAAACTACCATAAAAGGCACTATCGCCGTAGCTACTTTTGCGATCTTCTTTAGTCCGCCAAAAATCACTAATGACGTAATAATGGCAAGGCAAATCCCAACGATCCATTTCCAATTCGTTTCACCAAGCAAGGCTATAGACTGGTCGGGGTTTACCACATTCATAAAGGTTTGGGTAAATTGGTTGGCAGTAAACACCCCAAGAAATCCTACCAGGCCGGCTATGCAAAAGAACACTGCCAGCGGTTTGGCCCGCTTGCCCATACCCTGGGTGATATAGTACATCGGACCTCCCTGAGGAATCCCTCTGTCATCTGTTTCCCTATACATAATGGCAAGACTACAGGAATAAAATTTTATGCACATACCCACAATTGCCGTAACCCAGATCCAAAAGATCACCCCTGGTCCACCCATATAAATGGCGATGGCAACTCCTGATATATTTCCAAGACCTACGGTTGCCGCCACCGCAGAAGATAATGCTTGCAGATGGCTAACCTCTCCGGGGTCATCCGGATCGTCGTATTTACCTGCAGTGATACCGATCGCGTGGCGAAAGTATCGGTAGGGTAAGAAACGAGAGGAAAAAACCAGATATAATCCTCCACAGATCACAAAGAAAAGCATCGCCCATTCGGCATAAGGGATCAATGAAGAGAGGACTTTATTAAATGCCTGCATACCGGATCGAAGTTATGGAATTTATACCTTAGAACGCCTAAGGTTTTAACAAATTGAATTTACAGGTTGATAAAACTAAAAAACCGTCGTATATTTGCCCTCCTGCGCAGCGAAAATTGCGATGGTTATCGGAAGCTGTTATGGAGGACGAGGCCGTGATCATTGAATTAATTTTTCAAAATACACATCGCGGGGTAGAGCAGTAGGTAGCTCGTCGGGCTCATATCCGCCTAAGGCGGACGCTGGTTCGGGATTGAAAGTAAGAAAATTGAAATATTGAAAGTATATATCGCGGGGTAGAGCAGTAGGTAGCTCGTCGGGCTCATAACCCGAAGGTCGCTGGTTCGAGTCCAGTCCCCGCTACACTGAAAACCGATTACAGCAGTAATCGGTTTTTTTGTTTATATGAATGAACATCTGGTTTACGTGCTTTTTTCCCCTGCTAGTAACAAGATTTATTGCGGTGTTACCTCTGATCTTATCGATAGGTTTGAAAGTCATAACTCTAAGAGCACAAAAAGTTAGACCAGATCGTTTAGACCCTGGATTGTAATCCACGTAGAGGTTTTTCAAACTCGTTCCGAAGCACTAAAAAGAGAGAAAAACCTGAAATCAGGGAAGGGAAGAGAATGGATTCGAAACAAAATCCTACCAAATTATTTGTAAGATGGGCTCATATCCGCCTCAGGCGGACGCTGGTTCGAGTCCAGTCCCCGCTACAAAGAAAACCGGTCGCTAAAAGCGATCGGTTTCGCTGGTTCGAGTCCAGTCCCCGCTACAAAGAAAACCGGTCGCTAAAAGCGATCGGTTTTTTGTTTGTGGAGAAGCCAAGTATACTTGGGCTTTGGAACGAACAAAAAACCATAGCAAATGCATCGCATTTGCCGGTTTTCTTTGTAAGCTACTCCCAAGGCCGCTTCCGAGTGCAGCGAGGAAGCAATCCAGGCCAATTAATTGTTGATTGCCTGCCCGTCCAAAGCTTTAGCTTAGGCGGGTTAATTACTAATTATTGATTGTTGATTAGAAATTGCTCAAGAGTCGCGTTTAACGCCTGTTTTTAATGAATACTGTTACTTTAAGCGATCCTTTTCAAGCTCAAATCGTACAATATCTGTTCAATAGCTTTTAAAGGTAAATCCAAAGGTCAGAAATTGATCTCCTTGTTTTTGGCCTTCTATTACAACACTTTCGAAGGTATTCAGGTAATTAACTCTGAGGTTTAAAAACCTCCATACAGGAAGTTCCAATGAAATATCTGATCGCCAGCGATAATTGTTGCCGTATTGAAGGGAGGGTTGAAAATAGCTTTCGTGACCCAAGATTAACTTGTCTTTAATCAAATGATACTTCCCGTTTACCCATAGTGTGGCGCGAAACGTGTTTATGTTTTGGGACCCATCGTACTGTGAAAAGTTAAAGTTGTTATCACTAAAGCTGGTACCCTCATACTCGGTAGAGATCGAAAACTTAAGCCAATTTTCTTTCTTTTTAAGTACTTGAAAACTAACTCCAGCCCCTGCCAGATAGCGCACATCGATCTTCCTTCTGAAATTAGTACTTATAAAACCCAGAAATAAGGGGTATATCCGTCTTTCTGGATTGATATAAAGAAAGTTGAGACTCAATATGTCTTCATCTGCTTTTTCCTTGCCAAACTCCTGGTAGACGTAGGAATTCTGTGTTTTAAATACCCCTTTTTTCCACGGCTTAAAACTCACTGCCGAACTCGCCCTGAAAATCAGGGTTTCTACGTTTCCTCCTTGCCAAAAACCGGTTAAGCTTAGGTTCGCTTTTATATTAAGTGTATCACTTTCATCGATCTGAGCCGAAAGGCAGAATGGAACTAATAAGAAATAATACCAAAGTCTATTCATAAAGTATTCACTTGAATATTGTGCCTTGAAAAGTTGCATAATATCTATTTCGGCACCAAATTAATATGATAAGGTGGTAATTTGCCAAAATGAAAAGTTTGGTTTGCTCTGGGTTAAAGGAAGACAAACCGATTGTTGCGGCCATCTTATCATTAACTGACTTTGTAGTTCTTATTCCTGGAAGATTATTTGGCATTGAAAAAGGGCGATCTATATTATTATTCCTACACCAGTGACCACCTGCATTCCTCCTAAATTACAACGATTCCGGTTAAGTGACAATCAGGACTCCCATAATTATAGATAATTAAATACTGATTATTGATTGCTGATTATTAATGGTTGAGTGAAAAGTGAAGAATGAAAAGTGAAGAGTTGGCAGTGGCAGTAGGCAGATCACTGTAAACTGAAGTCTGCAACTGCAGACCGTAACCAGGCCGCTTCCGAGAGCAGCGAGGAAGCAATCTAGTCTTATTGATTATTGATTGGATTTTGGGAATAAGGTTTCGTCAGTTGCAGTAGGCATTTGTGTAAAGCTGCAAACTAGAATTGATGGCTTGGCAACAGGATGCTTTTAAAACTAAAGCAAGGCTACTACCATAAACCCAAGGTAAGTCCCTAAGGCATTACCCAATGTACCTACAAGTATGGCGGGCAAAATCAATTCCTTTCTATTAAAGGTTTCTGCAAGGGCTATGGCGGTAGTACCACCTCCTATGTTGGCCTGACTTACAATGGCAAGCATTTCCCAATCGCGATAAAACATGGCTCCGATCACTACTAGCAAAATCCCGTGAATAACTACGGCAAGGGTGGCAAACCACAGCAATGTGATCCCTATCTCTTTGAGCTCGATCACCGAACTAACTTCACAATAAGCACCAATAACGGCAAGGAAGAGGTAGACCATATACAGCCCAAGAAAATGACCTCCTCGTAAATGGCGGACAAAACGGAATTGGGCCAATAGAATGCCTAGTGTGGAAAGGGTGAGAATAGAGGGTATCTGTGGTACTACGCTTGCGAGTAATTCTGAAATGTAATATGAAAAAATACCCAAAAAGGCGAACCACATAAAGGATCTAAAGTCCATTAGTTCACGGTCCTCTCCTTCCATTTCCACAGTTGCTGTTTTTACTTTTTTATCGCTCCAGAAGCTTCTTAAAATCACCGGCATTGAAAGCGTAACAATGATCCACAGCGTAGTAACCACATTATCTACTGCAATGGTCCCGGCATAGAGTATACCTTGTTCCTGAAAATCGTAGGCGAGCGCAATTGCATTAAAATTTACACTGCCGCCGGTATAAGTCCCTGTAAGCATGCCTGCAATGACCTTGCCCTGTTCTCCCAGTACACTTTTGGGAGATAATAAAACCCAGGCGCCTAATACACCCAAAGTGGTGGCAACCGAACCAATGAGAAAAGTAATGATCATAGGTGCCCCGGCTTTCTTAATTGAATTGAGATTTACCCCCAACAAGAGATAAAAAATGGATAACGGTGCAATATAGGTGAAGATCCCATCGTACAACGCTATGGAATTGGAAGCTGATGGAATTAGGCCGATGTTGGCTACCACCGCTGTGAAAAGGATCACCAAAAGAGCAGCCCCGAGTTTCTTGCCAAGCCGCGTTTTAGCCGTATAAACAGAAAATACGACCAGAATACATAATACACTTAAGACATAGACAGGATTTTCGGTAAAACTCATACACTTGTTATTTTCCGGTAAAAGATAGCTATTCGAAACAAGACAGATATATGTTTCATACAACAGCCAGGTCTTATAAAAAGTTACTGATCTTCTCTTATAACAGGCGTAACATTTTCATCAGCTCAGATACATATAAACAAATCAAATATAATGCGAACCAAAATCCATGCCTTTTTCCTTAACCCCATCGTTGTTATTCTTATCATCCTTATCAGTTCCCTGCTAACTTACTTTACAGGGGGGTTGGGTTATATTTTTGGCATGCTGGCAGCATTGATCGCTTTTTGGGCCAGTAGATTTAAATGGTCTGAATTCGGTATTGAAAAATTCAATTGGGCAAAAACAATTTTTAGGGCTATAATTCTTGCCGTGGCTGTTTTTCTGGTTATCGACTTTCTGGTTCAGCCTGTTATTGAGCAATATTTTGGAACGATCGACCTCAGCGCTCTAGATGGAATAAGAGGAAATTTGGTTAGCTATTTAATCTTCATAGTTTTTATGTGGGTAGTAGCGGCATTTGGTGAAGAGTTTTTATATCGGGGTTTCTTTATGAAACGGCTGGCAGAGATTATGGGTGATACTGATCGCACATGGTTGATATCTGCCCTCCTGATCTCAGCGCTTTTTGGTATGGCCCATTTATATCAGGGATTATCCGGTGTGATCACTACGGGTTTGATCGGTTTTGTTTTCTCAGTAATCTTTTATCGGAATCGCAAAAACCTGGTTTTGGCTATGCTCACCCATGGATTTTACGATATGATTGGTATAACCCTGATTTTTTTGGATAAAGACAGGTATCTCATCGACCTGATCCAAAATGCCATCTGATCCTACGGCTTCACTGATTTTTATCCCCCTTAATATGCATCTCATCGCCAGTATAACCATACTATCGGATAATTAAAACAATTTTGTGATTAAGAAAGCAAAGTGAGTTTTGTAGTTTATCTTCGCATATTTTGATAGTTTATCTTTAAGGCCCGGGATTATCACAACGAGCCCAGAGCAAGAAGAACTTAAATTCAGACTGTCAGTAACAAAAAACTCTTTAATTGTTCAAATGGGTCTGCTATGAAAACCGTTTACAACCATTTAGAATTTCGAATCAATAAGATGACTTTCCTGCAATTGTTTACGATATCGTTGCTTTTTATTTTCTCCTGTAGTACGGGAGATCCTAAAACAGAGATTCTCCCTTCCGGTCTTTCCGTAAATGTCAATATTGTTGGTGCTTCCGTTGAAAACCCTAATGGTGATGGATCCGGACTTGTTACCGTTACGGCATTTGCGAAAAATGCCGTCCGTTATGCATTTCGATTCGAAAATAGGGAATTGGTAGAAAGCTCAACTGGTTCTGTTCAGTACACGTATAGCAAAGTTGGAACTTTTGAGTATACCATAGAAGCCATTGCATATTCCGAAACTGGCGATTCTGCAATCAAAAACACGGATATTACGGTATACAAAGCAGAACCAGGCGAGGATCCAGTTGCTGAAGAGGAACCAGAGCCTGAGCCTGAGCCTGAGCCTGGGTATAATAGCATTGTCTTTTCTGATGAATTTGAATATGAAGGAAGGCCAGATGCCGCTAAATGGCACCATCAAACCATCCCTATCATTGGGGAGAATTGGGCCAATGGTGAATTGCAGCACTATGCGGATAGGGCTGAAAATTCCTATGTGAGCGATGGTACACTAAAAATAAAGGCAATTAAAGAGGAGTATACATCAAATGGTACTACTAAATCCTATACTTCTGCAAGATTAAATTCAAAATTCGCTTTTAAGTATGGAAAAGTAGAAGTACGTGCTAAACTTCCCGGAGAAGGAGGAACCTGGCCTGCCATTTGGACGTTAGGCGCAAATATTGATGAAATAGGTAACTATTTTGGGGACCAGTATGGCAGTGTGGGCTGGCCTGCCTGCGGGGAAATAGACATTATGGAGCAAAGAGGATGGGATAAAACAAGTTCGATCGCCTACTTCCATTGGGGTGATACCAACTCAGGACAATACTACAACGCCGGCGACGAAACCACAATAAGTAATGCATCCAGCGAATTTCATATCTATGCCCTTGAATGGGACGCCAACAAAATGAGAATTACCTTGGATGGTGAGCTGGTTTACGAATTATCCAATACCTCAGACAAGCCATACGACAATCCTCATTACCTGTTGCTCAACATCGCTATGGGTGGTAACCTAGGTGGGGACATCCCTCCAAACTTCTTGGAAGACATAATGGAAATCGATTATGTGAGGATTTACCAGTAAGGGTTAGGGTTAAATTACTCCACTCTGATTGAAATTCTACATCCCTCAATTTGCTCGCAGTTTGCGGCGGGCAAACATTATTTCTTAATATACAACGATTTGTTTTCCAAACTCCAACCTTAAGCTTCCCAGTTGGGACTTCCCACCTCCCACCTCCGACTTCTGACTTCTGACTTCTGACTTCTGACTTTCTACTATTTCGTATCTTTCTCACAAACAAAATTGATCCATGTATACCCGTCGTATCTTTCCTATTCGTGGTGTCCTCAGATGGACGCGCAGGCATATTTTTCTTTTTTTAATAGTTGCAACTATTCCCGTTGTAATGTTCGACGTCCTCAGAATGAAGTGGTTGCACGTGCCCTGGCTACCGATGAGTGTGCTGGGTATAGCGGTCGCCTTTGTAATCAGTTTTAAGAACAATGCCTCCTATGATCGCTTATGGGAAGCACGCAAGATCTGGGGCGGTATTGTTAATGCTTCGCGTTCCTGGACCATAATGGTCAAGGATTTTATAACAAATGAACATGCCAAAAAACCTATTTCACCCGATGAATTAAAACTAATCCATCGTGAATTAGTCCACCGTCATGTTGGCTGGCTTACCGCCTTGCGCTATCAGATGCGGCAAGACAAGCCCTGGGAAATGCATTTAAAAACCGGCCGATCAAATCGAGAATTCAGGGAGTCTCAATACACGGTCTACGAAGACAGTATACCCCTAGAGGAGGCCATCGCCCCTTATCTATCCAAAGATGAGCGCCAGGAGATTTTTGCCAAGGGCAATTGGGCTTCCCAAATACTGGGCAAGCAGTCTGGTCGTTTGCGTGAATTGTTAGATGGCGGACTTATAGAAGATTTCAGGCATATGGAAATGGCAAATATCCTAGTGGAGTTCTACAGCTTACAAGGAAAGAGTGAACGAATAAAAAATTTCCCATATCCCCGCCAATTTGCCACATTGAACTACATCTTTGTCTGGATCTTTATATTGTTACTTCCTTTTGGTATCATGGAGGGATTTGAAGTCATTGGAAAAAAAATTGTGGAATACATGACTCAAAATCCTGCTTATTTTGATTTCACACAAAAACTACAGCTCTTCATCGGTCAACATTTTGTGTGGTTCTCTATTCCTTTCAGTGCTTTGATCGCATGGGTATTTCACACCATGGAGGCCATCGGTGAGAATACAGAAAACCCATTTGAAGGCGGACCTAACGATGTGCCGATAACTGATCTGAGTCGGGGTATTGAGATCGACATACGGCAGCTAATAGATGATAATGATATACCAGAAGCCTATAAATGGGTTAATGATATTGTAATGTAAAAATGGGCAAATTGTCAATTTGGCTAGAAAGGAGTTAATAGACCTTATTGTCTTGGGTAATTGAATTTGATAAGTTATCTTGGCTATTCCCTCTTTTTTATATCTACAGTTTTCATAATCCATCAGAAATGAAAAAATATATACTCATAATCACCATTTTAATACTCATTGGGTGCAAGAATAAAGACGCTGCCCAAATGGCGCCTCAAGACATCCCTGTATTTGAAGCCTTAGAGCAAGATGTTCCGATTTTTGAAGAAATGGTCGGACAGATCTATGGGTTAAAAGATATACCGATACGTGCCAGGGTAGATGGGTATCTGGAAAAAATCTCTTTCGAAGAAGGATCGAGAGTTAATAGAGGAGACCTGCTTTACTCCATCGATCCGGATCCTTTTTTGGCCGAAGTAGCCGCTCAGGAAAGTCACTTGGCCGAAGCAAAGACCATGATGGTAAATGCTAAAAATGAACTGGATCGTTACATCCCGCTAGCAGAAATGAATGCGGTAAGTAAAAGTGATCTGGATGCGGCCCAGGCGAGTTACGATGCATCTGTAGCAGCCGTTCAGGCTGCAGAAGCCAATCTAAGACAAGCCAGGATAAAGCTTGGCTACACTACCATAAAGGCTCCCATTACTGGAATGATAGGGGCTACTGAAGCAAGAGAAGGGGAATATGTAGGCAGGGATCCCAACCCTGTTATCCTTAACACCTTATCCCGTATTGATACTATACGGGTACAGTTTTCCATTTCTGAAAACAAGTATCTGGAGGTGGCCAGAAGCTATCAGGGCAGACGTTCGGATGAGGAAGTTACTCAAGAAATCAATGAGGGGCGAGTGGAACCTCAGGTAGAACTAATATTAGCCGATGGTACATTATTCGAATACAAAGGAAATATCGATTTTGTCAATAGTCAGGTTAATGCCAATACCGGTTCGTTACTAATTCAGGCGAGTTTTCCTAATCCCTCGAAGTTATTAAGGCCAGGTCTTTACGCCAAAGTGAGGATACGTACTACTATAGCCGAAAATGCTGTTGTGATTCCACAGCGTTGCCTGACGGAATTACAAGGTCAGTATTCTGCTATGGTTATAAGCGCAGAAAATACCATTGAGACCAGACCGGTTACCATTGGTCAGCGCATGGGCGATATGGTGCTTATTTCCAAGGGGTTAAAGGCAGGTGAAAAAATTGTCATAGACGCACTGCAAAAAGTACAATCCGGGATGCCCGTTAATCCGGTACCATCCAAATTCCAAAGTAAAACATCCATCTAAGCATGGCAGAACAAAAAGGCAATCTCTTTGTTTCAAGGCCTATTACAGCTATAGTGATCGCGATTGTAATCGTCATCGTTGGTGGCGTATCAGTAATTGGTCTTTCCATTGAACAATATCCGAACCTTACACCACCAGTGGTAGAAGTGGCAGCAACCTATACCGGTGCCGATGCACTGAGTGTGGAAGAATCAGTAGCCACTCCCATTGAACAGGAGATGAACGGGGTAGACAATATGATCTATATGAAGTCTATCAATGCCAATGATGGAACTATGAAGATCCAGGTTTCTTTCGACGTGGGTACGGATCCTGATATGAATACGGTATTGGCACAGAACAGGGTATCTGCTGCAACAGCAAAACTCCCATCAGCGGTAACTCAATACGGTGTTACCACAAAAAAGGCCATTCCTACTCAACTCATGCTGGTTACTCTTACCACTAGCAATCCTGCACATGATAACCAGGAATTCCTGGGGAACTATGCGCTTATTAATATCAAAGACCGGTTGGCCAGAATCCCGGGTCTTGGTAAAGTAGATGTACTAGGGGCATCAAACTATTCTATGCGAATTTGGATTAAACCAGATCGCCTGTCCATACTCGGCATTACAGTACCGGAGATCATGAATGCGATCAACGAGCAAAATGTGATTGTTCCAGGGGGTAAATTTGGTGCAGAACCTTCACCTCCTGGTACTGAATTTACCTATACAGTTCGTCTGCCTGAACGTTTCAATTCACCCGAAGCTTTTGAAGAAATCGTAATCCGCACACTATCCGATGGTTCGCAGGTAAAAATTGGCGATATCGCCAGGGTTGCCTTAGGGGTAGAGACCTATTCCATGATTCCAAGATTGGGGGTGAACCAGGAAGGCAGGGACAATAAGCCTAAAGAATGTGCTATAATTGGGCTTTACCAGGCTCCAGGCTCTAATGCTGTTCAGCTTGCTGAGGAGGTCAAGGTAGAAATGGAGGAGATTAAAAATGGTTTTCCTGAAGGAATGACCTATGATGTATCTCTTGATTCTACCCTTCCGATCACAGCCGGTATACGTGACATAATAATTACGCTCATTATAGCCCTCGTTTTAGTAATCCTGGTGGTATTTATTTTTATTCAGGACTGGAGAGCTACTCTTATCCCTACACTGGCTATTCCGGTATCCCTAATCGGGGCATTTATGTTCTTTCCTATATTGGGCTTTACCATAAACGTATTGTCTTTATTAGGACTGGTATTAGCAATTGGTATTGTGGTAGATGATGCCATTGTGGTAGTAGAGGCGGTTCAGGTAAATATTGCCAAAGGCATGACCACTAAGGAGGCCACCAACGATGCAATGAGAAAGGTTACCGCTCCCGTTATTGCCACCACCCTGGTTCTGGTAGCCGTTTTTATTCCGGTTGCAGGCATGGCAGGTATTACCGGACTTTTATACCAGCAGTTTGCCATAACGATTGCCGTATCGGTTCTTGTATCTTCTTTAAATGCGCTAACGCTAAGTCCCGCACTTTGTTCCCTCCTCCTCAAAGAACCAAAACCTTACGGAGGTTGGTTGGGTAAATTCTTCGAAAAGTTTAACCGGTGGATGGGTCGAACTACGGATAGTTATATGTCCTTAACCAACGTTATTACTGGCAAGTTAAAAAGGGGAGTAATATTCATAATTCTCCTGACCGTTGGTGCCGGGGTTTTTGGCAGTTTAGTTCCCGGCGGGTTTATTCCTGAAGAAGACATGGGATACTTTTATGTCAATTTACAGTTACCCAATGCGTCTTCACTTCAAAGATCAGATGAGATCAGCAGCCAGATTGAAGCAATTCTGCTGAATTATCCCGAAGTTGAGTATGTTACCAATGCCACTGGCTATAGCTTGCTTTCAGGTGCTGTGGCGCCTAATAACGGTTTTATGTTCGTTACCTTAAAAGATTGGGGAGATCGTGAGGCGTCAGTAAAAGAGGTAATTGCCAGGTTAAATGGTCAGTTATACATGAATATCAAAGGAGCACAGGCCTTCGCTTTCGGACCTCCGGCCATCCCCGGTTTAGGCAGTGGCTCCGGATTTAGTATCATGGTCCAGGACAAAGCCGGTAATCCACCTGCTTATTTGGCCGAAAATACCGGGAAATTTCTTCAGGCAATTAATGCCCGTGATGAGATTGGTTCAGCTTTTACTACTTTCCAAAGTGGTGTACCCCAGCGCTATATGGACATCGATAAAGAAAAGGCTCTAAAATTAGGGCTTTCACTAAATGATGTATATACCACAATTGGTGCCTTTATGGGAGGAGCCTATGTAAACGATTTTACTCGATTTGGACGTCTGTATAAAACCTATATTCAGGCAGAGAGCGAATACCGGGTCAATGAATCCCAGATAGAAAATTTCTTTATTAAAAATAAGGATGGTGAAATGGTGCCGCTATCAACCGTTGCTACCATCAGACCTATTAGTGGACCAGACTACACCAACCGTTTTAACCTATTTCGTTCGGTAGAGGTAACCGGTGCTCCGGCAGCGGGTTACACCTCAACACAGGCTATGGCCGCTCTTAGTGAAGTAGCCGAAGAAGTATTGCCGGCGGATATGACGACTTCCTGGAATGCCATGTCTTTCCAGGAAAACAAAGCAGCAGGGTCACTGGGAGTCATTCTTACATTTTCACTGGTGTTCGTATTTCTAATACTTTCTGCTCAGTATGAAAGCTGGAGTTTACCCTTTGCAATACTCCTGGGAACACCTTTCGCCATATTCGGTGCACTTGCATTCCTATGGGTAGCCAGGCTTTTCAGTATAACTTTTGAGAACAATATTTTTGCGCAGGTTTCTTTCGTAATGTTGATAGGAATGGCAGCTAAAAATGCCATCCTTATTGTAGAATTTGCCAATGAAGAGTTTAAAGCGGGACTTTCACTTTTTGATGCGGCGATCAAAGCTGCAAAATCCAGATTCAGGCCTATCCTAATGACGGCTTTTTCTTTCATTTTGGGCATTTTTCCCTTGGTTATTGCAACCGGTACAGGAGCCGAGGCCAGAAAGGTGATGGGAATGGCCTTACTCGGTGGAATGAGCATCGCCACATTGCTTGGAGTTTTCTTTTACCCCATGCTATTCGTGCTGATTGGTAAGATTGCTGGTTATGAAAAGAAAAGGGATTTAGTCCAGCTAACAAAAGAAACACAGGCACAGGAATGAAGAAAGCACTATTCATATTAGCTATTTTCGTTGTCGTTAGCAGTTGCAAGGTCGGCAAGAACTACAAGGGAACGGACTTCGCCCAACCCAATTCTTATGCCCAGGATGAAATTAGTGAACCTGTAGTAATGGACAGTGTAAATACCGATTCGCTAAAATTAAGCACTGCCGACCTACGCTGGTGGATCATGTTCAACGATCCGATACTCGATAGCCTGGTTCGGGTGGCTATGGAAAACAATCGGGATGCAATGATCGCCGCAGAATCTGTGTTGCAGGCCAGATATTTCCTAAAAATCCAAAATGCCGAGTTTTTACCAAAGATCGATGTAAGTGGACAAGTGCAGAGGGGGAACTTCTTATTTCAGCAGATAGGTGACCCGCAGAATTCAATTATAGGAACTGCGCAAGCTTCCTGGGAATTGGATCTTTGGGGTAAGTTACGAAGACAATCGGAGGCTGCCCGGGCAGATTTAATGGCATCTGAATATGGATACAGAGGTGTGATGATATCGCTAATCAGCGATGTGGCTACCACATATTTCTCTTTGCTTCGGGCCAAATCTCAGTACGAGATCTCTAAAAGAAATGCCAGCGCCAGAGACAGTATGACCCAAATTATCAAGGCGCGTTATAACATGGGAATTGTCCCTCTGATTGATGTAGACCAATCTACTATTCAATACACCATTGCTGCGGGTGCTGTCCCACAGTTGGAGAGAGAAATAATACAATTGGAAAACTCTTTGAGCATCCTTATTGGTCAAAATCCAGGAGGTATTGCTACGGGTAATAGATTAGAGGATCAGCGATATGAAATAGAACTTCCCCTGGCCAGTCCTGTAGACTTGCTGGCACGCAGACCAGATGTTATTGCCTCGGAATATCAATTAATAGCTCAAAATGCTCAGGTTGGCGTTGCCAAAGGCAACAGGCTACCAACTCTCAGTGCGGGTGCTCTGGTCGGTATCGCTTCCAATAGTTTTAGCGGACTTAGTTTCCAAAATCCATTATGGACCTTAACAGGGCAACTGGCTGGACCGCTGTTCTATTGGGGCCAGTTAAAGCGTCAGGTCGATATTGAAGACAGTCGCAGGTTTCAGGCATTGTATAATTATCAAAACACTGTTTTCTATGCCTTAAAGGAAGTGGAGGATATTCTTGCCACTATTCGCACTTTAAAAGAAGAAATAAACATAGCCAATCAGCGAAAAGAGGCGGCACTTCAGGCACAACTACTCTCTATGGAACGCTATAATAAAGGTGTTACCAGTTATCTGGAATTCCTGGAACAACAACGCCAGGCTTTTGACGCTGAGCTCCTGCTTGAAGACCTGAGAGCCAACTTGTTGTCGGCCTATGTCCAGCTTTATAAGGCCCTCGGAGGAGGCTGGCTTAACGAAGAAGAACAGCAAGCAGCAGAAAGCCCGGACGAACAATGAACTTCCTCTATCGTTGAAAAAATATAATGACCTCATTGTTCGGGAAGACGGGCTCTTAAAGATCAAGATTGGCATTGTTTATTTCGATTTTGATCGTTCGTATATAAGGCCCGATGCGGCGGCAGAACTCGACAAAGTGGTTCAACTGATGCAGGAATATCCGAATATGATCATTAAGATCGAATCGCATACAGACTCTAGGGGTAAAGACAGTTATAATCTAAAACTCTCAGATCGCAGGGCCAAATTGACCCGCGAATATATCATAGGCGAAGGAATAGATGCTGGTCGGATAGAAAGCGCTTTAGGTTATGGTGAGACCAGGTTGAAAAACGACTGTGTAAACGGCCGGAAATGCGATGATAAGGAGCATGATCTCAACCGGCGTTCAGAATTTATCATACTTCAACTTTGATTGTAAATTGAAAGGTAGTTATCGCATATTTTGGTGGAAACTGAGACTTTAATTTAAGTTAGCAGTATACAGTTGCAGTATGCAGTAAAATACAATTCGAAGGCCGCTGCTGCCTGCTGAATTCTGCTACTGCCTATTTTAGACTTCTTGCATCTTTCACCTTTCAACTACTAATTTTCCATTCTCCATTTTCCATTCTCCATTTTCCATTCTCCATTCTCCATTTTCCACTATTAGCAATTCTGCATAGAATTTTCGGTGAATCCGGTTAACTTTATAATGGGTGGGTGGGGGTGCCCTTTTCCTTCAAAATTTTCATCGATATCGCCCAACCGACCTGAAATAAATAAGTGCCCGCGCATTAACCCAGGTAAATCAAGTGAAAAACAATCCGCCAGGATATATTTAGGGTAAACATAAGGGCAACACCTACATGGATCTGAGTTCTTCTCCCGGTTTATAATACTTGTAACGGCCAAGGCCAGTTACCGTAAAATAGCTTTCCAGACCAGAAATAGCGACGGTTTCTAAGGATTCCAAAGCAATATGTCCGTCTTCTGCCACTGCGCTACCCGGCACTTCCAGCAATTCAACTTTTCCAACTACTAAAATGGTCTTATTGCAAGACAATACATGTTCCTCTGCAAAGGACATCCCTATCCTGATTTGGCTTTCGGCTACAAATGGTGCTTGAAATTCACCCAGGTATTCCGGTGTCAAATTACAGGCCTCGAATTCCGATATCCTGCGCTCGAACTTCCCTGAGGTCATATGCGCCTCACGGTGGATCCCCGCATGAACCTGATTGATCGTATAATACCCGGTACTCTTAAGATTTTCATAGGTATGCCGTTCTACCGTAGCAGGCCGCAGAATAAAGCCCAGGTAGGGCGGACTAGCCCCGATGTGAACCACGCTATTGAAAATCGCGAGGTTTTCCATTCCCTCGTCCGTTAGTGTTCCGATAAGATTGGCACTTTTAAAACCCGAGATGTTATTGATAAGCCTTGCCCTGTAACGGGACGGCAGTTGCATGATTTCGTTGCTATCTAGTTTTAGTGTTTCAGACATGGTTTGAAGTTCAGGTTACCAGGTTATAAAATTCCAATTTCACATACCCATTATTCGTCACTGTTCAATGGAGCCCGCCTCAAATTCTTGTAATTCATGATCTGCAAATCGGGTATTAACCTCAATCGGATTACAACATATCTCACAATCCTCCACATAAGATTGCGCTGAAACTGAGGGGTCTAGTAACATAGATACCTCCTCCCAACAGTAAGGACACTGAAAAAAGTGTTCCAGCATCGTTTACAGAGCTACATTCAGAATTTGACCAGTAAGTTGTAATAACTGCACCTCGGCCAGTTTAGCATCGTATTTTGCGAGGTTTTTTACCGTCTGTGCATTCAGCAAATCGATCTGGGCCTGGCGGAACTGGATGGAAGTGATCCGTCCTAACTGGAACTGTTCGCGCGAGCGTTCAAAATTGCTCTGGTTGGTAACCACTGCCTGTTCCTGGATCTTATATATTTCCAGCCTGTTTTCATAGGTCTCCTCCGCATTGAGGATATCCCTGTCTACCTCCAGCAGTACCTGATTCTTGATCAATTGTTGATTCTTATAAGCGATCTTGGCATTTTTAACCCTGGTAATGGTAGCCCCCCCATCGAACAGGTTCCAGGTAAGGCTTGCACCAAGACCAAAACTGAAAGTTTCATTATTCACCCCAGGAAAAAAGGCTGAAGCCGCGGTCTGATTCAGATTCCAACCATAAGACCCCAGCAGGCCTACCCTGGGTAAATAACCAGATTTACTCACCTTTATGTCGTATTCGTTAATGGCCAGATTCCGCGCGGTTTGAAGTACTGTTACATTATTTGAAGAGGCCGATTGGAGCATAGCATCGATCTCGAGTTCAGGCAGGAAGCGCACGGTAGTATCCACCTCAAAAATATGTGTAAGATCCCGGTTCAGTACCACATTCAAGTCGCGTTTGGTATTCCTTAGCAGCCGTTGGGTATTCAGGAGATTGATACTGTCGTTAGTAAGGTCAACCTCGGCATTCAGTATGTCGAGCTTGGTCGCCTGCCCATATTCGAAAGCGTATTCCAGACGAGTGATCCTATCCTTGGAGATATCCAATGCCTGTCTTTGAACATATGCATTTTCCGTTAACCGTGCCACCTCATAATAAACACTCATGAGCTCAACTATTGTTAGTTCGATAGTCTGCCTGGCTTGTAATTCGGATAGATTATACTGCTCTTTCAGGATCTTGTAGTTATAAAACCTGCCCATCCCATCGAACAGGGTGTAATCCAGATTCAAACCGGCGTTATAGCGTTGAGATTCTGCCTGGTCAATCGACAGATCGGGTCTGGCATTGCCATCTTCGTCAATCTGTCCTGGGAATTCAATGGTAGCGTCGTCACGGTTGTAATTGGCCCCAGCTGTCCCTGAAAGTAATGGAAGGTACCCGGAATTCAGAATACTCTGGTTATTATCGGCAATTTCAACGTCATTCCTGGCCACCAATATCCCAAAATTACTGTCAAGTGCCTTATCGATGGCTTCTTCTTTGGTCAATAAGGGCTCCTGGGCGGTTGCAATTCCAAATGACAGGAATATCGCCCCCCTAATTAATTTTTGGATGTTCATGATTCTTTGCTTTCTAATTCCCTGGTTGGGATAGTTTTAGTTCGCGGTTTATCCTCTTCCAGATCAATGACACTAGTTTGTGTTTCCAGGTGCATTTCCTCCACTTGTTCTTTGATAGCCCTTTCTACTTCTTCTTTGGTAATTATATTCCCCGTCTTGAGCCATTTGGTACTTACCTTAACTTTGTTACTAAAAGAAAGGAATATTGGTAACATGATAAGCGTTAGGAAGGTAGCGAATGCAATTCCATAGGCAATTGAAAGTGCCATTGGTTTTAAGAATTGGGCCTGTCGGCTTTTTTCGAGAAGGAGTGGGGCCAGACCAGCAACAGTTGTCAGAGAAGTCAGGAATATAGCTCTGAAACGCGATCTACCCGCCTCGAAGAGCGCATCGTCGAACATCATACCACTTCTCAGGTTGGTATTAAATCTACTGATAAGCACCAGTCCGTCGTTAACCATGATCCCGATCAGCGCAATTATTCCCAAAACGGATAGTATATTGATGGGAAACCCATGAATCCAATGACCCCAGGCTACTGCGGTAAGACTAAAAGGAACCAGTAGTAACAACATCAAAGGCTGACTCATACTGCGGAAGGTAAAGGCTATGGAGATGTAGATCAGAATAAGAACTGTTAGGCCTGCAACTCTTAATGACCCTATTAACTTACCGGCCTCTCTATTCTGACCCTCGTATGAAGGTGTTATAGTAGGGTATTTTGATTCGATGTCTGGCATCACATCATTCCTGATCCACGCCAAAATATCTGTGGCGCTGGTCTCCTGTGGATTTTGTAAATCGGAGGTGATCTGGATTTCACGCCGCCCATCAAGATGGTTAATTGCCACTTCACCTCTTGCTATAGTGTATTCTGCTATTTCGGAGAGAGGTACACGACTGCCGGATGGTGTTACAATACGCATCTCATCTAGATTTGTGATCGACGATCTGTTCTCCCGATCGTAGCGTACCCATACCCTGATCTCATCTTGTCCGCGTTGAAACCTTTGAACAGAAGCTCCAAAGAATCCAGAACGAACCTGGTTCATTACATTTCTAAGGTCGAGTCCTAATAGGTAAGCATTATCTTTAAGATCCAGGCGAATTTCTTTGATGCCGGCAGGATCATTATCTGCCACGTCCTTTAAAAGAGCATTATTCACCATTGCCGCTTTCAGTTCGGTCTTGGCCTGTTTTAACTCAGCGATATTATTTCCCAATAGCGACACCGAAACCGGGTCACCACCAAAATTACCACCGGATCCATAAACAAGACTTTCCACACCTATCACAGGCCCAACCAGCTCTCTCAATCTGGAGGTGACCATATCGGCTCTAATTTCATCCGGGCGTTCTTCTCCCGGCAGGAGATTAATAACCAGGGTTGCTGCCGAAGATCCCGGGCCCAGGTTTTTGATCATATTCTCAAAAAGAACCTTATCGGTACCACCCAGGTACTTGGTAGTTAGTTCCGAATTGACAATATTCGCTTTGTCCTCGATCATGCTAATAATAGAATCGGTTACCTTCTCATTCGTGCCATTAGGCATCAGAAGTTCAATAGCAACCCTATCACTGGCAATCCTGGGAAAGAAAGCAGTCCTGATAATTCCTCCGCCTATAGACCCAAAAGTTAATATCAGGGCCATGACAAAAAAGGAGAAAGTGAGCATCTTGTATTTAAGAGCAAACCGCAAGGTGGGGCTATACCAGTTATCGCGCATGTACATCATTATACCATCTCCCCATTGATTAAAAACGCGCAGTTTTGCAAAGATCAGTGACAGGCCTTTCTTTGGACCTTTGGACTTTGGCTGAAGTGCTTTGGAATTTGCAAGGTGGGCGGGTAATATGATCAGTGCTTCGACTAAGGAAACCACCAGGGTTAATACCACGATCACAGAAGCTTCCGCAAAGAACTCCCCTATCCTGCCATCGAGGAAGAAAAAGATGGAGAAAGCCAGAATAGTGGTCAAAATCGCCGTCACTATAGGGGGAATTACCTCCATGGTACCATCTATTGCCGCCCTGATGGGGCTTTTACCCTTTTCATAATGCTGGTATATATTTTCTGCAATCACGATACCATCATCAACAAGGATCCCAATAACGATGATCATCCCGAATAGCGATAGCACATTGATAGTCACACCAAAAAATGGAGCGAAAACGAACATCCCTAAAAAGGAGATCGGTAAGCCAAAGGCCACCCAAAAGGCCAGGCGTGTATTTAGAAAAAGGGACAGGAAAATAAGTACCAGGATCATTCCTAAAATGGCATTTTCCGTCAAAAGTGCCGTTCGCTGAGTAAGCGTGTTGGATAGATCCCTTACTACGTTTAACTGAACATTATTGTACTTCTGATTAAAATCCTCGATATATACCTTTACTTTTTCCGCTGAGGAAATAAGGTCTTCGGTATTCGTACTGGTAATAGTGGTGTTGACAGAAAGATCCCCGTTAAAATAAGAGGCGTTAGGTGTTTCTGCAAAACGATCGCGTACAACGGCCACATCTTTTAACCTGATCGTGCGCCCAGACACATCGGCCCTGATGATCAGATTTGATAGTTCCTGCCCGTAGTATGCTCTGTTATTTGCCCTGATTAAGTACTCCTCGGCATCGGTTTTGATATTTCCGCCGGTGACCAGGATATTTGCGTTGCTCACTGCCCTCGCTACTTCATCAAAAGAAAGTTCATAGGCCAGCAAGCTGTTCTCATTAACTGCTATTTCTATTTCTTCCTGTGGGTAACCTGTAATAGTGATCTTGGAAATGCCATTTATGGCTCTCAGATCGTTTTCTATCTGTCGACCTATTTGTTTAAGTGTAGCCAAAGGCACCTGTTTGCCACTCAGCGCAAAGGTGATGGTCTGACGAACCGCCTCCAGCTTGGATACGATTAGAGGTTCCATTTCCGAAGGGAAGCTGGGAACGCGGTCTACAGCATTTTTTACTTCGAGAAGCATAAAATCTATATCCCGGCCTTTCTCTATCTCCACGTTGATAGAGCCGCTGTTCTCCCTAGATGTAGATGTAACGCGTTCTACTCCTTCAAGGCCTTTTAGGTTATCTTCAATTTTCAGAACAATACCCTCTTCAATTTCCTGAGGAGAAGCCCCCGGATAGGTAATATTTATCAGGATGTTCTTAGAATCAACTAAGGGGAAAAAGGAAGATTTGAGAGATGAAGCACCAAAAATGCCAAATATAAAAAAGGCAATAATAATTACGTTGACAGCAACGTGGTACTTAATAAAATAAGAGATGATCTTTTTCATTATTTTTTAGCAGCTACACTATTTAGATTAGACGTTTCTTTTTCTTTAAAAATCTGTACTAACATGCCTGCATAAGCACCAACAACCGGTTTTGATACCATCGCCGTTCCATTAGGAATATCTTTAAGCACTACTTTCTTATCCGAGAAATAGACCGGCCTTACATCAATCAGGTCTAAAACGGAATCACGAACTATGAATATCTGATCGTTTTCCAATAGCAGACCGCGGTCTACCTCAATGGCATCTGTTTCTTCTTTTGCATTGAGATTGGCTTCCAGGTACATTCCTTCCTTAAGATCTTTGTCGCTAACTTCGATAAAGGCTTTGATCGTCTGAGAGGTCTGGTCCACTTTCCCATTAATTCTGCTTACCGTTCCGACATAGGTTTTAGACATATCGAGCGTGGTGAGTTCCACCGTCTCATTAAGTTTGAGCAGATCGCTGTATGACTTGCTAATAGCCACTTCCAATTCATAAACATCTGTGTCGATGAATTCTCCCAATTGCTGTCCTGAACGTATAAGCGTTCCTTCGGTTACCAGTGCATCGGTCAGTATTCCTGAAAACGGGGCCCGGATGGTATATTTAGCAAGCCGCTGCTCCATATTCTTTACATCGTAATAATTGGTAAGAATACCACGGCCGGAAATAAAATATTTTTCATTATCTGAACTCATCTCTGGAAACGGAGGTGTTGTCCTATTCAGGTCGAAACCGTTCAAATAGGATTGCCACTTTTCGTAAACCTCGGGATAATCAAGACGCAGATCGGGCATGATTGATGTGATCAGATTGTAGAGATTACTTTTGGCCGACTGTACCGAGGCATAGTATTCGGAAGCGTCAATTTTAATGATAACTTCACCTTTTCTATAAGGCTGTCCTGCTTTAAACAACCTACTGCCCTTCCTGAAGACTCCCTGCACTTCCGAGAATAATTCTACTCTCCTCTTAGCCACAAGATTTCCATTGGCAGGCACCATAATAGGTATGGTCTTGTTCTGAACGGTATCTACAAATACGGTCTTAACTATTTTAGCAGGTTCCGGACGAGTCCGCTTTTTGCTGTTTACAATCATCATTGCCATGTAGAATGATGCTACAATGATTAGAACTCCCAGAATGGAAAGAATTATTTTTCTCATGATGTTATAAAAATGCTTTTTTTGATGTCATATTGTACTGTATCTTCTTCAGAGTGGTGATCATATCGTCGATCTCTTCCTCCGTTATGTTGCGTTCCATTGTAGCGATCATCTTTTGAATGATAGGTCGAGATCTGGAATATATTTCTCTCCCCGTTGATGTAATATATACATGATTTACCCTCCTGTCTTCATCGCTTTGTTCCCTTACTATATAATTTTTGTTTTCCATTTTAGACAATAGTCTTGTAAGGGAGGATTTATCGCGAAGGGTTAGAAATGCGAGCTCATTCTGGTTTCTTCCATCTTGTTCATGCAGTTTTTTAAGAACAATCATTTGTTCCTTTGTCAAATCAAGGCCGTTCTCTATCATTTCCTCCTGTAAGAAATAATCAAGAACTTTTACAGTTTTACCAAGCCAAGGGGCTATAGACTCTTCAAAATCTACTTTAACATCTGCTTTCACGTCGGCTAAACTAGTTAAAAGCTAAATAGTTGCATATACAACTAATGTTAAAAGTTTATTAAATTTTGTTTATTGTTTCTTGATCATTATTAAACAATAATTAAAATTTTAGACAAAAAAAGGGACGCGAAGCATCCCTTTACCAAACTAACTAAACTACACGTCGACTAGTTGTTGTCGTCGTCCTCAAATTTTGTGTCGGCCATTCGTGTCCTTTGGAAATTGACATCCTTGAAATCGAGTTCTTCATCGGTTTTATCAAAGTCGAAAACCAGGAATTGTTGGGTATTCATCATCTCCAGATTCTTAAGAGACTCAAATTTGTTATTCTGGATCTGAATAATCTTAAGGCTGGCTAATTCGCTGAACTCCACTGGGATCTCACCACTAAGCTCATTATTTGCCAACACGAGCTCTTCCAATTTTGACAATTGACCCAATTCGGATGGCACATCTCCGTAAAGGGTGTTTTGAAAGAGTCCGAGCTTTTCAAGCTTTCCCAATTGACCAAGTGATGCAGGTATCCTCCCGAATATATCATTACTCGATAGGTTGAGTTCTGTTAAGTTAGATAGTTGACCCAGACTTGCGGGAATACGACCGCTCAGGAAATTGTTAAAGGCGGTAAAAAGGGTGAGATTAGTAAGATTCCCTATATCACGCGGGATCTCCCCTTTGAGTTTGTTCATCTCCAATCGTAGTACTTCAAGGTTTACCAGTTGGGTAATACCGGCGGGGATCGGACCGCTTATATTGTTAAAGGCTAGGTTTAAGGTTCTTAAATAGGTTAAATTGCCAATGCTCTCAGGCAAAGGCCCCATCAGATTGTTCCGAAAAAGGTTAATGGAGACCACATGATTCCCTTCTACCTCCACTCCGTACCACTTCTTTACCGGCTCATCCAGGTTCCATTTTCTGACCCAATGCACTCCATTGGTACTCTGGTAAAGATCTACCAATGCCTGACGTTCAGCTTTACTGACACGGGCATATATTGATGGTGCAGTTAGCAGGAGAAGTATCAGGACAAAAAACAGCTTTTTCATGCGTCTCAGATTTAGAAGTAATTCTCACCTTTTTCTGAAGAAAACACTTTTTAAAGAATTACCCTACAAAAATAACGACTTTTCCTGCTAAAATGCCTATTTTATCGATGAAAGGTTCGTTTTTGTTGCGAAAGTCCCTTTTTTTGTTGTGAAAATTTCAGAATCGACCTTAAGTCCCGTTATTACTTAGTTTCTCGAGCTTCTCTGTCTCCTCTTCCCAGACTTCCATGAGTTTTTCCAATTCCTTCTTTTTCTGTTGGTACCCATCAAAAAAATTGGGTTGAGCAATAGTCTGGTCGTAATTCATCAGCAGTTCATGGTCGATATCCGAAATTTCCTTTTCCAGGGCAGAGATTTGTTTTTCGAGTTTAGAAATCCTGTTTTTCAGAGATTTGATCCGCTTCTGTTCCTGATAATTATTTTTTCGCTCGTTATTACTGCTTTCTGCTTTAGCTTTCTGTGACTTTTCTATCGCCCTAAAGTCATCTACCATCCTGGTTTTAAGGTATTCATCGATATCACCCAGGAACTCCTTTATTTTATGATCCTTAAATTCATAAACCTTGTTAGTGAGGCCCTGAAGAAAATCCCGGTCATGAGAAACCACGATTAAGGTTCCTTCAAAGCGCACCAAGGCCTGTTTGAGTACCTGCTTGGACTTCATGTCGAGATGATTGGTAGGTTCATCCATTACCAGAACATTGATAGGTTCGAGAAGCATCCGGGCAAGTGCAAGTCGGTTACGTTCCCCACCAGAAAGCACTTTTACATATTTATCTACGTCCTCTCCGCTAAACAGAAAGGCCCCTAAGACATCCCTTACTTTGCTTCTGTTGCTCTCGCGGGCGGCATCGATCATGGTGTCGAGAACTGTTTTATCACCATCCAGATGATCTACCTGGTCCTGAGCGAAATACCCGATCTGTACATTGTGTCCCAGCTTGAAGCTTCCCTCATGATCCAAATCATCCACAAGGATCCTGGCCAGGGTGGTTTTCCCCTGCCCGTTCTGCCCTACAAAGGCAATTTTGCTGTTTCTTTCGATCAGTAAGTCAACCCCATCGAGTACGTTCTTATCACCATAGCTCTTGCGAAGGTCCTTTAGCTCGGCTACTATTTTACCAGGATTAACCGATACAGGGAACCGGACTTTCATGACCTGGTGATCTTCGGCATCGACCTCAATACGATCCATTCGATCTAATTTCTTGATCAACGACTGCGCCATCGTAGCTTTAGATGCCTTAGCCCTGAATCGCTCGATAAGCCTTTCGGTCTGCTGAATTTCCCGATCCTGGTTCTTCTTGGCATTCAGTTGCTGTTCTCTTATCTCGTCTCTTAAAACCATATACTGCGTATAGGGCTTTTTGTAGTCATAGATCCGTCTAAAAGAAATTTCAATCGTTCTGTTGCTCACCTGATCCAGGAACATCCTGTCGTGAGAAACAATGACCAGGGCACCCGGGAAACTCTGGAGATGAGATTCCAGCCATATAATCGAGTCAATATCAAGGTGATTGGTAGGTTCATCGAGTAAAAGCACATCATTATTTTGCAGCAGGAGTTTGGCCAATTCGATACGCATCCGCCACCCGCCGGAAAAAGTTTCGGTAGAATTATTAAACTCCGATCGTTTAAAACCCAGTCCCTGCAATACACGTTCAGTTTCGCCCTGATAGTGATAGCCTCCGAGTATTTCGTACTGATGTGTAATCTCATTAAGATCTACCATCAGCTGCCTATAGGAGTCGGTATCATAATCGGTTCTTTCTGCCAGGGCTTTGTTTATGGATTCCAGCTGTCCTTCGATATGTTGCAATTCTTTAAATGCCTTGTAGGTTTCCTCCAGCACTGTACAACCTTTTTCAAAGTCGATATCCTGTTTTAAAAACCCCGTACGAATCCCTTTCTCAAAAGCTATAGTACCAGAATCGGCTTGGATAGATCTCGACAGAAGTTTAAGCAGGGTTGTTTTCCCGGCCCCGTTCTTACCGATAAGGCCAATCCTGTCGCCTGGATTAATCCGAAACGATATATCGCCAAATAGTTCTTCCCCACCAAAGGAAACGGAGAGTTTATGAATATTTATCATCTTTGTGACCTGGGTTACGCCATCGGCTTTACCAAAGCATTAGTTTTATAAAAAGATTTTTGCAAATGTTAAAAAAAGGAAACAAACTCTATAGTATTTTAACAGGTAGCTGCCCCAGATGTCATGGGGAAAGTATGTATATAAACTCAAATCCATATCAATTAGGCAAACTTTTTAAAATGCGCGACCGCTGTTCACAATGCGATACCAAGTATAAAATAGAGCCTTCCTTCTTTTTTGGTGCCATGTATGTGAGTTATGCTGTGGGAATTGCCTTTGCTGTTGCAGCCTTTGTGATCACTTATGTCTTTATTGGATTCACTATGCTGAATTCATTTATCGCCATAGTAATAACACTAGTGGTTTTCCTTCCGGTCATCATCAGGATATCCAGAAATATCTGGGCGAATTTCTTCATCAATTTTACTTCCGAAAAAGTTGGGTACAAAAGCAAGTCAGTTTAAGGCAGACTGTGTAAACTTCTGATCAAACCGGCGAATGTCCATTTCTTCAGGCAGTGCTTGTCCGTTCTCTATATAATTGAACAAATAACCAGAGGCATAAGGGGCGATCATAACACCACGCGAACCAAAACCATTCAGCACATAAAAATTGTCATAGGCGGGATGGCAGCCAACCAGTGGCCTTCTGTCTGTAACAGTTGGGCGGATACCTGCAATATGATCAACTACTTCATACGGGCATTTCAGAAACTTATCTAGTTGCACCTGCAATTCATCCCTCGCTTCGGCCGTGGGTGTGTTCGTCTTGTCTTTCCACTTATAGGTGGCCCCTACCCGGTAGAGTTCCCCGCCTATAGGAATCAGAAATGCAGTAGATTTAATTATGTGTTTTTCCTGAAGGTTAGGGGCCTTTATAGTAAGGAGTTCTCCTTTGGTACCGGTTAATGGCAGGTAATTAAAGAATGGATTTTCAGACAGCCCAAAGCCAGTACAAAAGACAATTCGCCTGGCCTTGTATGATCCGTAGACCACGGTATCGTTTTTATGTTCCAGTCGGAGCGGATCGAGGCTTTCCCGGACCAGCCTTCCAGATTTCATCAGGTAAGCCTCATAAGATTCCACTAACAACTTTGTGTCGATCCTACCGGTCCCCATCACTTTTCCATATCCAAATGGCGAATCGATTGACGGGTTTTGGTAGTCGTAAAGTTCAGGATTAATAAAAGGACTCAGACGTGGTTTATCGGCGGCCTCGAACCACATATTCTGTTCTTCCGCCGAGGCCAATCTTCGAAGCACCGGAGTGGGATGGTCTATATCCTTCCCGAGCTTCTCCTCAATCGAATGGTAGAAGGGTTTTAGTAGTTGGTATTGCTGTTCAGCATGCCAGGCGGCTTTGAATCTTTTTAGTACCAGCGGATTGTAAATGCCTCCTGCCACCCAGGAGGATCGCTGAGAACTGTCGTTAAAGACGACAAAAGATCTATTTTCCTTTTCAAGGGTATGACAAAAAGATACTCCTGCTAAGCCCAATCCTACTACAAGGTAGTCTACCATGGTACAAATCTAGGAAAAGACAGGAATACCTGCTGTGGAAAATATTATGCAGCTAGTATAAAAAAGAAGCACCCCGGTGTGGGCCGGGGTGCTGGTCATTACTGATCTGAATTGGAATAAAATCAGGTCTCTAATAAGCCCACATATCTTGTTCCCTGTCGCGGATCGCTTCTTTGATCCTATCCGCTTCCAGCAACTGGAAAAGGGCATTATCTGCTATGTAGTCTCTGATCTCCCTATCTCCATGAACGTTATCTTCTTTGTAGATAATCGCGTTGAACCTCCTTGAATTAAGGAGCATATCGAAGGAGAGAGGCTGAGCCGAATTGCGTTGGTTAAACACTTTGGCATCGTGCAGGATCTCCCTGGCACTAGGAAACCAAACCCAGAATAATTCTACCTTGGCATCCGCAGGATCCATAGACTCGTCATCGATAAAGTTAACATCGGGGGCTACCGGTGCTATTCCCAGCAATCGGTACTTTAACTCTCCCTGACGCTTGTCGAAGTACCAAATACCTTTGATACGGTATTCCTCTATATCGGCGGCGGTCAATTCCCTTTGGTTGATATATTCGGGCGACAATTCCTCTCCGGCATTGATTTGCTCATAGCCAAGATCGGTAGTATCGACTTTTTTCAGGGTCGCCTCAAGATCGCCGAAATTACGCTTTTCAGTAAAATAAGAATCTACATAAACATCCTTGAGTTTACCATTCTTGATATTTTTCAAGAACACATCGTAAAGCGATCTTCTGTCGGCCCCTATATCGATCGTATCAAGGGGATAGTACATTGGGAAATTAACCCTCTCATCGAGGTCTATCACTTCCCAAACGGTCTTAGACCATAGTATATCCCTGTCGTCTACGTATCCATAGGGAAGAGGGGAGTCATTGTCTTCGGCAATTTGCTCGGCCGTTTTCTTACCGATATCCTCTGGCTTTTTCGCATTGAGGATATTGGCCTGTGCTGCCATTGACAATGGCATCATTGCCACCGCTCCAACTACAATTATACTTTTCCAATTCATCTGTTAAAATTTACTATGCTTAGTTTGTAATCTCCACAATAACAGGAGATACTTTCTTCAATTTGTATGATTTGTTATTGGTAATATAAGCCTGGATATCGAATACCTGAACAGCATCGCCTCTCTTGGCTCTTTTCAGGGCAGATTTGGCTCTGCTATCGAGTTTACCACCTTTAACAACAACCGTAGGCTGTCCGGGAACCTTAAACTTAAATCCACTGATCGCAAGATTCAGGTCGAAATCGAAGTCCTCCAATACCGCACTAACGGTAGAGATCTCCAGGTTCCTTCTCGGCATTTTGGTACTTCCGGTTTCACCACGGATAGCTCCTGCAGGTCTTGGGATGTCTTTGATCCTGAATTCAGATCTTGAAGACACACGCTGACCATCGGGCAGGGTTCCTGATGCCGTAATAGTTACGGTTCTTCCTTTACCAGGGTTCATAATATAGCTACTGCCACTTCGCTTAGAAAGACCAGAAGCGGAAGCTGAAACCTTGTTATTAGGGATTCCAGGAATGGTGATAGACATTGGGTTAGATACCCCGCGATATACCACATTCATCTTATCTGCCGCAATTAAAGCTGCATTAGGCTTGGAAATGGTAGAGAAAGTATTTTTAACAGGAACTTCCTTCTCATTACCATCCTGCATATAAACCAGAACACCACTGATCTGGTGATCTCCAGGGCTACCAGCACCGATCAAAAGCTTTACACCGCCTTCTTCGAGTTGGTAGTCACGGCCTTCGCTCAGTTTCCTTCCGTCGAGTTTTAGGTCTGCTCGTACAGGTTTAGCCGATTTATCGGTTTTACCCAGCACTATGCTTCCTGCGAATTTCTCGCCTGAATAGAAGGCAGATTTCTCTGAATCTAAAAGAGTGGAGAAATTGGAAAGTGAAACCTGACTTGTAAGCTCACCTTGAAGCATTGCTTTTAAAGCTGACTCTTCAGTCGCTTTGATATCCGACTGCATAGAGGTTAGTTTAGTCAATGAAGCGATCAATGGGAAGCCTTCATAGTGGTAGTTGATCCAATCAACTTTCACACCATCTCTGCGCTCCACCTTGCCATTATCATCACCGGTCTTGAACCTTGTAGTTAAGGCATCCTTAACGTTGGGAAACCCGTCGCCAAGAATCGCGCTTACCTGTGTCCGATAATCGGTGATTCTTTTCATGAATTCCTTACCCTGAGGGGCCAGGTTATCGCCCTGAAAAAACTTCTGGTCGAGATAATCCGATTTATCCATCACCTGGTAATCTTCCGGATCTTCAATATCCTTAACCATCTGAGTTTTCATATCTTCTAAATAGTCGTAGTACTCTCTAGACAACTGCTTGATCTTCTGAGCGTCTTTGTATAGCTCAGCATATTTAGCAGCATCTTCAGAAGCTTTGGTTTCAAGACTAGCCAAAAATGTATCGTTATTCTCGGTAGTCTTATTGTTAGAAGCTTCCAGCTTTTTATTCATCAATCCGAATGCAGCCAGAACTTCTTTGCTCATATTTAATGCCAGCATAGCGATAAAGATCAAATACATTAGATTGATCATTTTCTGCCGTGGTGACAATTTTCCTGATGCCATGTTTCTAATTAGTTATTGATTAATAATTTGATTTGGGTGTCGAAATGAACTAATTAGTTGCGGTTCATAGCGGTTAACATACCTCCATAAACTCCATTCAATGAAGAAAGGTTAGAAGCAAGAGACTCCATTTGATCTTTAAGGGCTCCGGCGTTCTGAACAACTTCTTCGTTGATAGAAGCTTGCTTACTGGCGCTTTCCAATTGAACCTTATAAAGGCTGTTTAGAGATTCCATCTGAGTAGCAGCCTGAGACATTTCTTCAGAATACTTCCTGGTAGACTCTACCGCTTCAGAAGAAGGAACCATTCCTTTGGCAGTTTCTTCGAAGTTGCGGATACTATCTCCAAGGCTACCCATCAAATTTGCATCGATATTGGCCTCTTTAAGAAGATCGTCTAGTTTCCTTGAAAGCAATCCTTCGGCTTCCTGAGCTTCCTGAGCATCGTTCTTACCCATAGACATACCTCCCGATAGCTCTGGATAAACCAAAGACCAATCGTACTCGTCGTCTACCGGTTCAAAAGCGCTGATCGCAAAAATAAGTGCTTCTGTGATCAAACCTACTGCAAGAAGTAATCCACCTGTAAGCGGACCGAATTCCCAGTGTAGGATCTTAAATAACGCACCGATGATCACCACCGAGGCGCCAAGCCCGTAGGCCATATTAAATAATTTTTTTGTTGATTTTGACTGTGCCATAATTCTAGATTTAATTTAAGTTTAAAGTTATTTAAAGTATTTGGTTAAAAGGTTTATGGTATTACGTTTGGTTGATTATTGAGTTGAATCTTCTTCACCCATATAATCCTGTACCGTTCTGAAACCGACATAGCTTCTTGCCGAATCCTTGTATTCATAGTCTCTAGTACTTACCTGTAGGAAATAAGCAACATCTTTCCATGAACCACCGCGGATCACTTTACGGGCATTACCCTGCTCGCGTCCGTTAGGATTCATTGTAGAGAAATATTCATATGAACCGGGATCATAACTCGAATTGGTCCACTCCGATACGTTACCTGCCATATTATACAGGTTAAAGTCGTTAGGTTCGTAAGATTTGGCCTCTACGGTGTAGAGCGCAGCATCTGCCGCATAATCACCTCTCTGAGGTTTGAAGTTGGCCATGAAACAACCTGTGTCACTAATGACATAAGGTCCTCCCCATGGATAGGTTCCTCCTTCGATACCACCACGAGCAGCGTATTCCCATTCCGCTTCAGTAGGTAAACGGAATTGATTTACAAATTGCCTGCCACGGTCTTTTTGATCGTCGTTCTTAAACTTTGTTCTCCAGTTACAAAACGCCCTGGCCTGTGTCCACGAAACTCCAACAACAGGATATTCGCTATAGGCATCGTGCCAGAAATAGTCGTTATGCATAGGTTCGTTGTAGGAGTACTCAAAATCCCTGATCCAGACCGTTGTATCCGGATAGATCTGAGTAACCTCCTGTCTGATGAAATCTTTTCTCCTGGAAGATTTAGAACGCGCCGCAGCTTCAATATCCATCCAGTTATATCTGTATTTCAATTTAGTTACATCTACAGTCCGCTGACCATTATAAGATTCTTCTTCGGGGATATAGACCGAATCCATCACCTCGGTGTAGTATTCGTCCGGATAATCCGAAGTATCCCAAACAAGATCATCATCTGTGTTGAGCGCTCTCCCTTCGTAACCGGTTTCACCCATACCAGCATAATTGTCTAACATGTACTGGTCGTACACAGACATATTTGTGGTATCGGCATCCCTGAAGGCAAATTCTCCGATGCCGCCGTCTTCTGGTCCCATTCCGAGTTCATCGGCAAGGATAGCGAGTTTAGTTCTCACGATGGAGTCCTTAACCCATTCTACAAACTGGCGGTATTCACTATTGGTTATTTCGGTATCATCCATATAAAATGAACGGACCGTAACCGTTCTGGTGGGAGCATTCTGCACCTGGGCCATATCCTCCTCACTCTTACCCATGATAAATGAACCTCGGGGAATTAATTCCATCCCATAGGGTTTTTCAGGGTACCATTTTTTTCCTTGTACACCTACGAGTTCACCTTGAGTTTTAGACCCACAACTACTGAGTAAAAACACGAGGGCTACAGAGGACAACAATAGCTTCTTCATACTTTAGGTTAAATTTCGATTTAGACAATAAACAGTAATGACAATGGTATTATTCACTAAAACTGAATTTTACCGATTTTATTGTATAAAAACTGCCTATACGTTTAATTTATTGATTTGGCTTAAAATCCTTTTTTATAGGCTTTAAACCACCGATCGGGGATATTTTGATTACATGCATCCAAATAGTCCTTTTCAGTGCATGGTAATAACGCAGGTGTATTGGTTTTATTATGCAGAGGTAGAATAGATGGAACTTCCACCCACCATCTTTCCGAGAGAAGACTTTTATAAAATATCAGTTCTTCGGTTTCAGTTGGCACAATAAACTTGGTGAAATTTAAATCATCTCCGGCAGGGAACTCCTTTACCCTTATATTATGACCTTCAATGAAATACCATATAATCTGGGCGATTAGTTGAAAGGACTGAGGATGATTTTCGCATTCAAAGATGCCGAATGCCGATATATTATCTCCCATCCCGGCATAGCGCGATATCGCACAAATCTCCCTTCCGTTAAATCCATTAGGGGAAAAATTTACAGACCCACCCTGATATCCTGCCATAACAGACCTGGCATCTATACTTACTATATGAGAATTGCGCAGTACAGGTTCTGCCAATGAAATGTCTGCAACTATTTCGCCGAGTCGGTATGAATCGAAAAAAAGTCTTTCCATCAAATCCATTTCTTCCTGGGCGTTAAAATAGCTCTGATACCCCAGGTTCGAAAAATTGAAAAGGTTATTAGGTTTATCGGTAATGATCTTGCTCATATAGGAATGCGAGGAGATCAGTTCTTCGTCTGCTCCGAAGTCGAAACGACTGTCGACCGAGACCAGGTTTACCATATTCTTTAAATCGTCGAAACCTCTGTACACCGGAAAGGTGATATCCTGTGTTGCGCCGATGATAATAGGAATAACACCTTCTTCCAAAAGGCCGGCTACGATCTCCTTCACCACAAAATAGGTGTCTTCCACCTTATCCCCTTCTTCCACGTCTCCAAGATCTATAAGAGTGGTATTCCAATTACCTGCCATCAACTTGTAGAGTTCCAGTCGAATGGCATTTAAATCGAGTTTTTCTCTTTTTTTAATAAAGGCATTCCTCGATTCGTGTACCCCTAATATAGCAAAGGTCGACATCGCGAGTACGGGGAGTCCTTTTTTTGAAGTATGTTTCTGAATTTGATTTCCGAGAGCCTGTGGCGGAAGTAACTCGCAATGAGCCAGTACTTTATCTTCTACCGGTACTAAAAAATCGAAAGCCATGCTTAGGTTGTTCCTTTAGATTTGCCAGAACGTTTTTTCTTTTTACTTCCCAGACGCTCTATGGCCTGTTCCAATGTAAGGGATTCAATATCAACATCTTTACCAAGTTCTACCTTGGTCTTACCCTTAATAATGTTATGCCTGCCCCAGCGTGCTTTTTCAATCCTGATACTTTCCTCGGGCCATTCCTTAACCAGTTTTTCAGCTTCTTTCTTTAACTTGGCTTCGATTAATTCTCCGATATCGGAATCACTAAGGTGATCAAAATCATATTTTTTATTGACATTGATGAACATACCATCCCACTTTATAAATGGTCCGAACCTGCCTTTTCCTTTCGATACTTCTTTCCCATTATAAACGGCGATAGGAGCATCGGCTGCTTCCTTGGCTTTGATCAACTCCAGAGCCCTCTCCATATCCACTTCAAAGGCACTTTCACCTTTATCCAGCGAAACAAACTTCTTTCCATATCTTACATAGGGCCCGTATCGGCCAACATTGGCTTCCACCTCTTCTCCCTTATAAACACCCAATTTCCTGGGCAGGTCGAAGAGTTCCATAGCTTCTTCAAAGGATATGGTATTAAGGGATTGATCTGGTAAAAGACTTGCAAAAAGAGGCTTTTCTTCCTCTTCTACCGTTCCGATCTGAACCATCGGGCCGAATTTACCCAGTCGAACCGCGACTTGCCGCCCTGTTTTTGGATCGGTTCCAAGGACCCTTTCACCACTGGCTCTTTCTGCATTTTCTTCAACATCTATAACATTGGGGTGAAAGTCCTTATAAAACTCCTGCATGACCTTCTGCCAGTCCTCATCTCCTGTTGCAATCTCATCGAAATCCTTCTCCACCTGAGCAGTAAAATTATAATCCAGAATATTGGCAAAATGACTCACCAGAAAATCGTTGACGATCATACCTATATCGGAAGGGACAAGCTTACCCTTATCGGAGCCTACAAGTTCTGTCAACGAACTTTCGTCTACAGATCCATTTTCCAGTTTCAGTTGAGTATAGGCTCGTTCTTTTCCCTCAATAGTGCCCTTTTCCACATAACCTCTGTTTTGAATGGTGGATATTGTAGGAGCATAGGTGGATGGTCTTCCGATGCCTAATTCTTCTAATTTCTTAACCAGAGTGGCTTCAGTATACCGGTATGGCGCCCTGGTAAACCTCTGGGTGGCCGTTATATAATTATTGTTTAGCGATTCACCGAGGTCTACCGCAGGTAATACACCCTGTTGTTCTTCGAGATCTTCCTCATCTTTTCCTTCGAGATAAACTTTTAGAAATCCGTCGAAAGTGATGACCTCACCCTGTGCCGCGAAAAGTTCATCAAAAGAATTCGACCTGATCTTCATATTGGTGCGTTCCAACCTGGCATCGGCCATTTGTGAGGCAATCGTGCGCTTCCATATCAGATCGTATAATTTGGCCTGATCTGCTTCCAGGGAAGGATTCTGGTTAGACATTTCCGTAGGTCGTATCGCCTCATGGGCTTCTTGAGCTCCCTTGGTTTTTCCCTTAAACTGCCTTACTTTACTATATTGTTCTCCGTAGTTATCTGCGATCATTTCCTTGGCAGCCTGGATGGCTTCTCCACTAAGGTTCACACTATCTGTCCTCATATAAGTAATGAGCCCTGCTTCGTACAAACGCTGGGCTACCTGCATGGTTCTTGCGACAGAGTAAAAGAGTTTTCTGGAGGCCTCCTGCTGAAGCGTGGAAGTAGTGAAAGGGGCTGCCGGTGATTTTGTCGCCGGTTTCTTTTCGAGTTCTGCAACCTCGTATTCCGCTCCGATGTTCCTGTTTAGAAAATCGCGGGCTTCTGCTGCGCTGCCAAAAGTATTTTGTAGTCTGGCTTTAAAGCCGATTCCCTTTTTGGTTGCAAATTCTGCTACTACTCTGAAAGATGCCTGCGGAGTGAATGCTCCAATCTGCCGCTCGCGTTCTACAATGAGTCTGACCGCAACAGACTGAACACGTCCTGCAGACAATCCTGGTTTTATCTTTTTCCATAATACAGGCGAGAGTTCGTACCCCACTAAACGATCCAAAACCCGACGCGCCTGCTGGGCATTAACCAGGTTATAATCGATCTCCCTCGGATTATCAATTGCCTTTTGAATGGCTTTTTTGGTAATTGAGTTAAAAACGATCCTTTTGGTTTTGTTTCTATCGAGATTGAGGGTCTCCATCAGATGCCATGAGATAGCTTCTCCTTCCCGGTCCTCATCACTTGCCAACCAGATCGTCTCAGATTTACTGGCTATATCCCTGAGCTTTTTCACCAGTACCTTTTTCTCCTTATCTACAATATATTTAGGTTTGAAGTTATTATCAACATCAACTCCTAATTCTTTGGTGGGAAGGTCTGCGATATGTCCAAAGCTCGATTCTACTTTGAAATCCTTACCTAAAAATTTCTCGATGGTCCTCGCCTTTGCAGGCGATTCAACGATTACTAAATTTTTGGCCATTAATAGGTTTTTGAGAGAACAAAAGTATGTGAAATTTTTTATTTGACTTTGCAGTGGTGATCAGAACAATAAAAAACACCCCTGTGAGCAGGGGCATTTTAAGTTTCGATCAGGAACAATTAATTCAGGTTTAGCCGACTCAGAAGATCAAGGCCATCTTCCGAATATACATATTGATATAGCACTTCATCGCCGATCATCAATAAAGTTGATTCCAGGGGAATTACATCGAAGGTCACCACATCTTTAAAATGATCGAGGGCCACCAGGTTCTCTACATCGCTCTTATTATATACCTTCAATCCTGAATCCCCGTCGCATATAAAAAGGTGATCTCCTTTGATCCCAAGGCCGAAGGGTTCGTCCATCGGATAGCTAATGGCCAATTCCGGATTGCTGATGTCTGAAATATCTACTATAAAAAGACCGCTCTCGAGCGCCCCGCAATTATTTCCGCCTCTTAATGTTACATAGGCATAATTATCGTCAACCACCACAGGATCACAGGCCGTTCCATGCTGGAATTCAGAAACAAATTCCGGAACTGAAGGATTTGAAATATCATAGATATACATACCGCGCATGCTGCCCAGGAAGAGATGTGGACCCTTGTTAAAGATGGTCTCGATATCGAATCCGGCATAAACATCTTCCATATCTAACGGATTTGAAAGATCGCTGATCTCAAAAATATTGATGAAATGATTGTCTACCACGTAGAGGTAGTCATCCACTATCATAAATCTGGCCAGAGATCCACCCTTCCCTGATGAATCATCTGTACTGGCGTTTTCGAAGACCGGACTACCTTCGATGATGCCAAAACGACTATTGAACTCACTCTGGCTGAGTCGTTCTTTTTGCAATTCCCATCCTACATGCACTTCATCAGCGCTGCCAAATCGGCTATAATCAACAAAATCTGCTTCAAAAGGCCATACGACATTATTCTGCAATACGTTTTTCAATCTGTTCACCAGTCTGATATTATTAAAATCAGAGATATCAAAAACCAGGAGATCGCGTAAACTATCTGCATAGAGGTAATTCTCTCTTATAGCAATATCGACATTCCCGGGTATTTTGATAAAAGCCTCTTTCCTGGGATTGTCCGGACTACTGTTATCGACTACGTGAATTCCCAAATATTTGTCGTTTACAAATATCAATTGCTGATAGGCATATATCTTGCCGGATTCCTGGACAGGCAACGGACTAACTACCTCGACGCTGTTAATGAATTCCTCCTCTGTCATGGTAATGGGAACGGCGATAAGATATTCCTGAAGGTCTTCCTGAGCTTTGTCCTCACAGGAGGGCAGACTCAGCATAAGGGCTAACGAAAGAAATAGGGCAAATTTTCTCATAGCTTGTTTATTAATTATCAGGTTGTTGGATTGTTAATTAAAAGATACATTACTCCGGTGCTAGTTGCGTAAACTTTGAGCAAAATTTAACTGTCAAATTGTCATAAAAACGGAGAATCGCCTATCTTTGCGAATCCTTCTCCGATTAGAGATAGATTACTATGGAAAAAGTTATTGATGAAGCGATTCAGGGATCACCGTTGGTTTTAGAGACCATCACACAGGGTCCGAGAAAGCTCTATATAGAAAGTTACGGTTGTCAGATGAATTTCTCCGACAGCGAGATCGTGGCGTCTATTCTCGCCAGGGAGGGGTTCGATACTACCCAAATACTGGAGGAGGCAGATTTGGTTCTGGTGAACACCTGTTCTATTCGCGAAAAAGCCGAGACAACAGTGCGTAAGCGCCTTGAAAAATTCAATGCGGTTAAAAAGACCCGACCACAAATGAAGGTAGGTGTTCTGGGTTGTATGGCCGAAAGGTTAAAAGCTCAGTTCCTGGAAGAGGAAAAGATAGTCGATATGGTGGTTGGCCCCGATGCTTATAAAGACCTGCCAAACCTGATAAGGGAAATTGATGATGGACGACAGGCCGTCAACGTTATCCTCTCCAAGGAGGAAACCTATGGGGATATCGCTCCGGTTCGATTGAACAGCAATGGGGTAACGGCATTTGTATCGATCACCAGAGGTTGTGATAATATGTGCACCTTTTGTGTTGTGCCATTTACAAGGGGAAGAGAACGCAGCAGAGACCCGTTGTCTATTGTAAAAGAAGTTACCGAACTATGGGATAAAGGTTTTAAGGAAGTAACCTTGCTCGGTCAGAATGTAGACAGCTATTTATGGTACGGAGGGGGGTTGAAAAAAGATTTTGAAAAAGCTTCAGAGGTACAACAGGCCACAGCGGTAAATTTCTCTGGTCTCTTGAGAATGGTAGCCGAAGCGCAACCCGGGATGAGGATCCGGTTTTCGACCTCAAACCCGCAAGACATGACCCTCGATGTAATTGAAACCATGTCGTCTTATCAGAATATATGCAATTATATCCATCTCCCCGTGCAGAGCGGAAGCGACAGCGTTCTAAAAGCTATGAACCGGTTACATACCAGGGCAGAGTATTTCGAGCTTATCGATAATATCAGGGCCATTATCCCCGATTGTGCGATCAGTCAGGATATGATTGCAGGATTCCCCGGGGAAACTGAAGAGGACCATAAGGATACGCTTTCATTAATGGAGTTTGTAAAATATGATTTTGGCTTTATGTTCGCCTATTCCGAAAGACCGGGGACCATGGCGGCGCGCAAGCTCCAGGATGATATACCGCACGAGACCAAGAATAGAAGGCTAAGAGAGATTATTTCGTTACAGCAAAAACACAGTCTTTACCGAACCCGTCAACATCTGGGCAAAACCGAGGAAGTACTAATAGAAGGTACCTCAAAAAAATCCGAAGAGCACTGGATGGGCAGGAACTCTCAGAATACAGTAGTGGTTTTTCCTAAAAAAAACTACCAAACGGGTGATTTTGTAAACGTAAAAATTCAGGATTGCACCTCCGCAACTCTGATCGGAAGTGCAGTAGGGTACTCAGAAAATAATTGAAATGGAAGGTGTTCAGGCCATAAAACAACGGTTCGAGATTATAGGCAGCGATATCAAATTAAATCGCGCCATTGAAAAGGCAACTCAGGTCGCCCCAACAGATATTTCAGTGTTGGTTACCGGTGAAAGCGGAGTTGGAAAAGAAGCGATTCCCAAGATCATCCATGCCCTGTCGCATAGGAAACACGCAAAATATATCGCTGTAAACTGTGGTGCTATCCCAGAGGGAACGATAGACAGTGAATTGTTTGGGCACGAAAAAGGAGCATTTACCGGAGCTACTCAAACCAGGCGTGGATATTTTGAAGTAGCCGATGGCGGTACTATTTTTCTAGACGAGATTGGCGAATTACCGTTAACCACCCAAGTGCGGTTATTGCGTGTTTTGGAAAACGGAGAATTTCTAAAGGTAGGTTCTTCCCAGGTACAAAAATCCAATGTGAGAATAGTGGCGGCCACGAACATGAAGATGACAGAGGCCATCAAAAAAGGAAAATTCCGTGAAGACCTCTACTATCGTCTCAGCACCGTTGAAATCAGTATCCCTCCTTTGAGGGATCGGCAACAAGACATCCATCTCTTGTTCCGTAAATTCGCATCCGATTTTAGCCAAAAATACAAGATGCCCACCATTCGACTGCGGGATGATGCAGTACAGTTATTGTTAAAATACCGCTGGCCAGGCAATATCAGACAACTTAGGAACGTAGCGGAACAGATCTCTGTGCTGGAGGAAGAGCGGTTCATCTCGGTAAGTACACTTAATAGTTATTTGCCCAATGCAGGTGATAGTCAGTTGCCGGCCGTAATCGAGAAAGATAGTCCCAGGAACGATTTCAGTAACGAAAGGGAGATTTTATACAAGGTACTCTTCGACATGAAGGGAGATCTGAATGACCTTAAAAAGCTGACGTTAGAACTGCTCAAAAACAATGACACTTCCCAGGTACAAGAGGAACATGAAGGCCTGATTAAAAAAATATATGGTGAGAATGGTGATACTCCAAAAACAGAAGAGCGGCACCTGGAGTTATTACCGTTACCGGAAACTAGCGTAGTTCATAATACAGAGCCCGAAGCCCACCAGGAAGATAAATACAGCTTTGCTGAAGAGATCCAGGAGGAAGAGACATTATCTCTCCAGGAAAAGGAAATCGAACTCATCAAAAAATCCCTGGATCGTAACAGGGGGAAGCGCAAAGCCGCGGCAGCTGAGCTGGGAATCTCTGAGCGAACGCTTTATCGAAAAATTAAGCAATACGATTTGTAAGCATAAACAACATGATTATATTGAGCCATATAACGAAACGGATGGTTGTAAAACTGAACAAGATCTTAACCTTAATGATTTTCCTGACAGGTTTCGGTTCCCTCTCAGGTTGTGGTGTTTATAATTTTACCGGTGGCGATGTTGGAAGTGCAGAAACTTTTCAGATAATATATTTTCAGAATTTTGCCACCCAGAGCCCGGGCTCAACTTTCGACCCGGGGCTAGACCGTGAGTTTACACTTGCCTTACAGGATTTGATATTGACCCAGACAAGTCTAGACCTGGTAACCTCCAGCGGAGATTTACTATACGAAGGTGAGATTGTTGAATATAGGGTGTCACCAATGACCGCCACAGCCGAACAACGGGCCGCCCAAAACCGGTTGACGATGAGTGTACAGGTCCGGTTTTATAACAAAACTAAGGAAGATACCGACTTCGAACAGCGGTTCAGTTTCTTTTACGACTACGATGCCAATTCCCAGCTGGCCTCAGTGCGCGATGAGGCACTCCAGGTTATTTTTGAGCGTTTGACCCAGGATATTTTTAATGCATCCCTGGCCAACTGGTAAGTATTAAGTTAGATAATGAAGGTTACAGAATTTACACATCTGCTACAACACCCCGATGAGATGGTCGATGCCGGCCAGACCCGTCAGTTGGAAGATGTGCTAAAAGAATACCCTTATTTCCAAACTGCCCGTGCTTTGCAATTAAAAGGCCTCAATAACCTCAACAGCTTTAAATATAACAAGGCCCTGAAAATTACAGCAGCCTATACGGCAGACAGGGATGTGCTATTCGATTTTATTACTTCGGAAGAATTTCTTCAAAACAATATTGCAGATACCATTTCGGGCAAGTCTGCACCATTGACAGAACAAGAGACAATTTCAGAGGACGTTCTGCCCAATCCCGATGCAGACACAGCGATGATCGAAGACTCTTCTGATGAACCTCTGCCTAGGTCTTTACAAGACGCCGATCAAATTCTCGACCCATCTCTGTTCAAATCAAAAGACCCGGAAATCGATGAACAGTTGGCGAGGGAAAAAAGAAAGAAAGCAGAAGAATCTCTTGATCTGGGCAAGCCGTTGCCCTTTACAAAGAAGGAAAAACATTCTTTTGGAGAGTGGTTGCAGCTCACATCGCTGAAGCCTCTACGAGAAGGAGAGACCTCAAAGGACGATAAAGGGGAGATAAAAGAAATTGATTTTCCACTCGAAGAAAAGTCGGCCAAAAAACGCAAATTCGAACTTATAGACAAATTCATGGAATCGGACCACAAGATTGAGCCCGATAAAGATGCTCCAGTGGTGGATATAAAATCCTCTTCAAAACTCAAAGACGATGAATTGATGACCGAGACGCTGGCCAAGGTTTATCTCGAACAAAAGAAGTATAAAAAGGCCATACAATCCTACCGGATCTTAAGTTTGAAATATCCGGAAAAAAGTGGTTTCTTTGCAGACCGCATAAAAGCGGTAAAACAGTTACAGAAAGAAAATTTGAAATAGATGAGCACATTTACCATATTCCTTATACTTATTATCGCGGTATGTTTCCTGCTGGTATTGGTGGTCATGGTGCAGAACCCTAAAGGAGGTGGACTTTCTTCTTCCTTTGGTGGAGGTGGAAACCAGATTGTGGGAGGTGTAAAGAAAACCGGAGATTTTCTTGATAAAAGTACCTGGACACTGGCTACATTGCTGGTGGTCCTTATCCTGCTCTCCAATGTTGCGATCAAAGGTAATTTTGCCGATGCTGAATCCAAGTTGTTACAGGGCGATGACATTGAGAATACGGTTCCGGAAACCGTACCCGAGGAAGTGCCTGAAGAGGTGCCTGCCCAGAATGGCGTGAATCCTATCGACACTATCCAGTAAAATTTGAAAATATTAATCGAAATTTGCCAGCTCAAATGACAAGCTGGCATTTTTTTTAACAAAATGTCAGTTTTAAACTCTGGCATAATTTCTGCCTAAGAGTAAGCGAAAATCGATAATCTAAAAACTAAAAATATGGCTAAAATTAACATCAAACCCTTAGCAGACAGGGTATTAATCGAACCGATGGAAGCGGAGACTAAAACCGCCTCGGGAATATATATACCAGATACTGCCAAAGAAAAACCTCAAAAGGGAAAAGTAGTCGCCGTCGGGCCTGGAACGAAGGACGAAAAGCTTACCGTTAAAGTAGGTGATACAGTTCTCTACGGTAAATACTCAGGTACAGAACTAAAGTTGGAAGGCAACGATTATTTGATGATGCGTGAAAGCGACATTTTAGCGATTATTTAAACACTAAATTTTTGAAAATGGCAAAAGATATAACATTTGATATTGAAGCAAGAGACGGTTTGAGAAAAGGGGTTGATGCCCTGGCCAATGCCGTTAAAGTTACCCTGGGACCCAAGGGTAGAAACGTAATCATCAGCAAGTCTTTCGGTTCACCAGTGGTGACCAAGGACGGGGTAACGGTCGCAAAGGAGATTGAGCTTACCGATGCTCTCGAAGACATGGGCGCCCAAATGGTAAAGGAAGTCGCTTCTAAAACCAACGACCTCGCCGGTGATGGTACCACTACTGCCACTGTACTGGCACAGGCTATCGTTAAGGAAGGATTGAAAAACGTAGCAGCAGGAGCTAATCCGATGGATCTTAAAAGAGGAATCGACAAAGCTGTTGCCGCCATAGTCGCTAACCTTGCCAAGCAATCTAAAAGAGTTGGTGATAGCTCTGAAAAGATCAAGCAGGTTGCTTCAATCTCCTCGAATAACGATAAAATGATAGGAGAACTTATCGCTGCGGCCTTTGAGAAAGTGGGCAAAGAAGGTGTTATTACCGTTGAGGAGGCCAAAGGAACAGATACCTATGTAGACGTTGTAGAAGGAATGCAATTCGACAGAGGATATCTCTCCCCTTATTTTGTTACCGATTCGGAAAAAATGATCGCAGACCTCGACAGTCCTTATATTCTTTTGTTCGACAAGAAGATCTCGACCATGAAGGACCTCCTTCCTGTACTCGAGCCGGTAGCGCAATCAGGAAAGCCGCTTTTGATCATCTCAGAAGATGTAGATGGTGAGGCACTGGCCACTCTTGTGGTTAACAAATTGAGGGGATCATTGAAAATCGCTGCGGTAAAAGCTCCTGGATTCGGAGACCGCAGAAAAGCTATGCTTGAAGATATCGCCATTCTTACCAATGGAACCGTTATTTCAGAAGAAAGAGGATTCTCACTGGAGAATGCAACTATCGATATGTTGGGAAGCTGCGAAAAGATTACTATCGACAAGGACAACACTACTATTGTGAACGGGTCAGGCGCAGCCAAAAACATAAAAACACGTGTGAACCAGATAAAATCTCAAATCGAGACGACCACTTCGGATTACGATCGTGAAAAATTACAGGAGCGCCTTGCCAAACTTTCTGGTGGGGTTGCTGTACTCTATGTAGGTGCCGCCTCGGAGGTAGAGATGAAAGAGAAGAAAGACCGGGTAGACGATGCCCTTCACGCAACACGTGCCGCAGTAGAGGAAGGTATAGTAGCCGGTGGAGGTGTTGCCTTTATTCGTGCTAAAGCTGCACTGGCCAAAGTAGATGCTGAGAATCCGGATGAAGAAACCGGTATCCAGATCGTAGCCAGAGCAATCGAATCTCCAATGCGTACTATTGTTGAGAACGCAGGCGGAGAAGGGTCTGTAGTTGTTGCCAAGGTATATGAAGGTAAAGGAGATTTTGGGTACGATGCCAAGTCAGAGAAATTTGTAGAAATGCTCAAAGCCGGGATCATCGACCCTGCAAAGGTAACACGTATCGCTCTCGAAAATGCTGCTTCGGTTGCCGGAATGATACTAACCACAGAATGTGCACTAACGGATATTAAAGAAGATACACCTGCTGCTCCACCCATGGGAGGTGGCGGTGGAATGCCAGGAATGATGTAATTATTCGTTAGAACAAATAATACAAAAACCGTCCTGTTATGGACGGTTTTTTTTATGTTCCTTACTGTCGTCACTATTGTCTTCCCTGTATTTACAACAAGGGAGGATTGTAATTAGAAGCTTTTGCTGAGCTTTTGATTCTTTAGCAGGAGAACTTAAAAACCTACATTTTCATATGATCTTCGTGCCCTGTTGAGGAACTACCACCCCCTCTGTTCATCATAGATTTCTTACCCATCAGTTGCGCAGCGGCATCCACAGTAAATGTACCATTAACAACCACCTCATCGCCATTCTGTAAACCTGAAATAATTGTGGTTGAATTATCGTTAATTCTCCCGACCTTGACCTCTCTCATTTCAAAAATGGGTTCCTCCGGACTACGCTTTATATAAACCACAGAACGTTCTCCTGTCCACATCACTGCAGAAGAAGGTACCGTAATCTCCTGATCTGCCGATTCAGGCAATGCTACAGTTCCGGTAATAAACATCCCTGGCTTTAAAGCATCATCTCGGTTATCAAGCACTGTTCTTATGGTCATCGTACGTGTTCTGGAATCCAGAATCGGATCGATAAAAGAGATTTCCGCTTGAATACTTTCATGACTATGTGCCATCGGTATAATATTTATTTTTTGACCAATTTTAAAGAGTGAAATTTGATTTTCATACACATCGAATTCGGCCCACACAGTTTTTAGATCACTAACTCTAAGAATGGGTTGACCTTGTTTTACATAGTCACCCTCTGCGCTTATTACCTCTGATACAGTTCCGGAAACAGTAGCATATATTGGAAAATACTCTATTGCAGTTCCAGATGATTCAATTTCATTAATTTGATTTTCTGTCAATTTCCATAGCTTTAGTTTATTTCTTACCGCCTTATATAATTCGGGTTGAGATGTTTTCAGAGAAATGGCGCTTAGTAATTCCTGTTGGGCGGCAATAAGGTTCGGTGAAAATATTTTCGCCAGTAATTGTCCTTTACGAATTATCTGTCCGACGTAGTTAACATTAAGTTTTTCTATCCTGCCATCAAAATAACTTGCCTGAACTGCATTTGATTCCTCATTGCGTTTAATCGTACCCGTTACTGATAAATGATTCGATGAATCCAAATTTCCACCACCGACAATAGTGGTTTGAATATTGGCCAATTCCATTGCATTCCTGCTCATCTTGAAAGCGTCTGGGGAGAGGCCATCATCGTCAATTTCTGCCGGTATTAAGTCCATTCCGCAAAGAGGACAGTCACCTGCCTCCTTCTGCATAATCTGAGGATGCATGGAGCAGGTCCACATCTGATCCGAGTTCACCTCTGCCTCATGATTATGGTTTTCACTCTCACCTGTATTAAGTATACCAGTTATAACGTAGCCCATAATCATTCCGATCAAGGCAGCAAATATTATGTATATCGTATTTCTCTTCATTATACTGTTTTTTTTATTTTTCGAATCGTTGCAGAGCTTACAAACCAGAGTAAAAATCCACTTGAAACCGTTATTAATCCCATCAGAGAAAAAACTCTGAGCAATATTGTATTGAAATTGTCTCTGCCCTGGTAGTCCATAGTATGCGTCATCCAAAGGAAATCGAACCAACGCCATGACCGGTGTCTAATTCTTTGAAAACTTCCGTCCTTTGCCGATATGTAGGCTTTTAGATTCTCAGGGTGCTCATAAGAGACTACATAAGCTGGTAAAGGTCTTCCCCTGTATTCATGATGCTTGCCAACAGTTGTAATCCTTAGAATATCCTTGATCTCAAAGCCGGCTTTAATATGTTTTTGGGCAATACCAATAGCATCAGCCCTGTTTATCTCTGACTTATATTCACCATTCTGTGCATTGTAAAGAGCCTCATCGTCAATCCAATAATAGGGTTGATCAGCTATGACCCTTAACTCAATTGATTTAATTTTCTCCTTCCCAACTATCTGAGTCGGACTCAGCAAAGATTCAAATGCAATCTCAGAGATTTCATCGGCTATAAATTGATCTCCATGAATCTCGTCGATCTCGGTCCAGCTAAAATACATCCCACTTATGGTCCACAATAAAAACTGCACTCCTAGAAAGATCCCCAAATACCTGTGAGATTTGCGAATTAATTTGTTGGTTCCTAGCTTCATATTGAATTTTTATCACCCTCACTACAAACTGACATGATGGTAATGTTATACATATTATAACAAGGCGTTATGACAATTATCATTCTTAGTTGATAGTCTCCACCACGCTACCACATTTGAGCATCTTATCCCCAAAATATGGATTTCTGATCTCCTTAACTTCAGAAAACCAGAAGGCCCCTTTATCGTTCAAGGCCATAGGACAAAACTGTTTGTACAAAGTCCCTGATGATAAATTTTCTTTGATCGACTCTTCTAATTGCAATCCAAGTTCTGCGAAGGCTTCCCTTTGGGCTGAAATTTCAGCGGCCTCTATTATCTTAGTTAAGCTAATCTGTAATGCTTCATCCTTTGTGTTTTGCATTAGCATTTCTGCACCCAATTTCGCTTCTGTTTCATCTCCATTCGTCAACGCTGTTTTGATATGGGTATAGTGCTGAAAACTGTCCTGCATGTTTTTGTCCTTGAACTCCAAAACATTCACCAAACTGATCTCAGAATCCTCCGTCTTTTCCATAGGCTCTGCGACTTGGACATCAGAATCCGTATCTTTTTGAGCTGGTTTAGCCTCTTTGCAAGAATATGTAGCAAATAAAATGGCCAATAGTAAAGCACTTCCTGTAATTTTCATGATAATTTTCATTTTTTCGATTTTTAAAATATTAAAACTTAACTAACTGGTTAAATAATTGATGATGGCCGACTGAACGTAATATAGTTCTGTACTGTTGATCAGATTGGTTTGAAATTTTAATTGTAATTCTTGAATATCAAGCACATCGTTAAAATCGATTGTCCCTGTTTCATAACTTTTCATCAAGATCTTCTGTGCTTCTTCGGCCTGTCTTAAATTTTTTGATTGTGTTACAAATTCAATTCGTGCACTGTTTCTATATCCCTGTGCCTGGGCAAGCATTGTTTCCAATATGTTTAACCTTTGATCTTTCTGAGCTCTTATCTCTTCTAATTTCAATTCGTTCTGAATTGTCTTAGAATTATATCCTTTATTAAATATTGGAACAGACAGTGATATCATTGGCATAAAAATGTCCTTCCCATTGTCGCTAAAAACCATATCTGGTCGTTCTTCAACAGCAATAAAATCCAATCCAAATCCAATTTTAGGACCTGCTTCCTTTTTGTTGAGTAGTTCAGATTGTATCACCGATTCATAAACCTTGTCGAACTTTATCAATTCTGGATTCAAAGCTAGCGCGCTATCAGATTGCTGCCTTGCTTCATCGGGAATGACCATTTCATCCTGGACCACCAGAGCTGTATTTACGTCGCGATTAAGCAGATTGTTTAGCAGGCTTCTCTCTGCCAGGTATTCTTCCTCCAGAATCTGGTAAAGTTGCTCTACTTCGTTTTGTCGGATCTGAAGGCGCAGAACATCTACTGCAGTGGCACTGCCCACTTCTAGAGAAGTCAGGGCCAACCGTTCATAGGTTTTCAGCAGGATAATGTTTTCCTGCAATACCTCTTGCTTGGCTCTTAATGAATTAAGACGGTAATAGGACTGTGATACCGAAAGGCCGAGTTTTCTCTTGGCAATGATAAAATCCAAATATTCATAAGCAGCTAGAGAAGTGGTGTAATTTTGCCTGGCCGAGATGGTGCCAAACCAAGGAATCATTTGACGAACTGTAACTCGAAAAATTTGAGCGCCTGTTCTGGTTTCCGGTTCACTTACAAAGTATCCAAATCTAAATTCCGTATCGGATACGGCATTTACCTCATTCAATTTTTCTGAAGCAACTTTATATTGGATTTCAAAAGCCTGGATCTCTGGATTATTCAATTCGGCTTGAAGAATGAAATAATCCAGTTCCTGAGCTTCAACATTGACATAGCCAAGGACGATGATACCTAGAATAATTATTCGTTTCATTTCATTAATCTTTTTAGTTTAATCTCCTTATTCCATCCATATAATACAGGTACAACAAAAAGTGTAATTAAAGCTATGAGCATTCCTCCGAATGCTGGAATGGCCATAGGGATCATAATATCACTACCCCTACCGGTAGAAGTCAATATGGGTAAAAGCGCCAAAATTGTTGTTGCTGTGGTCATTAAACAAGGGCGTATTCGCTTTTCTCCTGCTTCAATCACAGCTCCTCGAATTCTTTCAATAGAATCTGGTTTATTTCGGTTAAAAGTTTGTGTGAGATATGTGGCCATTACTACCCCGTCATCTGTGGCTATACCAAACAAGGCAATAAATCCTACCCAAACAGCTACGCTAAGGTTAAGAGGATGCATCTGGAAAAGATCTCGTAAATTCTCACCTAAAAAGCTAAAATTCATAAACCAATTCTGGCCATAGAGCCAAATCATCAGGAAACCTCCCGCAAATGCAACGGCTATTCCGACAAAGACCATCAATGATGTGCTAACCGACCGAAATTGGAAGTATAGAATCAGGAATATTAATAGTAATGCCATGGGTACCACCACCGAAAGAGTTGCTTCTGCCCTAAGCTGATTTTCATATGTCCCGGTAAACTCAAAGTTTATACCTGGTGGTACAACAAGTTCGCCCCTGCTTATTCTATCGGCAATTTCGGCTTGTGCATTTTCAACCACTTCAACTTCTGCAAATCCATCTATTTTGTCAAAAAGTACATACCCTACCAGGAAGGTGTCTTCACTCTTAATTACCTGTGGGCCCTGTTCATATCTAATTTTTACCAATGTCCCCAGCGGTACCGGACTCCCATTTTCAACCGGTACGTAAATTTTATCGAGGTCCGACGGACTGGTTCTTAACTCCCTGGGGTAACGAACTCTTACATTATAGCGCTCACGTCCTTCCACCGTCTGTGTAAGCGGTATCCCTCCTACCGCAACCTGCAGTATTTCTTGAACATCCTCAATTCTAGCGCCATAGCGCGCAAGGAGTTCCCGATCAATATCGATAAGCAGATAAGGTTTCCCGACGATTCTATCGGCAAAAACCGCTTCTGCCTTGACCCCATTTACTTCTTTGAGGACTTCCTCTATCGCTACTCCAAACGATTCTATTTGACTTAAATCCTGTCCGCGAACCTTAATCCCCATAGGAGCCCGCATTCCGGTTTGCAGCATTACAAGACGTGTTTCAATCGGTTGTAATTTTGGTGCTGAAGTAACTCCGGGTAATTTTGTAACACGGACAATTTCGCTCCAGATGTCATCAGGAGATTTGATCTCAGGTCTCCAGTTTCTAAAATAGATCCCATCATTATCGGCAATAAGATCCTTATAACTTATATCATATATTTTTGGATCCCAGCCATTGGCATCTGAAACATTGGGGTTAATTATGGTGTTGCCATTTTTCAATACGAAATGATCATTATCGTCTACCTGGTAACGCTGTCTTTTGCCTTCATTATTAAGCATATATTCGGGCTTATACTTAATCAGGTTTTCATACATCGACATGGGTGCAGGATCCAGAGCGGACTCGGATCTTCCCGCTTTGCCAACCACGGTTTCTATTTCCGGTATGCTGGCAACAGCCATATCTAGTTGCTGTAGCACTCTTTTATTTTCTTCGGTCCCGGCATGGGGGAGCGTAGTAGGCATCAAAAGAAATGTACCCTCATTCAGGGAAGGCATAAATTCTTCACCTGTATTTTTCATGATCAGAATTCCCAAGACCAAAATGACTGCCGGTAAAGAAAGAAATGTGGCTTTATTAATCAGTGCCCAGGATAAAATCCTCCTATAATATTTTCTGAAAATGGTAAAAACCCCTAGCAGGCCAAAACAGATGATTCCAACAAAGATTAAATTCCAAAAAATATTCTGTTCCAGTCCCAGTGGACGCCAATAGACCGCTAGTAATACAACAATTGTAACAATAGTAATCGAGATGTTCAGCTGTTCGAGTCTTTGAACCGAAAGCCATCCTCTTAGATGGACAATCGAAATTACTCCAAAAGCAATAAGCAACAACCCAGGCCATAGGCCATATAGAAGTCCAAGTAATCCCAGGACGATAAACGCACCGTTCAGAAAATACCGGGTATTGAGTTTTAAATTCTTTTTATCGAAAATATAAGCTGCAATTGGCGGAATCAGGAAAAGCGCCACTACAATAGAAGCCGTGAGTGCCATAGTTTTGGTAAATGCCAGCGGCCTGAACAATTTTCCCTCAGCCCCTATCAGGGAGAATACAGGAATAAAGCTTATTATGGTGGTAAGAACCGCCGTAAGTATTGCTCCTGAAACTTCTGAAGTAGCATTAAAAACGATGGTATTGGTAGAAAGCTTAGTACCCTGTTCCTTAAGATGACGAACAATATTTTCAGATAAGATCACCCCTACATCAACCATAGTTCCAATAGCAATCGCAATACCGGACAGAGCAACGATATTAGCATCAACATCAAATAGCTTCATCGCACTGAATACCATCAACACTGCCACCGGAAGAAGCCCGGAGATGAGTAATGACGCCCGAAGATTGAATACCATCACAACAATTACCAGGATGGTTATCAATATCTCTAAGGTAAGTGCCTCTTTAAGTGTACCAAGTGTCTCCTGAATAAGTTCCGTTCTGTCGTAAAAAGGAACAATTGTTAGCTGTGAAGTTCTGCCATCACTTAAAACCTTTGAGGGCAACCCTGCGCTAATTTCTCCTATTTTTTCTTTTACATTGTTTATTACCTGAAGCGGATTAGAGCCGTATCGAGCGACCACTACTCCACCTACTACTTCTGCTCCCTCTTTATCTAAAATTCCCCGTCTGGCCGAAGGCCCAAGACTTACTTTACCAATATCCTTAATGTGAATCGAGGTAAACTGATCGGAAGTAATAACAGAATTTTCAATATCGGCCACAGACTTGATATAGCCGAGGCCACGCACCAAATACTCGACCTGATTCAATTCTAATGTTTGGGCACCTATGTCCCGGTTGCTCTCCTTGACCGCGGCCACGATTTCTTGCAGGCTGATATTATATTGCCGCAATAATTCAGGATCAACATCAATCTGATACTCCTGTACATGACCTCCAATTGACGCCACCTCAGATACCCCTGCAGCGGAAGACAAACCATATCTCACATAATAATCCTGAATACTTCTGAGTTCAGGCAAATCCCATCCGCCCGTCACATTACCATTCTCATCACGCCCTTCCAGGGTATACCAGAAAATTTGACCTAATCCTGTTGCGTCAGGACCCAGAGCGGGCTTAACTCCTTCTGGGAGTAAATTGGCAGGCAAGGAATTCAGCTTTTCCAGAATACGACTCCGGCTCCAATAAAATTCTATGTCTTCCTCGAAAATGATATAAATACTCGAGAAGCCAAACATTGAAGAACTTCTAATGGTTCTTACCCCCGGAATTCCTAACAGGGAAGTTGTGAGTGGATAGGTTACCTGGTCTTCTATATCCTGAGGAGAACGCCCCTCCCATTTCGTAAAAACTATCTGCTGATTATCACCTATATCGGGTATGGCATCCACTGCCACCGGATTTCTGGATAAAATCCCGGTATCCCATTGAAAAGGTGCATTTGCAATTCCCAGTACGACGAATAAGAACAATAAGATTGCCGCAATGAGTTTGTTTTCTATCAGAAACTTTATGCTTTTATTGAGCATCATTATAAATTAAACAATTAGACTAGGGCATCAGGAGATACCAAAAGAGGTCTTCCCGACATTTGAGAAAATCGGGAAATAAGGTCTATTGTTTAAAATCAAATGAGGTAAGTCTCGTGCAGTATGTAGATATCCCTCACGATTAAGGGAGGGGGATAACCATCAAACGGGACTATAGTCCCAGACGTGGTATTTAAGAGCTGAACATAGCTCTGAAAGTAAGAAGCCAGAAATACCTGCTGCTTCAATGAAAGCTTATCGAAGGAAATTTTTAGTTCATCCTGGCCTTCCAATATCACTTGAAGGTCGGTACAGCAGCCCATCTCACTGGTCATCATCAAGTCCATTTCAGATGATTCCGATAGGACGGACATGGCACATTTGTCTGCTTTGATCAAGCTGAGATCAACTAAGTTATCTCCACAAAAGTGCATGTCTACTGTAAAAGACATCGAAGAAAATAACACAAGAAGTGCCATTAAACAAGCCAATAACTGTCTGAAAAGCTCTTTCATCTACAATACAAAACTACAAAATATAATCTTTTATTATATTGATTAACAAAAGATTAAAGAAACTCTCAGCAAATACCTATGTCACAGCACTGGGAACCTCTATAAGAATTGATAACTCAAGATTCATCTTGAAGAGCTCGTGTTTTAAATTTTAAATACATTTACAGGAAATAAAGGTATGTTCGAAAATCTCGTACCCAAAGTAACGCACATTATATCTGATGGAAATCTCTCTGTTGAGGATCGTCTTAAGTATATCTGTGAATTATTGAAAGAAAATGTCCCACACTACGATTGGGTGGGGTTTTACTTCAAAAATGGCGACAAACGGGAATTAAGGCTGGGTCCTTTTGCCGGAACACCCACAGATCATACCATTATTCCCTTTGGAAAAGGTATTTGCGGACAGGTGGCAGTGAGCAATCAGAACTTTGTAGTCCCCGACGTTTCTGCACAGGACAATTATATCGCCTGTAGCATTAATGTAAGATCCGAGATCGTTATTCCCCTTTTTAAGGACGGGGAAAATATCGGCCAGATCGATATAGATTCCGAATCGCCAGATCCGTTCACAGAAGAAGATGAGCGGTTTCTTGAATTCATCAACCAGGAAGTGGCGAAAATTCTTTAAAACTTTCGGGATTTTGTTAATAACCCACCCTCAGATTTAGCGGCCAAAAGTTTACATTTGTTTCCTTAATCCCGCTAAAATGAGTACAGTAAAAAAGGCCTCTACGGCACTGGTATCTGTTTTCCATAAAGATGGTCTGGAACCTGTAATAAGGAAATTGGATGAACTGGGTATCACTATCTATTCTACGGGTGGTACAGAAAAATATATCAAGGAATTAGGTGTCGAAGTAATCCCCGTTGAGGAAGTCACAAGCTACCCTTCAATCCTTGGAGGCAGGGTGAAAACGTTGCATCCCAAGGTTTTTGGTGGTATCCTTAACCGCCAGGATCAGGAAAGCGACGTGGCCCAGCTCGAAGAATATGATATTCCACAACTCGATATTGTAATCGTGGACCTCTACCCGTTCGAAAAAACGGTTGCCGAAGGCGCCGGTGAACAAGAGATCGTTGAAAAGATAGACATAGGCGGGATCTCACTTATCAGGGCAGCGGCTAAAAACTACAAAGATGTACTATGTGTTTCCTCTATGGAAGACTATGGGTCGTTCCTGGATCTTCTGTCGGAGGGCCAGGGCAGTACAACACTTAAGCAACGCAAACTCTTTGCCAGAAAAGCTTTTGACATTTCATCACATTACGATACTGCTATTTTCAATTATTTCGACGATTCGGAAGAACTTGGGTCTTTTAAAATAAGTGAACAACGTGGTAAAGTGCTTCGCTATGGGGAAAATCCACATCAAAAGGGTTACTATTTCGGTGATTTCGATGCCATTTTCGACAAGCTTCATGGAAAGGAGCTCTCTTACAACAACCTGCTCGATATAGACGCTGCATTAAATCTGATGGAAGAGTTCCGCGATGAGCCACCTACTTTCGCAATATTAAAGCACAATAATGCTTGCGGACTTGCCACCCGGGAGACCGTTAAGGAGTCTTATCTCGATGCTTTGGCCGGAGATCCTGTGTCGGCCTTTGGTGGGATCCTCATAAGCAATACGACCATAGACGCATCAACGGCAGAAGAGATCCACAAGTTGTTCTGCGAGGTGGTTATCGCACCTGAATTCGAAGATGCTGCCCTTGAAATACTAAAGGGAAAGAAAAACAGGATCTTATTGGTACAGAAAAAAGCCTTGCTTTCAGATCAACTGGTACGCACCTGCCTGAACGGATATCTTGTCCAGGATAAAGATGCGAGAACCGATAGCAAAGAGCAGCTCGATAACGTTACGGGGAACAAGCCTTCGGAACGTGAACTGAACGATTTGATCTTCGCATCAAAAATCTGTAAACATACCAAGTCCAATACTATTGTCCTGGCCAAGAATGGTCAGCTATGTGCCAGTGGTACCGGTCAGACTTCAAGGGTTGATGCTTTAAATCAGGCCATTCATAAAGCGCGGTCATTCGAATTCGACCTCGATGGTGCCGTGATGGCCAGCGATGCATTCTTTCCTTTCCCGGACTGTGTGGAGATCGCTTTTACGGCGGGAATAAGGAGTGTCATACAACCCGGAGGATCGATCAAAGATCAATTGAGTATCGATTATTGCGACCAAAACGATATGTCAATGGTGATGACAGGTACTCGTCATTTTAAGCATTAATTTTACTACTTTTGTCGATAAACCAAATCCAATAATCCGAAACCAAACTATTTAACATGGGGTTTTTTGATTTCCTGACCGAAGAAATAGCCATCGATCTCGGTACTGCAAATACACTGATCATCCACGCCGACAAGGTAGTGGTAGACAGTCCTTCTATTGTGGCCAGAGACCGGATCACCGGCAAGATCATAGCCGTAGGGAAGGAAGCCAACATGATGCAGGGCAAGACACATGAGAACATCAAAACGATCAGACCGCTTAAAGATGGGGTGATCGCAGATTTTGATGCATCGGAGAAAATGATCAATATGTTCATCAAGAACATCCCCGCACTTAAGAAAAAATGGTTCCCTCCGGCACTTAGGATGGTAATTTGCATCCCTTCAGGGATTACCGAAGTGGAAATGAGGGCCGTAAAAGAGTCTGCCGAACGGGTGAACGGAAAAGAGGTATATCTCATTCACGAACCCATGGCAGCAGCCATAGGGATCGGCTTAGACATCATGCAGCCCAAAGGCAACATGATTGTCGACATAGGCGGAGGTACCACCGAAATAGCGGTTATTGCTCTTGGTGGTATTGTTTGCGATAAATCGGTAAAGATTGCGGGTGATGTGTTTACCAACGATATCATTTATTATATGCGGACCCAACACAACTTGTATGTAGGGGAAAGCACTGCCGAAAATATAAAAATACAGATCGGTTCTGCCATTGAAGACCTGCAATCGCCACCCGATGATATGTCGGTCCAGGGACGCGATCTGCTTACCGGAAAGCCCAAACAAGTACAGATTTCCTTCAGGGAAATTGCAAAGGCACTCGACAAGTCTATTCTTCGGGTTGAAGATGCGGTAATGGAAACCCTCTCTCAAACACCCCCTGAACTGGCGGCGGATATCTACAATACCGGAATTTATCTGGCTGGTGGAGGTTCAATGCTAAGGGGTCTCGATCGCAGGCTTTCACAAAAGACAGATCTTCCGGTCTATATTGCAGAAGATCCGTTGCGTGCTGTAGTAAGAGGCACTGGAATTGCACTCAAGAATCTGGAACGTTATAAAAGCATTCTTATAAAATAAGAACTGCGTTTAGATTTGCCGGAGTTCAAATAGAGTACCACTCGAACTGGAATTGACAATTAAAAGGTGAATGCAGCAGATAATTAATTTCATTCTTCGTTACAAAATAACGTTGCTGTACCTAATCCTGTTAATCATTTCACTGGCATTTACAGTTCAGTCACATTCCTACCACCGTTCCCGGTATTTCAACTCCGCCAACTGGCTCAGCGGTAGCATCTACAACACCATGGATGATATCTCAAATTATTTTAGTCTGGGAGAGATCAATCGGCAGTTACTAGAAGAGAACCTTCGGCTAAGATCCCTTCTCTACAATGCAGATGTAAAGGATTCAATGGAGCTCGACACTGTAGCATTAAATTACACCTTGCTTTCTGCACGGATAATCAAAAACAGTTATTCGAACCAGGATAACTATATTACGATAAACAAAGGGGAAAATCAGGGAGTTAAACAAGATATGGGTGTGATCACGGCTCTTGGAATCCTCGGTATCGTGGAGAAAACATCTAACAACTATGCCGCAGTTCAGAGTATTCTGAATACAAAGTCTAATATCAATGCTAAGATCAAAGGCACCAACAATTTTGGTTCGCTAAAATGGAATACCAAGCGATTCGACGAAGTACAACTCGAAGATATTCCCAGATTGGTAAAGTTGCTGGTTGGCGATACCATCGTAACAGGGGCAAGGTCGAGTATCTTCCCTGAAAATATTCCTATAGGTACCATTAAGAAATTTGATCTTAATACCTCACAAAGCTCTTATAATATAGACGTTCAACTTTTTAACGACATGACCAACCTGAAGAACGTTTATATTATCGATAATCCCAGTCGGGTGGAAATTCTCGAACTGGAAAATGAATTGAACAATGACCGGTAGTCGATATTTTATCAATACTCTGAGGTTTACCCTCCTGGTCCTGGTTCAGGTTCTGGTGTTTAATCGGCTTAATTTCTTTGGATTTATCAATCCGATGATATATATCCTTTTCTTATACTGGTATCCCATAAAAGAGAACCGTGCAGTATTTATCGGAATTGGATTTTTGTTGGGGTTTGTCATTGATATCTTTTCTGACACCTTAGCACTACATGCCGCTGCTACGGTTAGTATTGCCTACTTAAGACCCACTATAATGCGTTTTGTTTTCGGGATCAATTATGAATTTCAAAGTTTTAAACTTTCTAATACTACTCGCGCACAACAAATTACGTTCCTGGCGTTATTAATTGTAGCACATCATGTGATTTTCTTCACGCTTGAAATTTTTAGTTTGCCAAATTTGCTGCTAATTTTGAAGAAAGTTATTTTCACAGGAATGGGGACACTCATTTTGTGCCTGCTATTCAGTTCCTTATTCAGCGTTCAAAAAGAATAGAATGGCGAGGAAAAGAGTTAAGTACAAACTGAGGGTTCGATTAAACAAATACAGGTTTGACGCGACTGAGCGATTGAATAAATGAAAAAGATCCTACTTTCATCGATTATTATCATTATCGGAATCACCTTTATAGGTAGGCTTTCTTATTTACAGATTTTTAGTTTCTCACCGAACCAGGTTTTGGAAGATACGGCCATTAAGGCGATCTATGACTATCCGGAAAGAGGCTATATCTATGATCGGAAAGGTAGGCTGCTTGTGGCCAATCAACCTGCTTATGATGTTATGGTAATCCCACGGGAAGTAAAACCCCTCGACACCCTTGAATTTTGCCAGCTCTTGAGCATTGAAAAAGAAAAATTCGTCGAGAAACTACGCAAAGCAAGGGTATATTCTCCACGCCTGCCATCGGTTCTGGTGCCTCAACTATCAAAGGAAGATTATGCACGTCTGCAAGAAAAGATGAGAAAATATGAGGGCTTCTACATTCAGAAGCGATCATTGCGTTATTACAATACGACTAGCGGCGCCAATGTTTTGGGATATATCAGTGAAGTAAATGAGACAGACCTCTTAAAAAACCCATATTATGTTCAGGGGGAACTCACCGGGCGTACCGGGATTGAAAAGGAGTATGAAGAAATACTACGAGGGCGTAAAGGTGTTAAATTCATTCAGAAGGACCGTTTTAATCGAGATATCGGACCCTATAAGAACGGTATCCTTGATACACTGCCAGAACAGGGGAAAGAACTTTATGTAACCCTGGATAAAGCCCTTCAGGAATACGGGGAAAAACTGATGACTGGGAAACGTGGAGGAATTGTGGCTCTTGAACCTTCCACAGGAGAAATATTGGCACTTATTTCCGGGCCAACCTATGACCCTTCATTACTGGTAGGAAGAGAGCGCTCTAAAAACTACAGTAAACTCCATTACGATACCATTTCAAAACCTACATGGGATCGGGCAATCCTGGCCGAACCATCACCCGGTTCACCGTTTAAGACCCTCAATGCCCTTGTAGCCCTACAGGAAGGCGCAATTAAACCCGAAACCACCATCAGGTGCTACAACGGGTTTTATGTTGGGAACACCCTTAGAGGTTGCCACTGCGGAGGTGGCATCCGGAATATGAACATTGGGATATATAAGTCGTGTAATGCATATTTCGCCGGGACTTTTAGAAAGATCTATGATAAATATGAGACCACCGATGAGGGTATGGACGTTTGGTCTGCCCATATGAAGAGTTTCGGTCTCGGCAATTTTCTTGGCTATGACTTACCTACAGGCAGACCAGGCCGGATACCAGACAAAGCATATTATGATCGCTTTTATGGCGATAACCGATGGAGCTCCTCCTATATCATCTCAAATTCTATAGGGCAGGGAGAAGTTGCTGCGACCCCGATCCAACTGGCAAATATGACGGCGGCTATCGCAAACAGGGGGCATTACTTTACCCCACATATACTTAAGAAGATCGATGGTATTCCCATCAGCATACCAGAATTCACAAAACCAAAACATACCACGATCGATAAAAAGCATTTCGATCCTGTGATTCGCGGTATGAGCGATGTATATACTAAAGGAACAGCAAAATGGCTTCAGATCCCAGGCATCGAAATCGCAGGTAAAACCGGAACTGTAGAGAATTACACAAGAATAGACAGTGTTAAGACCCAGCTGACCGATCATAGTTTGTTTGTAGCCTTTGCCCCGGTAGACAATCCAAAAATCGCCCTGGCTGTTTTTATTGAACACGGTTACTACGGTTCGAGATATGCCGGACATATCGCTTCACTCCTGATCGAGAAATATCTGAAAGGCCATATTACCAGGACAGATCTTGAAAAACGCATGTTAGACAAGACCCTCGAACACGAATACGCTAAGCCCTACAGCGGTGAAGAATTCAAGATAAACGAGTATGTCTGGTAGAAGCGTTTTAAAGCGGGTCGACTGGCTAACTGTTTTACTTTATTTCTTACTTGTCATCATCGGGTGGGTAAATATTTATTCCAGCACTTTTTCTGAAGACTTTCCCTCGATATTGAATTTCGGACAGCTATACGGAAAGCAGTTGGTATTTATCGGGATCAGTATAGTAGCCATATTTATCACACTCGCACTGGAGGCCAATTTTTATGAACGTTTTGCCAGTGTGCTCTATATCATCTCATTAGTATCCCTGCTTGGCCTCTTTATCTTTGGTAAGACCATTGCCGGAGCAACCTCCTGGTACGACTTTGGCTTTTTCAATTTGCAACCTTCAGAATTCGCCAAAATAACTACAGCACTCGCTTTGGCCAAATACCTGAGTGACATTCAAACGGATATTAAGAGACCCAGGCATCAGATGTATGCATTCCTTATTATACTCATTCCGGCTTTTTTGATTATTCCTCAGCCCGACCCGGGTAGTGCCCTGGTATTTTTCTCTTTGATATTTGTATTGTTCAGAGAAGGGTTACCACTCTACTACCTCGGTATAGCCTTTTTAGCACTGCTGCTCTTTGTAACTACCCTTATGTTCGGGACGATCTGGGTGGCTATCGGATTGGTATTATTAATCGCTGTTTTCCTGTTGGTCAAAAGGTCGAGTTTTAAAGTACCCGTGCTTCCGATGGTCGCCGTTTTTGTAGTCTCGATTTTGTTTTCACTGTCGGTTAATATAGTATTCGAAAAGGTATTTGAACAACGCCATCGCGATCGTTTCAGTTTGTGGTTACGCCTGGAAAAAGATCCGAATAAATTGGAGACGATTCGAAAGACTATTGGCTATAATACCTACCAGTCTGAAAAGGCCATCGAATCCGGAGGGTTTTTCGGAAAAGGCTTCCTGGAGGGGACCCGAACCAAGGGCGATTTTGTTCCTGAGCAACATACAGATTATATATTTAGCACTGTGGGAGAAGAGTGGGGATTCATCGGAACAACGGTTGTGGTATTATTATTCACATTCCTGCTATTACGGTTAGTCAGTCTTGCAGAAAGACAAAAAAACGATTTTAGTAGAATGTTTGGCTACGGGGTGATATCCATCCTGCTGATCCATTACTTTATAAATATCGGTATGGTTATAGGCGTTTTACCAACTATTGGGATTCCTTTACCATTCTTTAGCTATGGGGGTTCAGGATTGCTTGGCTTTACCATTTTGCTCTTTATTTTCCTAAAACTCGACTCGAACAGGCTCAACGAATGGATATAAACCGCCAGCTGTTTAGTCCGGTCCCGGCTTCGATCTTTTGTTCGAGCTCCTCCGGCAAGGAATCAAAAAAATTAATGCCTGTCATTTCCTCTATCCGATCTACACTTACTACATAATTCTCAAGTGATTTAATCCCCGGCCGGTTAGGTATCAGAAAGGCAATAACCTCTGGATCCTGCACAGTACCTCGAAACACAATCTTATAGTAATATCGGGGAACGGCTACATCTTCATCACCAATAGTTTTTAAATCGTTTTCCAGAACTCCTGCTGTTGCAATGAATAACTGATTATAACGCTTGCCCCAAATTCGTACTTGTTTTTCCAGATCATTCCAAATCCCGGCATTAAACTCCGGATTTTGTGGTGAAATATTGCTGGTATAGAATGTTTCACGGTAGGCCAATTCTGAAAAGCTGCGATCTCCTGCCGGACAGAGATGACCCCGATCATAACCCGATCCTTTGTAATTCCTCCAATCTGCAGATTTTGAAGAGAGATACGGATCCTCTATGAAGTAAGGACGTTTCCGTTCATCATAAGTCAGATGACTTTTATTCAAGGTATAGACCACCCATTCTGCCTGTTCGTGCGGCTCGCTATAGGAAAGTGAATAGTGGTTGTGCCTCACCATCTGCCCACTGGTGGAAGAAGGTATAAAAAAAGAAGGTACTTCAGTTTTAAAGGCATCATCGGACGCTGCTGAATACTTGCCGGGAATATAGAAATTATCGAAAATCCAGAATCCCACTATACATAAAATCAATAGGCTGGAATAAATCCAACGATCGCGCTGCCTTTTGTTCATGGGGTAAATTTACTATAATTTTGTAGCTGTCTGGCGATTGAAATGGCGTAAGGAATAGGATTAATCGCCGACAAAATCATAAACTGAAACGTTATATATAATTTAGTGACTATGCTAAGCTGGAAAGAAGTGATCAATTATGCTGTAAAAGGGAATCCCAAGCCCGACCGCAGGGTGGAAAAGACAGAAGCGGAATGGCGGGAGCAACTAAGCCCTGAGCAATTCAGAATAACCAGAAAAAAAGGAACTGAGTCCCCTCATTCCGGCGAACTTTGCACCAGCTATGATGCAGGAAAATATGCCTGCGTTTGTTGCGATACCCTGCTATTTGATTCGACCATTAAGTTCGATTCCGGAACTGGCTGGCCCAGTTTTACCCAGCCTATTCGGGAAAACGCTATCAAATATGAAAGAGACATTTCCTATGGCATGGTCCGGGTGGAGGTGATGTGCAATACCTGTGACGCCCATCTTGGGCATGTCTTTCCGGATGGTCCGGAGCCAAGTGGATTACGTTATTGCATTAATTCAGCATCTATGTATATTGAAAAAGAAGAAGCAGTATGAAAGATCAAAAAACAAAACTGGCCACCTTTGGTGGCGGCTGTTTTTGGTGTACCGAAGCAGTATTCCAGGAAGTCAGGGGAGTGGAAAAAGTAGTTTCCGGTTATACTGGCGGAAATGCACCGGGCAGACCTACCTACAGAGAAGTCTGTTCCGGACTAACCGGGCATGCTGAGGTAGTTCAGATTACCTTCAATCCGGAACTTATTTCATATAGAGACCTGCTCTATATTTTTATGACTACCCACGATCCGACAACTCTGAACCGTCAGGGAGCAGATGTTGGTACAATGTATCGCTCCGTAATCTATTACCATGATGAGGAACAACAGAAAATAGCCAATGAGGTACTTCACGACATTAAAAAGTATTACGAGGACGAAATTGTTACCGAATTATCTATGGCGGTTACTTTTTACGAAGCAGAAGACCAACATCAGGATTACTACAAGAACAATACATTACAGGGCTATTGCAGTTTTGTGATTACCCCAAAGCTCCAGAAGTTTCGCAAAATGCACGCCGACAAATTAAGGAATATTGCATAATATTATCTGGAATCCTTTCTTAGTCGGGCCAATAGCAGGCTAGTGGGTATTAGGGATAAAGCGTTATCCGCTCAGTTCTGTGTAGGGTTATAATATCGAAAAAAGCAACCGGTGGAATTATGGTAGCCTCAAATAGCACTGAACGATTGTTGTAATCGATTTCGATAGATTTACCATGAGCAGCACCCTGATCGAGGATGGCCCCGGGTGAAAAAAGTATGTGATCCTGGCTTTCGAGATAGTCTGCATCTGAAACGATCCTCGAATAGGTTTCTTCTCCCCTTTCCTTGCCATATTGCCAAAGTTGTTGGATGGTCTTGTTGGTTTCGTCAATCCTGTATTCTACAGCCCTGCTATAGGGGCCACTCGATACATAATTCCTATTATCACCGTTGTCGAATAGCATAAGATTGCCGTCGGGTGTGATCAGTGGTGCATGCTGATACCAGGCCCACTCAAAATCAGGGTGATTTAAGGTGCCTTGAAGTACCGATGGATCGGTGATCGGCTGACTATTCGAATCGAGAGGTTGTAGTAATCTCGTCGCGAGATCAACTCCATTGCCAGATAATCCCCAATCACGATGTGGTGCCAGTATCCATAATACCTCGTTATTGGAACTGAGTTTTACCAGGCCCTGCGTTCTGCCGGATACAATAATAGAATCGTCTCTTTCATCGTACAGTACCGCATTTGCGTGAAACCAATCGACAGTATCATCAGTCCAGGTAGTCCTGGAATTTTGCAGCGCCAGATTCAGGTCCCATACATTGACTATGTCTTTGCTCGCACGATCGATTTCAATGATATGATCTTCAACCGTAGCGGCTCCGATCTTATTAACGGTCACCAGAAAATTACCGTTGGGTTTTTCATGAACCTCATGGTGAAAAGTATAACCCGGCATCTCCCAGGTATTAATAATATTCCCAAAGAGATCTACCTCATAGATCTTATTGATTTCCCCACTAAGACCAAATCCCCCTCCTCCGGAACCAAAATAAAAATTACCATTCGACAGGCGTTCCACCCCATCATCATAAAACAAGGCACCAAGTTCAGGGCTGGCATTAAAATCGAGATACCATCGGATCTCGCCATATGAATCGAAAATGAAGGGTCTTTGTGGGAAGGTCGCTCCGTTATGTCCAAAATAACTCACCAGTGTCATGCCGTCTGCCATATCATTTCGCTTAGCCTCCTCGATCACAATCTCGGGCATTACACTGATAAGTGGTTCCGTTGGAATTTCAAATCGCTCTGTTCCAAGATCACGTCCATTACGGTCGTAAAAGGTAAGGTCTACCAGATTCAAATGATCTGCATACAAACCATGTACAGGGAGGGTTAACACAGTGCTAAATGTTGGAAACTCATGTACAAAATCGGAATTGGATCCATTCCTGCCATTTATCCGCATACTTACACGGACCTCCTCACTGGTTTCCAGCTCAATAAAAGCAGATAATGGAGAAAAACTACTGGGATTAAGGCTTACAAACTGGTTTTCTATTACATCCGTACCGGTTGGTTCACCGCTCGGATTACCCTTATCTTTATTACAGGAAGCAGCAATTAGCACAAATAGCAATGAGAGTAAAACATACTTTGATTTTAAAAGCGAATTACACATAGATATAAACTTTTGGTATTTGTTTTTTAGTTGTTACGCGATCTTGTATATACTATTGGCTTTCTTATAAAAAGAAAACCCCATTCAATTGAACGGGGTTTATCAAAATATATTTCTTATTATTATCCCTTTACACTAGCCAGTTTCCCTTTTTTAATATTGTTTATTTTAAGGTCCTGTAATACATTAACCGCTTCTTCAACATAAACATCTCTGGCGAGATCCTGATGCCATCTGTCGCGCTTCTCCCTTAATACCTGATCCTGGGTAAATAGTTCAGTTTCATACCGCAGGGATTCGAAATTAAGTTTTGAATCATAATCAGAAATACTTTCAAAATATTCCGATTTGTTACGATTCTTTTGTTCTTCGTTTTTATAGATATTGTAATTAAGGCTTACCAATGTTTTTTCCTGCTGTTCCTTTAACCACTTGGCATTCTCCTCGATCAACTCTATCTGCGAATTAGAGTTCATTCGCCGGGTGCTATTGGCAATGGTGGTTTCATAATCGATATAACCATCCCAAAGGTCATAATTCGCTGGTGTTATTTTATCCCAACCAAGCGGATTTCTCTGGTCGCGTTCACCAAGATCGATATAGCTGTATCGATCCGGAACCACAACGTCGCTTTTTACACCTTCCAGTTGGGTAGATCCTCCATTTATTCTGTAAAACTTCTGCGTGGTAAGCTTTATTGCACCGAGGTCTCCATATTCATTGCTTCGCACAATATTTTCCAGCGGAATAACATTTTGCACCGTTCCCTTACCGAAAGTTTGTTTGCTCCCGATAACGATGGCCCTTTTGTAGTCTTGCATAGCTGCTGCAAGAATCTCGGAGGCCGATGCAGATAATTCGTTTACAAGAATCACCAATGGTCCATCCCATTGAATCCTCTCGTCCTTATCTTCATAAACATCTTTATCTTTTCCGGAAGAACGTACCTGAACGATTGGTCCGTCCTTGATAAACAATCCAGCCATTTCTACAACGGTCTTCAATGAACCGCCTCCATTGTCCCTGAGATCAAGGACCAGCCCTTCTATCCCTTCGGACTTAAGGCGCTCCACTTCTTTGGCTACATCGGTAGCCGCATTCCGTTCTGTATAATCCTCAAAATCGACATAAAATTTGGGAAGATCAATCACACCAAATTTATTCTGATCCTTTGTTACCGTGGCCGATTTGGCATAAGACTCTTCAAGTTCCACCACATCGCGGGTAATAGAGATTTCGCGGATGCTCCCGTCTACTTTTCTAACGGTTAGGTCAACAACTGTACCTTTAGGGCCCTTTATAAGTTTGATAGCATCATCGAGACGCATCCCAACAATATTTACCGGTAAATTTCCTTCCTGTCCAACTTTAAGAATCTCATCTCCTACCTCAAGCTGACGATCTCTCCATACCGGACCTCCTGAAATTATTTCGACGATTTTGGCGCCTTCAGGTTTTTTCTGCAGTCTCGCTCCTATTCCCTCGAACTTACCAGACATACTGATATCGAACTTGTCCTTATCATCGGGCGCAAAATAGTAGGTGTGTGGGTCAAATTCGTCAACGATGGTGTTGATATACTGAACAAACCAGTCTTTGCGTTCCAGGTCGTCGATGAAGTCGAAAAATTCATCAAGTGTCTGCTCGGTAGCTTGTCTTGCTTCTACCTCAAGGATATCGCTTTCCTTTTGTCGGTAGGCCTCATCATTTTTCTTATTCTGATCCTCGTCTTTTATTTTAGAATCATAAGTGCCTATAGTGGCATATTTCAATTGTTTCCTCCAACGTTCCATCAAATCCTTTTGGGTAGCGGCAAATGTTACTTTGTCGTAATCGATATCTATATGCTCTTCCACAGAATAATCGAATGGATCCGATAATACAACCTTATACACCTCTTTGGCCTCATTCATCCGAGTCATCAGACGATCGTAGACCAAGTTAAAAAATGTTATATCTGTATTCCTGATCTGGTCATCGATCTGAAATTTATATTGTTCAAATTCCAATATATCTTCTTCGAGAAAATAGCGTTTTGTAGGGTCTATAATGTCGATGAAATCGTCGAAGACATTAGCCGAGAAATCATCGTTTATATCCTTGGGTTCATAATGCCCGCGTTCGAGTACATAAGTGATAAGATCGAGTAATAATTTATCCTTATCATTAGATTCGAAAGATTTACTAGTAAAACTGCAGGATGCAACGGCGATTATGATAACCAGAAAACCAAGAGCAAAATTCCTTTTCATGTATTTTTTTATTGTCGAAATACGTCTTTTTAATCCCCACAGATTAAAAAACGCGTATTTACAGGGTTTCAGTATTTCCAAACGAATTCTCTAATATACAGAAAAAACCATGCCAGTATCTACGTAAGCTCCATTAAATTTTTGTTAAACACCGAAGCTCCAAAGCTCTAAAAAGTCTATTTTTACTGGTGTTTACACTCCTTTAGGGTTGCTAAAATAAGTGCTTCCCTGTTCTACTGACACACTATAATTTTTATGTTTAAAGAACCTTAAGGATTAACACATTTAAAAACGTATTTTTGCCCTTTAAAGTATATTCTATGCCAAATCCGTTGATTCTGATCACCAACGACGACGGAATAACCGCTCCGGGGCTTAGGGCACTCATCCGATACATGAAGGATATCGGCGATGTAGTGGTGGTAGCACCCGATAGTCCTCAGTCTGGCATGGGGCATGCCATTACACTCGATAGCACACTATATTTACAGGAGGAAAGTCTAAATACCGAAAGTGGAGCAATCGCCGAGTACAGTTGTAGTGGCACTCCGGCCGATTGTGTTAAACTGGCTTTACAGGAGCTGCTGGACAGAAAGCCCGATCTATGCGTGAGCGGTATTAACCATGGGTCTAATTCCTCTATCAATGTTATTTACTCAGGAACCATGAGTGCGGCTATTGAGGCCGGCATTGAAGGTGTACCTGCAATAGGTTTCTCGCTTTGCGACTACTCCTGGGAGGCCGATTTCGCACCAGCAGAGGAAGCGGTGAAAAAAATTGCAATTGAAGCGCTTTCAAAAGGAATCCCTAAAGGTGTTGTTTTAAATGTCAATATTCCAAATACTCCTAACGGTCTTAAGGGTGTAAGAATTTGTCGGCAAGCAAGGGCAAATTGGAAGGAAAAATTCGACAAACGCACTAACCCCATGGGAAAGGACTATTATTGGCTTACCGGAGAGTTCGAATTGCTGGATCACGGTGAAGACACGGATGAGTGGGCGTTGGCTCATGACTACGTTTCGGTGGTGCCAACTCAATTCGATCTCACGGCACATCACGCCATTCAAGATCTAAATAATTGGATTCTCAATGAATAAGAACAAAGAAATCGTAATAGGTTTTGTTGTGGGTATTATCGCCAACACCATAGGGACTTTACTATATATTGTACTTTTTTCCGATTTGGGTATTGCCGAAACTTTTAAGGCGGCCATAGAACAGGATCATATGGGCAGCTTATTGGCCCTTGGCGCCATCCTTAATCTCCTGGCCTTCTTCGGTTTTTTAAAAATCAGGCGCGATCAGCGGGCCAAGGGAGTTTTAATAGCCACCCTTCTCACCGCCTTGATCATACTCTATTATAAAGTCGCTTAATATTTCCGAACTTTAGCCTATGAAGTACTATATCATCGCAGGTGAAGCTTCCGGCGACCTGCATGGATCTAACCTGATAAAAGCTTTGAAATCTGCCGACCCTGAGGCTGAAATCCGTTGCTGGGGAGGCGATTTGATGGAAAAGGCCGGAGGAACCCTGGTGAAAAATTACCGGGAAACTGCCTTTATGGGGTTTTTGGAGGTGCTGCTCAATATTGGGGTTATTTTCCGGAATATTAGATTTTGCAAGAAGGATATCGCGGCCTTCGATCCCGATATGCTGATTTTTATTGACTATTCAGGTTTTAACCTTCGAATCGCCAAATGGGCAAAGCAAGAGGGCTTTAAGACCACCTACTACATTTCACCTCAGATCTGGGCCTCCAGGGAGGATAGGATAAAAAGTATAAAGCGGGATATCGATCAGATGCTGGTCATCCTTCCATTCGAAAAAGAATTCTATGAAAATAAACATCGCTTTCCTGTTGAATTTGTAGGTCATCCACTAATCGATGCGATAGAGTCTATGCCTAGGGTAGCCGATAAAGACTTCCGAAAAGAAAACCAACTGGACCCTGAAAAACCAATTGTGGCACTCTTACCAGGGAGTCGGAAACAGGAGATCAAAAATATGCTTGAAGTGATGCTAGGGATCGCAGACGATTTCCCCGAATACCAATTTGTCATCGCCGGTGCACCAAGCCTGGGTCCGGATGAATATCAAAATTATCTACAGGGAAAGAATGTAGCCCTGGTCTACAATCGCACTTACGACCTGCTTCGCAACGCCCACTCTGCATTGGTAACCAGTGGAACTGCCACTCTCGAAACAGCACTCTTTAAAGTACCCCAGGTTGTCTGCTACAAGGGCAGCTGGATATCCTATCAAATCGCTAAGAGAATTATTACACTCGACTATATTTCACTTGTCAATCTGATCATGGGAAGTGCGGTGGTTACCGAGTTGATCCAGGGTGATCTGAATATTAAAAACCTGAGGAAAGAACTGGGGCTGATCCTTACAGGACCGCAACGCGATGCACAGTTGGCAGCCTATGATGAACTGGAGAAAAAGCTTGGAGGTGGTGGTGCCAGTAAAAAAGCAGCTGCCTTAATTGTAGAAAATTCCTAAATTTGATATCCAGGATATGACTAACATACTTGGATGGCCCGTAAAATTCTGTTCCTGATCTTAACCTTTTTTCTTAGCAATTGCATTGTTAAGAAAAAAACCACCTATGGTGAAAAGAAGAGTATAACGGTGGAAGCTTCTGATAAGAAAGAGGCCGAACCGGAAGAAAATGATTTGGCCAAGGTGGAAGATACCGATTCAGGAACCACTGATAAGGCCGATCAGATTATCAACACTGCACTCACCTACTCTGGCGTCAGGTACAAATACGGAGGCACCTCGGCACAGGGGATGGACTGCTCGGGATTGCTATTCGTATCATTTGGCAAGAACGAGATCGAATTACCACGTGTTTCGCACGAAATGGCAGGGGAAGGAAAACGTATCCGCCTTGATAAGGTTAGGAAAGGAGACCTTCTGTTTTTTAAAACTTCCCGACGGGGGAAGCGAATAAACCATGTGGGGCTGGTAGTGTCTGTTAAAGAGGATGAGATTAAATTTATCCATTCAACTACTTCAAGAGGCGTAATTGTCTCCTCATTGAGAGAAGGATTCTGGAACCTTTCCTTTGTAAAGGCCACCAGAGTGCTATGATATGAACCTTCTTCAGTTTGTTGCCATCAAACTCACCTTTTTCCTGGTGACAGGGATCCTATTGGGTTATTATCTTGACGTAGCTCCCCTAACAGTATTTATACTGACAATTATTGCACTTGCGATTATAGCCATCCTACATTTTAGAAATCAGCTGAAAAATGTTTTTATCATAGGAGCTTTCATTAGTATGGCTAGCATTCTTATCGGCATGTCGTCTGTATCTGTTCATCGTGCATTTGTTTACAAAGAGCAACTCGACCTGAAAGTGAAAAAACATCCCCTCTTATGGAAACTCAAAATTAAAGAGGTATTAAAACCCAGTTCTTATTACCAAAAATATATAGCGAAGGTTGAAGAACTGGATAAGAGTAGTTCGGGAGGTATAATACTCTGTCGCCTAAAACTCAATTCTTTGTCCCATAGAATTCAGGTCGATGATGAGATTCTCGTACGGGCTCCACTCACAGAGATAAGTCCGCCTAAAAACCCATATGAATTCGACTACAAAAAATATCTTTTCCATAAGGGTATTGAACATCAGATCGAACTTACAGAAAACAACTCCATAATCACCGCACGGGAACCCACCAGTATTTCAGGATGGGCAAACAGGACCAGACAAGACATTATTGAGAAACTTCAGGGCCTGTCTTTCGGCACGTCAGAACTGGCCATTATCAAAGCCCTTCTATTGGGTTACCGCCATGATATCGATGAAAATGTGCATCAAAACTATAAGGAGGCAGGCGCGCTTCATATACTAGCCGTATCAGGTTTGCATGTCGGAATAATATTGCTATTCATCCAATACCTTCTAAAACCCCTGGAACGCCTGCGGGGAGGAAAAATATTAAAGCTTTTCCTATGTGTACTGTTGCTCTGGGGCTTTGCTTTTTTGGCAGGATTCTCCGCTTCGGTAGTCAGAGCAGTCACTATGTTCTCTTTTCTCTCATATGCCTTATACCTGAACAGGCCAGGCAGTAGCTTTAACATCCTGGCCCTGTCGATGTTTTTTATATTGTTGGTGATCGATCCGTTTTTACTCTTTCAGATAGGCTTCCAACTGAGCTATGCAGCTGTCTTTTCAATACTATGGATCTACCCTAAACTGATCAAATTATGGACCCCAAAACATATATTCTTCAAAAAGGCATGGCAACTGTTCTGCGTTGGACTGGCAGCCCAGGCGGGCGTACTGCCCTTGTCTTTATTCTATTTTCATCAATTTCCAGGTCTTTTTTTTCTTTCCAATATCCTTGTTGTGCCTTTTCTGGGAGTCATAATCGGGATGGGTATTATGTTGATATTTCTTTCTTTGATTTCAGTAGTCCCCGATTTTTTGGTAACAGTCTTTAATGGATTCATCCTGGCTATGAATGAAACTGTAGCGTGGATTGCCAGCCAGCAAGCCTTTCTTATCAGAGATATATATTTCGATAAATATCATCTTATTCTTAGCTTCATTCTGATAATTTGTTTGGTAAGGCTCTTATATCGATTTCAATCAAAAAGAGTTGTGGCTGTATTTCTATGTATTATCGCCATTCAAACTTGGAATAACAACATTCTGATCACAACAAAATATAAGCAGCAGCTTATCATTGCCCATCGCATTGGTGCAACCATCCTTTTATATCAAAATGGGACTCACATTCAGGCTAGCACAAATCGTCCCGAAAAAGCCAGCCGTTTGTTAAACAACTTCAGGGCTAATACTCCTCTAGTCACAGAAACTATAGATTCACTTGCCGATGTATATACCATTGGAAAACGAAGGCTGATCTTAGTAGGAAAGGAAGATATAATATTACCTTCATCGTCCGGATCCGACATACTGCTACTTTCCGGTTCACCAAAAATCAACCTGGATCGTTATCTGCTCAAAAACCGTCCGGCTATCGTAATTGCGGATGGCAGCAATTATGGGAATTATGTGATCCGATGGAAAGAGAGCTGTAACGAACAAGATATATCTTTTCACCATACGGGCAAAGACGGAGCATTCCTTCTGGAACTGAAATAGATTATCGCACGCCGTGCATAAGCCTCTTTAGCAATGGATTCAGCAGAATTGAAATAAGTCCGACACCAATAGGGACAAGGGTAAACATCAGGAAAAATGTCGACAAGGAGTATTGTTCACTTATCTTATCGATCATACCTCCAAGTGTCCCTGCGGCCTTCTGGCCAATAGCAATGGCCAGGTACCAGATACCGAACATGAATCCTATCATCCTGGCAGGAACCAATTTGCTGAGATACGATAATCCCACCGGCGATAGACAAAGCTCGCCCATAGTATGGAGCAAATACGCAAAAATCAGGAATATCATGCTTACCGAGGCTGTTTTTGAACCTTGGGGAATACCAGCCGACCCATAGGCGAGAACGGCGAAGCCAAGTCCCAATAGTATAAGGCCCAGCGCATATTTCACCGCAGCACTGGGATTGTATTTGCTTTCCCACCAACGCGTGAAAAAAGGTGCCAGTGTAATAATAAAAAATGAGTTTAGTATACCAAACCAGGTAGCTTCGATCTGGTTCCCTTCCTGAGAAAATTTATCAGCTATCCGATAAAGAACTAACGACCAGATACCCACAAATGCAAGGGCCAGAACAATATTAGATAACCCAATTTTCGAATAGGTTTTTTTAAACAAAAGATAAAGCACCCAGGTTATGATCATCAATGGAACTGTGGTCAGCAAAGCATCGACAACCTTAAAGATCATGGCTGAGGATCCCTCCAGTGCACGATTGGTATAATCGCGGGCAAATAAGGTCATCGATCCTAAAGACTGTTCGAAGGCGGCAAAGAAAAACACTGTAAAAAGGCCAAAGATTGCCACGGCTATGATCCTTTCTCTGATCACTTTGGTATAGCGGGAAACCCTCGATATCACCAATACCAGGAATAATGCCAGGCCAGCCAGAACTACGATATTAGAACCCCCAAGTCCGCCTAGCTCAAAGGGAAGCAAATTGATATTTCCAATCTTTTCCAGCGGATCGTTAAACAGGTAAAGAACTCCTGCCAATGCGGCGAGAACAATCAGAATATAGTCTGTCTTCGTAAAGGGGTTCAACTTTTCTTCGTCTGCTGCAGCTACGGCTTGTTTGTCGGATTCTGCTTTTTCGGCTTGTATTTTTGATGGCGACGCACCGATTAAACCGAAAAGGTTTTTAGCCAGTAAGAATTGTAGCATACCTAAAAACATAAAAATCCCTGCGAGGCCAAAGCCCCAGGACCAGCCTATATTTTCTGCCAGGTAGCCGCACAGCATCATTCCGAAAAATGCTCCGGCGTTCACGCCCATATAAAACAGGGTATAGGCACCATCTTTTTTTGATTCCTTCCCCTTGTACATTTCGGAAATTATAGAAGTGATGTTGGGTTTAAAAAACCCTGTTCCTATTACTAACAAAGCCAATCCGACATAAAATGAAAAAGTGGTCTCGAGCGCCATCGAAGCGTGCCCAAGTGTCATAATAATACACCCGATCACAACCGCAAGCCTGTATCCGGTAATCTTATCGGCAATGTATCCGCCGATAATAGGAGTTAGATAAAGAAGTGAGGCATAGGTGCCAATAAGTGACAAGGCGTGTTCTCGTGGCCAATCCCAACCAGGATTATCACTCACCAAAGGGGCGGTCAGGAATAAAACAAGCAGGATACGCATACCGTAGAACGAAAATCGTTCCCACATTTCGGTAAAAAAGAGTACCATTAATCCTGCGGGATGGCCCAGGACTTTATCTTTAAACAGGTTTTCAATATCGGTATTCATCAGATCTTTGGTGTTTGGTTGTTCAGTTCAATAAAAGTTACACTTTTCTCGCCACTTTTAATCATCCGCCAGTTCAAATGGCTCAGCTTCTTCATCGTGAGTGGTTTCCCGAAGATCTTCAGCCTTATGCGTAAGACGTTTCAGCGGCTTTAGGATAAGGATCACTAAAATTCCAAAAGCAACACAAAATATGGTGATACCCGCAAATATATTGAGTTCTCCTGCTTCAGAAGCGGATTCTCCTATTAATCCGGCTACCTTATTGCCAAGTCCGGTGGCCGCAAAATATACACCCATCATTAACGCTCCATAGCGAACAGGAGCAAGTTTGGTGATAAAGGAGAGTGCAACAGGTGAAGCGCATAGTTCACCAATGGTGTGAAATAAATAGGCCAATGCTAACCAGTAAAGTGCAGATTTTCCAGCGGTTTCATATTGCATGGAGGCAAAGACCATAAAAACAAATCCCAGTCCCATTATAATTACCCCATTGGCCATCTTAAATAAGGATGATGCCTCTTTACCACGATGTTTCCACCACATCCAAAAATTAGCAATAGGCACTGCAAATACTATGATATAAAATGGATTGAAGAATTGAAAAGCCGCTGCAGGAATCTGATAACCGAAAAGAAAACGGTCCGTCCTGTTCTCGGCGTATAGATTCATTAGACCCCCGGCCTGTTCAAAGGCCCCCCAGAATACAATTACGATTATAAACGACAACAACAAGACCAAATAACGATCTTTTTCCACCTTGGATTCGAGATCACCATAGATGGTAACCATCATCCCAACAACAAGAGACAGGAAAAGAAAAAATATGATATATGCCAATTGTTGATTTTCGATATAGAACCAGGCTACGGCTGTAGAACCTGCCGCAAGCAAAAGTGTAGTGTACAAGGGTGTCTTTTTACCGAATTGCATCGAAAAGATCTGCCCTATAGAGACATTGTCTGAAGTCTCAGTCTTTTTTTCAGGTTTGTTGCCCACTGTAATCAGGAATTTTTGACCGGACAGATAGACTACCTGGCCCAAAACCATCCCTATGGCCGCCAGTCCGAATCCGGCATGCCATCCAAACTCATCGGCCACAACCGCCACTATCAGGCTAGCAAGAGCGGCGCCGGTATTGATCCCGATATAGAAAATTGAAAATCCTTTGTCCCTTCTTTCATCGCCTGGTTTATACAATCCGCCTACAAGTGTAGAAATATTGGGTTTTAGCATCCCAACACCAGCAACAATTAATCCCAGGCCTGAGTAAAAGGCCCACATCTGTTCTATCGATAATATCCCATGACCAGCCACAAGAAAGAATCCCCCAACCATAACCGATTTTTTCTGACCCAGGATCTTGTCGGCGATAATTCCACCGGGTATCGAAGCCACATAAACCAGCATGGTATACCAACCGTATAGGGAAAGTGCTTCCACATCTAACCAGCCTAAACCCGGATTGTCGCCTCTGGTTTGGGCCGTCAGATAGAGAACAAGGATCCCACGCATACCATAATAGGAGAATCGCTCCCACATTTCGGTTAGAAATAAGATATAAAGGCCAATAGGATGGCCAAATAGTTCCCGTTCGTGAGCAGCTTTCTTGGTTTGTGACATGATGGTATTAGTTAGTTTACAAGTTATTCTTGACGAAGTCGGTCATTTTGTTATATAGATGTAGCCTGGTATTTCCGCCATAAATACCGTGGTTTTTATCAGGATAAATTGCCCATTCGAAAGGTTTATTTGCCTGAATCAGGGCCTCGATCATTCTCATAGAGTTCTGAACATGTACGTTATCATCACCAGAACCATGCACCAACAGGTATTTGCCTTTAAGGAGTTCAGGGTAATTAAATGGTGAGTTGTCGTCATATCCATCAGGATTCTCCTGAGGAGTGCGCATAAAGCGTTCGGTATAAATAGTATCATAAAAACGCCAGCTGGTGACAGGGGCCACAGCAATGGCCATTTCGAAGGTGTTGTTCCCTTTCAGTAAACAATTTGTCGCCATATGACCTCCATAGCTCCATCCCCAGATCCCTGTTCGTTCCTCATCAATGTAGGAAAGGTCACTGAGCTTTTTTGCTGCCGCGATCTGATCCTCTGTTTCGTATTTTACAAGGTTTAAATAGGTAATTTTTTTAAAGTCCCTTCCTTTATAACCAGTTCCCCGACCATCGACACATGCCACTACATAGCCTTCTGAAGCCAGCAATTGATGCCAGTAGTCATTGGAACTCAGCCATCGGTTGGCTACCTGTTGAGATCCCGGCCCACTGTATTGATAGAGTAGCAGCGGATATTTTTTAGCAGGATCAAAATCGACCGGTTTCATCATCCACATATTAAGTTCAAACCCGTTAACATCTATGGTAGAGAACTCTTTTTTACTCAGCTGGTAGCCTTTTAATTTCTCTGTTAATTCTTTGTTGGATTTTATTTCTTTCAATAACTCTCCGTCGGAAGTGCGGTGCAGGCTATATTGATATGGAGTGTCGGCGTTAGAAAAGGTGTTGATATAAGAAGAGTAGTCCGCACTGAATTCCGCATGGTTGGTACCGACCCTGGAACTAAGTCTTTTTTTCGATTTGCCACTGATCTTAACACCATAGATATCCCTGTTTATCGAGCCATTTTCTGTCGACTGGTAATAAACCCTTTTCAGGTTAGGGTCGTAGCCATAATAGCTGGTTACCTCCCAGGCGCCCTGGGTTAATTGTTTAAGCAGCTTGCCCTGATTATTGTAATGGTAAAGATGTTTATAGCCATCGCGTTCGGAACTCCAGATAAAGCTGTCATCCTGCAGGAATGTAAGTTCATCGTTTACGTCTACATAAGCATCGTCTGTTTCAATGAGCAGTGTGCCTACAGTATTCTCATGGCTGTTCACCATCTGTAGTTTCAACTGATTCTGATGCCGGTTAAGGGTTTGTACACCTAACAGATCCGGGTTACTCATCCATTTGATCCGTGGAATATAATAAGCATCTTCCAGTGCAATTTCGTAAGGTTTACCTTGCTGCAAATCATAAATATGAAGACTAACCTCAGCGTTTTTTTCGCCCGCTTTCGGGTATTTAAATTTATAGGGAAAAGGATAGAGGCTGCTGCCGTAAATATCCATGGAGAATTCGGGTACCTCGGTCTCATCGAAGCGTAGGAATGCTATTTTTGAGCTGTCTGAATTCCAGAAAAAAGCCCTGGTAAAACTGAACTCCTCTTCATAAACCCAATCCGCAACGCCGTTGATAATGCTGTTAATTCTACCATCGTGAGTAATCTTAAGGGTCTCTTCCGACTTGAGATCCAGGAGATAGATATTGTTCTCCTTTACATAAGCGATCTTAGTACCATCTGGGGATAGTTTCGGTTCCCTAACTTTATCTGCAGATATCCTAAAAGCCGATCCGGAATCACGATCATAGAAATAATAAATCGCCCTGGCGGAATGCCTGTAAATGTTTTCGACATCGGTGGCGATCAACATCCTGCGCTCATTATCACTGAACTCATAGCTAGCAAAATAATTCACCCCCGGAATATCATCTGAAGAGACTACGGTGCCCGTCTGCTCGAGAGAGGTGTAGGAGTATTTATCGACAGAACTTTTTCGGAGAGCACTATCATAATTTAAAACGGTGTATTCCTCGCCATTTTGTAGTGATCGCAGGGCGGCCAGCCCTTCGGTCCTGAATTCAGCGCCCCATATCTCTTCTAATTCGATCTTTTTTTTCTGGGCGCAAGCAGTTACGCCTATACCCAATACCAGGAGAAGGGTAAAGAAAAGTTTAGTCATACATGCAGCATAAATTCTTCCAAGTTTACTAATATTTTTGCGATTATTGCCTATTAATCTCGATTAATTGGGCCCTGACGGGCTAAGATCTCTCCGGGTCCAACCCCCTGAATATTATCCATGTAATCCTTATCTTTGGCCGCAGATAAACACAATTCATGGTTCAACCCATCAAAGGATTTTCCAAGCTTTCTAAAGAAGATAAGATCGACTGGGTGGCGAGGAATTATACTGTAAAACCAGAAGACACTAAGGAGATACTCCAAACATATTGGCATTCCGATTCTGAGCTCCAGAAACTCCATGACGAATTCATCGAAAATACTATAAGTAATTTCTACCTGCCGCTGGGTATCGCCCCAAATTTTCTTATCAACGGAGAACTATATGCCATCCCAATGGCCATCGAGGAGAGTTCTGTTGTTGCCGCCGCAAGTAAGGCGGCTAAGTTTTGGCTGGAACGAGGCGGTTTTAGTGCCCGGGTACTGGGCACAGAAAAAATCGGTCAGGTGCACTTTATCTATAAGGGCGATCCCGAGAAATTGCAGGCATTTATTTCACAGATCAAACCCCAGCTATTAAAAGACAGTTCCGAGATCACTAAGAATATGGTAAAACGTGGTGGCGGCATCACGGATATAGTTTTGGTTGATAAGCGTGATGCTATTGAAAACTATTATCAATTGCATGCCACTTTCGAGACAAGGGATGCCATGGGAGCGAATTTTATCAACTCCTGCTTGGAACAATTTGCCAATACGATGCTTCGCGAGACAGAAAATTACAAGGGTTTCGACGATAATGAAAGGGATATTGATGTTGTGATGAGTATCCTTTCGAATTACGTACCGGGTTGCCTGGTAAGGGCCGAAGTTTCTTGTCCTGTTGCTGAACTGGAAGATGAGGAATCTATGACTGCCGAGGCAATAGCCGATAAGATCGTTCGGGCAGTAAGGATAGCCCAGGCAGAACCCTACAGGGCTGTTACGCATAATAAAGGGATAATGAATGGTATAGACGCCGTGGTACTTGCTACCGGCAATGATTTCAGGGCTGTGGAGGCAGGAATACATGCCTATGCCGCAAGGGGTGGTAGCTATTCGAGTTTAACAAATGCGAGCATTGAAAATGGAATTTTTAAGTTTTGGATAGAGATTCCCCTTGCCCTGGGTACTGTAGGAGGGCTTACACGGCTTCATCCATTGGTTAATCTTGCTCTTAAAATCTTACAAAACCCTTCGGCTGAAGATTTGATGAAAATTACCGCTGTTGCGGGACTTGCACAAAATTTTGCTGCGATGCGTTCACTGGTCACAACAGGGATTCAACAGGGTCATATGAAAATGCATCTTCTTAATATTCTAAATCAAATGGGAGCTAATGACGACGAGAAGAAAACACTTGTGCATTATTTCCGGGAGCACAGCGCCACCCACGGAGCTGTGATGGAAGCTCTTCAAAAACTCCGTCAGGATTAATGTGGACTCGTTATTATAGCCATGGTAAACTATTGCTCACCGGGGAATATACCGTCCTGGATGGCAGCCTGAGTCTGGCTCTTCCCACAGCTTTCGGACAAGAACTTAAAGTTCAACAACAGAAAAACGCGAACCTGAACTGGGCTTCATTTGATGATAAGGAAGAAATCTGGTTCCAGGCAGTATTCGACCTTGAAAATCTGCAGCCCGCCATTCCAAGGAATGTGGATTCCGCTCCTCTTGCCCATCGCCTTTCCACTATACTAAAAAAGGCCAGGGATCTAAATCCCGAGTTTTTGAAAATTAATGGAGGAATACAAGTGGAAACCCGTATGGATTTTAACCGTCATTGGGGATTAGGAAGCTCATCTACACTCATAAATAATATAGCGCAATGGGCCGGAATAGACCCCTATCACTTACAGTATAGCACATTTGGGGGAAGCGGTTACGACATTGCCTGTGCCGTCCACGCCAAGCCATTGCTTTTTCATCTGGAAAGTGATCAACCCTGTGTTTCCGAAATAGTTTTCGACCCTCCTTTTAAAGAACAACTCTTCTTTGTATACCTGAACAGAAAACAAGACAGCAGAGAAGGTATTCGGCGCTATAGGGCACTTGATGTAGCTAAGCCGGAATTGATCGCAGAAATCTCCTCAATCAGCCGAAAATTGATACGCTGTGATCAGCTAAAAGAATTCCAGGAGCTACTAACAGCCCACGAAATACTCATGGCCAGCACCCTTCAACTTACCCGGGTTCAGGATGAATTATTTCCAGAATACAATGGAGTTGTTAAAAGTCTGGGGGCCTGGGGTGGAGATTTTGTTCTTGCCGCAAGCGAATATGAGGATCGCGATTACTTTCACCATAAGGGTTATAAAACCGTATTGGCGTATAACGAGATGGTACTTTAAGAAAGCAGTAATCTCGGAACTACCACCCGCAGTTTATATTAATAAAAAGTGGCCCTGTTGTCCTGTATATCGGCATTTTCCTTCAATGCTTCGTAGACAGCCGCATTGACTTTACTGCTGCCAGCCGCCTTAAGGTCATTGGCATACGGAACATAATTATCCAATTGAGGAGCCTCCTCTTTGCTAACCACTTCGAACATAAAAACACCTGTGTCCCCTTTGATCAACCCTGAGGTATCCCCCTGATTCATTGAAAAAGCAGTCCCTACTACCAAAGGTTCTTTACCTGCACCTGGTATAGTAGGTGCTTTTACTGTGAGGGAAGTGGCCGATGACACCGAGCTAGAATTATCTGTAGCAATTTGCTCGAGGCTCTTTCCATTATTCTCATTGATAATACGTTCGGCTTTCTTATCTTTTCTTAGTATAGGCAAAACTTGTGCAGAAGCATCTTCTACTGCTTTAAGACCTTCTTCGTATTTAGCAGTAAGCTGAATCACTGCGTAGCCATTATCTATATTGAATCGTTTAATATCTCCTATTTCAGTTTCTTCATTAAACGCCCATTGTACTATATTCCTTTGGGAATTTAAGCCTGGAAGATATTCATCCATTTCTTTGATCTTATTAACAGGGCGCACGGTATACTTGCTTTCACTAGCTAACTCGTCAAATGATCTTTCTGTGGAAGTGGTTTCCATTTCAAATTTAGTAGCATTGGTAAACAAACCGTTCAGCGTTTCTTCAGACGGCTCAATTTCACGGGTAAGCATAGCGATCTGAACCAAATCTCTTTTGTCATCGACCCGCACAATATGGTAGCCGAATTCTGTTTCCACCAGGCCTATATGTCCTGTTTTATTCCCAAAGACGAAGTCGTTGAATTTTGGTGTCATAACACCTTCCTCAAAGTAACCGAGGTCTCCTCCCTTAGGGGCCGAAGGCCCATCTGAATTATCTCTCGCCAACTCAGTAAATACAGTCCCTGGTTTTAAAGCCTCTGCTAAAAGATTGTTGGCTTCCTCCTCGGCTTCTTCTTTCGACCTTTTAATCTCTGGATTTGCGCGAGTGGCTCCTTCATAAGTGATTAAAATATGACTGGCTTTTACAGAGCCCTCGGGTTTGCGATTGATCATTTTGGCCACTTTGAAGTAATCTCCGTCGCGATAAGGCCCAAATACCTCCCCTACATTTAAACTAAATAGTGTGTCGGCAAATCTCGCAGGCAGGTTACTCTTGGCCTTGTAGATCGTATCGAATTTTGTGTCGGAGTAACGGCCCAGGAAAGCCATAGGGTCTGTTGTATTGCTAAAGCCCGGGATGGTATCGGTAGTATCTTTTTCCTCAAGGTACTCCACTGAATCTTCAAGCAGCCTGGCGATTTCTTCCTTTGCCTGTGTAATATCATCGGCAGATGGTTTTTCCTCGAAATAGACAAATTGAATGTCTCGTGCCAGCTCTTGCTTGTATTTATCCGGATGTGTACTGATATAGTCTGCGATCTCCTGTTTGCTTATAACCACAGAGCTATCGGCAATAGAAGCATAAGGTACTCTCACATATCTTAAGCTCACCTTATTGTTCGTAAGCTTGTAATCCAATTCACCTTCTTTCAGAGTGGCTCCCACCCCTGCTTTCACCAGATTGAAATAGGTTTGCTCTTTTGCGCCCTGGATGATCATTTCTTCATCCTGTAACCAATCTTCATATTGTGCGGGTGCATTAACCCTCAAATCTGCAATAAACTCTCTAAATCTGTTTTCATCAAAAATCCCGTTTTCGTCAACAAATTGGGGATTTTGTGAAATACCCGGACTAGTTTTGATCACATTGATGATCTGGTCTTGTTCAATCGCGATTCCCAAATCCTCAAATTCCTGACTCAAAATAGTCTGGCGCTCAACCTGGTTCCAAACATTATTGACCAACTGGAGTGAAGATGTTGTAGGGCCACTTCTCCTGGAAATACGTTCAATTTTTCTGCGGAATTCATCAATAGATATATCCTCACCATTGATCTCAGCAACCGTACTGCCTATTTTGCCTCCGCTGAAATCGTTACTTGTAAAAATTCCTGAAATCACAAAAGCAAACAGTGCCATTCCAATGATCAATATCAACACCGTGGTTCTCTTTCTTATATTCTCTAAAACTGCCATTGTCGGGATTATTTAAATCAGTTGGCGAAATTACCACTTTCCACCTAAATATAAAAACCAGAGCACTCCTATTTAGTTGCTTCGCAACCTATTGTTTATCAATGATTTTTACTTCCACCAGATCAATTTTTGTATTGGATACTTCCACAATTGCAAATTGAAAGGGTTCGATAATTATTTTTGAATCTTTTTCTGGAATTTCACCCGTTTCATTTACAATCAGACCGCCGAGTGTTTCATATTCTTCACTTTCGGGCAGATCTAACTTGTAGTTTTCATTCAGGTAATCAACTTCCAATCGCGCTGAAAAAATAAAGTTATTCTCGTCTAACTGTTCTTCATGAAGGTCTGTAGAATCGTGTTCGTCTTCGATCTCTCCAAATAATTCTTCAACAATATCTTCTACCGTCATTATACCGGAGGTGCCTCCGTATTCGTCCAGGACTACTGCAATGCTTTTATGTTTTTTTGTCAGTACGTTCAGGATGTCGTGAATCAGCATAGTTTCGGGAACATACTCAACAGGTAAAAGGATTCTTTTAATGGTTTTCGGTTTCTTAAAAAGCTCAAAAGAGTGGACATAACCGATGATGTTATCTACGGTATCCTTGTATACCAGAATTTTGGAATAGCCGGTTTTTGTAAATAGTTTGACCAGTGTTTTGGGAGATTCATGGAATTCTACTGCCATGATCTCTGTTCTTGGAACCATTACTTCGCGGGCTTTTACCTCGGAAAACTCCAAAGCATTTTGAAAGATCTGAATTTCTGAATCCACCTCATCTTCTTCTTCAACCGTTTCCATTTGTTCGGTGATATAATCCCCAATTTCGATCTTGCTAAAGGCCAGTTGCACCTGATCGCCATCGGTTTTAAAAAAAGTTTTTAGTAGCACATCCGAAACCTTGATAACAAATTCGGAGATCAGTGAAAAAATCCAATAGAAAAAGTAAGCCGGAATGGCAAAGAACTTGATCAGACTATTGGCATAAATCTGAAACAGAACTTTAGGGAAAAACTCGGCCGTAAGTAAGATAACGATGGTGGAAATGATCGTTTGCGTGAGCAAACTGAAATCGGTAAGCATTAATTGCACAAAAGGATACGGAGATGGCAGCATGCCCGAGAACCAATTCATGAGAAGGTCGCCCATGAACAACCCATAGACCACCAGTGAAATATTATTGCCGATCAGCATGGTAGCAATAAACTTCGAAGGTCGTCTTGTTAACCTGTCCAAAACCCCTGCCAGTATCCCATCTTGCTTTTTCTCGAGCTCAATATGGATCTTGTTCGCGGATACATATGCGATCTCCATACCAGAAAAAAAGGCAGACAACAGGAGTGTTATAACAATGATTGCGATATAGGATTCCAATGCTATGACTGATTATCCCTTTGACGTTTTTCGAATCTTTTGCGATACCTCCGACGAAACACGAACATGCCGACAGAGACTACAGCGAAGAAAATAAAAATATAGGTGCGTTCCCGGTCTATACTCCACAACTCCGCGATTTTATAAATGGAAATAACAGCAACAGCAAGGTAGAGATACTCGGTATATCTTAATATTTTGATCATGACGGGTCTTCTTTTATGGTCATCAGACCAAAGGTCTTATGTGCATTAAAATAACTAAAATCTTTGTTGAAGTCCATTCCCTCTCCGTCCATTATCGTTCCGTCCTCGGGATTGGTATATTTAAACTTCTCCTGTGTAAAAATCCAATCGTTCCCTCTATCCCAATATAACTGAGGTGCCTCCAGCTTTTTGCCATCATGGGTTTCAATCAGCACATTGCCCCTTAGGTCGATTACATTGGTAAGGGAATAGATGATGGCATAATCGGCCTTAATGATATTTTTTTGCTGCTGATCGTCGAAGAATTCTACGAGCAATCCATCCGGAAAGGTACGGTACCTGAAATCGTGATTGTCGAAGTCTTCGCTTAGCGGGCTTGAAAGAATGGCGATAATCCTCGATTGCTGATTATCTTCACTACTCATTTTTTCGGGTGTCTCGGTATAGGTAAGTCGGAAATTATTTGCAACACCCTGTGGGATGATCTTTTTTTCGGCTTCTTCTCCTACCCTTTTGTAATTGTCCTGACAACCCATAAAAAGAATTGCCATAGAGAATCCTATGGCAATAGTCTTTAAATCGTTTCCGTTGAAAAAGGTCATCCTTATAGATTGGGCACTTTTATACTGCCACCAACCCAACAGCTAAAAGTAAGAGTCTTACCTGCCATTCCTGATTGAAAAATATCCGTTTTGGAAGGTGCTTTTGCGCTATAGCTAGCCGCAGACTGCCCAGCTCTGGAGCTTAAAGAAGGATCTACACGTCCGGCCTTACGAGCCATATCAGCTGCCTTCCAATATATAGCTCTCTTTTCGAATGGAGTTTCCCCGCATTGATTTGCACTTGTAGCATATAAATTGGCTATCAGCAAATAAGCTTTTCCATTAGAAGCATTAGCATTAATAGCCTTTTGGGCATAGTTACGTGCCTGAGATTTACTGCTTCTTCTCAGTGTAGTGGCTACTTTGTAAAGAATATTTGATTTTCTATATGAATCTGTTTCCAATTCTACCGCCTTGTTGAAGTCTGCAATAGCCCCTTTATTGTCACCATTTTTAGACTTTAGAGTTCCGAGATACACGTAAACATCAGCAGAGGGATCTAGCTCTGCCTGTACCTCAACCATTTTACTGAACAAGGGATCGTCTGTACAATCCTTGCTGAACATTCGTCCAACCGCTCTTTTTACCCAGTCAACATCTCCCTTCTTAGTGTCAAAACCCTTTTGGTAGAGCGGAATAAGATTGTCACAGTCTGCCAATGCTCCAAGTTTAGATTCTATGCTGCCGGTTATCTTACCATAAGATTCGGAATTAGTGGTAGCCACCTTAAGCTGCCTTTTTTCCTTAGATGTAAGGGTACCTGCATCTTCTTTAGGAAGCAGCATAGTTATTCTGTCGGTAAGCATTTTATTTTCTTCCGCTATTTTTTCCGTCACATCATCATAGGTATCGAAAACAGATTGAAGATCTTTTTTACCCGCATCATGAAGGTCTACAAGGCTCGAAAAATAAAGATAGAGCGCTTTTGGATTCTTAAAGTTTTTGCGGTCTTGCTGGAAAGCAGCATCCAGCATGTTATACAACTGTTCATCCGAAGCCATTTTATTGTCGTACTGCAATAATGCTTTATCGATTGCAACGGTAGCCGTGCTGAACTTCTTTGGGAAGTACTTCATACTACTGTCGTACAAGGCCATCAGGTCCTGGATATAGGCGTCCTTATCGGCCCCGGAACTATTATCTATCTTGTGTTTCAATATTTTCTCACCCAGAGAAAAGTTAGCCTTGTTAATATCAGGACAGGCATCATATACCATTTTCCATGGCTCATAAGCTGCATCGTAATTCTTCACTTTGGCATGCTCGGCATAAATCGAAAGATTCGTCATGCATTCCGGATTCTGAGCCTGAGCTTGAGTGAAACCCACGTATCCCAGAATTCCTATCGTCATTAAGAATAAATTCTTTTTCATCGTGTTATTCGGTTTTAAGGCAGTTAAAATACTAAAATTTTATCAATTTATTTTCCTTTTTTGGAACCATCTGTCGTTAAGAGAAAGTCCTATCCCAAATTTCAAATAGCTTTCCTCTATCAGACCGGCGGCAGTTGTTCCTCTTCTTCCAAGTTCGAAACCCAGGTTCAAATTGGAGAATGCACCACCGAGTGGAAGACCTAGTCCAAAAGTTATGCCAAAATTTTCAATCTCCTTACCATTTAGAACAAGACCTGTCTTGTCGTATCGCAGCCCGGCCCGGTAATTTACACGTTTAAGATAACTAGTAAAAGAGGCATAATCAGGGATAAAGTGCAGTCCTAAAGCCATGGTACTGGCCTCGGTATACACAAGGTTATCTGTATCGATAAGAAGGTTTTGGAACGAAGTAAAGTCCTGCAAAGTATATTCCGCTCCGATAAACCATTTTTTATCCTGGCCAATTCCGAGGCCGAAAGAAGTGGCTGTCGGTATTTTAAATTCTGTGTTTTTTAGTCCCATAGCCTCAAGGTCTACTTCTACTACTTCAACTTCACCTCCGGTGTTTACATCGAAAGATCCTATACGTTGAGCGTTTTCAGAAGTGAGGTTTCCCTGAGTATTGACCCTGACCGAGGTATATAAGGTTAATCGTTCACTGATCTTAGGAGTATAGGTAAGGCCATAATTAAAATCAAAGCCACCGACATTAGATTCACGACTATCGATCGTCCCTAACTGTACCCCCTCAACACTTTGGAGTCTCTGGGCTTCAAGCAGGCCGAAATTATATTTTATGGTGGCCCCAACATGCAGGTTTGGTAGGATTTGTATACCTAGGGACAGGAAGGTCTGATTGATACCTCCTTCTCCGGAAAAGATATTAGTAACTACATCGCCGTTTTCATCAATGCTTTCCGATTCAAGAGCATACCCTACCGAGGAACGCGGTTTTAGTCCAATCCCAACACCCATCCTTTTAGTGATGGGGAAGGCCATGCCGATGTACTCCATACTGGTCACCGAAGTCGTTTGTTGGTCCTCAAAAGTTTCTAATCTAAATTCGCGGTGAGCTCCGCCAAAAGTATAGGTCGTAAGTCTCAGTTTACCGAAGGAAGCAGGATTTTGCAGGCTAAAATGTATACTGTCGGTATACATTCCGATGCCGCCCATTTGCTGATTTTCTACGGTTGCCCCTGAACGTAAATCGCCAATTCCGAAAAATGAATAGGGTGAAATCGTACTGTTTTGGCCATATGAAACGAAGGCTGTACAACACAGCATTGCGATTGCTATCTTTTTAACCATCTATCGTTTATTGTATTCCAGCAAAAAGTTCAAGCCTTCCAGGAGAAAATTAGAATGCGCAAATATGGCTTTTTTTAGCCGTTTAGACAAAAATTGGGCGTCGCCGCCTGTTAAAATAACTGTTAAAAGTTCATATCGGCTTTGATACTGTCCGATTACACCTTCGATTTCCATAGAAAGGCCGTTGATCACTCCACTATGTATGCTGCTTTCAGTAGTATTCCCTATTAGCTCCTGGTAGTCTCCGACTTCCAGACTGGGCAGGCGGGAAGTAAAGTGGTGAAGGGCGCGATATCGCATAGTAAGACCTGGTGAAATAGCCCCACCAAGGTAGGCTCCCTCGGCGGTGATCATATCATAAGTTATGCAGGTTCCCGCATCTATGACCAGGGTATTGGTTTCTCCATAATGCAATACTGCCGCGGCCGCAAGGGCAATCCTGTCTGCTCCCAGGGTCTCAGGAGAAGAGTAGTGATTCTCAAAAGGGGTTTTTAGTTGATGATCAACAAGATATAAATCGGTTTTTCCGGATATAGTTTTAATTTGATCTTGAGCCAAACCGGCAACCGATGCGATAATCGCACTTTTAATTCCCGGATACATTAATAGGAATTTGTCGACCTCTTCTAGTAGCTCTTCCACTGGTATTTGAAATTGATGTAGTATCCGCCCCTGGTTAAAGGCGGCCAGCTTAACTGAAGTATTCCCGGCATCGATGATTAGGTTCACGGGGCAAAGATCAGAAATATATCATTAGCTTTATGACATCCATCACTGCTGGCAACCCCCGAACCCGGCCTTGGCACATGCGCATTAAAAGGATTTTCTTAATTTGGAATAGGAATCGGGAACTTCTGCCAACCATTACATATGTCTTTTTCAGTCAGACAAAAAAGAAAAATCAGGATCGCCGCTACAATTATTATTGCAGGCAATGCACTTGGCATTTTCTACGTTTTATGGTCCGATGGGTTTGGTTCATTATTTCCTTACATCAACACAGTGACAATAGCTACTCTGATTGGTCTGGTGATCTCAGTTTTTGAGCTACAGGTAGTAGATGAAAAGATGAGGAATATTCGATTTGTTCCTTTGCTGATTATCAGGACTGCGGTTTATGTGGTACTCATACCACTTATTATATTACTGGAATTAATGACCGCAAGAGTAATTAAATTCGGTCTTTCCTATAAAGAGGTCTACTACAGTGATGAATTTCAGAACTATTTATTTAATGAAGACTTTTCAATTCTCCTTGTCTATGTGGTTGCCCTGGCGTTTCTGATCAATTTTATTTACCAGATAAGTCGCAAGATGGGACAGGGAATCATGCTGAATTTTATCACCGGAAAATACAAGAATCCAGTAAAAGAAGAGCGGATTATTATGTTCATGCACGTCTCCAATTCGCAGGAAATCATCAATAAGATTGGCAGTATCAGATTCCTGGAGTTTTTAAACAGAATCCTTTTCGATATCACGGAGTCTATTTTGTTGTACCGAGGCATCATCTACGAATATGTGGAGGATGAATGCGTGGTGTCGTGGAAACTGGAACAGGGTGTAAAGGAAGCAAATTGCCTGCTATCTGTTTTGGATATTATTCAGAAAATGGAAGTACAAAAGAAATCGTACCTGGCTGAATTTGAAGTTTTTCCGGAATTGGAAATAGCCTTCCACTATGGCCTGGTACTACAAGCCGAGGTAGGTACTATTAAAAGTAAGGTGGCCTTTTATGGCGACGTGATGAATATAACGGCGCGAATGCTTGGGAAGTGTAAAGAGCTGGGCAAACAAGTTTTAATGTCTGCAGAATTAGAGAAGTTACTGCAAATACCAGCACATTGTAACGCAGAAAGCCTTGGGATAATCAGCCTAAGGGGTAAGAGCGAACCTATTGAACTTTTTACCCTATCAACTACTGACTTTCAATGATCGGATCTAGAAAAAAAATAATCGTATTTGTTGTCATCGGGCTGATTGCGGGTTTTATATATCCGGTTTTTGCCGACAGCCATGAAGATTATTTGCCATTTATTAATGGTATTCTTACCGGACTAATCGGTTCCGTCACCATTGGCCTGCTGGAATTATATTACTTTGATAGACATTGGGGTGCCAAAGGGTTTAAAACGACACTTTTAACCAAAACCTTTCTTTATACCGGCGTACTGGCCATCACCTTAATCACTGTAAAAGTATTTAATGAAAGCCTTTACTATCAGGTGGGTTTCTGGTCTTATTTAAAAGGTGAACAATTTCAACATTTTTTATTCGAAGAAGACTTTCAATTAATTCTGTTATATGCCCTGGCTATAATCGGCTTTGTATTTTTTATCAATCAACTAAGTCTGAAAATGGGGCCTGGTGTTTTATGGAATATCATATGGGGAAAATATCATAAACCCAAAAAAGAAACTGTAGTGCTATTATATATTGATTTGAAATCCTCTACCAGGATCACAGAAAAATTAGGCGCCGAACGTTATCATCATTTTATTAATCGATTTTACCAGGATATTTCAGGGCCTATTCTTTCCAAAAAAGGTAAGGTCTACAGATATGTGGGAGATCAGATCACTATATTCTGGAATGAGGAAGAAGCCTTTGAAAATGCAAACTGTATTCAGTTCTATCTCGATGTTAAACAACAAATGAGGTCTCTTGCAGACAGCTATCAGCGCGATTTTGGTCAGCCGCCCGATTTTAGAGCCTGTTGCCATATGGGGGAATTGGTAGTCGGACAAATAGGAGATGTAAAGTCTCAAATAGTCTTTCACGGCGAGGCCTTGTATATATGTGAAATGATTGAAAAGAAATGCAAGGAGCTAAATGAGGACTTCCTGGTATCTGATGATGTTCACCGCAGGTTAGAAGCAAATACGACTATTGTTTTTAGGGAAATGGACAGTTTGGTAATCAACAATGGCCATGATTTCCGACTCCATGCTATTGATTTAAAATAGAGATCAGTAATATTTTAAGGCTTAGACGGTATTAGTTATGCTTAATAATAAGCCTCCCTTAACCATCTTAGTAATGTCTAACCCAATGAATTTTAGACCCTATTAATGACGAAGTGGTTACAGATAAAAAATGCCGGTTTCACAAAGGCATGCTCAGCTTCGCTGACAAGGTCTGTGCAGTAAAAATCAAAAATTAGAAAACACTTCCGGTTTTTTTTGAAAATTGTTGTTACTTCCTAAATTTGAAAGTATATTTGCCCCCGCCTTCGCACAAGGCTACGGCGGGTGCAGACCCGCAGGAGGTACCTTAGCTCTCCCGATAGTTATCGGGAGGTAGAGCAACGGACTGAACCCCGATAGCTATCGGGGCGTGTGTCCCAAGATTTTAGAATATCTGAAGACACCGCAATAATAAAATTTGAAATACTGGTACCTTAGCTCAGTTGGTAGAGCAACGGACTGAAAATCCGTGTGTCCCTGGTTCGATTCCTGGAGGTACCACATCAAGCACAAAACCCGCTCATTTGAGCGGGTTTCTTGTTTTTAGGACCGTGAAAAGTTCACTTTTCAAAGGGACTAAGAACTAGAAACAAGCTGCCGAAGGCAGATGAGTTTTGTATTTGCAGGAGTGGTTCCAAAGGAACACCGAGTGTTAACGAGGTATCTCCTGGAGGTACCACACAACACCCTCATAGACTTAATGTTTATGGGGGTTTTGTTTTTGGGTTGATGCATTCTAAGTATTAAAGATAAAAAAACCCAACGATATTCCGGAATACTTCTGGTTTCGATGTATGACTTCACAATATTCTTTCTAATCAGAATTACTGGTTGTTGAACTTTGTGATTCATTTGTTTCGAAAAAATACAGTACCTTAATTAACACAATACTTATTGAAACCAACTCAAACAAATTTCATATGCTTTACATTATTATTGGTGTCCTTTTAGTCCTCTCCGTGTTACTAATTTCCGTCTATAATCGCTTTGTCAAAAATCGAAATTTGGTAAAAGATGGATGGAGTAACATAGATGTGGCCCTTAAAAAACGCTATGACCTGATCCCGAATTTGGTGGAGACTGCCAAGGGTTATGCGGCACACGAAAAGGATACCTTTGAAAAGGTAGTTCAGGCTCGTAACGCAGCCATGGCTGTACCGTCAGGGGATATCAATAACCAGATCAAGGCCGAGAATCAGTTACAACAAACACTGAGAAGTTTATTTGCACTGGGCGAGGCCTATCCCGATCTGAAAGCTAATACTAATTTCCTTCAGTTGCAGGAAAAGTTGAATGAAATTGAAGAAAATCTAGAGCGTAGCCGTCGGTATTACAATGGAACAGTACGTGAAAACAATACTTATGGCGAAAGCTTTCCAGGGGTAATATTTGCGGGGGTATTCAATTATACCCATTTTGATTATTTCGAATCAACCGAAGATGAGCGCCAAAATGTGAAAGTAGATTTCTCCAGTTAAACCATTTAAGAAATGTTTCGGTTACTTCTGTGCAGTATTGCACTGGCACTTATCACTCCTTTAACCCATGGCCAGGACTTTGAGGTGGACTCTTATTATGTGAAAATAACCCTTAACAAGGAAGGTTATTTCGACATTGTAGAGACTTATGATATCAACTTTTTATATCACAAACATGGTATTTACCGGGATATACTTACCAAATACACCCTAAAAAATGAAACGGGGAAGACCGAAAAACGACAGATTCTTATTAGTGAAATTGAAGTGCCCGGTCACAAGTTTGAAGCTCCTGGAATATTTTCCCAGAAGATCAGCGGTAAAACACAGATCAAAATCGGTGACCCAAATAAAACAGTTGTCGGTCCTGTTCATTACGAAATTCGGTACAGGGTAGACAACGCCTACTTATTTGAAAAAGAAGCAATACGATTCTACTGGAACCTTAAGCCGTCTGACTGGATGACCACCTTCCATGAAATCAATTTTGAGGTTGTTCTGCCTCAGGGAACTCAGGTAGACGAAAGCCGGGTATTCCTTTATACAGGAACAGTGGGTAATAATGCCCTAAGTAAAGATTTTGAATTGCAGATTACTGATGATAGAATTTTTGGAACCTCCAATCAAGGAGTGGAGTCCAAATTCGGTGAGGCCGTGACCTTACTAATAGATCTACCTAAGGGAAGCATCATTGAAAAGAAGCCCTTCTGGCCCTTCTGGACGAATTACGGATGGACATTGATCCTGGCCATGATAGGAGCCCTATTTTATTGGCTTTTTCAAAAATACGGAAAAGACGATCCTGCACCCACGGTGATCTCATATTTTCCACCGGAGAATATGGACCCTGCCATGGTAGGTTTTCTGATCAATGACAGGGAGGATGCTTCAGACCTCATTTCGCTTTTGCCACATTGGGGCGCACAGGGTCTTATCGAAATACATGAGATCGATAATAAAGCTTGGTTTACCAAGGACGATACCATGATCAGAAAAAAGGGGGAACTCCCATCTGTGGCTCCCAAATATCAAAAGACGGTATTTAATGGCCTGTTTAAGGATGGTAGTGAGGTTTTAGTGAGCAGCTTAAAGAATAGTTTCTACAGCACCATGAACAAAGCTAAAATACAATTGAGAAAAGAAGCCCAAAGGTTTTATGAACCGAAATCGCGTAAAGTATTCTGGTACACATTTGCAGGAATTTTTATAACCTTTATTATCGTGCTCACATTTTTCTTATATCACTGGGGGTTCATAGCTCTTATCGTGGGTGGTATATTCGGTATCACATTATTAATCCTAAACCAATTCATGATAAAGAAAAATCCACAAGGAATAAGGTTATATTCAGAGTTAAAGGGCTATAAAAAGTTTATAAAAACGGCGGAAGAGAATCGAATTAAAATGCTTTTGAAAGAAAGTCCGAATTATTTTGAAACAACCATGGCCTTTGCACTCACTTTTGGTGCCCTGGACAGATGGGCCGATAAATTTGACAAGCTCGATGTACCTCCGCCCAGCTGGTATCAGGCTGCGAGTGGGTCTCATTCAATAAATAATTTTTCCAGATCATTCTCAAACACTATCCGCACTACAAGTACAACTATGGTTAGTTCCCCGTCGAGCAGTTCTTCTGGAGGTGGATCATCGGGTGGTGGTATGGGCGGCGGTGGCGGCGGAAGCTGGTAAGAAGGTACGGACTTAGCAAACCGTTCGTCTTTAGTCTGATGGGTTTATTATTTTTACGGGTCGTACCTATCAGTTTTTCCAATTTGCTCTTGCAATAAACATTTTTCAGCTTAGTTATCTCAAAGAAATACTTACATTACCACCCTGAGCCCACTCCCCCATGAACAAACTTGTTTATTACCTGCTGCTGCTGCCAACATCGCGTTTGCCCTTTTTTATTCTATATGGAGTTTCCAATGTTTTATACTTTTTCATCTACCGGATATTTGGATATCGTAAAACCCTGGTAAGGAAGAACTTAACGCGTTCATTTCCAAATAAATCAGAAGCAGAAATACACAAAATAGAAAATGCTTTTTACCGCCACTTTTGTGACCTGATGGTCGAGGGAATAAAGAACTTTACCATTTCAGAAACAGCTGCCAGGAGGCGGATGAAGGTAGTTAATCCGGAATTGCTGGACCCTTATTTCAACAAGGGGCAGAGTGTGATTTTAGTCGGTGGGCATTACAATAACTGGGAGTTAGTTGCACTTGCTTTTCCAATACAGATCAAACATAATCCTATGGCGCTTTATTCCCCTTTGAAAAATGAGTTCTGGAATGAAAAAGTTACCAAAAGTCGATCTAAATATGGATTGCAAATGCTGCGCATTGATGGAATTCTTCAAAAATTAAAAACACAAAAAGAAGAGAAATTTGCAGTGATTTTTGGAAGTGATCAATCCCCAACAAAATTACAATTAGCACACTTTATGACTTTCCTGAACCAGGAAACCGGTGTGGCATACGGTGCTGAGCGAATGGCAAGAGAATTTAACATGCCCGTTATTGCCGGTTCAAATATAAAAGTGTCACGCGGTCATTATAAAGTTATTTATACCCTTATTTCCGATGATCATAGCCAATTTGAGAAAGGGGAAATAACAGCGGCATTTACCAGGCAATTAGAAAAAGAAATTGTGAGTGCTCCGCAATATTGGTTATGGTCTCATAGGCGCTGGAAACATCAAAAATCGGAACACCAGCCCGATCGGTTAATTCCATAGTTACATATTATTTCTCTACCTTGACTGCATGGATATCGAAACCTGTAAGAAGTATATTCGTTTTGTACACAAGGAATGTGAAAAGCACCTGGAAGATGGCAAGGTCATGGATGACGAGCTTTATAAGCTTATTATCGAGTTCACTCGTTTTAAGGAAAAAGTGTCTGAAAGTGAATTGCCGGATGAATTAAAAGACAAGATTTCTTCAGTCGATTTCAAGTATACTCGTAAGGGGGTCAACAGAAGCAGAGGCTACCTGATTTTAGCGGTGATTACACTAGGTATCTGGGCATTAATCATCTGGATGTTAAGACAACAGCGAAGAAACCGTACCCTTGAAAACATAAAACACGATATGAATTCACTGGGGATGTGGATCGATATGCATTATTGATTACCTCAGGTAGAAAATAGACCATATAGGCATTTCATTTGGCCTGCTCGCCTGCTAACTCCGTATTTTCAACCCAGTCTTTTATTAATATTTTTTTACTTATCTGCTTATTCACTATTATCAGTCGCTTATTAACCAGTAAAACGTGTTACGACGCTATCATTCTGCTAGCCACCTGAAATGATTTAATATTCTGCTCTTTATTTGAAAAGCTAGTTAAGAAACTGCTAATGATCACTAGATTTCATCCATCACAACAGCATGAGCTTACCATATTAATTCTGGACATACAGAGCGGTGAATTGTCATTGGGTTTGAAAGACGATGAACAGCCAGACCTCTTGGATACGAAAGGTTTTTATAAAGACGGTGGTTTTTGGGTAGCCCAGTTGGAAGGTGAGCTCATTGGTTGCATTGGCCTCCAGAGATTAAACTCCGATTGCGGAATACTCCGGAAATTATTTTTAAAGAGAGCCTGCAGGGAGCACGACCGCGGCATTGCCAGTCAGCTGCTTCGCACTCTTTTAGTTGAAGCCAAAGATATTGGACTTTCCAGAATTTTTCTGGACACACCAGCAGTGGCCAAGGCCTCTCATTCGTGCTATCGAAAAAATGATTTTATAGAAATAAACCCGAAAGGGATCCCTCCCGAATACAACTATGTGGACCGGGATTCACTTTTTTTTGTTCCGGAATTGCCCGCAAAAAGACCTTAAAGGATTTAAAACCTTTTGCCGCCTATATGAATGGTTAGTTACCACAGCTTACCTCACTATCGGCCGTCCCTTCCCCGGTAACATCGCCAAGACTGTAAGAATCCTGAAACAGCACAAATTTATCGATGGCATGGCCAGAGGACCGGGCAGATATTTCCATGGTATATTCGCCGGCGCTATTGAAGGTTACATAAATCTTGTGCGGATTATTGTCAAAAGTATAAGCCTGCCATTTAAAGCTTAGATCATTGCCACTCCTGTAAACCTTAAACCAGCCATCAGACCCCGCACCGGCCGGATTGGGAGATTTCCCGCTGCCATGAGGATAGACAACACTCCCACCGTTCTGTGCAAAAAAATCATCTGCATCGGGGAAACGCAGCCAGGTATCGTTGTGGTCTGTACCACTTGAACCTATAGTCACAGAAGTATTCCATACAAACTCATAAGTTCCGGGGTTGGAAATCAGGATTTTGAAAGTAGTTAAACCGTTACCGGGATTTCCGAGATACTGGGTACCGGTCCAGACTATGTAACCTTCACCGCTAAAATTCGGCTCCACGTTTTCTATTTCCCATGGATCGGAATAGGCGTTTCGTTCGATTTCTGCGAGCACATAACCATCAGCCTCCAAAATAATCTCATCCTGCGGCTCACAATTGCCACCGGAATCACCACCTGTGCCTTCTCCATTTCCATCATCACCGGTGTCACTGCCGGAATCATCGTTCCCGGAATCGTCTGAACCAGTTCCATCATCACTATCGTCACCAGAGGGATCATTATCGCCTTCACTTTGTTCCATATCGTCCACAAGAGGAGATTCCTCTTCCGAACAAGATGTAATCAGGCCAAAGAGCAGCAGGAAAATAAAAATGGAGTTCAGGGAGATCTTTTTCATAATCATCAGTTTTAGGGATTTCGCCCGTTAAATGGCAACGGATGACTATTTCTATTATTGTTGAAATGCAGATTAATTCGATGAAACGCAAGTCTGAGGTCGCAAGTTTGCAGTAGTAGTTTGCAATCTAAATGAAAGGAAAATAATAAGTAATTAATAAAGAATAATTCTTGGAAGGCAGGAGGCGGAAGTTGTTAGAAAGGGGTCCGAATTTAGCATAATACCCAGGTCTTCAGTACTCAGTTGCAGTTGGCATTTTATTTTGTTAAAACTGCTTACTGTTCACTTTTCATTCCTCATTTTTCACTTTTCCCACCTTCGCTCAGGCTAAGGTGGGCAAGCACTCTTCACTCTTCACTTTTAACTCCACTCCTCACTCCTCAATCAGCCCATCGGCCCCTGCATCCTCAATCTTTGGTATCCCGGCACCGCTGTCCAGTTTCATCAGATAAGGCGTAAGATTCTTTTTGTATTCGTCTACAAGGAAGCCCAACAAGGCATCGTTCTTATCCACCTGGATCACATAACGGGACAAGGTCTGCATACGACTGCTGTCTAAATAAGGATGTACAAAGATGCTGCTACGAACATAGCATGTTTCAATATCCGGGGTAAAATCGGCAAATGTGTCTTTGCGCTTAATTCCCCCTGAAATATGCTCAAATTCGTCATAACTGCCATTGGCGCGAAATAATATCAGGTTCGACTCAAAGAATATTTCAGCGTTGAAGAACATAAAGATCTCGTATACCAATCTGTTTCCGAATGATAATAAGGCGATGCCGATCAAAGAAAAGAACAAGCTGGTGAAAAAATTAAAGGCCCCATCCTCAATCTGGGCAGTGCTCATCTGGTCAAAACTGTTGGCATCTATCGTTGGAAAAATCAATATTCCAATAAAGATCATCGACAAACCCACCGCCAATAAAACCAGCCCCAACTTGTATACCCTCGATAGTTTCTTCTCGGTGCCTTCATCGTAAGCGGTAGAAATTATATTCGGGTTCGACTCATAGACATTCTGAAAATTAAAATCTCCCTTATGCTTCTGTTCGCCACGTACTTCACCGCTTTTATTTTCCCTGTCGTAATCATAGGTAAAATACCAACCCGTGTGCTTTTTTAGGATATTCTCAAACTGCTGTTTTACATTGCTGGGCTGTGTGGCCACTCGTATAGTCTTGAGGTCGATGTCGGATATCTGCACGCCAATCCTTTTGCGTTCGGTAAAAACATCCTCGGCAATCTTAAAAGAGATCCATGCGGTATATGCGATAACGGCGAATAACAATAGAATAATAGACAACAAAGCCAGGTTCATCGAAGATCCGCTTGGATTATAAAAAACAACAATGACAACATAGAGCGCAGTGAACAAGAGCAGTTTCTTACCAATCGCATTTTTGGATTTTTGCAGGGTGAGGTAATCGATTTTTGTAGGTTGCCAAAGTGCGAGTAGTACCAAAAGAATCCCCAGATTAATCCAAAACAGGTTGAACTGTATAATGTCGAGGTATCCTATAAAGGCGAGGGCCAGCAACCCAACGATAATAAAACCAAATAGCGAGACCGGTTTAGATTGGTTGTTGATGAAATTCGTGATCTGAAATGGAACGTAATCAAATATTTCCGAAAATCCCCTTTTAGACACCAGTTTAAAGAAAATGAACTGCCAGTTGTTCACCTTCCCTTTCTCGGATTTGGTATAGCTCAGATTTTTCGAATCAAATATCTTCATATACTCCTGAGCGAGTCCATAATCGTCTGAAGCCCTCTGTGCCAGAAGATAGTTCACCTTGATATCCCTCGCTCTGTCGAAAATATCCTTAAGGCTGAAATTGTATTCCTTTAAATATCCTTTCCAGATAGAACGAATGCCTATAGTAAGGAAAGAAACCGCTGCAATGAGTTTAATCCCGAGACCTACATAGTTTTTATCATCGAGATCTGGCTTAACGAGTAAGAGGAATACGATGCCGAATACGAGGGATAATCCACCTCTTAAAAATGAGGCACGGGCAATTTTTCTAAATGGAAACTCTTCTGTCTTCTTCTGAATATGGGTTTGGTCGGCCATTTCTGTAAATTTTTATTTCAAAAAAGACGGGGAAACCTTTCAAATTATGATTAATCTTTCTGATTACCAAAAAAAGATGGCAAAGGCTGAAGCTAAGGTGGTTGACGATATTCAGCTGAAAGGATAATACCAATTGTCTCTTCGTGTGAAATTTGAGAACATAGTGAACAAATTTTGCATCGAGAAGTGGTCGGAGGACGCTTGCCTGAACGATCTGTGAAGAAGATTGGTTTTACTGTCGCGTGCAGGTTCTCGATACAAATTCTTTCTGCATTGCTCAAAGAAATCACTCGAACTGACAGGTTGAGAACAAATTGTCACCTCGAGTGAAGACGCGTAACTAAATGAAGCGTCTTTGTATCGAGAGGTGCCAGTCGGAGGTCCGAAGTCGGAAGTTGGAAGTAAGCAGTTACAGTGCACAGTTCATTTGGAAGGAAAATAATCAGTACTTAATAATGAATAATTGTTGGAAGGCGGAAAGCTAGAGAAACCCTTTAGAATCAGGGTGATGCGTTTAAGGATGTTAATACGGCCGGGGGTGGCGGATTCGGTTATTACCTGGTCAAGAAATACGATTTATACGCCCGTATTGATGTTTCCAGAGTTCCCGGGATTTGGGCATGAAATCTCACCATTGGTAGTCGTTGGTTAAGATAAGAATAGTATATTTAGACCGGATGAAATATAGCTTTTCTTTTTGCCTGATATGCCTTATGTGCCTCACGGCAACCTTCGCCCAGGAAACCAATTACTGGTTTCACAACTTCGGGGCCTTATCTACGATTAGAGGTGGGATAGAAACTGCCGGGGTTCGCAATACTTCTGCCGCCTTCTACAATCCGGGTGCACTGGCCTTTATAGATGGGGAATTCCTTGAAGGGCAGGCCGATGTGGTTTCCATTGACGCGATCGATCTAAAGGATGCCGGAGGTGATGGGATCGATATCAATTTTTTCAGCGTCAATATCCAACCTTCTATGCTCGCCTATATGAGGCGTCTAAAGAAAAATCCAAGAATTGTTTACTCTGTGGGAGGTTTGGCCAGATACGATTTTAACAACTCCTTCCAAATGGACTCCGAACAACTCGGAAATTACCTCAGCCCGTCTGACCGCACTGATGTTTTCCAGGCACAGTTTCGCTACAACAACCGGACCAGGGAAAACTGGATCGTTGGTGCCATAGGCTACCGGCTTTCAGATAGAATAGGTATCGGACTGGCCGGAAACATATTTATCAAAACCACCGACTATATCAAAAACTATACGTCCAATGCTTTCCCTGAAGAAGAACTCATTGGGAATCCTGAATCTTTTGAAAACCTGACTTCGGAGATTGGACAGGAACGCCTGGATTACCGTGCCCTGGGGTTTATCTTTAAACCTGCCGCCAATTTTAATTTTGATGCACTGAAGCTGGGAGTTACCATTAGTCTTCCTGCCATTAACCTGGGCTTGCTAAACAACTCGGCTGAAAAATCACAGCAATCTATCCGCCCCGATGAAATAGTGGATATCATCAATATCTCAGACCGCAAAAAGGCATATGCAGGGGTATATAAAACCCCTTTATCCATAAATATAGGAGGACACTACGATTTTGGAAAATTTGATCTGGCCATTAGTGCCGAATGGTTTGCCAGTATAGATCGATATAATATGATCAAGGAAAAAAATAATAGTGAAGACCTGCAGTTTCCCCCCTCTTCCGACCCCAACTTTGCCATCCCTGTTACTGCGCATAAAAGCATTTTCAACATTGGGGTTTCATGGCAGGTGGAGGTTAAAGATAATTTTGACTACTATGGCAGTTTCAGAACAGATCACTCCTTCTTCGACCAGGACGTGGTTAATACCAGCGTAGATTTTACACCAATTGCCACTACCTGGAACATACTTCACTTTACTTCTGGAATTCAATATTCCGGACCTCGTACAGACCTTGTCATCGGCTTTAACTATGGTCACGGACGGAAGGATAATTATCAGCAATTTGTGGATATGACCGGTGCTCAACAAGAGAATTTTCTGAGGGGAGAACCAGAAAACATTTCCAGAGCACGCTATAACAATTTCTCGGTAACACTTGGTTTTAATTTTAATGTCGACTGGAAAAAAGGCCTTGAAACAGATGATATATAGCCGTTACAGGACTAGCTTACAACACTTCATATATTTGAAGATCACATAGTTTTTAAGATTTTTCTTACATCTTTAAAAAACGTATCTTTAGAAGAACAATTAGGGTAGATTTTTATGGGAAAGACGCAGGCAAAATCAATATTTATCCAGGAGAACTTCTTACTGCAGAACGCTTACGCCCAAAAACTTTATCACGATTATGCAGCACCATTACCGATCATAGACTACCACAACCATCTGTCTCCTAAATTTATCAGTGAAAATCACCAATTTAAAGATATTACCGAAGCCTGGTTAGATGGCGACCACTATAAATGGAGGGCCATGCGGGCATTTGGTATACCCGAAAAATACATAACGGGGGAAGCCAGGTCATTTGAAAAGTTTGAACATTGGGCCAAAGTTGTACCTCATACTTTACGCAATCCTTTATTCCATTGGACTCAGCTTGAATTAAAGCGCTATTTCGACATTGATGAATATCTAAATCCAGATAATGCCAGAGAAATCTTTGACCACACTAGCAGTTGCCTGCAGGAGTCTTCACACGACACATTGGGACTGCTGGAGAGGATGAATGTAGAGGTAGTGTGTACTACAGATGACCCTTTAGACTTACTCGCTGATCATCAAAGCTTCCGAAAAGAGGGTGTAGGTCCGCTCCTACTGCCTTCCTTCCGTCCTGACAGGGCTTATGCAGTTGAAGACCCTAAGGCATATTTTGAATTTCTGCAGGCTCTCGAAAATATTACCGGCATCGCTATTAATTCTTTTAACGACTTACTCGCTGCCCTGGATAATCGAATAGATTATTTTCATCTGAACCATTGTCGGATTGCAGATCACGGACTGGAATTCCTTCCCTTTGCCGCCGGAAGCAAATTTGACATAGGGTTCATATTCAAAAAGCTATGGAATCAGGAGGGATTATATCAAGATGAAACTGCCTATTTTAAGTTCGAGGTTCTAAAACACCTTTGCCGCACTTATCATAAACACAGCTGGGTACAACAGTTCCACCTGGGCGCACTAAGGAACACTAACCGAAGAATGATGCATAAGCTAGGGAAGGACTCCGGATTCGACTCTATCGCCGACTTCAATCAGGCTTCCTCATTAGCGAGGTTTTTAAGTTCTCTTGACGAGACGGACCAATTGACTAAAACCATCCTCTACAATCTCAATCCCGCAGACAATGCAGTGTTCGCCACCATGTGCGGAAATTTCAACAACAGCGGTATTAAAGGAAAAGTGCAATGGGGTTCTGCCTGGTGGTATCTGGACCAAAAGGACGGGATGGAAACGCAGCTCAATACGCTTTCCAATATGGGACTTCTAAGCACCTTTATTGGAATGCTTACCGATTCAAGAAGTTTTCTCTCTTTTCCGCGACATGAGTATTTCAGACGAATTCTTTGCAACCTAATCGGTGCAGATGTGGAGCAGGGCCTTTTACCGAAAGATGAAAAATGGTTAGGAGAAATGATCGCTGATATATGTTATCATAATGCGAAAGAGTATTTTAATTTTCATTAATCTTAGTTGTTTTCTTTTTTGAATTGACCAGATATATAGTTTCTTGAATAACTAGTTTACTACTACTCTATCAGAATATTAATCGCATCTAATTAATCATTCGCTGTTTATATATTCATTTCTTTGCTTGTCCAAAGAAACGAATCAAAGAAAAGACACTTTCTCTTAGGCAATTTTGAAGCTAAGCTTCAAAACCAGAGTCAAACTCCTAAATTGTCTACAAGGCTTCGCCAATTCTTTACGGAGTATGCCTCTTTTACTGAAGAGAAAGGTATATCTTCTTTTTATCCGAAGGTTTTGAAGAGATAGCAAAGTCGCCAGCGGAAGTGCGTTACGTGCAAGCGTAAAAGAGCATGGAGCGGCAAGCGATTTGCGGTTTTGGCCTAAGCCAAAAATTTCCTGCAAAACCTTATTGAACTTTTGGTTCTTTTGTTTCAAGACAAAAGAACTTATTAGAATCCAAATACTCGTGGAAGCCAAAGGCTTAATCCCGGAATATAAGTAACCAACAACAATACCACCAGCATAATTACGAATAGCGGTAATAGAGGCCTAATTACTTTCTGAATGGAAAGTCCTGCTACACTGCACCCCACAAAAAGTACCGACCCTACAGGAGGTGTACAAATCCCGATACAGAGATTCATGATCATGATGATTCCAAAATGTACCGGGTCATACCCAAGTTCCAGAACGATAGGCAGAAATATTGGGGTGAAGATCAATACGGCTGGAGTAATATCCATAAAAACACCCACAAAGAGTAAAATCAGGTTGATAAGTATCAATACAATGACAGGATGGTCGCTGACGCCCAAAAGAAGTGTCGTAATACCTTGTGGAATCTGCTCGTAACTCATCACCCACGACATTGCTATTGAGGTAGCCACAAGCAAAAGGACTATACTCGAGGTTTTTACCGTTTCCAGCAGAATAGGTTTAATGTCCTTAAAACCGATCTCTTTATAGATAAAGGACAGTACAAAAGTGTATACTACGGCAATGCCGGAAGCTTCTGTAGCAGTAAAATAACCCGCAACAATCCCTCCAATCACAACAACCAGCAATAGCAGGCTGGGCAAGGCATCCAGAAAACGTTTAAGAAAAACACCGATGCTTACAAATTTATCAGTGGGATACTTTTTGTAAACCGAATATATGCCGGCCACGATCATCAGGGCAAGGCCAATCAGTATACCGGGGATATAACCAGCGAGGAAAAGTGCAGCAATAGACACCCCTCCGCTAGCCAGTGAATATATGATCAGGATATTACTGGGTGGTATGATCAGTCCTGTGGTGGCGCTGGTGATATTAACTGCGGCACTAAAAGATTTGTCGTATCCTTCAGCTTCCATTTGAGGATTCATAAAACCTCCAATAGCCGAGGCCGCTGCAACGGCCGAACCCGAAATCGCCCCAAATAACATACACGCAATAATGTTTACAAACGCAAGTCCTCCAGGAAGCGGACCGATCAATGCTTTAGCAAAATTTATTAATCGGATCGCAATCCCTCCTCTGTTCATTACCTGCCCGGCCAGAATAAAAAAGGGGACTGCCAACAATGCAAAGCTGTCGAGTGAGGCTGCCATACGCTGTGCTAGAGTGGTCACGGAGGGTAAAAAGGGCAAAGCCGCCAACAGAGTAAGTAGCGCCGCAAGACCTATTGCATAGGCAACAGGGACTCTCATCGCAAGGAAGAATAAAAAGCCGAAAATGAGAATCAAAACTTCTGTATGCTCCATGATCAATCTTTTTTCTGTTTGCGTAACAGTTCAAAATGAAGGATACAATAGTACAGGATAAGTAGTCCGCTTAGAGGTACAACCAGGTATACAAATCCCAGGGGAATCTCCAGGGCAGCCGACTTTTGTCCCAGTGCAAAGGTAATCCAACAAAGACGCCCGCCTCCGATTACCATCACCATAATACTAAAGAATGCGACGGCTACATAAACGAACCCATCCAAAAAGACAGCTCTTCTGGCCACCAGCTTTTTTGGAAAGAGATCGATGGCAAGGTGGAGTTTTTTTCCAGTGGCATATGCTGCCCCCAATAAACCTACCCAAATGAGGCCATAACTCGATATTTCATCGGTAAGGGTACTAGGTGACTTTAAAAAAAAGCGAGAAAAGACCTGCCAGAGCACGCTGAACAGCATAATGCTAAAAAGTGCCACAAGTAAATACTCCAATATCCTGTCTACCTTATTTTTCATTCCGTATTTTATCTATTAATGCCAGAATTTCAGGTTCGTTATCAAACATCTTTACTATGGTCCTGGTTTTTTCTTCAAAAAGTTCTTTTGCCGGATAGCTCACCATCACTCCGGCGTCTTTTATCGCTTTAAGAGATTCTTCTTCAGACGCTTCCCAAAGCTTTCGTTGATACCGGGCAGATTCTTTAGCGGCCTCCCTGATCCATTGTTGTTCGCTTGGGCTAAATCGATTCCAGCTATCCTTACCTACAAGCAAAACATCGGGTACAGCGGTATGCTCATTTAAACTATAATATTTGCACACTTCGTAGTGTTTTGAAGTATAGAAACTGGGAAGGTTGTTTTCAGCTCCGTCTACTACGCCTTGCTGTAAGGCGGTGTATAATTCTCCCCAGGAAATAGGGGTTGGAGATCCTCCAAGGAGGTCTACCATGGCAACAGCCATATTGCTTTTCTGAACCCGAATTTTTAATCCTTCAAGATCTTTCGGTGTATCAATCTCCCTGGTTTTTGTATAAAAACTCCGGCTGCCCGCATCATAGAAGGTAAGACCCCGCAAACGGGAATGATCGCCTTTAGCGAGTATTTCTTCTCCTACCTGGCCATCGAAAACCTTATGTGCATGATCTTTATTTCGAAAAATATAAGGTATGCTGAGGACTTTGTATTCCGGGATAAAATTCTCGAGAACGGCAGCAGATACTTTTGTAATATCGAGACTTCCTATTTGAAGCAGTTCCAGGCATTCTCTCTCGGCGCCAAGCTGTCCACTGGGGTAGATAAGGACATTAATTCTACCTTCGGACTTAAGCTCTATCCTATCGCCCATAAATTCCATCGCCCGGTGAACAGGGTGATTGGTATCCAAGCCATGAGCCAGCCTGATTGTTTTCTGCTTAGATCCTTCACTACAGGAAATCACCAGGCCCAGAATCAATGAGTACATAAACAATCGCAGGAAAGCGCGGGCGTATTTAAACAGAAATGGGGCAAAATAGGAAGTCAAGGATAAGTGGTTTTCCAATAACAAAATTTGGCTATCTTAATCGGAATATTTGTGTAATTTAATAAATAATAGAACAAGCCAAATTTTGGGCAAGTAAAGCGATCTATGTCGGAACTGTTTTCAATAGAAGGTAAAATTATCCTTATAAGTGGTGCTACAGGTGTACTTGGCAGTAGTATGGCCAAATATCTGGCTCAAAATGGAGCACGGGTACTTGTTCTGGGAAGGAACAAAGCTAAAGTTGATGGTTTGGTTTCAGAAATCGTTGGCAATAACGGCAAAGCATTTCCATTGCAAGCCGATGTAACCGATGAGAACCAATTGAAGGAGGTGTCTAAATCTGTAGATAGAGCTTTTGGTAAACTCGATGTACTCATCAATGCGGCTGGTGGAAATCTCCCTGGGGCCGTAATCGGTCCTGATCAGGAATTCACGGATGCTAAGATCGAAGAGCTTCGTAAAGTAATGGAATTGAATTATATGGGAACATTTATCCCTACCATGGTATTTCTGCCACTCATGTTAAAGGATAATAAAGGGAGTATCCTAAATATATCCTCCATGACTGCCCAAAGACCGTTGACCAGAGTTTTGGGATATGGATCAGCTAAGGCGGCCATCGATAATCTAACCCAATGGCTTGCAGTGGAATTCTGTCAGAAATATGGAAATGGGATCAGGGTTAACGCTATTGCTCCCGGATTTTTTCTTACCAAACAGAACCGTTCGTTACTAACAGAGCAGGATGGAAATCTTACCGACAGGGGGGCTAAAATCATCGCGCAAACCCCTATGAAGGAGTTTGGACAACCTGAAGATTTGCACGGTGTGATCCATTGGCTCTGCAGTGATGCCTCACGTTTTGTAACCGGAACAATTGTACCTGTAGATGGAGGGTTTAATGCATTTTCCGGGGTATGAAGGCCTTACAAGAGACCATGCGATGGTTCGGGCCTTCAGATGTGGTCAGTTTGTCCGATATCAGACAGACAGGAGCCACAGGAGTAGTTACCGCACTACATGAAATACCCAACGGTGAGATTTGGCCCACAAAGGCTATTCTGGAAAGAAAACAGCTGATTAAAGAAGCAGGATTAAGTTGGTCTGTTGTTGAAAGTATACCCGTTCATGAAGACATCAAACTACGAAGAGGTAATTATAAGGTTTACATAGAAAATTATATTCAGAGTATTATAAATCTGGCGGCATCGGGGATTGAGGTGATATGCTATAATTTCATGCCTGTGCTGGATTGGACGCGCACCGACCTTAACTACGAACTACCTGATGGTGGAAGTGCACTCAGATTTGAACTGCGGAAACTAGCTGCCTTCGACCGCTATATTTTAAAACGTCCGGCGGCCTCAGAAGATTATCCAGCAGAAATATTAAAACTAGCCGAAGCATACTACCAAAAACTTGATCTCTCAGGGCAAGAAGATCTGGCCTCAACCGTGCTGGCGGGTCTGCCCGGCGCAGAGGAAGCGTATTCACTCAAAGACTTCCAAAGCGCACTGGATGCATATTGCGAAATAAACGCTGATCAGCTAAGGGAAAACCTGAGACTTTTTTTAGAATCGATTATCCCGGTTGCCGAAGCACATAGAATTAAGATGGCCATTCACCCTGATGATCCCCCGTTTCCAATTCTCGGTCTGCCTCGGGTAGTATCTACCTCAAATGATATTGCTAGTATTCTGGCTCATCCGAAAAGCGATTACAATGGTATAACATTTTGTACGGGCTCTTTCGGCGTCCGTAAAGACAATGATCTACCCGGAATGGTGGAACGTTTTAAGGATAGTATTCACTTTATACACCTGCGAAGTACGAAAGCGGACGGGGAAGGTAATTTTTATGAAGCCAATCACCTGCAAGGCGATGTGCCGATGTTCGAGGTAATGAAAAGATTGATGAAGATCAATTCCGCCAGGTCTGCAACTATTCCCATGCGACCCGATCACGGACATCGACTACTTGATGATCTAGGTAAGCAAAGTAATCCTGGGTATTCGGCTATAGGCCGACTCAAAGGTCTGGCAGAATTGAGGGGGCTGATGCATGCCATCGGGCATCAGGACTAGGGAGACTGATCCCAAATCGGCTCAACCACATTTACTTTGAAATCGAGAAAAATCAGGTCGGAAGAATTGAGATTAGTGATATCCAACTCTTTATAGAATTCGTTGGGAAAGATCTGTGATGTCATGACATATTGCCCCTGATTGATAAATACCTCAATAGAGGACCAGTCCATCAGGATTCTGATCTCAAAAGGGTCTTTGGGCAAATTACCAACCGGCATACGTTGTACCCCGGGCGCAAATTTTTCATGAAAATCTACCTTACCGGAACGCCTGCGGTCTAATATGAATTCCTCTCTTTCCGTGTCCATAGACAACAATAAAGTATCCCCGCTATCATTGGAGAAATAGATTTCAAACTCCCGAAGCGCAGTTCTGAAACGAATTTCCGATTCGTTAAAATGGTCAAAAGTGAAATGGTGGGTCTTTCCTCCACCTACTACCAGATTCTCTTTATATTCCGGTTGCACGATCTTATCGAATTGGTCTAAAGGATAATTCAGCAACTCGTAGTTGTTCCCCATTTTTTTAAGGGTTAATTCGCGAGCTACGGTCATGGCACTTCTCCATTCTTTGGTAGGGGTATCACGGGCATAGTCCCAATTACTCATCCAACCGATAAATATTCGCTCGCCGCCAGGAACATCGTTATAAGTTACCCCGGCATAGTTATCCCTGCCCCAATCTAGCCATCTGGCCTCCTGCTGGTGGGAAGTAAAAGTTGTTCCATCGAACTCTCCTATAAAATATTGTGTACCGCTTCCACCATTAGGTGCATTGGGATTGATGCTGATCAGGAGCACCCATTTTTTATTATCGCTGCCTTGGACCGGCAGCTGGAAAAGATCGGGGCATTCCCAAACTCCTCCATGCGCTCCAACTTCACTTCCAAATTCGCTTAAATAGGTCCATTCTTTAAGATTCGGAGATCGATAGAATTTTGCGTGATCTCCAGCTACCAGTACCATGATCCAACTCTGGGATTCATTATGCCAGAAAACTTTCGGGTCTCTGAAATCCCTGATCCCTTCATTGCCGATTACCGGATTGGCTTCATACTTGGTCCAGCTATTGCCATTATCCAGGCTATAGGCGATACCCTGGGTCTGAAAAGTATCGGTATTCGCTTTTTCACCGTCAGGATCATGATAGGTATATATGGCTACAAGAGGGGAGCTCCCCCGCTCTGCAAATCCCGAGGAATTATTTTTATCAACGACGGCACTTCCTGAAAAAATATATCCGTTTTCATCCGGATACAGCGCAATTGGTTTTTGTTCCCAATGAATCATGTCTTCGCTCACAGCATGCCCCCAATGCATTGGACCCCATACAATATCATCTGGATAATATTGATAGAAGAGGTGGTATATCCCCTCATTATATACCAGCCCATTGGGGTCGTTCATCCACATTTTTGAAGGTGAGAAATGGTACTGAGGCCTGTAATTCTCTTTATAAAACTGCTCTGCATTAACTTCTATAGCAGCAGCATTTGTTTTCGTCTTGTCCTGGCATCCTAAAAAGACAAATATTGCCGAAGCCAATAATATCGAAAATGCAATGCGATTCATCTCAAGCTGTTTCGGATAAAAATACTATTTATAGGGAACTAAAAACAAGCGTTTCTGTAAAAATCCAGATCATCGCAAAACGTTATCTTTATCGTTCTGATTAAAATATCAAATGTCGTCCATCAGAATACTGATCATACTGATTTTTACCATCGTAGCGGGATGCAGGGTGCCTTCTATAGACCATGCCCTTAAAAAATACAACCTGGAATCTGTACCCTATATTAAAGTTTCCACAATTCTCACTGAACAGCCATATCTAATAATTGATGCAAGGGAAAAAGAAGAATACATGGTTAGTCATATTCCCGGAGCGCTCTGGGTAGGTTACAAAACATTCCAAATGGAATCCCTGAATGAACGATTCCCAAAAGACACCAGTATAGTGGTCTATTGCTCGGTTGGAGTCCGCTCCGAAGATATCGGGGAACAACTAATGGAGCAAGGATTTACAGACGTGCATAATCTTTATGGTGGTATTTTTGAGTGGAAAAATCTTGGAGGACCTGTGGTTGATTCACTGGAGAAGGACACGGAAAATGTTCATGCCTACAGTAAGTATTGGAGTCATCTGCTGACTGAAGCAAATAAAGTATATTAGCCGGATATTTTTTAGCGTTGTAACACAATTTGAAGAACCTTCTAATAATTTTCACACGGAATATTGAGCTGGGAAAATGCAAAACCAGATTGGCAAAGACAGTAGGTCCCCAAATCGCTCTGGATATTTACATCTTTCTAGTAGAACATACGTCGGTAATTAGCAAAAACCTGACCTCCCAAAAATGGGTGTTTTACTCCGAACACAAGGCGTCTGGTGATCTGTTCAATGATGATATTTATGAGAAATATTGCCAGGAAGGAAGGGACCTCGGTGAGAGAATGCACAATGCATTCCAACTGGGTTTCGAGAAAGGTTTTGAAAAAATTATTGTTATTGGAAGTGATATATACGACCTGGAAGAGTCCGATCTCAATAAGGCCTTCAAAGCATTAGATGATGCCGAATATGTACTCGGACCTGCCCAGGACGGAGGATATTATCTTTTGGGAATGAAAACTCCAAATGCCAAATTATTCGAGAATAAATCCTGGGGTACCGACAAGGTCCTCGATGAAACCCTTGAGACCATAAAGGGCTCTGAGGTTTTTCTGCTCGATCAGCGCAACGATGTAGATACTTACCACGATATCAAAGATGAAGCAGTATTTCAAAAATTTCTAAAGGACTGGGAAGGATGACAAAGCAACACTTAAACGAATCTACGGAATACCTGAAAAGCAAGGGATTCGACAAACCAGAAATAGGGATCATACTGGGTACGGGCCTCGGCAAACTGGTAGACGAAATTGAAGACCCTGTGATCGCCTACTATCACAACATCCCTTATTTTCCTTTGGCTACGGTAGAATTTCATACCGGCAGGTTGATTTACGGAAAACTTGAAGGAAAAAAAGTAGTAGTGATGCAGGGCAGGTTTCATCTCTATGAAGGGTATGAAATGACCGATATCACTTACCCGATCAGGGTGATGCATCAACTTGGAGTAGAAAGGCTATTCATTTCCAATGCCGCCGGAGCTATCAACCCCAACTTTCGCAAAGGAGACATCATGCTGATCGAAGACCATATCAATCTACAGGGAGGTTCTCCCCTGGCCTTTAAAAATGTTTCGAAATTTGGGGATCGTTTTGTAGACATGTGTGAACCCTACAATATAGAGATGAGAGAGATCATAAGACAGATTGCCACTGAAGAAAAGGTCTCCCTGCAGATGGGAGTATATGCAGCAGTGGTAGGACCTCAACTTGAAACAAAGGCCGAATACAGAATGCTCAGAACTCTTGGAGCTGATGCTGTAGGCATGAGCACCGTTCCGGAAGTAATTGTTGCCAATCATTTACGACTACCTGTAATAGCGCTCTCGGTGTTAACCGATGAATGCGACCCGGACAATCTGCAACCCATTGATATCCAGGAGATATTAAAGATCGCAGGATCTACAGAACCAAAATTGATAAAATTATTCAAAGAATTAATCAAGAAAATATGAGCTATTTAGAAGCTACAACAGATCTCTATAGGGAAGCCGCTTTACAACCCGATGTTGGGTTATGCTGTACCACCAATCCTGTATGGCAATTTCCCGGCCTGTCTATCCCCGATATCATGCTTGAAATGAACTATGGCTGCGGTAGTACTGTATCGGCCCAGGATCTGGTAAACAATCCCAAAGTATTGTATGTAGGTGTTGGTGGTGGGATGGAGCTATTGCAATTCGCATATTTCTCAAGACAGAACGGAGGTGTTACAGGTATTGATATTGTCGATGAAATGCTTGAAGCCTCCCGGAAGAATCTGAAATTAGCGGAAATAGAAAACGAGTGGTTCCAAAGCGATTACGTAAATCTCCTGAAAGGGGATGCGATGCAACTTCCTATAGAAAACGAGAGTATTGATGTGGCAGCTCAGAATTGCCTTTTTAATATTTTCAAGAAAGAAGAGCTACAAAATGCAATCGCAGAGATGTATAGGGTACTAAAACCTCATGGGCGACTTGTAATGAGCGACCCGATCTGCGAACAGCCCATGAACAAAACACTCAGGAATGACGATCGCCTTCGGGCACTATGCCTGAGTGGGAGTATTCCATTAAAGCAATATGTTAAACTGTTAACCGATGCCGGTTTTGGAACTATAGAAATACGTGCCAGGAGGAGTTACCGGGTGCTGTCACCAAACCACTACCCGACTGATGAACTCATACACATAGAATCTATTGAGATCGCTGCAATCAAAGATCCGATGCCGGAAGACGGACCCTGTGTCTTTACCGGTAAAACTGCTATCTATTTCGGCGATGAACCATATTTTGATGACCAGCAAGGACATGTTCTGGTGCAGAATCAGCCCCTGGCAGTTTGCGATAAAACCGCAGCCGTGCTGGCACAAACAAGCGAGGATATTTTTATCAGTGAAAGTACCTGGCATTATAACGGGGGTGGATGCTGCTAAATATTATAAAGCATACCTAATCATTAATGTAAGTTTTGCCCTTTAAAGTCGTACCTATTTAAGCATGTGGATGACCTTTTCATATTATTTGGCCCTGGCAGTATTAGTTTTATTGCCGCCTGTAGCGTATGAACAGCATTCAAGTGGGCTGATTGGCCATATAGGTTCACTTCAAGACAAACCCGGCCAACATGATCAATGGGATTTGCTCCTCCGGAAGCATGTTACAGCGTCGGGGGATGTAAATTATTCTGGTTTAAAGCAGGATATTGAGTTATTAGAGGAATATTTATCTGCACTTTCAGCAAATGCTCCTGATGAAAATGCATCTCGGGAAGAAAAACTGGTGTATTATATCAACTTGTATAATGCCACCACGGTAAAATTGATCCTGGACCATTATCCGGTAAAAAGCATTAAAGACATCAAAAATCCATGGGATAAAAAATCGATAAAAGTAGGTGCGAAGCTGATCTCGTTGGGGGCAATTGAACACAAGATTCTAAGAAAATTAGACGAACCCAGAATACATTTTGCTATTAATTGCGCTTCTTATTCCTGTCCCAAGCTACAAAACCGGGCCTATACGCTGGATAAGCTTGAGGCTCAACTGGAGGAGGCTTCCATAGCTTTTGTGAACGACCCGGGTAAAAATCGGATCAGTGCATCAGGTGCCGAAATATCAAAGATCTTTAAATGGTATAAATCTGATTTTACCGAAAAGGGCAGTCTGGTAGATTTTATAAATATTTACAGCAACGTATCTGTAAATTCTGAGGTTAATGTGCGGTATATCAATTATGACTGGAGTTTGAATGAAGCAAAATAGTCAGGAAAAAAAGCTAAGCATTATCATCCCCGTGTTAAACGAGGAAGCTTTTATTGGCAATATTCTTCGCTATCTTAAAACCCATTGTACCTGCTATGTTAAAGAGATAATAGTAGTAGACGGAGGCAGCACCGACACGACAACAGAGATTGCTCAGGCAGAAGGCGCAAGGGTACTTCATTCAAAAAAAGGTCGTGCTGTACAGATGAATTATGGGGCACAAAAGGCCCTGGGAGATATATTGTATTTTCTGCATGTTGATACTTTTCCCCCGGCTCATTTTGAAACAGCAATTATCAGGGCCATAACAGAGGGCCATACTGCGGGATGTTTTCAAATGCGCTTCGACAAAAACAGCCGGTTCCTTAATTTTTTTGCCTGGTTTACCAAGGTAAACCACAGACTCTGTCGCGGAGGTGATCAGTCGCTTTTCATCCAAAAGGAACTATTTGATAAAACAGGTGGATTTGATGAAAACTTCCGGATCTATGAGGATACAGAATTCATAATCAGGGTTTGTAAACTGGGTCGATTTAAAATACTCCCACTTAAGGTGATAACCTCTGCTCGCAAATACGAACAGGTAGGTATGTTTCGATTGCAATACCATTTCGGGGTCATTCATCTAAAACATATGTTCGGAGCAGGCCCCGACGAACTGCACGACTATTACCGAAGGAATATTGTTTAATGAGATTAAAGTAGTTAAGATTTTCTGAAAAGCAGTAATGCTTCGGTTAAAGAACCCTTTTAAGACCGATGTGCCGATCTAGCGATTCTCAAAATCGAGTAGAATCCCTTCTGAGATCCATTTGGCAAGTGCTTGTCGATTATCGGGATCGAGTATCCTTCTTTTATCCTTCCCATTTTTGATATTCCCGATTTCGATATAGGCCATAGCAGGTAAGGTATTTTTTACCATGTAGAGACTGCTCCGATCGGTGAAAGTACCCGAATATTCACGGTTTGGTTGAAACTTCTTGTATTTTTTACTGAAAGTTGTATGGATGCTTTCGGCCAGCCTTTTGCCATTTTTGCTCTTTTCGTGATAATAAAAGAAAACATCGATATTCTCCCCCTTGCTCCGGCTATCTACATGGGTTACAATAAGTCTCTGATATTTTCCTGAGTGTTTCAGATAAAGATCGTTTACCACATCTACCCGTTGTTTTAGACGTTCCAGCTGACCCAGAGGAATTTCTTTATCGGGATAAACCACTTCATCTCTGTCTAATTCTAATGCCCTGTCGTCGCGGATGCCATCGTTTTCATCCCTGACGATAATATAAACTTTGGCACCTTGAGCCAGTAATTCCCGGGCCAATCTGAGGGTAACATCGTAAGCATATTCATCCTCTGCGATCGTTTTCCCATTATAATCCTCCATGGCACCCGGATCCGGACCACCATGTCCTGAAATCAGATAATAAACGGTATTGGCAAGTCGTTCATTTTTCAGGGCAACATAGGCCTGGTCGCCTCCGAAAATTGGGTATTTGGTGCCCGATTCGAGGCTTACCTCGGTTCCCATTTTAGGGGTAGAATCGGGGGCATAGGGTATTTTGTATTCACGGCCCACTACCAACCGACTCCCATTCTCGATACTATCTTTGTTAAGATTTACGAATTCATCGAAATATTCCACTGGATTGAGACCTTGTTTTCGCAGAATGGAATAAATACCATCACCGTTTTCCGCTGTAATAATTTGGAGAGAATCCTGGGCAGTAAGACCCCAAATGGGTAAAAATATCAAAAGTAGTAATCCTTGTATCCCTGTAAGCTTCACCTGGTAAGAAGTTTATACAAATATGATTAAAAATCAAATATTGATCCAGTACCAGGGGAAATTTTTTTAAAATCATTATCAGCTTCCATCAATAATCATGATAAAAGAGTTTGATCACTTTTTCAGCAGGTTTGTTCTGAGGGGTAAACCGGTTGTCTTCTGTCCCACCTACATTCCAGTGATGGATAAACCATTTCCATACAAAACCTCCGGCAAACCATTCTTCATCCCAGAATTCTTCAAACAAAGCCCTTTTGGCATTAGCCTGTCCCTCAAGATTAACGCGCTGTTCTGCCCGGTCTACTAACCAAGGTTTTTTGGCGGTATAGTCCATACTCCTGTAACCATATTCTGTAAAAAGCACTGGTAGATTTATTTGTTGAGACAAGGCAAGCATTTTGTCTTTCCAGGGTTGCCAACCAGATTTAAGCTCTTGTACCGTAGGTGTCCTTTGATCCGAAAGCGGAAAATAGGCATCCACCCCTATATAATCGAGCATTGGCCAAAAATACACTCTGGAGAACTCATCCCAATTAGCAGCATAGGTAAGTTTACCGTCATATACCTGACGAATTTTAACAATCAGTGCCTGCCAGAATTCCTGTCGTTTCTGAACAAACACATCTAACTCGGTTCCGATACAAAAGATTTCAGCATTTTCTTCCTGAGCCAATTTGGCATAGGTCAGAATAAAGCCTTCATAAGATTTTTCAAGTCGGTTCCAGTCGTTTTCATTTCTCATCTCAAGATCACCGGTAAATTCGCCCCGCCATATCCATATCTGAGGTTTTAGCATTATTTGAAGCCCATTTTTCCTAAGCTGATCGATATATTGCCTGGCACCCCTGGCGGTTTCACCAAACCATTGACGGTCTGTATTAAATATAATATCGGGCGAGTTCTGATCCCTGATAAATCCAAAAGGCATTACCGCCGCATAATCGGCATTAATGGCCAGCACCGCATCTACATGTTCCTGGACGACTTCTTCACGAGAGCCCACAAAACTCACCCCGTTGATTTTTGCAGACTGTTGGCTTTTACAGCCAATCTGCACCAGGATGATCAGAAAAAGTAGTGTTATTTTTTTCACCTTTAGATACTTCGAATCAAAATGTACTACATTCAGTAAGAAATTAAAAATACGCATTAAGTTCTTATATTTAATTACGACCTAATCTGGAGTCAACTAAAACCCATCCATGGAAAACATAGTTATAATCGGCAACGGAATATCCGGCGTTACCACAGCCAGGCATATAAGAAAGATGTCTGACAAACGGATCATCATCATCTCGGCCGAAACCGATCATTTTTTCTCAAGAACAGCCCTGATGTACGTGTATATGGGGCACATGGAATTTGAACATATAAAACCGTATGAGGATTGGTTCTGGGCCAAAAACCGGATTGAGCTGGTTCGTGGATATGTAACGGAGGTAAATACTCAGAAGAAAGAATTGCTCATTGATAATACACGGGTAATGGGGTACGACAAACTAATTGTCGCTACAGGTTCCAAGCCCAGTAAATTTGGATGGCCTGGTCAGGATCTTCACGGTGTTCAAGGTCTTTATTCCAAACAGGATCTCGATCTTCTCGAGGTGAATGCACCCAACAGAGAATCTTGCAATCGTGCCGTCCTTGTGGGAGGTGGTCTAATTGGTATTGAACTTGCCGAAATGCTTCGTAGTCGAGATATTCCTGTAACTTTCCTTGTGCGGGAACAAAATTTTTGGGATGGCGTATTGCCCGAAGGTGAGGCCAAAATGATTAACGAGCATATACTGGAACACCATATCGATTTAAGGCTGGCTACAAATCTAACAGAGATCCTTCCAGACGAGAATGGACGAGTCCGCGCAATAACCACCGATAAGGGTGAAACTATAGATTGCCAGCTGGTGGGACTCACACCTGGCGTATCACCCAATGTGTCCTTCTTAAAGGATTCGGGTATCGAGCTGGGCAGAGGTGTTAAAGTCAACAGATTCCTTGAGACCAGTGTACCGGATGTTTACGCTATTGGCGATTGTGCTGAACAACGCGAACCTATCGGACAAAGGAGGCCAATAGAGGCAGTATGGTATACCGGCAGGATGATGGGAGAAACAGTAGCCCAGACCATTTGTGGTAAACGCAGGGAGTACAAACCAGGACATTGGTTCAATTCTGCCAAATTTCTGGATATCGAGTATCAAACATATGGTTGGGTGTTCAGCGAACGTGTGAAAAAAGAATACGAGGAGCATTTTCACTGGCGACACGACATTGATAAGGTGTGCCTCACCATTGCCTATGAGAAAGAGACTAAAAAATTTCTTGGTATCAACACCTTCGGGATTCGTATGCGCCATGAAGTTTTCGACCGCTGGTTAAAAGAGAGACGTGACCTCGAATTTGTAATTGAACATCTTATTGATGCCAATTTTGACCCTGAATTCTATCACCACTTCGAGAAGGATATAGCGGCAGCCTACAATAATAAGTTCGGCAAAACAATCAAGACCAGAAAAAAGAGTCTTAAAAGAATATTCAGATCGGCTTGAACCAAAAATAATTGTCCAATAAACTGAGAATATGAGTACAATAGATAAGAGTATGGCCCTGACAGGGCAACCTCCAAAATCCCTTTCAAGAGGACAAAAAATGGCTACTTTATTGGGCCTTACCGGTCTTTTTATAATAGTACTGGCGGCCTTTAATGTAAGCTTCCCTAACAGAGGTCTCTGGCTCAGTATTTCCCTCTTATCCATTTTTGCAGGAGTCATATGGTTCAGCCGTGAGGCCTATATCAACCGGCACGAAGGGATTAAAAATGATGGAGTGTGGTTCAAGTCTGTATCTTCAAGAGGTCTATGGGGATGGGTGAGTGGTATTTTACTCACCGGATTCTATATAGTTCTTTACTTCTACCCGGAATATCTGGGTCTTGTAAAAGATGGCAGCAACAAAGGGGTGATTGGACTTTTCGATCCCTTGAGCAGGTTTCTGAGCGGAAACCCCGCAAGTCAGTGGTTCGTTTACGGAACGCTTTATACGGTCGCTATCCTGGCCTTTGGCGTTAAGTTTCTGTGGAAGTACCGCCATAACCGGTATGAGGTCATCAGAACGTTTAGTGTGATGTTTTTCCAAACGGCATTTGCTTTTTTGATCCCCGAATTCATGGCCCGGCTCAATGGTAAGATACCGTACTACGATCTCAAAAATATCTGGCCTTTAAACTATTATAATTTTGAGCGATACAGAATCAATGGTTTTATCGATGCCGGAGATATCGGATTGGCTATGTTGATGTTCGGCATAGTTTCCATTTTTGTGATCACTCCAATACTGACCTATCGATTTGGTAAACGATGGTACTGTTCGTGGGTGTGTGGCTGTGGCGGATTGGCTGAAACCGCTGGTGATCCCTTCAGGCACCTGAGTGATAAAAAACTTTCGGCCTGGAAAGTAGAACGCTGGGTGGTACATAGTGTGGTTGTTTTTGTTACGCTGATGACCACAGCGGTAATCTATTCCTATCTGGGTAGCGACACATCTAAATACTGGCTGACCAAAAGCACGTTCCTTATCGGTGTGGTGGTTTTACTAACTTCGGTATTCATTTGGGCAATGGTATTTAAACGAGATCAACTGAACAAGGATGCACAATATGGGGCCATTGGATATTTTGTCATCATCATCGCCCTGGTAGGCCTTCATTATTTAAGTGGCGATGGTCAGATATTTCTTTTTAAAAGCGAGACTCTGCGAAAATCTTATGGGTTCCTTATCGGAAGTATTTTTTCAGGGGTAATAGGTACCGGATTCTATCCGATATTCGGAAATCGGGTCTGGTGTCGCTTTGGTTGTCCTATGGCTGCTATACTAGGCTTTCAGCAACGCCTTTTCTCAAGATTCCGGATTACCACAAATGGCGGACAATGTATTTCCTGTGGCAATTGTTCTACCTATTGCGAAATGGGAATCGATGTAAGAGCATATGCCCAAAAAGGAGAAAACATAGTGCGCTCCAGTTGTGTGGGATGCGGAATATGTTCTGCAGTCTGTCCAAGAGGTGTATTGAAATTGGAAAATGGTCCTAGGGAAGGGAGAATCGATAGCAATCAGGTTCTTTTGGGCAACGATGTGGACCTGATGGAACTGGTAAATCGGAAATAGCCGTAAACCCAAAGATCTGCGGCAATTGGAATATTCTATAAGTATGGCTCATCTATTATTCAGAGCAGCCTCTACAGCCCTGAAAATGGACGATAGAAAAAGGATATCCGCTCGATATTTTAAAAACAGTGAATAGTTTTGTTTTAGTAGTTTTGCGCCGTTAATCACTTACTGAATTCAAATAATGCCGGATGTCAGGGTAATTATTCCTGCTTACAACGAAGAAGACTCGATAGCAAAGGTAATTGGAGAGATCCCGAATATGGTTTCTGAAATTATTGTTGTGAGCAATAATTCTACGGATAATACCGTTAGCAATGCCCGGAAGGCAGGGGCTACCGTCCTTATTGAAGAACGAAAGGGTTATGGTTATGCCTGTCTTTGCGGAATAAATTATGTCGGCAAACAATCCAAAAGACCCGATATCATCGTATTTATCGACGGAGATTACTCCGATTACCCTGAAGAGCTGACAAAACTAATCAGGCCAATTGTTGAGGAAAATGTGGATCTGGTCATTGGAGCCAGAGTTAAAGAATTACGAGAACCGGGGTCGATGACACCTCAGCAATTATTCGGAAACAAGCTGGCTACGTATTTGATGAAATTGCTTTTCAGAGCAAGATTTACAGATCTCGGACCTTTCAGAGCGATAAAATACGATCAGCTACTGGCACTCTCGATGGAAGATAAAACCTACGGCTGGACCGTGGAGATGCAACTTAAGGCGCTCAAAAATCAGCTGGCATACACCGAAGTACCAGTGCGTTATAAAAAAAGAATAGGAGTATCCAAAGTGTCTGGTACAGTAAAAGGTACTATATTTGCAGGCGTAAAAATTTTGGGTTGGATAATTAAATACAGTTTCAGATAATATGTCACTAACCATTTCTTACTTGATTATCGCGATCTACAGCACAGCGCTGATTTTGATCTTCTTCTACAGCCTTGCTCAACTCAACCTGCTGGTTAATTATCTTGGTCAGAAAAGAAGAAATGCAGAGGCCCCCAGATTTAATCTTTTAGACCCAAAAGAGATCCCAACCGTAACGATTCAGCTGCCAATTTACAACGAGGAATATGTGGTTGAGCGCTTGTTAGACAATATTGCAAAAATAGAATATCCAAAAAGCAAACTGGAAATACAGGTACTGGATGATTCCACGGACGACTCGGTTCTGGAAACAGCAAAGCGTATCGATGCATTTAGCGAAACTGGTCTGGATATAAAGCATATCAGGCGTACTAATCGTGAAGGTTTTAAAGCCGGAGCACTGAAGGAAGGTCTTACCGTGGCTAAAGGAGATTTTATCGCCATTTTCGATGCAGATTTCCTGCCGGATAGCGATTGGTTGAAGAAAACGGTATTGTACTTCAAAGATGAGGAAATCGGGGTGGTTCAAACCCGATGGGGGCATATCAACAGAGAATACTCCACATTAACTCGAATTCAGGCTTTTGCACTCGATGCCCACTTTACTCTGGAACAAGCTGGCCGAAATGCAAAAGGACACTTTATCAATTTCAATGGTACTGCTGGAATTTGGCGAAAAGAGTGTATTCTCGATGCCGGGAATTGGGAAGGAGACACGCTTACAGAAGATCTGGATCTGAGTTACCGGGCGCAGCTAAAAAACTGGAAATTCAAATATTTGGAAGACGTGGAAACACCGGCGGAATTACCAGTAGTGATCAGCGCAGCACGTTCACAACAGTTTCGTTGGAATAAAGGTGGGGCCGAAAACTTTAGGAAGTCGGTCTGGTCTGTGATATCAGCCAAGAACATTCCTTTGAAGACCAAATTCCATGGCGTGATGCATCTGTTGAACAGTTCTATGTTCCTCTGTGTATTTATCGTAGCCGTACTAAGTATCCCTATGCTCTACATAAAGAATTCATTCGGCCATCTTGGTTGGATTTTCGAGGTTACCAGTTTTTTCATCGTCAGTACAATAATACTTTTTATCTGTTACTGGTTCACCTACAAAAGTATTCAGGGAAGCAGTTTTGACAACTTTGTAGATTATATCAAGTTGTTTTTCACTTTCTTTTCGGTTGCACTTGGCTTTTCATTGCATAATTCAATGGCCGTAATAGAAGGTCATATGGGGAAAAGAAGTGAGTTTGTGCGGACTCCAAAATTTAACATCAACAATTTGTCCGACAGCTGGAAGGGTAATAAATACCTCGCAACAAAAATGTCTCCGAATATGATCATCGAATTTGCTTTGATGGTATATTTCCTTTTCGGCATGTATAGCGCCATACCCCTGAATGATTTTGGACTCTTCCCATTTCATCTTATGTTATTCCTTGGATTCGGATTTGTTTTCTTCAAATCGCTTATCGCCAAAGCCTAACCCGCTCTACTCTTTTCTATTATACCGGTTGCCTGACTTTTAAATTTTTCGGTTCTTCGTATCAGCACAAACCAGGCTGAAATGATAAACCAAATAGCTTCGTATTGGAAATTACACCGATTTCCAATCCTGATCCTTGCGGCGAGCACCTTATTTTATTTCGTGTTCGCTTATCATCTGGAGCGGAGTGATTTTGTGAGATTGATCATGCTCTATGGGGCACTGTTCTTCTTTTGTTTTAAGCTCATCCAGTTCGAAAAGTGGAATTTGAAGTTTTTAGTGGTGACCGGAATTCTTTTCAGACTCGTTTTTCTGATAGCACTCCCGGGGCTTTCACAGGATTATTTCCGATTTATCTGGGATGGTGAAATGATTCTTCAGGGCATAAATCCGTATCTCTTCACACCGGATAGCATTATGAACGAAGCAGTAACAATACCGGCCAACGGCAACCTGCTCCACAAAGGCATGGGCGAGTTGAGTTCGAGAAATTTTAGTAATTATCCGCCGTTAAATCAAATAATATTCACTGTAAGTGCCTATCTGGGATCACAAAAGATCCTCGGTTCTGTGATAGCAATGAGAGTGTTTATTATTCTCGCCGACCTGGGTATATTATACTTTGGCAGAAAGCTTCTAAAAAATTTAAACAAATCTCCTCATTTGATCTTTTGGTACTTTTTAAACCCACTCATCATCATTGAACTAACCGGCAATCTTCATTTTGAAGGGGTGATGTTTTTTTTCTTTGTGTGGTCGCTCTTTCTGCTTTCAAAGAAAAACTGGTGGGGAGCAGCAATTCTATTGGCACTATCCATCCAAATAAAGCTTGTCCCGCTGATATTTCTTCCTTTATTCCTTTTCTACTTTAACTGGAAAAAACTTATTCTTTTTTATTGTGTAACAACACTCACAGTCCTCATTGTACTTTGGCCATTTTACATTCCGGAATTTTCTGAACACTACACTAAAACAGTGGGACTCTGGTTTTCCAATTTTGAATTCAATGCAGGCTTATACAACGGCCTCAAGCAAATGGCCTTAACTTTAGATATCAAACCCTGGCATTTAATCAAGACCTATGGCAAGATCACTCCATTTATTGTAGCTATTGCTACCCTGATTTTTGCCAGGCGCGTAAAAAATGAAAAACTACCTGCTCTTATCGTTTCAATGCTATGGGTATTAAGCATCTATTATTTTCTTTCAACAACTGTCCACCCCTGGTATATAATATCACTTGTGGTATTAACGCTTTTTTCGGAATATCGATTCCCCCTGGTCTGGTCGGCGATGATATTTTTAAGTTATTCGGCCTATGGTGAAAATAGATTTGAAGAGCAATCCTGGTTACTCGCCATTGAGTATTTTGTCGTATTCGGATTTATGATCTACGAAATCATCAGGTATGAAGGGTCAAAATTGATAATTTCAAAAAATTAAGACCCTAATGATACCAGTTCAATTTTATTTGTACATTTGATGTTCAATGAATAAAGAAGCACTACATAACATTGGCCCGAATTCTATCGCGCCTGCGTTGTTCCGCGTTCGCCCTCGCCCGTAAGGGTGTGCTTCTGTAATGGAAATAGGTGCGTCCATTTCCGCAAATCTCTCAATAGTCTTTCTTTTCTTTCATAAAAATTCAGGGCAATGAAAATTGCAATTGCGAATGAGTCACATATAAAATACGCACAGGTCATCAGTCAGACGATATCAGAATCTGCTAAGGTAAGGGGTACGGGTATCGCCAAAAGATCAGCAGAATATATCATCAAACGCCTGGTCAACGGAAATGCTGTGATAGCTCTCGACGGGGATAAATTTGCAGGATTTTGCTATATCGAAGTTTGGGGTCATAAGAAGTTTGTTGCCAATTCCGGGCTAATAGTACATCCTGATTACAGAAAAATAGGCCTCGCTAAAGAAATAAAGAAGACCATTTTTGAGCTCTCAAGGAAAAAATTTCCCGATGCCAAAATTTTTGGGATTACCACAGGCCTTGCAGTAATGAAAATGAACTACGAGCTGGGCTATAAACCTGTAACATTTTCTGAACTGACCAATGATCCGGAATTTTGGAGGGGTTGTCAGACTTGTAAGAACTTTGATATCCTCACCAGAACAGATCGGAAAATGTGCCTTTGTACAGGAATGCTGTATGACCCGGATAAACGAATCAAGATCAAAAAAGACAAACTAAACAGTAAAGCCTTTAAACGACTTCAAAAAATAAAGACCCGACTGTTCCTCAATAAAAATACCTCATGAAAAAATTGGTTCTTGCTTATAGCGGAGGATTGGATACCTCTTATTGCACAAAATATCTCTCTAAAGAAAAGGGGTTCGAGGTGAATGCTGTAAGTGTAAATACAGGAGGGTTTACCCAGGAAGAAATCTCTGAAACAGAGAAGAAGGCCATTGCACTGGGAGCAAAATCCTATACGTCCATAAACGCGGTACAAACCTATTACGATACGGTTATTAAGTACCTGATATTTGGAAACGTTTTAAGAAACAATACTTATCCATTATCAGTAAGTGCAGAACGAATCGTTCAGGCAATCGAAATAGCCGGATATGCTAAAAAACTGGGAGCAACCCACGTTGGCCACGGCAGTACGGGGGCTGGTAATGACCAGGTCCGATTTGACAGTATTTTCCAGATTTTGGCGCCGGAGCTGGAAATTGTGACACCGATCCGTGACCATAGATTATCACGAGAGGAGGAGATCGCCTACCTTAAAAGTGAAGGTATCGATATGAACTGGGCAAAAGCCAAATATTCTATAAATAAAGGCTTATGGGGCACTTCCGTCGGCGGTGACGAAACACTCACCTCTCATCTCCCATTACCCGAAGAGGCTTATCCCAGTCAATTGGAGGAAACTGAGCCTCAGCAAATAAAATTGAGCTTCGACAGAGGAGAACTGGTGGCGATAAATGATAAGGCAGATCAGGCGATAGTCCTTATTGAAAAGCTCAACTCACTTGGTAGTCGATATGCCATTGGCAGGGACATACATGTAGGGGATACCATTATCGGCATCAAAGGCCGGGTGGGATTCGAAGCGGCTGCACCTTTATTGATCATAAAAGCACACCATCTCCTCGAAAAACATACACTTAGCAAATGGCAGCAATATCAGAAAGAACAACTGGGAAACTTTTACGGTATGCTCCTTCATGAAGGGAATTATCTGGATGAGGTTATGCGAAACATCGAAGCTTTTTTGATGGATACCCAGAAAAAGGTTTCAGGTGAAGTCTTTATCACGCTGCACCCGTTTCGTTTTACTCTCGATGGGGTTCGGTCTCCTTACGATCTTATGAACAAAGATTTTGGAAGTTATGGTGAGATGAACCAGGGATGGACGGCAGAGGATGCCAAAGGGTTTATTAAAATACTCTCCAATCCGGGTAAAATAGCAAATCAAACAGAAGGAAAACATGATTAAAGCAGGAATTATAGGTGGATCGGGTTATACCGGAGGGGAACTCATTCGCCTCCTTCTTCAACACGAAGAAACATCACTCGACTTTGTTTATAGCAGTACCCGTCCGGGAACAAAAATTTCCGGGACACATCCAGATCTTTCGGGCATTACTGATCTTTTGTTTACCGACAAGGTGAATACCGAAGCAGATGTGATCTTTCTCTGTCTGGGGCATGGTCATTCCAATGAGTTTTTAAAAAATTACAGCCTTTCTAAGCATACTAAAATCATTGATCTCAGCACAGACTTCAGGCATGAAGAAAATGCGGTTTTCGAAGAGCGAACATTTATTTACGGATTACCGGAACTCCAGGCAGACAAGATCTCCAGGGCCCGGAATGTTGCTAACCCCGGATGTTTTGCCACCGCCATTCAACTGGCATTACTCCCACTGGCCGATCAGCAGCTCTTAGAATCGTCAGTCCATATCAACGGTGTTACCGGAAGTACGGGAGCAGGTGTAAAACCATCTTCAACCACTCATTTTAGTTGGCGAAATAACAATCTTTCATGGTATAAACCCTTTACTCACCAACATCTGAAGGAAATCGGGCAAACCGTCTCTTCCTTACAGAAAAGTGCCGGGGAACTATATTTTTTACCCTATCGGGGAAATTTCAGTCGGGGTATTCTCATCACAGCCTACACCGTATTCAATGGCAGTGAATCTGAAGCCAACGATTTATTCAGGAAGTTTTATTCCGATGCGGTATTTACCCAGGTAGTTGAGCAACCTATTGAATTAAAACAGGTGGTAAATACGAACCAATGTCATATACACCTTCATAAACACGGCGATGTCCTGCTGATTACGTCGGCCATCGATAATCTGTTAAAGGGTGCGTCCGGCCAGGCGGTTCAAAATATGAACCTCATGTTTGGTCTAGACCAAAAGCAAGGTTTAAAACTAAAAGCCGGCGTATTTTAAAAATCATAAAGCAACCATTAGAATCTAACAAAATTAGATATGAAAATAGCAATAATCGGAGCTGGAAATCTTGGGATATCAATCGCTAAGGGTATACTTCACAGCAATGGAGCCACAACGATGTTCCTCACCAAAAGGAATCCCGATAGTATCCGTCATTTTGAAAATTACGGTAATGTAACTGTTGGTTCCGACAATGTTAAGGCAGTACAAGAATCCGACGTGCTGATCTTTGCTGTGCAACCGGGTCATTTTGCTGATATCCTGCACGAAGTAAAACCGCTGCTCAGCGATAAACATGTGCTTATTTCTACCATAACGGGTTTTAGTATCGATAAAATGGAATCCATTCTGGGAACGGATACCTATATTATCAGAAGTATGCCAAATACCGCTATTTCAGTAGGCAAGTCCATGACCTGTGTATGTAGTAACGATATGGGAAAAAAGCGAATAGAGCTGGCGACAGCCATTTTTGACCGGATGGGTCATACGCTCGAGATTCCGGAAGAGCTGATGCAGGCTGCCACGGTGATTTGTGCCAGTGGGATCGCATTTTGGATGCGCCTTATCCGGGCTACTACACAGGGTGCTATTCAATTAGGTTTTGATGCCAAAGAAGCTCAGGAGCTGGCTATGCATACCTGTAACGGGGCCGCAGGGCTTCTTATCGAATCGGGAAATCACCCGGAGGAAGAAATAGACAAAGTTACCACGCCTATGGGTTGTACCATACAGGGGCTTAACGAAATGGAACATCAGGGTTTGAGTTCCTCCCTGATTCGTGGCATTGTAGCTTCCAATGAGAAGATCAGTGAGTTTAAATCCTCAAACTAGTATATGGAGCTATTCAACGTCTATCCTTTATATGACATTGTACCAGAATCAGCCGATGGGCTATATATTAAGGACACTCAAGGTGTTTCTTATCTCGACCTGTACGGAGGCCATGCGGTGATATCAATAGGACATTCCCATCCTCATTATGTTAAGCTGCTAAAGGAACAACTGGATAAAATCGGTTTTTATAGTAACTCTGTGGTAAATCCATTGCAGGAAAAGCTCGCCTTAAAGCTCCAATCCCTTTCAGGTTGTGGGGACTACAATCTTTTTTTGTGTAGTACCGGAGCTGAAGCCAATGAAAATGCTCTTAAATTAGCCTCTTTTGCTACGGCTAAAACCAAAGTGATCGCTTTCAGGAACAGCTTTCACGGAAGGACTTCTGCGGCGGTGGCGGTTACAGACAACGCTTCAATTCAGGCTCCTATTAATAAACTTCAGCCTGTTGAATTCCTGGATCTTAACGATACCCAGGGTTTCTTAAAAGCTACAGAGGACAAGGAGGTCTGCGCTGTGATTCTCGAGGCGGTTCAGGGCGTGGGAGGATTAGATCAGCCCACTAAAGACTTTTATAAACTGGTGTCGGGCAAGTGCAGGGAAAAGAACATCATCCTAATTGCAGACGAAGTGCAGTGCGGTTTTGGGAGAACAGGTCGGTTTTTTGGCTTTCAGCACCACGGCATAGCTCCCGATCTGATCACCATGGCGAAAGGTATGGGTAATGGATTTCCTGTTGGAGGTGTTTTGATACATAAAAGATTCGAATCGCGCTATGGTATGCTCGGAACTACTTTTGGCGGGAATCACCTCGCTTGTACAGCCGCTATTTCGGTATTGGATGTGATTGAACAGCAAGACCTGATGAAAAACGCCATTGAAATGGAAAAGGTTTTCAGGCAAATGGCGACAGAGGTCCCACAGGTGAAACAGGTAAAAGGCAGAGGGCTGATGCTGGGACTCGAATTTGATTTTGAAGTAGCCGAACTCAGAAAAAACCTTATTTATCAATATCGGATTTTTACGGGTAGCTCGAAGAACAAAAACGTTTTAAGGGTCCTGCCTGCACTGACCATCGGCAAAAAAGAGATCGAGCAGTTTTTCAACGCACTTAAAGCTGAATTGATATGAAAAACTACCTGACCGTAAAAAATATAGACCATCTGTCCGATTGGGTTAAAACGGCTATGGAAATGAAGAAAGATCCATTGCGGTTCCGAGATCTCGGGCGAAACAAGACCCTGGCTTTGCTTTTTTTCAACAGCAGCCTGAGGACGCGTATGAGTACCCATAAAGCCGCCCTTAATCTGGGTATGGACGTGATGGTTATGAATATAGGTAAGGATGGCTGGATCCTCGACTTTGAAGACGGTTCGATTATGGATCGCAATAGCGCCGAGCACATAAAAGAAGCTGCCCAGGTAGTCGCTCAATATTCCGATATTATTGCGGTAAGAGCCTTTGCATCACTTCAGGATAAACAAAGCGATGAGGCAGAATTAGTCCTGAACGGATTTAAGAAATATGCCGGCGTGCCCATAATAAATATGGAAAGCTCCATCCATCATCCACTACAGGCCCTGGCCGATGCAATTACTATTGAAGAATTCAGGAAAACAAAAAAAACCAAGGTAGTATTGTCTTGGGCTCCCCATCCAAGACCCCTGCCCCATGCGGTGGCGAATTCATTTGTTGAAGTGATGCAAATGAGCGAAGTCGATTTTGTTCTTACACATCCTCCCGGATATGAACTGAATCCACAAATAACCGGTAATTGCACAATAGAATACGATCAGCAAAAGGCATTGGAAAATGCCGATTTTGTATATGTAAAGAATTGGAGCAGCTACAAAGATTATGGTAAGGTATTACATCAGGATCGTGACTGGATGATGACAGAGAATAAACTCGGGAGTGCAAATTTTATGCATTGCCTGCCAGTTCGCAGAAACGTAGTGGTTGAGGATGCAGTGCTGGACAGTGATAAGTCTCTGGTTCATGCACAAGCCAACAACCGTACCTATGCTGCACAATTGGTTCTAAAAAAGATATTGGAGTCGAACTAACATGGATATCGTGAAAGTACATAGAAAACCAGGTTTGAATATTGTAAAAGTCGGAGGTCAGATAATAGAAGATCGGGTGATGCTCAATGTACTGTTAGAGCGATTTGCACAGATGGAAGGTCATAAAATTCTGGTACATGGAGGAGGTAAAAGAGCTACCGAAATAGAAGGCAAGCTTGGTCTGGAATCGAAGGTTTATAAGGGCAGAAGGATTACTAGTGGTGAGAGTCTGGAGGTGGTTGTCATGGTCTACGCAGGCTTGTTGAATAAAACCATAGTGGCGGGATTACAGGCCAAAAACTGTAATGCCATAGGATTATGTGGTGCAGACGGCAACACAATTCTGGCCCATAAACGACCTGTAGGTGAAGTAGACTTCGGCTTTGTTGGAGACATAGAACAAGTTAATCCCAGACCGATATCACTTCTGATAAAGAATGAGATCACTCCGGTATTTTGTGCGCTTACTCACAATGGTAAGGGTCAGTTGCTGAATACCAATGCAGATACTATCGCCTCGGAACTCGCTGTTGGCCTTAGTGGTACCTTTGAGGTTTCTCTTCTCTATTGTTTTGAGAAAAAAGGTGTATTATCCAATATGGAAGAGGCAGATAGTATTATCCGAAAAATCGATAAAAACAGCTATAATCAATTGCTGGAACAACAAATAATAGGCGATGGTATGTTGCCTAAACTCCATAACTGCTTCAACGCATTAGAGGCAGGAGTCCACAAGGTATGCATTGGAGACATCGGTATGCTTCAGCAAGATGCGGAGGAATATACAACTATAACGTTATGAGTAGTATTACGGAACAGCTTACAGAAAATGCCCTTCTGCTATTAAAGCAGTTAATCACCTGCCCTTCCTTTTCCTCGGCGGAAGACAAGACTGCAAGCTTGATTGAAGATTGGTTCAGTTCACAGGATATTGCCTGCCACAGACATCGCAATAATGTATATGCGATGAATAAATTTTATGATCCGGCTAAGCCCAATTTACTGCTGAACTCTCACCACGATACGGTTAGACCGAATGCTGCATATACGAGAGATCCCTTTCAGGCGGTGATCGAGGATGGAAAGCTGTACGGGTTGGGAAGTAATGATGCCGGCGGATGTCTTGTCGCTTTGCTGGCACTGTTTTCTTACTATTATACCAATAGCGAAATGAGTCATAATCTTATAATAGTAGCCTCAGCAGAAGAAGAAAGCTCAGGACCTAATGGTCTTAACAGTGTACTGCAACTGTTACCACCTATAGAGTTGGCAATAGTTGGAGAGCCAACTCAAATGCATTTGGCAATAGCTGAAAAAGGCCTGGTGGTTTTCGAAGGGAGTATAAAGGGAACTCCATCTCATGCGGCACATCCAAACGGCAATAACGCTATTTATAACAGTATTGAAGTGCTTAAGTGGTTTAAGGATTATTCCTTTGAAAAGATATCTGATACACTTGGGGAAACCAAAATTACGGTAACACAAATTCAGGCAGGGGATCAACATAATGTAGTGCCTGCTGAAGTGAATTTAGTGATCGATGTGAGGGTTAATGATTGCTATACCAATCAGCAGATTGCTGATATCCTGATCAATGATGCACCCTGCGAACTAAAGGCAAGGTCTTTGCGTTTAAATTCTTCTTCGATCGACAAAAATCATCTCCTTATAAAGGCAGGTGTTCAACTGGGTCGTAAAACCTATGGTTCTCCAACGCTTTCCGACCAGGCAGCTCTGAGTTGTCAATCCTTAAAACTAGGCCCTGGCGATAGTACAAGATCACATTCGGCCGACGAATTTATTTATGTTGAGGAAATAGAAGAAGGAATTTCCATATATATAGAACTCTTAAGGAGATTTCTGCTTACTGCCTGATCAATTCAATGGCAAGCCATTTGATATTATGAATGCTAGAATCAAAATAAAAACTATATGAAACTCTGGGATAAAGGGAGCAATGCTGATGCTAAGGTAGATCGGTTTACTGTTGGAAATGATCGGGAGCTCGATTTAATATTGGCAAAATACGATGTAATCGCTTCAAAGGCTCATGCTGCAATGTTGGGTAAAATTGGCTTGCTAACCTCTGCTGAAACCGATCGATTACTCGCTGAATTGGAACGGATCGGAGTTGATATCGCTGAAGGTAATTTCACTATAGAAAATGAGTTTGAGGACATGCATTCCAAAATTGAGTATTTGCTTACTCAAAGACTAGGCGATACCGGTAAAAAGATCCATACCGCCCGATCGCGCAATGACCAGGTCCTTGTGGCTATCCAGTTGTTTCTCAAGGATGAACTAAAACAGATACGAAACGGATCTTCGGAATTATTTGACCAGTTGATGGCACTTGCCGAAAAATACAAGTCAGTACAAATGCCCGGCTATACACATCTTCAGGTGGCGATGCCATCTTCATTCGGACTATGGTTTTCTGCCTATGCAGAATCATTGATCGACGACGTGTATATGCTGAATGCCGCTTTGAAAATCGTAGATCAGAATCCACTTGGAAGTGCCGCGGGATATGGGAGTTCATTCCCGATCGACAGGGAATTTACACGAGAGAGTTTGGAGTTTCACACGCAGAAATTCAATGTGATAGCAGCGCAGATGGGGCGGGGAAAGGTCGAGAAAATCACTTCATTTGGATTGGCCTCGCTGGCCGCGACTATCTCAAGATTTTCGATGGATATATGCCTGTATATGAGTCAGAATTTCAATTTTCTCACTTTCCCCGAGGAGTTCACCACCGGAAGCAGCATCATGCCTCATAAACAGAACCCGGATGTATTCGAACTTATCAGAGCCAAATGCAATATAATCCAGGCTATCCCCAACCAACTAACGCTACTGATGAACAATCTGCCAAGCGGCTATCACAGAGATATGCAGCTTACAAAAGAGGTGATCCTCCCAGCGATTCAGGAAATGAAAGCCTGTCTGGATATGCTTTCTTCGGCACTTCAAAGCATTAAAGTGAATGACCATATCCTGGATGATCCGAAATACAAATACATTTACTCTGTGGAACGTGTCAATGAGCTGGTGCAACAGGGAGTACCATTCAGGGACGCCTATAAACAGGTAGGTGATGAAATTCAAAAAGGAACTTTTAGTCCTAAGCGCGAGCTGCATCATACTCATAAGGGAAGTATAGGTGATCTTTGTCTTGATGAGATCCTTTCTAAAATGAAAAAGGCATTAGAGCGTTAACCGGTTTTCCTATTAGTAAAGAATCTTTTACTTTTAAGAGAACAAACTGATAAATCTTCTGATGTTCTGTCTGATCTACCGTTCTGTAGCCACATCCTCTTTTGGTCAACAAGACATTCGACTAATGCTTGAAAAAGCAAGGGTTAAAAATCAAAAGCTGGGAATAACAGGTTGTCTGCTTTTTTATGAAGGAGAGTTTATCCAATATCTCGAGGGAAACCAGATTAAAGTTTTGGAACTCTACGATGAGATCAAAAAAGATAAAAGACATACTGATATCGAGATGATCTCCTACGCTCAAAGGGAAGGACGTGAGTTTGAAAAATGGGAAATGGCCTATGAAGATTTTTTTGGCGACAACGATCAGATTACCTACCTCAGACTGCTTATCAGTTCATATTTTGAAGATGTGGAAGAAACCTCATCAACCCATCCGGCATCATTGCCGTTCTGGAGAACAGTGCATAAATTGCTCAATGCCAAAACCAAAGTTTAAATACAGATCAGCGCTGTATCTTTAGATTGATGACCTCTTGTTCTGTAAGTTTTCTCCAATGACCTCTCGGCAGGTCTTTTTTTGTCAGTCCTGCAAAGATCACGCGATCCAATTTTATCACATGATATCCAAGGTGTTCAAATATTCGCCTGACAATCCTGTTCCTGCCACTGTGAATTTTAACTCCCACTTCCTTTTTCGACTTGTTCTCAACAAAGCTGATCTCATCTACTACCACCGGTCCGTCATCAAGATTCAAGCCCGACTGAATTTTTTTGAAGTCCGCAGATGACAAATTCTTATCGAGTTCTACATGATATATTTTTCGCACCTCATGCTTTGGGTGGGTCAGTTTTTTCGCCAGGTCACCATCATTGGTAAATAATAGGAGTCCGGTGGTATTCCTGTCTAATCTACCCACCGGTAAAAGTCTCGATTTGCTGGCATTGGAAATGAGTTCCATAACGGTACGTCTTCCCTTTTCATCCCTTGTAGTTGTAATAAAATTCTTGGGCTTGTTCAGCAGTATATATTCCTTTTTTTCCATGGAAATAACCCGATCATCGAAACGGACCACATCGCCGGCATTTACCTTATGACCCATTTCGGTAACGGTCTTCCCGTTTACGCTTACACTACCCGCGGCTATGAAGGTGTCTGCTTCCCTCCTGGAACATATACCGGAATTGGCAAGGTACCTGTTAAGTCTGATAAGATCACTTTGAAGAGCGGTATCTGGTTTAGGGCTTTTTTCAGATCTGGCTTTCTGATGAGATCGATCGGGCGTATTTGTAAAACGCTTTTTCGATTTTGGTTTCCCTTTTCTATGGTACTTGCTTCCCCTGCTCATTCAACTAATTTGCGCAAAGGTAGGAAAGACCTATGGAATCTAAACTATTGAGGTATCTCAAGTGTCGACTGACGTTCCAGATTGAGTATTAACCGGGTTACATCGGGCCTGGAATAGTGACCAGCGGGATCAAAATTTTGACGTTCTTCCATTATCCGGCTGAAATCGAGGTCCTGATAGAAAATTCCTTCTTTATCGATCACAGGGCTTATTAACCATTCTCCATCCGGGCCGGCAATGCAACTTCCCCCATTTGCCAGAATATCAGGAGCTTTGTCCAGAATACGTTCAAGGTGTGGTGTTTCGGCCGGGAAATTCTTTTTATGCATTAGGGCACCTACTGAAACAACATAACTTCGCGATTCGCGTGCAATAAACCTTGTAATGTCTTTTGTGTTGTGATCGCTACCGGGCCAAACCGCAATGTGCAGGTCTTCGCCCAATCCATAGAGTGCAGCACGCACCAGTGGCATCCAATTCTCCCAGCAATTGAGTCCTCCCAGCGTAAAATCCTTTAATTGGTGGGTCTGCAAACCGTGTCCATCTCCCGGAGCCCAGGTAAGTCTCTCATCGTATGTAGGTTGTAATTTACGGTGGACAGACTTTATCACCCCGCTTTGATCGATATAGACCAATGAGCAATACAGACTATGACCCCCGCGGTCAGCAGGCCGTTCAATAATCCCAAGATAAATTGCCATTTTGTACTGCCGGGCTAATTTTGTCACCGCAGCCAGATCACCTGCTTCTATGCAGACAGCGTTTGCAGCATAGTGGGAATGCAATTCTTTATTTATGGCCTGGTTCCACGCGGCCCCATCTGTATAGGCCAGCCAAAAGGGATATCCGGGTAAAAAAGCTTCCCCGAATACCAGCAAATTGGCCTTTTCTAAAGCCGCCTCCTCGATACTTCTGAGTGCCAGGTCTAAGGTTTTCTTTTTATTTAGCCATACAGGTGCCAATTGAGCCATGGCAACCCTTAGATGATTTTTCATGATAATATTCTGTTTAATACAAGGTCTACATCGATCAGCAGTATACTAAAAACACCCGCCACAATTATAAATTTGAGAATATTATGCAGCCAGATATAGTCTTTCTTAGAATTTGATTTCCATAAGAGTACAAGAAAACCGATTAAAAATGCAATACTTCCAAAAAAATATAAATACATAATACCAACATCAAAGGAGTAGATAAGTAGCAAGGCCGGCAACAGCGTGAGTAACACCAGGACACTGGCAAGTGTTTTGGAAACGTTTGTACCATATATCAGAGGTATCGTCATGTAGCCCTGTGCCAGATCGCCTGCCATATTTTCCATGTCTTTGATCAGTTCTCTTACCAGGATCAGAAGAAAAAGATAAACAGCATGCACGAAAATTACCGTCTCGAAATTTTTGTAATAAACAAAAACTGCAAAAAATGGTGTTATCGCCAGGGTAGCTGAAACAATATTACCCACCAGTGGTATTCTTTTGAGCTTATGGGAATATATCCATATACCAAATATATATGCTGAAAAAAACAAGGTGGCTCTGAAGGAGACATAGCTCGCCAGCAATACTGAAATAAAGTTTAGAACGAAATACGCGCTGAGTTTCGTTCGCTGACTCACCAGTCTGTCGAGCATACTCTTCCTCGGTCTATTGATCAGGTCTTTCTCCGAATCATAAAAGCTATTGATAATATATCCTGCGGCTATCACCAGTGCAGAAGCGAGGACGATTACAAACAGGTTGATATCGAGAATTACATCTCTCAGAGGCAAATCAGGGGATAGAATATAGATTGAAGCCAGATACTGGGCCAGGGTTATGACCAGGATATTGTAACCACGAATAATTGAAAATAGGCTCAGGCCTTTAAGAAGCAGGAGTCTGTTCTTTCTGCTGAGCATTGGTGGACAATTTAGAAAGTGTAGACTACTTCCAAATGATGTCCCTGTAAGGTCTTTTTGGCTTGTTCCAGATCTTGAGTGAAGCCCAATATATAGCCTCCACCACCTGAACCACATAGTTTTAAGTAATAATCATTGGTTTCGATACCCAATTTCCAGAGCTTATGAAATTCTTTAGGTATCATGGGTTTAAAATGATCGAGTACCACATGAGAAAGTTCTTTAAGGTTACCGAACAACGATTTCACATTCCCGCTGATAAAATCCTCAACGCAGGCGTCGGTATGTTTGATAAACTGATCCCTGATTACCGTTCTGAACCCCTCATTCTTCATTTTCTCCATAAAGATCTGAACCATTGGGGCTGTCTCTCCGGTGCTGCCACTATCGAGCAGGAACACCGCTCCTTTGCCTTCTCTGTTCTGTGAAGGAATACTTGTAGATTCGATATTGTCCTGAGAATTGATGAGAATCGGCAGACTAAGATAACTGTTCAATGGATCAAGGCCGGAAGATTTTCCATGGAAATAAGATTCCATCCGGCCAAAGATCTTTTTCAATTTCAGCAATTTATCCCGTGTAAGGTTTTCCAGCACGGTAATTCTGTTATTTGCGTATTTGTCGTAAATCGCTGCTACCAAAGCACCACTGCTGCCAATACCATATCCCTGTGGAATTGAGCTGTCGAAGTACATGCCTTTGCCTATATCGCGGTTCAATTTTTCGAGGTCGAAAGAAACCAATCCGGGTTCGCTCTGTTGCAGCTGTTCCAGGTATCCAGAATACTCCTTTAATTTCCCATTGGATTTACGTGCTTCTTCCGATGTGCTATTTTCGGTCTTTAAAGCTCCCTTAAAAAAATTATATGGGATCGAGAGGCCTTTGGAGTCCTTGATTATACCATATTCGCCAAAGAGTAAAATTTTGGAATAGAAGAGGGGTCCTTTCATCGAAGATATTTTTCTCAATCAAAAGTACAAAAATATAACAAACAGGGAATTCGAGGGTATTGATTGCTGTTATAGTAATATTTATGAGTCAAATAAACCAATAACCGGGAATTAGTCAGGACAGCCTTACTCCGCCCAGACCTACTCTATCCTTTAACATAGCCCCCTGGTCGCAATACTGAATCAAATCGCTTTGAATAAAACTATAAACCTCTTCACGCTTATTTCCCGGGAAGAGGAGATGAACATTAGCACCAGCATCGAGGGTAAATCCCAGTGGCACTCCTGTGGCAGATCGGTACTCCCAGACTTTCTCTATTATCGCCACTGTATTTGGTTTCATCAACAGGTAGTATGGAATACTGGTCATCATCATCGCATGCAGACTCAGGGCCTCACTCTCCATAATAGTTATGAAATTAGAGAGGTCGCCCTTCTTAAAAACCGAGTTCAGTTTTTCCAGATTTGAATGTGCCTGCTCGAATCTACTATCGGCATACAAATGACCTTTCATCAGGTCATGCCCTTGAGTGCTGCTTACTGCTTTAGCGCTGCGATCTACCAATAAAATAACATCCTGATAGTCTAGAAATACTGGGTGAATTTCATTCGGATATGGTATAGCATAAAGATCGCTACTTGCTTTCGTACCGGAGTGATATCCCCAATGCATCAAAGGACCCTGTATACTTCTTGCCGCACTACCAGATCCTAATCGGGCCAGAAATGAGGCTTTACTTAAGAAAAAATCCTGGGATGTACTGTTGCAAAGTTGCGATTCCATTTCGGTAAGGCAGAGGCTCAGGGCCGCAAAACCACTGGCAGAGGAAGCGATGCCACTACTGTGCGGAAAAGAGTTCGCCGTATCGATCTTTAAATGAAAAGACTTCAAGAACGGTAAGTATTCTTCAATGCGCGCAAAGAAATCATCGATCTTGGGCCTGAAATCTTGGTTGGGCTTGCCATCAAAAAATAAATCGTAAGAAAACCGATCTCTTTTCTCTTCCTGGAGTTCAAATTCAACGCTTGTGGTTGTGGCGCTTGTATCGAGGGTAAAACTCAATGACGGATTGGCAGGTATCTGATTGCCCTTTTTACCCCAATATTTTACAATTGCAATGTTGCTAGGTGCTTTCCAGCTTACTTTTCCACTTTTTCGAGAAAAGTCGTAATCCGGAAGTATAAAATCTTTTTCCTCCATTCAGATGCCAATTTGGGCAAAGATAATTCTTCCACCCCAACGCTATCATTCGAATTAAAATAAATTGTAAATTTAGTTTTCATTCGCTTGACAAATAGATTCACCCTCCCCTATTGAAGAAAAGATTAACATATATCGTTATTTCTGTTATTATCTGCCTGCTGGTTGGATTTCTCTCCGGATTCGCAACCCAGAGTTCTGTTGACGGTTGGTATGTAGGTCTTAATAAGCCTTCCTTAAACCCGCCAAACTGGGTTTTCGGTCCTGTTTGGACCGTTCTTTACATCTTAATGGGAGTTGCAGCCGGCCTTGTATGGTCTAAAGGAATACATCACATTTGGGTTAAAACGGCACTTTATCATTTCAGCTTTCAATTGATCTTCAATGCATTATGGAGTGTGGTCTTCTTTGGTTTTAATAGGCCTTTTTGGGCATTATTGGTAATTCTGATCCTTCTTGCGTTGATATTATTGAATATGAAGTCTTTCCGGGTGGTGAGCAAAACTGCGGCCTATCTGCTTGTTCCCTACTTTATCTGGGTTTGTTTTGCGACATTTCTTAATTATAAGATCTGGGAACTGAACTGATCAATCTACCATCACCCAACAAGTTCTATTAGCTTGTTTACGGTCCTGAAATTCCTTGCCGTAGTATTGACTTTCAAAGCCGTTTCAATGAAGACATTGTTGCACCTGGCTTTCCCGTAACCGTTTCTACAATGAAGGTAAATACATTCGTTGGAAATAGTGAACTCTTCATTATCGAATTCGATGGATTTTAACCTGGTGATTCGATCGGCACTTGCCCTATGAGTTAAAAAAACAAAATATACTTTGCGATCTGCCTCATCCATATCTCCATATGGGTTCTTTAAGGCAATCCGATTAAAATCTCTTCGATCGGCAACCCATACCGCAATCTCGAACCCATATACATCCAGGATCCCGCTTTTAATTCGATCCGCCAATTGTTCAACTTTTGTCACTTCTGAACTAAAAACAATATTCCCACTTTGTATATAGGTCTGAACATCTTTGAATCCCCAATTTTCAAAATGGATTCTCAGGTCGGCCATAATAATTTTTCTATGACCCCCAACATTGATCCCTCTTAAGAGTGCGATATAAACAGGCATGATACCAATTGATTTATCAATATAAGTTAATCTGGCACTATTTAAACAGGCATTATGCATTTTTGGAATAATTCATTTACATTTATCTCTGCTCACCAAAACAATCAATTCACAAAGCATCACATATGGATCAATACATTATCGCCCTCGATCAGGGAACAACTAGCTGTCGTGCACTGGTATTTGATCGTAAAGGCTCAATTGTATCTAACGCCCAAAAAGAATTCACCCAGTATTTCCCTCAACCGGGATGGGTAGAGCACGACCCGATGGAAATCTGGTCAACACAGGTTGGTATGGCGGCCGAAACTGTGACAAAAGCAGGGTTAGTGGCTAATCAAATTGCTTCTATTGGGATTACCAATCAGCGCGAAACCGTAGTCTTGTGGGATAAAAATACAGGCAAACCCATCTACAATGCTATTGTATGGCAGGATAAAAGGACAGCGGATTATTGCGACCAACTGAAAAAAGACGGTAAAGCTCCGATGATCAGGGAAAAAACAGGCCTGGTTATAGACGCCTATTTCTCAGGGACTAAGGTGAAGTGGATACTCGACAATGTGGAGGGTGCCAGGGCAAAAGCAGAAACAGGTGATCTGCTTATGGGAACTATCGATACCTGGCTTATCTGGAATCTAAGCAAAGGTGAACTTCATATCACCGACGTGACCAATGCCTGCCGTACCCTGTTCTTCAATATCAATACATTGAGTTGGGACGATGAGCTGCTGGAGCTATTCGAAATTCCGCGCACCATATTGCCCGAAGTAAAGCAATCGAGCGAAGTATATGGGCATACAGCCGATGGCCTCTTTGCCAGTCGGATACCCATAGCCGGTATTGCCGGGGACCAGCAGGCAGCATTATTCGGACAGATGTGTACCCAACAGGGAATGGTAAAAAACACTTATGGTACCGGATGTTTTATGCTGATGAATATTGGAGACAAACCCATCGTCTCCGAGCATAACCTGCTTACCTCTGTTGCCTGGCAAATAAATGGCCGAACCCAGTATATGCTGGAGGGCAGTATTTTTATTGCCGGCGCAGTTGTACAGTGGCTACGAGACAGTCTGAAAATCATAAAAAATTCTTCGGAAGTTGAGCAACTTGCTGGCTCGGTAGAGAGCTCGGACGGGGTGTTCTTTGTTCCGGCATTTGCCGGATTAGGTGCTCCACACTGGAACCAACATGCCAAGGGTTCAATTTTTGGGCTTACCCGTGGAAGTACCGATGCTCATATTGCCAGGGCTGCACTTGAATCTATCGCTTATCAAACTATGGATATCCTCAAAGCAATGGAAGCAGATTCGGGGATTGCCATTAAAGAACTGCGTGTGGATGGAGGGGCTACCGTTAATAACTTGTTGATGCAAATCCAGGCCGATGTTCTCAATACGGTGACCATCAGGCCAAAAATTATCGAGACCACCGTAATGGGCGCCGCATTCCTAGCAGGACTTGCAGTTGGTTATTGGCAGGACATGGACGAAATACAGGAGATATGGCAAACAGATGTTCGATTTATACCAACAACGGATAGGGCCCCCATAGAAGAATCTGTAAAAGGATGGTATAAAGCTGTAGAGGCGCTTCAATATTGGACAAACTAAATAGCAGGGAGATATGACACCATTTGCAGCAGAAATTGTAGGAACATTTATCTTAATGCTTCTTGGATGCGGGGTAAATGCCAATGTGGTTTTAAAAGATACCAAGGGCAATAGCAGCGGTAGCTGGGTATTGATCACCACTGGCTGGGCAATGGCTGTCTATGTGGCTGTGGCTATTGCATCCCCTCATAGTGGTGCCCATATCAATCCTGCGGTGACCATCGGACTAGCGGCTGCCGGATTATTCCCCTGGAGCAGCGTAGCTACATATGTGCTCGCGCAATTTATCGGGGCAATGTTGGCCGCATTTCTGATCTGGCTCAATTACAGAGACCATTTCGACCGAACCGAGGACCAGGGTTTAAAACTTGCTGTTTTCAGTACAGCGCCGGCCATCCCCAACATGCCTTTGAATTTGTTAGCCGAAATAACAGGAACCTTTGTTTTGGTTTTTGCCGTATTGTTTTTCACCGATGCCACGATCCTCGAAACCGATTCCGTTATCGGACTGGGATCATTGGGTGCTCTTCCGGTAGCTTTGGTGGTCTGGTCAATAGGTATGTCTTTGGGAGGAACAACCGGTTATTCTATAAATCCGGCTCGTGATCTTGGCCCCAGGATAATGCACGCCCTGCTTCCGATCAAAGGGAAAGGCGGCAGTAACTGGACATATAGCTGGATTCCTGTTATAGGACCTGTTCTTGGCGGGATTCTAGCGGCTCTTGCCAGCCATTTATTGCACGTTTGAAACTATGGCCATTGACGCAATATAGGACCCGGTCCAGGCCGATTGAAAATTAAAACCTCCTGTGATTCCGTCTATATTGAGTACCTCTCCCGCAAAATAAAGATTGGGGTGGACCCTGCTTGCAAAGGTCTTGAAATCGATTTGTTTCAGTTCTATCCCTCCTGCAGTTACAAATTCTTCCTTATTGGTACTTTTACCGTTTACATCAAATTCAGAAGCGCTTAGCATTGTAGCCAGGTTTTCAATTTTCTGGTTGCTCATTTCGGCCCAGGTAAGGCTTGGATTTACCCCCGAGGCCTTTACCAGTTTACCCCAAAGTTTTTTGGGGATATCGAAAGCCTGTGTTCTTAAAACTGTTTTAGAGCTATCTACAGATTTAATTTCTTTTAATACCTGAACTATACTGTTGGAATGATAGTCCGGGATCCAGTTTACCTGGATGCGAAAACGATACCCACAGCCGAATAGTTCACGAGCTCCCCATGCAGACAATTTTAATATTGCCGGACCACTTAATCCCCAATGGGTTATCAGAAGAGGGCCTTCAGCAGTTAAAGATCCTCTCGCTTTAGACCAGGTCTTCAGCCCGATAGACATTTCGCGGTTTCCATGATTTGGCCTCAGTACCTTAACTCTGGTATTTAGGCTAATTCCCTGAAGTCCTGCAATTCGGTCATCCTTTATGTTGAAACTGAAGAGGGAAGGAACCGGCTGAATTATTTGATACCCTTTTTGACCTAGCATTGACCATATCTTTGAATTCCCCCCCGTGGTAATCATAACGAATTTTGCTGTAAATGTTCGATGCTTGCTCACTACTTGCCATGGTTGTTCCGAGTTGCTTTCCGACTGCTGGGGTGGGATGATATCCAGAACCGGTGTATTTCTTAAAACTTCAGTCCCGTGCTCCAGTGTTTTATTCAGGAAAAAATTGATTATAGTCATAGAATCATTCGTAATGGGAAAGATTCTTCCATCCTTTTCTGTCTTCAGACCAATACCATGACCTTCAAAATATGAAATCGTATCCCTGCTGCCATGAATATAAAAAGGGCCCAATAATTCTTTAGTACCACGAGGGTAATGCTGTACAAGCAACTGAGGTTCAATTGCAGCGTTGGTGACGTTACATCGGCCGCCTCCAGAAATTTTCACCTTAGACAGCACTTTCCTTCCTTTCTCTAAAATAGCTATCTTTAGATGTGGTGCTCCTTCGGCAATATGCAGGGCTGCATAAAAACCGGCCGCCCCGCCACCGACAATAATTACATCGTACATTTTTATATCCTCTCGGGATAATCGGAAAAGATACCGTCGACCCCCATTTTCTTCAATTTCTCAATCTCATCAGGATCATTGACAGTCCAGGTATATACCTTTAACCCAGCTGCATGAATAGCATCTATATTGGCCTGATTTAATGTTTTATAATCAGGGTTGATCGCCACTGCATTAAGCTCCTGAGCAATAGGAATTGCATTCATCGGATCGCCTTCCGTGAGCACGGCAATGGCAATATTTTGGTTCATGTTCCTCATTTCGCGTAGTGTCTCCCAATTAAAACTTGAAATAAGGAACTGATCTAAAGCCCAACCCTGGTTTTCAATATACCTTCCAATTATAAAGTTTACCCGGTCTGCGGTATCGGCGCCTTTCAATTCAATATTGAGGTTCACCTTTTTGTCGACAAGTTTCAATACGTCCTGAAGCTGTGGAATTCTGTGATTTCCGCGGAGCGTCAGGTTTTTGACAGCTACAATATTATACTCCTCAATTCTGCCGCCACCATTAGACAAACGCTCTAATCTTTCATCATGAAATACCACGGTCTCACCACTTCTTATATTGAATACATCGATCTCGATCATATCTACTCCAAGGTCAAGGGCTTTTTGAACAGAGGCCAGCGTATTCTCTGTTTCATGCCCCATCGCTCCCCGGTGTCCAATAACCAGTGGTTCTTTCATATTGTTTGAACAATTCAGTGCAATGCCGCCAATTAACAAAAAAGTTAGTAGACTACTCAATTTTCTCATAAATTCTAAAAGTATAAGGAGTTTTGGAAATGATGGTAAAAATACGATTTCAGTTCAAATAATATAGCGACTGAAGAGAAGATCCGATTTAATTTATAATCGAAGTAATTATACAATAATCATTTTATGAGGTGTTTATTAACTATTTGATAATTATTATTTAATATCTTTGCGATATTATCAACCTATTAACATTCGAACTATGTTTACTAAACAAAATTTACTCGCAACACTTGCCGGAGCGCTAACCATGTTTATTCTGGGATACATAATCTGGGGTATAGCCCTTGTTGATTATTATGAAGGACATACTATTACCAATATCATGAAGGAGGAGCCCGATTTTGGGATGCTGGTCATAAGTCATATCATTGGATCATTTGCCTTAAGTACCATCTACGGCAAGTGGGCTGGCGGAAATTTCGGAGCTGGATCCGGATTTAATTTTGGCATTTGGATCGGTATTTTTGCAGGTATTTCCTATAGTCTTTTGTGGTATGCCACATCTTCTATGATGGACCTTACAGGACATCTGACTGATGCCGTGGTTAACCTGATATTTTTCGCACTGATAGGTGCAGTTATCGGTATAGCATATAAGGCTATGGCTCCAAGGGCAGCATCGAACTAACCCACATAATCAATCACCGAAAACGGGTCTTTTGGAACAAAGAAGGCCCGTTTTTTATTTTAATCTGTATATATACGACTCCAAAGGAGACAGCGAGATCTGCAGGCTGCCCCGATCTTCCTGAACCTCCATATTTATAACACTACCATAAAGGACATCTTCCATTTCATAATGGTCTTGGTGTAATCCCCATTCAGAAATTATCGCTGGAGGGATCTTAAGATTTAGATCATAGGATCTCTCGTTATCAAAATTGGTAATGATAAGAAGTTTTTCATCCCCTGACCACCTTACGAATGAAAGTACCCGATGGTCGTATCCATCGGTGTTTTCTTTGTTGTAGAAATGGATCTCTTCATATCTGCCCATCAGGGCATCACTGGAGATTGTAAAATTTAGTAGCCGTTTATAAAAATCCCTAAGTTGTTTCTCCTCTGCACTAAGTTGACCTCCATCAAATTTTTTATCGTTTACCCAGCGCTGATGATGGGGCACTCCTATATAGTCAAAGATTGAAGTGCGGGTAGGGGCACCAAAGCCGGCATCCTCCACCCCGGGTTCTCCCACTTCCTGTCCGAAATATATCATGGTCGGAGAGGTGCTGATCGTAGCTGAAACTACCATTGCCGGTTTTGCCTTTTTGGCGTTTCCGGCAAAATCTGGACTGGCAATACGTTGTTCATCGTGGTTTTCCAAAAAGTGAAGCATGTGGTGTTCAATATCGGCCAATCCCTTCTGCACCACAGGAATATGATCGGTCCATCCATGACCCTGAATTATGTGTTTAATACTATCGTACAACTCTACCTTATCGTAGAGATAATCCATCTTCCCTTTGTGAATATATTCGCGATAAAGTTCAGGATTATATACCTCTGCGACCAACATGGCATCCGGATTATTGTGTTTAATATTTGAGTTCAGATAACTCCAAAACTCAACAGGCACCATTTCGGCCATATCGAACCTGAAACCGTCTACCCCGATATCGAGCCAATAAATTGCGATGTCTCTAAATTTTTTCCAGGAATCCGGCACATCTTTATCTCCCCAAAACTCATAATGCAGCGCGTGGTCTTTGTCGGCATAGTCGTCGGGTAAAAGATCAAATTCGGCTACGCCATCCGGCGTTATACCATAGTTGATTTTAACAGTTTCGTACCAGTCATTGAACCCCGGTTTTGCAGCACGCGAGCCATTGCCAGTCCATTTGGCAGGCACTTCCTCGAACCTCCCATCGGAAAGAGGGTGATCTTCTCCACCGAGAGGTTGGTACCCATTATGGCTATCAGGTACTTCGAAAGCTTCCCCCGGTATGTAATAAAAATTATTATCCCGCTTGTACACAACCGAAGTATCATCGGAAACGCCAAAAGCCTCAAAGCCCTCAGGAGTCGAAATTCCATCATAATTACGAGCTACATGATTCGGAACAATATCGATAAGCACTTTCAGTCCGGCTTTTTGACTGCGGTCCAGCAAGGCTTTGAACTCTTCTAATCGACGGGAAGGATCATCGGCCAGATCCGGGTTTACATTATAATAATCCTTCACGGCATAAGGCGAACCTGCCCTCCCCTTGACCACGTCGGGGTCGTCGTTGGAAATTCCGTAGTTGGAATAATCGGTTATCAATGCATGATGTGGAATACCAGTATACCAGATATAGGTTATACCGAGGTCCCTGAGTTCTTCTAATGCTTTTTCGGTAAAATCAGAAAATTTTCCCACCCCGTTTTCCTCAGCTGTGCCCCAGGGTTTGTTGTTGGTATTAGTATTACCAAATAGTCTCGTGAACACCTGGTAGATTACTTCTTTCTTTTTAGGATCGCGCTTCAGGTTCATAGATTTAACTTCTTTTTCATTTTCCCCGCAGGCCGACATATTAATTAACAAAATACATAAGCCAACAGACCATAATCGATTAATAGTTCTCAATATGTGAATTGCTCCAGTGTTTATCATTTCAATTCCAAAATATATGCGGTTTTGCCTTCAATCAGAAACTTCTCATTCAGATCGATAACCTCTTCACTAATCAAATCAAGACCTTTGGTATACTTTTCAATACTTTCATGAAATCGCTCCGGGTCCAGTTCGCGGGAATCTTTATTCGGATTTAGTACTACCATGACAGTCTGATCGGCAAGGGACCTAAAATAGACATATACATTTTCCTCTGGGGTATAATGCGTCATTTCACCCCTATGGATCACCTCAGATTTTTTGCGCCAGTTAAAAAGTCTGGCACTGAAATCATAATATTGATTTTGAATCTCATCTCTGCCCGAGATTTCAAAAGCATTTAACTCATCCTCTGGCCAGCCTCCCGGGAAATCCCTTCTGATATCTCCATCTCCCTGAGATTTCCGGCCTCTCATTCCAATCTCACTACCATAATATACCTGAGGTATACCTCTTATGGTTGCTATAAGCGACATGATGATTTTATAATCGGCGATATCCGGATAGATTTCGTTTATCCTCCGTGTATCGTGATTTTCGGCAAACACCATAATATTATGGGTGTCTGGGTAGAGGAAATCGTTAACGAAATTTTCATAGACCTGAACCATTCCCGAATTCCACTGAGGTTCCTGCTCATCAAATACTTCTATGATCGCATCGTGCAAAGTAAAATCCATGATCGAGGGCAGGTAGGAATTGTAGTTCTGAAGCGCCCCGATTTTACTGTTTTTCTGCCAGAATGCTATCTGAGCCTGATGGTGCATCCAAATCTCACCTACAATATTAAAAGATGAGTATTCATCCATTATCGCCTTTGTCCATTGTGAAATAGTTTCCCTGTTGTTATATGAATAGGTATCCACACGCAGACCATCGAGATTGGCGTATTCGATCCACCAGAGTGCGTTCTGTATCAGATAGGTTAGCATCTTTGGGTGGGTTTGATTCAGATCGGGCATAGATGGCACAAACCATCCCTCGATACAGTCTTTCAGATCCCTTTCAGATGCATAGGGATCTAACTGAGTAGTCATTCGGTGATTGGTTTGACGATATTCTGAAAAATTGTGTACCCAGTCTTCATCGGGCATGTCTTTTATCATCCAATGTTCCAGTCCCCAATGGTTGGTCACATAATCCATGATAAGTTTCATGCCGCGTTGATGCAAGCCATTAGAGAGCTCCAAGTACTCTTCATTAGTCCCGATTCTGGGATCTATACGATATACATCGCTTTGTGCATATCCGTGATATGAACCCTGAGAATCGTTGTCTTCACACATAGGTGTACTCCAAATCGCCGTAGCACCAAGGTTCTCGATATAGTCCAGATGATCAATTATTCCTCTGAGGTCGCCACCATGCCTTCCCCCCTGCTGAGACCGGTCTGCATTTTCCTGCATTTCAGGATGAGAATCCCCGGAAGGATCCCCGTTGGCAAAACGGTCGGGCATAATCAAATAGATCAAATCTGAAGCATCGAATCCCTTCCTTGCTGCAGAGCCTTCCCTTCTTTCACGGAACTCATAAGTAACAGTAATATCAGGAGCATTTTCTTTACTGAAGGTAAAAACCGATGAAGTTGTTGGTTGTTGAGCAGTCTCAACTGTGACAAACAAGTAATTGGGATTTGTGGTGCGATCTACTTTTTTTATTTTGATATCCTCCGAACTGGGCTGGTAGGCAGCAATATCATTTCCATAAAAAAGGATCTCAAGAGTGGGTCGCTGCATTCCCGACCACCAAAACGGCGGTTCAATTCTATCTAATTGAGATGAAGCTTCATTCATGTTAAGGAGTAGTACAAGAAACCAAATTATCCTGATCATTATTCGCATCGCCTAATGTTAGAAAGGTATTTCGCTCTTCTACAATTATTCTCATCCGAAACGGATATGTCTTAGACCGCAAAGGAATTGGCTTCGCTTACCTCCGCAGATGGGGTTAAAACCAGTCTTTTTCCATAAATACGGATCGACATTTCATCCTTGCCTTCCAGCTCGAAACTCGTTTTCTCACTGGTTACTTTTACTTTAAGGATACGGTTTCTAAAATTCACCTTAAAGGAATACGCTTCCCATTGATCGGGAATTCTGGGTGTAAAGGAGAGCTTATCTTCCACCACTCTCATACCTCCAAATCCTTCTACTATACTCATCCAGGTACCTGCCATTGAAGTGATATGCAACCCCTCTTCAACCTCTTTGTTATAATCATCTAGGTCGAGTCTTGAAGTTCTCAGATATAATTCATAGGCCTTGGCCGTTCTATCGAGTTTTGCCGCAAGTATAGAATGTACGCAGGGAGAAAGGGATGACTCATGAACGGTAAACGGTTCATAAAAATCGAAATGGCGTACAATTTCATCCAGCTCGAATTGATCTTCGAAAAGATAGAACCCCTGCAGTGTATCGGCCTGTTTTATATATGGTGATCTCAGTATCCGATCCCAGCTCCATTTCTGATTGATCGGTCTTTGCGACTTATCTAATTCTGCCACGGTGATGAGTTCCTTATCTAGAAAACTATCTTGCTGAAGAAATATATTATGCTTCTCTGAGAATGGGAAATACATATTATCTGCCACTTCGAGCCAGGCGTCGGTCTCCGTTACTGATATTTTTGTCTGCCCAATGATCCGCTCGTAATCTTGTGGGTATCCTTCTTTTACCTTTTGGAGTTGTTCCAAAGTATAACGGATACACCATCGGGCCAGGTAGTTGGTGTACCAGTTGTTATTAACATTGTTTTCGTACTCATTCGGCCCGGTTACCCCCAAAATAACATACTTATTCTTATCCGTGGAATACGATGCCCTTTGATTCCAGAACCTCGAGATCCCAATCAATACTTCAAGTCCCATTTCCGGGATATAGGAATAGTCTCCGGTAAACCTGAAGTAGTTATATATGGCGAATGCTATAGCACCATTACGGTGGATCTCTTCAAAAGTGATCTCCCACTCATTATGACATTCCTCTCCGTTCATCGTAACCATTGGGTACAGCGCTGCACCTCCTGAAAACCCCAATTTCTGGGCGTTCTCAATGGCCTTTTGTAGATGGTTGTATCTATACTGGAGAAGGTTCCTGGCCACCTTATGGTCTTTGGTCGCCATATAAAAGGGAATGCAGTACGCTTCCGTGTCCCAATATGTACTTCCTCCATACTTTTCACCGGTAAATCCTTTCGGGCCAATATTGAGTTGCGAATCTGTTCCCAGATAGGTTTGGTTCAGATGAAAAATATTAAACCGGATACCCTGTTGAGCTTTAACATCGCCCTCAATGGTGATATCACTCATATCCCAAATACCGGCCCAGGCTGTTTTTTGCATTTCTATCAAGCGGTCAAATCCCAGATCATTTGCTTTTTTAAGCACATCTTTTGCCGCTTTTACCAATTCATCGCTTTTATGATCTCTCGATACTGTATAGCCTCCAAACTTCAGCAATGTTGCCGTCGCACCTTTTTCTAACTGTTGTTGATAGCTATGGCCTACCAAGAGCTCCTCTTTAATTTCTTCGATGGGATCGGAATTATTTCCCGAGAGTAACCGGGCTTCCATGAAGGTACAGGTATCGAAATGGGTCTTCATGGTATGTGCTTCGATAAAACATTGATGTCCGTCGGAGATCACCTTTGTAGTATTCCAGAATTTATCGTCCCAATTACTATCTTCATTTTTAATACCGCTGTCGAGGTAAGGCACAAATTGTACCACGGCTTCTTTGTTCACCACGGTAAGCTCGTATTTGATCACACCGAGTTCATCGAGATCAAGGCTGAGGAACCTTGTAGCTTTTACCATTACCTCTGCCCCATTGGTCATGGTAGCTTCAAACTTTCTCTGGTACCAGCCTTCCCTCATATTGAGTTCCCTTCGGAAATTTTTTACGGAGGTACAGTTATTCAAATCGAGTGCCTCACCATTTACCGATACATTTATTCCGATCCAGCTGGGCGCATTGAGAACTTTGGCGAAATACTCCGGGTACCCGTTCTTCCACCAACCCACTCGTGTTTTGTCTGGATAGTATACACCTGCGATATAGCTTCCCTGAAAAGTATGTCCTGAATATTGCTCTTCAAAATTTGCCCGCTGGCCCATGGCTCCGTTACCTATGCTAAAAAGGCTCTCCGAAGATTTAACATTTTCTTTCTGAAACCCTTCCTCGATTATCGACCAATCATGTGGCAATATGTAATCCTGATTCATTTATACCTTATTATAGTGTTATTTAAAATTTTATGATTTCCCATCGAGTTCACTCAGCAGATCATCCAGAAAATCAAAATCGATCTCGGTAAAGTCTTTAAAATTATAATCGGCCTTTGATAGCACATCGCTATTTCCTATTCCAACGCTTTTCATGCCTGCAACATTCGCCGCTTCTATTCCTGCCTGCGCATCTTCAAATACAACGCAATGCTTTGCTGCAATACTAAGGGATTCAGCTGCCTTAATAAATACTTCAGGATCTGGCTTTGCCTTGCTAACGGCATTGCCATCAACCATGGTGTTAAAGTAAGGAATTAGCTTTACCTTTTCCAAAATCGAACGGGCATTTTTACTGGCCGATCCCAGCGCCATAGAAATCTTGCGATCCTTTAGGTAGTCGAGAACTTTTACCACATCGGGCAGTATCTCTGTTTCATCCATCTTAGCAATATAGGAAAGGTAGTCCTCATTCTTTTCCTGCAACCAAAGGTCGAACTGTTCTTTGGAGACCTCAATATTACCCAACTCCAGCAGGATCTCCAGGCATCTAATACGACTTACCCCCTTAAATCTTTCGTTGTCCTCTTCCGAAAATGGTATCCCCAATTCATCTGCGAGTTTCTTCCAGGCCAGATAGTGATATCCTGCGGTATCCACTATCACCCCGTCCAGATCGAAAATAAATCCAGCTTTAATCATAAAAAAAGATTTCGTGAAGTTAATGTATTGTTGATTCTCTTTCAATTATGGTAGCCTCAATTATTTCTGTTCGGAAAGATTCTCTTTCCTGATCGCTTTCCACTTTTTCAATCAGCATCTGCGCAGCAATCTCACCCATTCTGTTACCATGCTGGGCAACAGCAGTGAGGCTGGGTGAAGATAATTTGGAAAGTATTCCATCGGTAAAACCGATAATGGCCAGCTCCTGTGGAATTTTTATTCCCATTCGCTGAGCGGTCCTCATTGCCCTGATGGCAAATATTTCATTTACACACAAAACGGCATCAAAGCTATACCTTTCAAAAAATGCTTCACTTTTATCTTCCTTTTCGAATTGAAACGGCAATTCAAGAACAAGGTTCTCGTCTGTTTCCAACTTATGGTCCTTTAGCGCCCTGAAGTATCCATCGGCTCTTTTACTGCTTACTCCCAGATAGTTTTCGGTTGTGAAAAGCGCAATTCTTTTTTTTCCACTTTCGATAAGTTTTTTTACTGCATTATAGGCAGCTTCCTCGTCATTGATAATTACCTTATCACAAATTACATCATCAGTTATCCGATCGAATAGCACCAAAGGAATACCTTGTTCGGTTACTTCTTTAAGATGGTTAAAATCGTTTTTCATCTGTGTTTCAGCAGACAGAGCCATTATAAAACCATCGATACTACCATTGGCCAGCATCTCCATATTGATCACCTCCTTATCGAAAGATTCGTCAGATACGCATACAATTACATTATAACCCTTTTCATTTGCGTATTTCTCTATTCCCCTGAAAACAGTAGTAAAGAAATGATGTACTATGTCTGGTATAATAACGCCGATATTCTTCGTTCGCTTGTTTTTCAGACTTATGGCAATATTGTTTGGTCTGTAATTATATAGTTTAGCAATAGCCTGGATTTTCTCCTTGGTGTCTCTCCCGATTTCCTCGCTGTTCTTTAAGGCTTTTGATACCGTAGAAATAGAGACATCTAGCTCCTTTGCAATATGCTTAAGTGTTATTTTTTTTTTCAAAAGAGAGGATTGATTTGTTAAAAGTTAAATTAAACCTAAAAAAATTAATTGTAAATAATTGTTCATTTTAACACAAAAAATTATCTTGGCCCCTGTTATCAAGGATGAAATTGGATTCTTGTGAATAAAAAAGTACTATATTTGTTTTGATTTTAGCAAATTTTTCACCCCAAAACCGCAGTTTTCATAATCTATCAGAGCTTGAATTATGAGACTGTTATTTTCTAAAAGTTATTGACACGAAGCCGATTTCGTATAGGCGGTCGTGTTTTGAGTTATAAGATTTTAACGATTTTTTTATATATGTTTAACCTTTGGATTTAAAATTAACTAAACTTAAAATTAACTATTTATGAAGATTACGCTACTTAAAAGCTTTTTACTAGTTGGGGCTATTTTTTGCTTTGGGCTGGTTGAAGCGCAAGAAGTATCAGGTACGGTTTCTGATGTAAATGGTCCTCTGCCCGGGGCTAGCGTTGTATTAAAAGGAACGACCACTGGTACGCAAACAGACTTCGATGGTAATTACATCTTAAGTAACGTGGCCGCTGATGGCACTTTAGTATTCAGCTACATTGGGTACAGTACTCAGGAAGTTGCCGTAAACAGTCAGACTACTATTAATGTAACACTTCAGGAAGATGCTCAGGCATTAGACGAAGTTGTTATCATCGGTTATGGTACAACTACCGTTAAAGATGCGACAGGTGCTGTGGCAGCAGTATCGGCTGAAGATTTCAACACGGGTGTGATTGCGTCTCCCGAGCAATTGATTGCCGGTAAGACTGCAGGTGTTAACATCCAGCAGGCAAGTGGACAACCAGGAGCTGGGATTAGCTTGAACATCAGGGGTTCTAACTCCGTTCGTGCGAACAACAATCCTCTTTTTGTGGTCGATGGTATTCCACTATCAGGTGAAAATACCTCCCCATCTTCCGATACAGGTAACGGGGATACAGCTACAGGAAACCCATTAACCTTTATTAACCCATCTGATATCGAGAGTATCTCGATTCTGAAAGATGCCTCTGCAACGGCCATTTATGGTTCACGGGGTGCTAATGGTGTTGTGATTATTACCACTAAAAGTGGTAAAGCGGCTACAGGTGGAAAATGGGAGCTCAGTACTTCTATAGCATTCGCCACTCCGGCGAACAGCTTTGATCTTTTGAATAGAGATGAATTCCTGGCAGGTGTTACACAATTCGGTGGTGATGCCAACGCAGTAAATTTCGGAGGAAATACCAACTGGCAGGATTTTGTAACCCGTTCTACGGCTTCACCTCTTACCAATTTGGCATACTCTAATAATTATGGTGGTGGTAACATCCGTGCAACTATTGGTTACCAAAAGCAATTCGGTGTAGTTGAGGCTTCCAGTCTCGAAAGGCTTACCGGACGTGTTAACTGGTCTCACCGATGGTTCGATGATAAATTGACCACCAATATTCAGGCAAGTCTTTCCCGCGTAAACGATGAAACCCCCCCTATAAGTGGTGGTTCTGGTTTCCGTGGCGACCTTTTGGGTGCTTCTTACTCAGCTAACCCAACCTGGCCAAGCAATCCTAATTTTAATGATGGTGGAACATTGATCAAGCCAGCCAACTATCTGGCCAATACAAGGTTTGAGACTATTACAGATCGGATTCTCTTAAACGGTTCTGCTAATTACAAATTCAACGATGAGTGGAGTGCCAAGGCAAATCTTGGTTATGACAAGTCTGAAGGAGCAAATACTTCGGTTATCTCCAGTAGTATCTTATCCTTTACCGGTGTTTCAGGTTTTGGTTTGGGTAACTACAATGTTTTGAACAGGGAAAGTAAATTAATGGAAATTACCGTTAATTGGAATAAAAACTTTAATAATGATAACAATCTGGATGTTCTGGTGGGTTATTCCTTCCAGGATTTCAGGTCAAGCGGATATAATTCTGCTGCCCGTGGTTTTTCGACGACTGACCTTCGCAAGATGCAACGCGACATTCGCAATGTAGTGGATAACGCGGCTGCAACCATACAAGGTGGTTATCAGCAATATTTTTATGGTAGAAATAGCACTCAGCTTTCAGTTAACAGATTGTTTCCTTCTGTTGTAGCAGGTGAGCAGAATGCTTTTGGTTTTAACAAGCTTGTTGAAGCCCTTACGGTTGATGCATTCGACAATAAGGATGAATTACAGTCATTTTTTGCAAGGGCCAATTTTTCCCTGAAAAACAAATGGTTGTTTACAGGTACCGTTCGTGCGGATGGTTCTTCAAGGTTTGGTCCTGACAACCAGTACGGAGTCTTCCCTTCCGGAGCCGTGGCGTGGAAGATCAACGAAGAGGACTTTATAGGAGATAATGTTTCTACTTTGAAATTACGTCTTAGTGCAGGTATCACTGGTAACCAGGATGGTTTAGGTTACGGTAACTTCGTGGCGCGTCAGCGATTTAGCGAACTTGGTATTACCGATGCACTCGAAGTGAATCAAAATGGTTTGGCCATCGTTGCAACGGATGTTCCTGACCTTAAGTGGGAAGAAACACTAGACTTTAACCTTGGTTTTGACTTCGGTTTGAATCTTGACAGATTTACTGCTAGTCTTGATTTCTATCGAAGAGAGACCTCGGATGTTCTTTTACAGACTCCTCCGGCTCAGCCTGCAATCGACCCATTCCAGTTCGGTAACCAGGATGCCAAGATCCTTAACTCGGGTGTTGAACTAACACTTAACTATGACTTTGTACAGAAGGATAATGCTACCTTCGGCGCCTCCTTTAACTTTGCCTATAACAAGAATGAGGTCAAGGACTTCAGAAGTGCCATCAATACCGGTGAGATTAACGGTCAGGGATTATCTGGTGCCTTTGCCCAGAGATTCGAAGCTGGTCAGCCTTTGTTCTCGTACTATATGGCGCTATTCGAAGGGTTCGATTCCGACGGATTCCCTGTATACACCGATGTTGACGGAAACGGTGTTGGAGATCCTATTGGAGACCAAACATTCGTTGGCGAAAGTGCATTACCTGAAATTACTACAGGTTTGTCCTTGAACGCTACGGTTAACGACTGGGATTTTTCTGCCTATTTCTCGGGTCAGTTTGGATTCTCAGTATATAACAATACCGCAAATGCATTCTTTACTTCTGGTTCTATTACCAACGCAAGGAATGTTACCAGCGATGTATTGACCAGCGGTGAAGCCCCAGGTGCATCAGCGGATGTTTCTACAAGATTTTTGGAAAAAGGAGATTTTGTTAGGATGCAAAACGCAACCATTGGATATACTGTGCCTCTAAGTGGAGAAGGCACTGTTAAAACCCTGAGATTATCTGTTACCGGTCAGAATTTATTCCTGATCACAGATTACAGCGGTTTGGATCCTGAAGTAACAATAAATACTGGTGATCTTGGGTCTGGTGTTCCTTCAAGGGGAATCGACTTTGCCGGATACCCAAACCCACGAACAATTGTAGTAGGTCTTAACGCATCATTTTAATTGAAAAAATTGTAGATCATGAAAAGAAACTTTATGAAAACCATATTCTATACCTTCCTGCTCGTCTTTGGAATTTCTTCCTGTACGAATTTGGATATCAAGGAAACCGATTCTATTATTAGTGAAGGTTTCCAGGGATTAGCAGATCCATCTTCTACGGTCGATGAAATCATCAACCGGATGAGAGGACATTATGAAAACCAGGCTAATAAATATGCCCTGGATGAAGTAACCACCGATGAATTCCTTATCCCTACAAGGGGAACCGACTGGGGTGATAACGGTAGGTGGAGAAACCTTCATAACCACGAATGGAATGAAGAAGCTTCAGATATTATCGATCCTTTTAACGAGTGGAATGGTAGCCAGTTATTGGCCTCTCAGGTACTCGATTCACGTAGTAGCCCTTCAGCAACTAATATTGGTGAAGCGAGCTTTTTAAGAGCCTATGCGATGTACCTTGTACTCGACTGGTTCGGACAAGTGCCTTTCAGAGATGTAACTCTTCCATCTTCAGAGCTTCCAGCCGTGTTGACAGGAACGGATGCGGTTAATTTTATTATCGCAGATTTAGATCAGGCGATCTCTAACCTTTCCAGCTTACCAGCAGGTGCCTCACCAGGAATTGGTGCAGGTGAATCCGACAGACCAAGCAAGGAAGCTGCCAAATATTTAAAGGCTAAAGTGCTTTTGAACAAGGGTATCTATGATGGAAGCGGTGCTTTTGAATCAGGAGATATGACCCAGGTCATTACTTTAGTTGATGAAATTGCTGGTCAGGGATATGCACTGGAAAGCATGCCATACTATGATATCTTCAAGAATACTCCTGATAGCGAAACCATTTGGTCCTTAGGATCTTCTGTAGGAAACAGGATGTTTAACGGCCTTCACTATAACTCCACTACTATCGGTGGAGGTGGTTGGAACGGCTTTAGTACGTTAGCTGAATTCTACGATCTTTTTGAAGGAGATGCCAATAATAACAGGGTAGATCTCGATCTTACCCCACTTGATCTTCAGGAGCCTCGAAGAGGTGGAGTTCCAAATGCTGGACTTCCATTTACCGGAAGAGATGGCACTACCGATAATGGTGGTTTTGAAGACGGTTCCAATGTTGGATTTGGATTCCTTATCGGTCAGCAATACGACCTTGACGGAACAGCTCTGCAAGATAGAGCTGGTGCGCCACTTGCTTTCACCAGAGGATTTGTCGATGGAAGCGGTACGCCTAGTCTTATCAACAACAACGAGATCACAGGTATTCGTTTAATGAAGTACGGTATGCGCTTCGGTGGATTTACCGGTCATCAGCCTGTATTCCGATATGCCGATGCTTATTTGATGAAAGCTGAAGCCATGTGGAGAAATGGTGGGGATCCTTTGACTATGGTTAACACTCTGCGTAACCTTAGAGGTGCTACACCACTTGGTTCAATTGACGGACAGGGCTTACTTGACGAAAGAGGTAGAGAACTCTTCGGGGAAACCTGGAGAAGGAACGACCTTAAGCGTTTCGGTCAGTACCTGCGCGCATGGGAATTTAAGCCTAGTAGTGAAGTTGGAAACCAGGCACGCCTGCTTTTCCCAATCCCGGCACAGCAATTACTTGCGAATCCTAATCTGGTCCAGAACTGCGGGTATCCCGGAGCTGAACCTTGTAACTAATAGGAGTTTAAATAATAGATTGAACCCCGGCCTTTTGGCCGGGGTTTTTTATTTGTCTTATCCTACCAAATAGAATAACTTACTTATACATTTTAACCAAAGGAAAAGATGTATTATATCGGGTATGATGTAGGCAGCTCATCGGTAAAGGGTGCTTTGGTAGAATGCCAAAGCGGTAAAGTAATGGCAATTGCACAGAAACCCGAAACCGAAATGGAGATGATCTCACTGAAACCGGGTTGGGCCGAGCAAGATCCCGATCATTGGTGGCAAAATATTTGCTCGGTGACCCATGCGTTATTATCTAAATCCCGGATCAATCCTGCTAAAATTTCTGGAATTGGAATTGCCTACCAAATGCACGGTCTGGTGGTGGTTGGGTCTGACGGAGTTCTATTGCGCAAAAGTATAATATGGTGTGATGGGCGCGCTGTCGAAATAGGAAATAGGGCGCTGAATGAGCTTGGAGCTGATCGATGTAGCACTGATTTATTAAATGCACCAGGAAATTTTACCGCTTCCAAACTCAGATGGCTAAAGGAAAACGAACCGCAACTATATAGCCAGATCTATAAAATAATGCTCCCTGGCGACTATATTGCCTATAAATTCTCTGGTAGCCTTTGTACTACAATACCCGGGCTTTCAGAAGGGATTTTTTGGGATTTTTCATCTAACAAGCTGGCCACTTCACTTTTGGATTATTACGAAATCGATCGACATCTTCTGCCCGATATTGCAGACACCTTTTCAATGCAAGGCACCGTCTCCGAAAAAGCTTCCATGGCCTCCGGACTTAAAAAGGGCACACCCATACTTTACAGAGCCGGTGATCAACCTAACAACGCCCTCTCATTAAACGTGCTGGATCCCGGTGAGGTAGCTACAACCGGCGGCACATCGGGTGTAGTATACGCTGTAACGGATTCTTTGTCTGTGAAGGAATCCACAAGGGTAAATAACTTTGCTCATGTTAACCATAGCAAAGAAAAAACCAGGATCGGAAAACTTCTATGTATCAATGGAACCGGCATCCTGTATCGCTGGTTACTCGATAATCTTGATTTTACTAATTATGAAGAAATGAATTCTGCTGCTCTCGATGTTGCTGCGGGATCCTATGGCCTCCGAATTTATCCGTTTGGAAATGGTCCGGAGCGTATGCTCGACAACAAGGACATCGGGGCCAAAATTGACACCCTTAATTTTAATATCCATTCAAAATCCCATCTATGCAGAGCCACACTCGAAGGTATTGCCTTTTCATTTGCTTATGGTATGGATATTATGAGACGCGATGGCGTTACCCCTCATACCATCAAAACGGGCTATGACAATTTGTTTAGATCAGAATTGTTTGCTCAGATGGTTTCCACACTCTTTGGCTCTAATATTGAAGTTTACAACACTACAGGAGCTGTTGGTGCAGCAAGAGCCTGCCTTTTGCATAAAGGCGAATTCGATACATTTAAAGCCCAACTCAGCGACCAGGATTTTATTAAAAGCTATAGGCCGGAACCATCGTCCTCTTCATTATTCGAATTTTATGGGCAATGGAAAGAAGGACTCAACAATACTTTAAAATCATTTAAAAATGGCATCTAGAACTCAAAGCGAATACTATAAAGGGATAGGAAATATCCCATTTGAAGGGAAGAACTCAGACAATCCGCTTTCTTTCAAATACTATAATCCCAAACAGATCGTAGCCGGTAAAAGCATGCGCGATCATCTCAGATTTGCTGTTGCCTACTGGCATTCATTTTGTGGCACAGGAGCCGATCCATTTGGCCCCGGAACACTTCAGCATCCCTGGGATGTTCCCTCAGATCCACTTGAAGCCGCTAAAGCAAAGGCAGATGCTGCATTCGAATTTATCGAAAAAATGGGCTTTGATTATTTCTGTTTCCATGATTTTGATCTCATACGCGAAGCCGGTACCCTTAAGGATTCAGAATCCAGGCTGGTTAAAATAGTGGGATATTTAAAAAGTAAAATGCAGGAGACCGGTGTTAAACTTCTATGGGGTACGGCCAATTGCTTTTCCCATCCCCGATACATGAACGGTGCAGCAACAAATCCCAATTTCAAGGTAGTCGCCAGGGCCGGAGCACAGATAAAAATGGCGCTCGATACCACTATTGAGCTCAATGGTGAGAACTATGTGTTCTGGGGAGGACGTGAAGGTTATATGTCTTTGTTAAATACCGATATGAAACGGGAATTGGATCATATGGGCCGGTTCCTGGGAATGGCGCGTGATTATGCCCGTAAGGCTGGTTTTAAAGGAGCGTTTTTTATCGAACCTAAACCTATGGAGCCAATGAAACACCAGTATGATTTTGATGCGGCAACCGTTATTGGATTTCTGCACCAGTACGGATTGGAAAAAGACTTCAAGCTCAATATAGAGGTAAACCATGCCACTCTGGCCAGTCATTCCTTTGCACACGAGCTTGAAGTAGCGGCCTCTCATGGGATGTTGGGCAGTATAGATGCCAATCGGGGCGATTATCAAAATGGCTGGGATACCGATCAATTCCCCAATAATATCACCGAAGTAACCGAAGCTATGCTCGTACTTCTTAAGGCTGGTGGTCTTAAAGGAGGTGGTATCAACTTCGATGCAAAGCTCAGACGTAATTCTACAGATCCGGCGGATATTTTCCATGCCCATATCGGGGGAGCAGATACTTTCGCAAGAGCACTGCTTATCGCCGACCGGATAATCACCTCTTCTCCCTATGACCAGCTTAGAAAAGAACGATACAGCTCTTTCAACCAGGGCGATGGTAAAAACTTTGAAGAGGGTAAACTTGCCCTGAAGGACCTGTATGAAATTGCCCTACAAGGTGAAGAGCCAGGAATACAAAGCGGAAAACAAGAACTCTTTGAGAACATCATAAACCAATATATTTAATACCCCTGAGAGATTGGAAGCTAAATCCCTAGAACCTAATATCGATTAACGCTTAAAGTGTTGGGGAATCTTTCAAATAGCATTTCATTTTGGCTTAACTTGATAAAATACCAACTAAACCGAATCTGCCAATACCATCATGACATCTTCATTTGGATTTTGGGACTATTTTATCTTTATCGCTTATGCCTGCCTTATTCTCGGTGTAGGTCTCTATGTTTCCAGAGATAAGAAAGGACATCAAAAAAATGCAGAGGATTATTTTCTTGCGAGCAAATCACTTCCATGGTGGGCTATTGGCGCCTCATTGATTGCGGCAAACATTTCGGCCGAACAGTTTATCGGGATGTCGGGTTCGGGATTCGCTGTAGGGCTTGCCATCGCCTCCTACGAATGGATGGCCGCAATTACCCTGCTGATCGTTGGAAAATTTTTCCTTCCCATATTTATAGAAAAAGGACTCTATACCATCCCGGAGTTCGTAGAAAAACGCTATTCCACCAATCTTAAAACAATACTAGCGGTTTTTTGGATCGCCCTGTATGTATTTGTCAACCTGGCATCGGTACTCTATCTCGGTGCGCTGGCTCTCGATACAATCATGGGGATTCCTATGGTTTACGGGGTTATAGGTCTTTCCCTGTTCGCAGCTGCCTATTCACTCTATGGTGGGCTTTCTGCTGTGGCCTGGACCGATGTAATTCAGGTGGCATTCTTAGTTTTAGGTGGTTTGATTACTTCCTATCTGGCATTAGACGCCGTTTCAGGCGGACAAGGGATATTTTCCGGCATGAAAACTATATACGCAGCCGTACCTGAAAAATTTGTTATGATCCTCGATAAATCTAACCCTGAATATAAAAACCTCCCTGGCCTAGGTGTGCTGGTAGGAGGACTATGGGTGGCCAATCTTTACTACTGGGGTTTTAATCAATATATCATACAAAGGACATTGGCCGCCAAATCGTTACGCGAATCTCAAAAAGGTATTGTATTCGCTGCCTTCCTGAAAATAATCATCCCCTTTATTGTGGTTATACCCGGTATAGCTGCATATGTAATGGTGAAAGATCCCAGCATCATGGAGAGACTTGGAGATTTGGCGATGAACAATGTTCCTTCCCTGACTCAGGCCGATAAGGCCTATCCATGGTTACTGCAATTCTTGCCTGTAGGGTTGAAAGGGGTAGCCTTTGCCGCTTTGACTGCGGCTGTGGTCTCGTCCCTGGCTTCCATGCTCAATTCCACTTCTACGATCTTCACGATGGATATCTACCTTCAATATATCAACAAAAATGCCTCAGACAAACGCACCGTTAATGTAGGCCGATCATCCGCTGCTATTGCTTTGATCATCGCAAGTTTCATGGCGCCGTTGCTCGGCGGGATAGACCAGGCGTTTCAGTTTATCCAGGAATATACAGGATTGGTAAGTCCTGGTATCCTGGCCGTCTTCATAATGGGGCTATTCTGGAAAAAATCTACAAATAAGGCCGCCATTATTGGGGCTATCACTTCCATCCCTTTAGCACTTTATTTTAAAGTTGGTCAGAATGGATGGTCCGATAGTCCCTTCTTTGTCAATATTCCATTTCTGGATCAGATGGGGTATACCACTTTGTTAACTATGGGGGTTATCGTCCTTGTGAGCCTAACCCAGAATAAGGGCAAGGAAGATCCAAAAGGTATTCCTCTTACTAGAGGACTCTTTAAAACCAGTCCTAAATTCAATATAGGGGCATTTGCCGTATTGATTATCATCGCCGCAATCTATGCCATGTTTTGGAATTAATAACTTAAACAAAACTGTAGTTTATCACTCCTAAGGCCAGGTTAAAATCCAAACATTAACGCCCTATTGATTCATTATTCACCGGAGTTTCCGTATCTTGCGCTGCGATTTTTTAGGCAGGGGTATGGTAAGATTTTTGGGGTTTTTCACTTTCATTTGTTTACTCTTCGTCGCCTGCGAGAAAAGGGAGCCAAAACGCTTTGTTAAATTGGCTTCATCCCATACAGGGATTGATTTTCGAAACGATTTGAAGGATTCCCCTGAACTCAACATACTTACCTATCTCTATTACTACAACGGTGCCGGAGTAGCCACAGCAGATTTTAATAATGATGGTAAACCCGACTTATTTTTTACCGCTAACCAGGGGCCGGATAAGCTATACCTGAATCAGGGAGGGATGAAATTCCTGGATGTCACCGAAGCGGCTGGGATTAAAGACCCGAAATCCTGGTCTACAGGTGTAACCTATGTAGATATCAATTCCGATGGTCTGCTCGATATATATGTCTGTAAAGCCAGCGGATACCGTTCTTTGAAGGGGCGCAATCTGCTCTATGAAAACCAGGGGATCGATGAAAATGGTGTGCCGCTTTACAAGGAAAATGCAGCCGCTTATCAACTCGATTTTGCCGGACTCTCTACTCAGGCCGCATTTTTTGACTATGATCTGGATGGCGATCTCGACCTCTTCCTTCTGAATCATTCTGTTCATCCCAACAGAGCATATGGAAAGGGTGCGCAAAGAAGTAAATATGATCCAATTTCTGGCGATCGCCTTTTTAGAAATGACCAGGGCCATTACAAGGATGTATCAGCAGAGGCAGGTATCTTTCAGGGTAAAATTGGATACGGGCTGGGCCTGGGGATCGGTGATCTGAACAATGATGGTTATCCGGATGTCTATGTAGGTAACGATTTTTTTGAGAACGACTATCTCTATCTCAATAATCAGGATGGAACTTTTACTGAAATCATATCGCAGGATCCATCTCGTTTGGGCCATACCACTCACTATTCTATGGGTAACGATCTGGGCGATATCAACAACGATGGCCTTTTAGATATCGTTTCACTCGATATGCTGCCTGAAAATCTGGAGACCTACAAAGCATCGGGGTTGGAATACGCTTTCCCCACATATCAATACTACCTGAACAATGGATACGCGCCACAGTATATGCAGAATACACTTCACCTGAATCTTGGCGACGCAACCTTTAGTGAAATCGGGCATTTATCGGGTATAGCAGCTACTGAATGGTCCTGGAGCGCACTACTGGCCGATTTTGACAACGACGGATTGAAAGATCTCTTCATCTCCAATGGCATTAAAGGTGCCACCAACGACATGGATTTTGTCAATTTTATTTCCAATGAAGAGATTCAGCGAAGTATCGACCGGGGCATGACGGAAGCTGAAATGAGCCTGATAGACAATATTCCGGAAACTAAAGTGGCAAACTATTTCTATAAAAATACTGGAGAACTTCATTTTCAAGATGTTACACAAAGTTGGATGGATTCTGAACCTTCTTTCAGCAATGGATCGGTCTTTGCAGACTTAGATATGGATGGAGACCTCGACATGGTTGTGAACAATGTGGATGAGGAGGCTTATATCCTTGAAAACCAGACAGAGAATTCCGGTTCCTTTATACACTTGAGCTTTGAAGGTGGGAAAACCAACCCCCTCGGAATTGGGGTAAAAGCCCGGATCTATACATCGGCAAACAACAGCGTTGGGGAGAATTTCATCACAAGAGGTTATTTATCGTCCGTGGCGCCAACATTGCATTTCGGTTTGGGAGAAGTATCAGAAATAGACTCTATAAGAATTACGTGGCCTACCGGGCAAAGCCAGTTAATGCGCAACGTTAATGCGAACCAGCATATTGCAGTAAATATCGATGACGCTGAACCCCAATCAGAGTTGGCCGCTTCAGGAAGCTCTTCTAAAATGGTTTCAGTTTTAGACTCTTTGGTTCCTTTTAAACACAACGACCAGATTTCTATCGAATTCAATCGAAATCCGTTGATCCCCTTTGCCAGCACCAATGAGGGTCCGGCTATAGCAGTTGAAGATGCTAACAACGATGGTCTTGATGATATATTTATCGGGGGTGCTAAAAGACAGGCCTCTGCGCTGTTCTTGCAGAATAGTGAAGGACAATTCTCTTCACATCAGGAAAATCTGTTTTCCCTGGATGAAAAGAGTGAGGATATTTCGGCTGTATTTTTCGATGCCGATGCCGATGGCTGGCAGGATCTTCTTGTGGTTAGTGGCGGCAATGAATATCGAGAGGGTCAGCAGCTCAGGCCCAGGTTATACCGTAACCAAAAAGGAACTTTTCTTAAAGATCCGGATGAATTCCAAAATATCGACGTAAACGCTTCCAGAGTAACTGCTTATGATATAGATGCAGACGGTGATCTCGACATAACCATTACAGCAGATCTTGTCCCCTGGGAATTTGGAAAAACCCCGGAACAATATATTTTCGAAAATGATGGTAAAGGGTCATTTAACAATATCACCCGGGAATTTGCCCCTGAATTTCAATTTTGTGGAAACGTAAAAGACATCAGCTGGGTAGATCTGGATGATAATGGATTTCCAGACCTGGTTGCTGTTGGACATTGGATGCCAGTGATGGTTTTTTTGAATTCAGGTAAAGAGTTAAAACTGCAGAAGGAAAACGGTCTGGCCAAGACCAATGGCTGGTGGTGGTCTCTTAGTATCACCGACTTTGACCTCGACGGCGATTTAGACATCGCAGCGGGTAATTTTGGGGAAAACAGTCTGCTAAAAGCATCAACCTCACAGCCAATATCGCTTTATCGACAGGATTTCGATGACAATGGAAGCATTGAAACCCTTGTAACTTATTTCAAGCAAGGGCAGGAAACAGCACTTGCTTCCAAAGATGAGTTGGTAAAGCAAATGCCTTTTCTGAATAAAGAATACCTCTCGTACAAACGCTACGCCAATGCTTCGCTGGAGGAACTCTTCGGTCGAGAGAAATTACAGGGGGCAGATTTGAAGTACGCCTATACCCTGGCTTCCCATTATTTCGAAAACAACGGTCAGGGGAGCTTTATCCCAAAGAAATTGCCGCTAATCACCCAGGCATCGACAATCAGGGATATCAGTTTCGATGACCTTAATAACGATGGATACCCGGATATTATACTGATTGGAAATAACCACGAAATAAGTACTCAACTGGGTAGTATGGATGCCTCACATGGCTTAATTTTGCAGAATGATCGAAATGGCGGGATGAGATGGGTAAACGATCGTGTTCTCCATGCTTCCGGGCCTGTCCGGAACCTGAATAAAATTCAGATTCAGAATAAAGATTATTACCTGATCGGGAAAAACAACAACCACCCGGTCTTTATACCTAAAAACAATTGATGAACATGAACATAAAGAGAAGTCACCAGCTGTCTGTTATTTTACTGATTTTGGTATTGGCGGTTTCCTGTGATTCTAAAAAAGAAGAAGCTGCGTTATCGGACCAGACAGGTACACTTTTTACATTGCTCAGTGCGAGTGAGACCGGGATCGACTTTGTAAACAAGGTCCAAAACCAGAAGGATTTCAATATTTTTAAGTATCGGAACTTCTATAACGGTGGGGGGGTGGCCATCGGTGATATCAACAACGACGGACTAGCGGATATATATCTTACAGGAAATATGGATCCCAATCGTCTATACCTCAACAAAGGGGATATGACCTTTGAGGATATTTCCGAACAGGCCGGTGTGATGGGCTCAAAACCATGGTCTACCGGGGTACTTATGGTAGATGTAAACGCCGATGGATTGTTGGATATCTACGTGAGCAATGCCGGTAATCTGGAGGGAAACAATCACGATAACGATTTATACATCAATAACGGTGATCTAACTTTTACCGAGAGCGCCAGCGAATATAACCTGGCAAAAACCGGGTTTTCAACCCATGCCAGCTTTTTCGATTATGATAAAGACGGTGACCTCGATGCCTATATCCTCAATAACAGCAATATCCCTGTAAGTAGTCTTGGCTATGCCGAACAACGTGAAGTCAGGGCACAGGACTGGGAAGGTGTCCCACATATTTTTCGGGGCGTAGGCGATATGTTATTGGAAAACCGCGACGGTACTTTTGTGGATGTCAGTGAAAAAGCTGGTATCTATGGAAGCCTTATCGGGTTTGGACTCGGGGTGATGATTACCGATATCAACAAAGATCTCTATCCCGATATCTATGTCTCAAACGACTTCTACGAAAGGGATTATCTCTATATCAACAACCAGGACGGCACCTTTAAAGAAGATATAAAAAACTGGACATCACACCTCTCACTATCAGCAATGGGTATCGACATGGCTGATATCAATAACGATGGTCATGCCGATATTTTTATAACCGATATGCTCCCCGAGCCGGAAGAGCGCGTGAAATCGGTTATGGAATTCGAAGGATATAATGTATATAAACTAAAACAAAGCAAGGATTTTTACCAGCAATATATTCAGAACACCCTGCAGCTGAACAATGGCAATGGAAGTTTTAGCGAAGTGGCTTACTACAGCGGGGTACATGCTACAGACTGGAGTTGGGCAGGTCTGATGTTCGATATGGACAATGACGGATTGCGCGATATCTTTATCACCAATGGAATTAATCACGACCTTACCGATCTCGATTTTGTAGACTTCTTTGCCAATGAGATCATCCAGAAGATGGCCTTGACTGGTCGTAAGGAGTCAATCGATTCTATTATAGCAAAAATGCCTATCAAACCCCAGCCGAATTTCGCATACAGGAATAAGGGCGATATTACCTTCGATAAAGCCAATGCGGAATGGGGCTTCGAATTACCAAGCATGTCTAATGGTGCAGCCTATGGCGACCTCGATAACGACGGAGATCTCGATTTGGTGGTCAACAATGTAAACATGCATGCTTTTGTTTATAAAAACAATACAGAAAGCCAAAAAGAACATAACTACATCAAGTTAAAAATAAAAGGTACCGGAGCCAACCCCTTTGCAGTCGGTACTACCCTGCTGCTATATTATGATGATAATACGGTACTGCAGGAATTAATGCCCTCAAGGGGGTTTCAGTCTTCTATGGACTATATACAAACCATCGGCCTGGGGAAAACAACTCAGATTGATTCTCTGAGGGTCATCTGGCCTGACGATAAGACTTTACTTTTGAAAAACGTAGCCGCCAATCAGCTACTCAATGTAGATTATAAGGATGCTGTTGAGCTTTATTCCATACCGGAGAAAGTAATGCCCAAAACATTGGTGCGGGAATTGGAGAACTCAGCACTTAGCGCCCACAAAGAAAATAATTATAACGATTTCGACTACGAAGGGCTTATTTATCAGCAACTCTCCCAGGAAGGACCTGCTATGGCGGTTGGCGACGTAAACGGCGATGGCCACGAAGACGTTTTTGTTGGTGGCGCTAAGGATCAATCTGCCGTCCTCTACAAACATACTGGTGGCGGGTCGCTTAGCGCTTTGTCACAAGCTGTATTTAATGAAGATGCTCGTCACGAGGATACAGCCGCCGCCTTTTTCGATGCCGATGGAGATGGAGATCTGGACCTGATGGTAGGCACCGGAGGAAATCAGGTCGGTGATGGAGATACCTATAGAAGTCGACTTTACATAAACAACGGTAATGGGAAATTTAGCAGGTCTGCTCATACAATTCCCTCGGTATTTAAAAATATCTCTGTCATTGCCCCTCACGACTTTGATAAAGATGGCGATATTGATGTGATGATAGGATCCCGAAGTGTTGTAGGTACCTATGGCGTTGATCCTGATCATCTTTTTCTGGAAAATAATGGTGATGGTAGTTTTCTGGAAGCTACGGAACGCCTGGCGTATGATTTGAAAGACGGCGGTATGATCACCGACGCGATCTGGGCCGATATAAACGGTGATGCTAAGGAAGATCTTATAACTGTTTCTGAGTGGGGTACACCTATGATTTACAGGAATTCCGGCAGGCGACTAACCAAACTGAATACAGACCTCGATAGTCTGCATGGCTGGTGGAATACCGTGGAAGCTGCAGACCTTGACCAGGATGGAGACCTGGATCTTGTGCTCGGTAACAAGGGGCGCAACCTGCATTATAAGCCCGAGAAAGGCAAGCCCATGAAGATGTGGATCAACGATTTCGACGACAACGGCACCATCGAGCAAATTGTTACCCTGCATAGCGATGGACAGGACTTTCCGATACATCAGAAAAAAGAACTGACAGAACAAATGGTTAAACTCAAAAAGGAAAACCTAAAGGCTTCTGAATATGCCCGCCGTTCGTTAGACGAACTTTTCCCAGCTGAGATATTTGAGAATTCGATCATGAAGCAATCCTCAATCTCCGAGTCGGTAATCGCTGTAAATAACGGTAATGGCAAGTTCGAAATTATAAGCTTGCCACCAAGAGTTCAACTATCGTGTGTTTGTGATATAAGTTGTACCGATGTAGATAAGGATGGTAACCTGGACCTTATCCTGGGTGGGAATAACTACGAGTTTAAACCCCAGTTTTCCAGATTAGATGCCAATTACGGCAGTGTATTACTGGGCGATGGTAAAATGGGTTTCCAATGGCAGGATTACAATACCAGTGGCTTTTTTATAAGGGATGAAGTAAAACACCTAAAGACCTTTAAGGATAAGCAAGGTAAATCATTCATGTTTGTGGCCATCAACGATAACAAACCTAAGATATTCGGACTGGATGAGTAAAACGATTACAGGCCTGGTTATTCTGGTACTTCTGATTTGCTGTAAAAAGAAAGAGGGGGAACTTTTCTATCACCCATCTCCCGATGAAACGGGGATTTCTTTCAGCAACACTCTGACCGAATCAGATGATCTGAACATCCTTGATTACCTTTACTTTTACAATGGGGGTGGACTTGCTATTGGCGATATCAACAACGATGATCTGCCCGATATCTACCTGGCCGGCAATCAGGTAAAAAACAAATTATACCTCAACAAAGGCGATTTGCAGTTCGAAGACGTTACTGAAAAGGCCGGTGTAGCGGGCAATAGCAGCTGGAATACCGGTGCTGTTATGGGCGATATCAATGGTGACGGACTATTGGATATCTACGTCTGTGCCGTGGTAGGGCTCAAAGGTTTTGACGGATATAACGAATTGTTCATCAATAACGGAGATGGAACTTTTACTGAAAAGGCGGCAGAATTCGGACTCGATTTTGATTCCTACAGCTCCTCGGCGGCCTTTTTGGATTTCGACCTCGATGGCGATCTCGATATCTTCCTTTTGAACCATGCGGTGCACACTCAGGAGTCTTTCGGTAATGCTGAGCTACGTTACAAAAGAAACTATCAGACCGGCGATAAACTCCTTAGAAATGATGGAAAGCGTTTTGTTGAAGTAAGCGAGGAAGCAGGCGTCTATGGCGGGATAAACGGATATGGCCTTGGAGTTGCCATTTCAGATTTCAATCAGGATGGATATCCGGACATCTATGTGGGTAACGATTTTCATGAAGACGATTACTATTACCTCAATAATGGCGACGGTACTTTTACGGAAAGCCTGCGCGATTACTTTGGTTATTCTACCAGGTTCTCTATGGGCAATGACGTGGCCGACATAAACCACGACGGTTGGAGCGATATTATCTCTCTTGACATGCTCCCCGAAGATGAAACGGTATTAAAATCATCCGAAGGGGATGACAATGTACAGACTCAGAAACTACGTGTGGGTCCTTTTGGATATCACTACCAGTTTACCCGTAACATGCTTCACCTCAATCGCCAGAACACCACCTATGAAGAAACAGCCCTCTTTAGTGGAATTGCAGCAACCGATTGGAGCTGGAGTGCCCTCTTTGCCGATTTCAATCAGGATGGTGAACAGGATCTCTTTATATCCAATGGGATTCCGAAACGTCCTAATGACCTCGATTTTATCAATTTTGTTTCGAACGAACAGATCAAAAAAAAGATCAACAATACCAAGCTGGTAGACCAGCAGGCGTTGGAAATGATGCCTTCAGGAAATACCTACAACTATATATTTAAAGGATCAGACTCCCTGAAATTTGAGGATAAATCGAACAGCTGGATGCAAAAAGATACCCTGATATCTGGTGCTACCGCCCTGGCCGATCTCGATGGAGATGGCGACCTGGATCTGGTGACCAATAATATCAATAGTCCGGTCAGGCTTTATATCAACAAGACGGATGATCAGGCGTCTTACCTAAAAATACGTTTCGATTATACTGAATCGAATAAATATGGGATAGGTACAAAGGTCTATTCTTACCACGGCGGCCAATTGCAATACAAAGAATTATATACAGTAAGGGGTTTCCAGGCATCTTCCGAACCCATCTTGCACTTCGGTTACGGCAAGGCCGCGCTTGTAGATTCATTGCGGATCGTGTGGCCGGATAAAAGTACCCAGCTGATCAAAGAGATTCAATTAAACCAATTACTCACCCTCAGTCCTGAAAACACCCGGACTTTTAACTATAAAGACCTTTATCACGACACCGAGAAGGTTTTTCAGGTCGTTGAAGATAATTTAGGTATCGATTTTACCCATAGTGAAGATCTTTATATCGATTTTAACCGGCAGAAACTTATTCCCTATCAGCTTTCAGACAGAGGTCCGGCAACGGCCATAGGTGATCTCAATGGCGATGGTAAGGAAGATGTCTATTTTGGTGGCTCCAGATCAGAACCTTCACATGTTTTTCTTCAGGACGAAGATGGATTTAAAGAAAGTGAGATTGAAGAATTTTCGAAAGATTCGATAAAGGAAGACGTGGTAGCAGTAATCGGAGATTTTGATAACAATTCAGAGAATGACCTTATCATCGGTGTTGGCGGTGCTGATTTCTTCGACGGTATGGAGCAACAGCTCAACTCCCATTTTACACAGAAACAGGGGAAGTTCAATCGTGCTGGGCTGCCCGATTCATATCAAAATGCATCGGTAATAGCACCCTGCGATGTGGACGATGATGGTGATATAGACCTCTTTCTCGGCAATCAGTCCATTTCAAACGATTTTGGAAATATCCCTACTTCCTACCTGATGGAAAATGAAGGTGGTAATTTTAATATCGTTGAAAATAAATCACTGAATCAAGCTGGGATGATTACCGATGCCATATGGGAAGATTTCAACCGCGATGGCAGGCCCGATCTTGTAATTGTGGGTGAGTGGATGGCTCCTAAATTTTTCAGGAATGAAAAAGGTAAGTTAAAAGAAGTTTCCCTTGTAGATCAGAAAATCAATGGCTTGTGGCAGAGTATTGAAGCTTTTGACATCGATCATGATGGCGATATGGACTTTGTGGTTGGGAACTGGGGCAGTAACAGCAAATTTGCCGCATCGGCTCAACAACCCCTTAGAATGTATTATTCCGATTTTGATGATAACGGAAGTACAGAAACCGTGGTAGCCCTGGCCAAAGAAAAGGGTTACTATCCTATAGAGGATCTGGACGGACTGGCGGGTCAGATGATCAGTCTTAAGAAGAAATTTACGCAATACAGGGATTTTGCCGGTAAAACCATGGAAGAGATTATTGATCCAAAACTCCTGGCAAAAGCAAAACTGCTTGAAGTGCACGAATTGCGTTCGGGCTACCTTTTAAACCAAAATGGTTATTTTGAGTTCATCCCCTTTTCGAAAGAATTGCAGATGGCACCCATAACCGATTTCCTGGTTTACGATTTTGATCAGGATGGCACCCAGGAAGTCCTGGCGGCTGGGAATTACTTTGGGGTAAAACCGTATCATGGAAGGTTTGGCAGCTTCTCAGGCGCCCTGATATTTAATGAGAGTGAAGTGATTTTAGGCCATCGATCAGGGCTTGATTTTACAGAAAAATCGGTGCGGCACCTCAATATAATTCATGTTGAAAAACAACCCCATCTACTGGTAACTTTTAACGATCAAAGTGCCCAGGTATACGAATTAATAAATCATATCGACCCATGAAGAAGATTACAGGAATTTTGATTACCGCATTGCTAGTCGCCAGTTGTGGTAAAGATGCAGAGCCCATTGAGATTGGCCCGGAGCAACTATACGGTTCCATAGACAAGGTAACGGAAATTATGATTCACGATATTTTCTCACCCCCGGTTGCCAGCAGGATTTATGCTTATCCCAATATTGCAGCCTACGAGATCATGGCCCTCAACAACGATTCCTATCGGTCACTGGCAGGTCAGTTACGTGGGCTAACAGCGATACCGGCACCTGATAATACTAAACCCGTTAATTATGAATTAGCCGCGGTTATAGCCCATATGGATTTAAGTCGAAGACTCATTTTCTCGGAGGACAGGATGGCTGAATACCGAGATAGCCTTTACGGAATATGGGAAGGGAAGAATGCGCGCGAGTTCAACGCCTCAAAAGACTATGGCCTGGAGGTAGCAGAACATATTGCCGGTTGGATGAACCAGGACAACTATAATCAGACAAGGACCATGCCCAAGTTCACGGTAGATACCGACGATCCGTCAAGGTGGCAACCTACACCCCCCGCTTATATGGATGGTATTGAGCCACACTGGGATAAGATCCGCCCCTTTGTTATCGATTCGGCCTCACAGTTCAGGCCAACTCCTCCCCCGCCATTCTCAATGAAGGAAGGGTCGGATTTTTACAAAGAAGTGAAAGAAGTCTATGATATCAGCAATGAGATCACCGCCAAAGGCGATGAATCGGAAGAAGTGGCCATCGCCCAGTTCTGGGATTGTAATCCGTATGTCTCTGTAACCAGGGGTCATCTTATGTTTGCTACCAAAAAAATCACCCCGGGGGCTCATTGGATTGGAATAGTAAAAATTGCCAGCCGAAGTTCAAATAGTGATTTCGATAAAACTCTTTATGCGTATACCAAAACCTCAATCGCCATTGCCGATGCCTTTATCAGTTGCTGGGACGAAAAGTACTATTCTAATCTAATCCGTCCCGAGACCCTTATCAACGAGCATATAGACGATAGTTGGGAGCCTGTGCTGCAAACACCACCATTCCCGGAATATACCAGTGGTCATAGCGTTGTTTCCGGTGCCGCTGCCACGGCACTGACATCGATATTCGGGGATAACTTTGCCTTTGACGATGACACTGAATTGCCTTACGGCCTCCCCGTCCGTAGTTTTAGCTCCTTCACCCAGGCCGCAAATGAAGCCGCAATCAGCAGGATGTACGGTGGCATTCACTACCGTGTGGCAGTGGATGTAGGCGTAAAACAGGGTAGAGATTTAGGCGCCCTGGTCGTTGAGCGATTAAAAATGAACTGATTATCACTGCTATAGATCGATTGCACTATGAAAAAAGCCATTATTTGGATCGGACTGTTACTGCTCGCAGGGATTATCTGGTATCTCTTTGTAAAACCATATGACTATCTCGTGCGTTTCGAGGTAAATACCAGCCCCGGTACAGTACGTCAGGTGATCAAATTATGGGATAACCTGAACGAAGAAGTGACAATCATCGATCAGGAATCGCTGTCAGTATTAGATCTTCAGCTAAAATTCAACGATTCTACCCATATATATCGGTGGAAAACAGAAAGACTCACAGATTCTACCTCACTGGTTAAGGTATATGCCAGTGATCCCGAACACAGTCTGAAGAACAAGATCATCGTACCTTTTAAGGATACAGATTTTGAAGTACGTACCAGAAATACACTTCTGGATTATGCAGCCCTGCTTAACGAACATCTCTCTGAGATAAGAGTTACGTTGCTGGGTGAAGAAGATATCCCGGCAAAATTTTGTGCTTATACGGTTCTGGAAACAAAACAATCTGATAAAGCGAAAGGAATGATGAGGGATCACAATTATCTTGGATCTCAACTAACAAGACACAACCTGGAACTCGATGGTCCGCCAATGGTCGAAATTACATACTGGAATCCTGAAAAAGACAGTATTCGTTTTAATTTTTGCTATCCGGTCAAAAAGAAAGGAAACCTCCCCGAGCTGGGAGATATTAAGTTTAAAGAAATTACCCCGGGCAAGGCATTGAAAGCAGAATTTAACGGGAATTATATCTTTTCAGACAGGGCCTGGTACGCTTTAGCCGATTATGCCGAGGCACATGGATTGGAAGTCACCGGTAAGCCAATCGAAATATTTTATAACAATCCCAATTTTGGTGGCGAAGAACTTAAATGGAAAACAGAGGTCTTTATGCCTCTCGTAGAAGAAGGTGAATAGATATGTATTTTTTGTGCTGACATTTCTTCTGGCTAGTTGCTCTAACTACGGCCAGCTCGAATTTGTTAGTAAACTCCCAAAGAAGCTCGATGAGAACTCTGGTATGGTCCATCTCAGAGATAGCACTGTTTGGCTGATAAACGACAGTGGTGGTGCCGATAAGATCTATCAGGTAAATTTCGAAGGAGAACTCCTCAAAGAATTTCATGTTGATCATGCCAAAAACAAAGACTGGGAAGATCTTGCCATAGACGAGGATAACAATGTCTATATTGCCGACACCGGAAACAACAATAACAGACGGACCAATCTGGTGATCTATAAAATTCCCAATCCCGAAACAGAGAAAGGAGAAAAGATAGAAGCACAGAAGATAAAACTGAGTTACCCGGAACAAAAGAAATTCCCTCCCAAGAAAAAAAACCTCAAATACGATTCAGAGGCACTGTTTTACAGAAACGACAATCTCTATATAATCACCAAGAACAGGACCCGTCCTTTTGACGGGGAGTCTTTAATCTACAAGGTTCCGGCAAAAAAAGGGGAATACAAAGCAACACTTGTTGGAAACTTCACGCCATGTAAGGATCGTTTCGGCTGCCGGATCACTTCGGCAGATATCTCTCCCAGCGGAGAAAAGATCGTTTTACTGAGCTATGGTAAGCTTTGGGTATTTACAGAGTTTACAGAGGATGACTTTACCAGAGGTAAAATTAAATTCATCGATCTGGGAGCCTCTACTCAGCTCGAATCGGTTTGTTTTTTGAACGATACTACTTTGTTACTGTCCGATGAGCAGAATGCTGGTACAGGTCGGAATTTATATCGCTTTGAGATTGATTAGCTTCTCAAAATTCACTCGAAGTGACATTGAGACCTAAAACTGGAAACCAGTTGTCAGTTCGAGTATTTTTTAACGAGTAGAACGAGGTGAAAAATGTATCGAGAACAATTATAGTCCACCAAATCCATAAGATTAGAAATAGAATCGCTTCTCGATACAAATTTTGATCACCGAGTTCTCAAAATTCACTCGAAGTGACATTGAGACCTAAAACTGGAAACCAGTTGTCAGTTCGAGTATTTTTTAACGAGTAGAACGAGGTAAAAAATGTATCGAGAACCAATATAGGCAACCAAATCCCCGAGTATTGAAATAGAATCGCTTCTCGATACAAATCTTGATCACTCCGCTCTCAAAATTCACTCGAAGTGACATTGAGATTCAAACCCGAAACATTTAAGCCAAACTCCGGGTTTTATCATTTGTTAAAATTTCGATCAAACCTTTATATTTGGGCGATAACAGTTTTTTTGTGCCTCATTTTAAATTATCTTTATCGCTCGTTTAAATCGACCTTCCTGCCGACTGAGATTTAATCGTGACAGATTTAGATTTATATGTTTAAAACTTAAAAATCAGTTATGAAAAAATTAATTCCTTTATTCGTATTGGCAACGTTTGTTTTTACTGGCTGTAAAACTACCTACATGACCAATTCTACAAATGTCAGCAACCAAAAAAAGAATTATAAAAAAATCCTGGTGGTTTACCGCGAGGGTGATATGACGGGTAGGATTGCATTTGAAAATCAAATTGTAAGTGATCTTGGAGCACAGGGCGTCAGTGCCGTTTCTTCAATAAAAATTATCAAAACAGACTCCTTTGAAAAAGAACTATCAGAAGCAGAGTTGGATCAACTCGTTGAATCCCTTCTCAGTGCCGGATATACAGGTGTATTGGTTACCAACTTGTTAGACGAATCACAGTACACTCAGGTCACTCCAGGTAATACTTATGCGGGATACGGTGGTATGTATGGTGGGTTTGGGAGCTATTATGGCATGTACCCTATGACCTACCGGGAGCCCGACAGGGTTACCACAGGGATCGAATATATCCTCGAATCGGTTTTATTCGACATCACGGATAAAGATGGTGAAAACCTGCAATGGGTTGGGCGGTTCTCGGTAAAAAACCCTACGGACCTTCAAAAGACTGTGACAAAATATTCTGAAGAACTGGTCACCGAACTAATGGCAAAGAGTATTTCAAACTAATATTCCAATAATTTAACTTCTATAATGGATAATGGATAATGGATAATGGATAATGGAAGTTACACCTCCTACACCAAACACCCAACTTCCATCTTCAGAATTCAGACAATTATATATTATTAATTACCTTCCGCCTAGACTGCATAATATTACTGCATACTGTTGACATCAGACTGCAGACTGCTCTTTGTCCTCCGTATCCGCCTAAGGTGGAGAAGGAGGAACTGCAAACTGTCCACATCGATCTTACGACTTCCGACTTAAAAAGTAACCGCCTTCGCTTCTTCCCTGGATAGATGGTCATGGAAGTCTTTCATCCCTCCAAAGCGGCAATTTTCAACCAGTGTGGATTCTGAAATTCCACGAGCCTCCGCACAAGGTTTGCAGACGATAATTTCGGCATTCTTATTTGCAAAGACTTCTTCGAATGCAGGAGCCGGACCTACCGGGATCATCTTTTCATAACAGCCCTCTACTGCTATTGTGACGGAATCATGAAAAAGCATGATCATGACAGAATCTCCTGCGCTCAGTGCAGTTGATGCAAAAATAAATGGTAGTGAAGCCCTTGTGGTATCTGTCGGACCCCAGGTTGTGGATATTACGTGGTGCATAAGTATTATTTTGGTGGACGGTGGACGGATTGCTTTTTATTGCGGTCCCATCTGCCGTTTGTTATTAACCGTCATCTATATTGTTATTAACTTTTGATTCTCCGGACTGAATTTCATACTGCTACTGCATACTGCCCACTTCAGTCAACCGTCTTCCGTCTTCCGCCTTCCAACTTCCCCGCTTTTTATGCTGTACTCATCACTATTCACTTTCCAGTTCCCCGATAAAAGGAATATTCTCCATGATTGTGACCCGTGTCGCTGCCAGTATAAAAGTTTCCATCTGAAGAAACTGCGCAGCGGCCTTAGAGCCAGCAGTACTTCGCATTTTCTTATAATATTGATTCATCAACTTATCTAAACTGGATTTCTGCTTGATCATCGCATTCATCATCCCGTCTAATTTTTCCGGGTTGTGGGTCTCATAATTCTCAGCATAATCTTTAAGCAAACTTATCCTTTTCTTCCCCAGGGCTTTGCGTTTTGTCTCATACTCATCATATAGCGTCCAGAAATTATCGGCAACAGGACCTTTGACGGTGATAAAATTGGAGTACATTTCCTTCTTTTCCATTCCAAAAACCGATTGCATAAGGTCTATTTCCTCGTCCATCGATTGGGCGTTGATAGTAGTTCCTGCCATTAAGGCTACTGATAGAATAAAAATTGCTTTTTTCATAATTGTCATAAGTTAAAGGAGAAAAGTGAAGTTTTCTTTATTCCTGATTGCTCCCCACTTTTCATTTTTCATTTTTCACTATTCACTATTCACTCCCGATAACTATCGGGACACTATTCACTTAATTGGGTGTATACCAAATAGGACTCGTATAAGCTCTTTCCTGCTGGCTTGTCTGAGCTCCTTCCGGAATGCGTCTTTCAAATCTAAAGGCGTCATATACATACCAGGGCGGAGTGGGTATCTCCAATACACGGCCGTAGTAGAAGGCCTATACCGCATAGGCAGAAAAAAATAGACTATGAGGTCCGAAAGCTGAGGGAAGGTTATTTAACTGTATACCCTTTCGCCTCCATGCAGGCACTAAACGCTTTTTTATAATCGTCCTCCATGCTCTGCGCCGTGGCATTTGCAGCGGCTTCATTCTGCTGCTGTTGCTTGGCCTCTCCGTACTTCTTGGCCCTCCGACCTCGGATACCACCTGCAATGGCCCCGATTGCCGCACCCTTACCAGCATCGCCGGCAATGGCGCCAATAGCTGCTCCGGCTGCTGCTCCACCAGCAGCGCCCCTTACTGCGGAGCCATCGGCAGATTTATCTACCTCGGCGGCCACAAACTGTGTCGGATTCAGAGGATCGTAACCGGTCTGTTGTTTTGCCCAGTTAAAACAGGTCATTTCATCCGTATTCTGCTGCGCCTGATCTTGTCCATCAGCCGGAAAAATAAAAACGCCCAAGCTGTTACCAATGGAAGAAGTGTTTTGTGCAACACCAGTTAATGGTGTAAGTAAAAGCAAACTAATTGTTGTAATAATAATCGATTTCATCGTTATCTAAAGATTGTCAGGATTAATAAAAATATAACCGAGCTGCTCCATTACATCTGCTTCATTGTAGAAGGTAAAGCTCCTACTAATCTTGCCATTGTCTATTTTGTAAATCGAATTGGCCCAGATAGTGACGGATTGATCGTCATTCTTATAAGCTATTTCAAGTTGGGCCCAGTTGGAAACCCATTCTCCCATATTAACACCTTCTTTTACTGTGACCGCTATACTTCTTGACTTTTTATATTCTATTTTCTCGTATAGTTTATCCACATTTTCCTTCCATTGACTCACCGCATCATCCTTATTAATACTATCATTGGTAGATGGTCCATAACCCATATAGTCATCTGAAAGAAAAGTATCCATCAAATCGTAATCGAGGTTTTGGACTGCGTCGACATATCTTTCAACAAGGCCGACATTTTTTTCGCTATTTGAATCTTTAGACTCACAGGCCACAAATATGACGATGCAAGTAGTGATAAGAAGTAGTTTCTTCATGCTCAACGGAGTTTTAATACAAGGCTTTAGCTAATTAAATTATTTAGAAGATTTATTATCAAATATAATATAAATAGTTAGTATGTCTTTTGATCAAAACTGATTTAAGCATATATTTCATGACATTTAATTAATTGGCGTGTTTTGTATTTATTCAAATAAGTTGACCTCGGCCATTATCTTCCTGTTCTTCAGCATTGTGCTTAAAGGACAGGATATTGAACCCAGAAGATGGGGTAATATTCCTATTGGCGTTCAGGCTGTTGGTTTTGGCTATGCCTATAGTTTTGGAGATGTATTATTTGATCCGTTATTGGAAGCAGAGGATGTAGAAGTAGATGTACATACGATGGTAGGTTCCTTTGTACATCCGTTGAGGTTGGCAAAGAAATATGCAAGATTAGATGTGTTGGTGCCTGTAAGTTTTGCCCGATGGGAAGGCCTTCTAAGTGGCATTCCTGCCAGCGCTGAACGCAATGGATTAGCTGATCCGAGGATTCGCTTTTCTATACATTTAAAAGGTCCGCCAGCCTTAGGGCCTGCCGAGCTAAAAAAATACCAAGCTGAAAATCCAAAATATACTACTATAGGAGTTTCATTGGCGGTCAGCTTACCATTAGGACAATACAACGACGAAAAAATCCTGAACCTGGGACTCAACCAATTTGTTTTTAGGCCACAGGCAGGACTAGTTCACAATTGGGGTTTATGGTCGTACGAATTAACGGCCTCGGTTTTATTTTTTACAGACAACAATGACTTTTTTAATGATAGTGAAAAGGAACAAAAACCACTTTTTTCTACACAAACCCATCTGATTAAATTTTTCCCCTCCAGGGCTTGGGTAGCCATAGGAGCAGCCTTTGGTGCAGGTGGGCAATCTGTGGTAAACCGGCAACCCAATAATGATGTTCGGGGTAATTTTTTGGCCGGATTTTCCTTTGGCTATCCTCTGGGACAAAAGCAAAATATAAAACTGACTTATTTCCGGTCTGAGACGCTGAAAGACATTGGAGCCATTACAAATAATGTGGTCCTGGGATGGTCAGTGGCCTTTTAGAAATAGCGTGAAGCCTACAATCGGAACCGATATTGAAGTCCGCAACAAACTGGGTACGGGATCCTAGAAACCCGAATTCGACCCGCGCCATCAGATTTTTATTGAACTGATACTGTGTCCCTACCAAGAAGTTCCATAAGTCTTTTTGCTTCTTTTCGATACTGTACTGAACAGTAGAATTAACCTCATTTTCACGGGCATCATCCAAACTGAAAAGGAAGTTATTGGCTGCACCCAATATACGGGTGATAGCCTCGTATTTTGGCCGATTAACAATTTGTTCGGGTGGAGTAAGAGAATTATACCATTGGTCAACCTCTGTTTGTTTTTCAACTACTTTCTCCATACCGGTCATAATTCGTTCATCCAGGTCCCCATCGGGGAAAATGCTGGAAAATGGCAATGAACCACTGGTAACATTATTAATCGCTAATCTAAAACCCCCTATCCAGATCGCTATATTGCTATCAGGTTTTTTAAGCTGAAAAGTCTTCCCTAATCTTGGTCCCAGAACATACGTAAATACTGGTTCATTTAGCTCGGGAATATCGGTCCAGCTAAAATTCATATCGATAGCCAGCCATCCACCTCCAACACCAATTGTAGGTGTAAGACCAAAGCCTACAGTGGTAACTTCAAACTCTGCCTTGGTGGTAAATTCGGCAACATTTTCAAACTGTCCTGATTAGGCAGGCTCAGGGAAGCGATAATTTCTGTGCTGCTTTCCAGGCGCGCCATGATCCCATATAAATTCAGAAATGGGAACAACCAGAAATCGGGTCGGATATTAACTGCTGTTGATCTGGAAACAGCACTGGGAAAACTGATAAAGTCATCGAGATCCAAAAGTTCTCCATTGTTAAATCCCACCTCTAGATTGCTCATCAGTATATCCGATTCCTGGGTCACATACGTTACACCCAGAACTGCAGAATATGGAATGTCGTATCCTATTTTGATCACTTTTTCACCCCATATAGGAAGCAGATATGGAAAAGGATCTTTAGCTACACTATCCAGTTCAGCCCTTTTGCTTTCCTTAAGGACCTTATTAGAGCAAACCTGAGCGAAGATAATATTGGCTATAATCAGGAACAGAAGGACCAAACTAGCTTTTTTCATTAAATAAATCTTTTTCAACGACAAAAAATAACAAAATTAAGCCATGTCTTCCCCGTTCCCTCTTTGAAATACTTTCCAAAAATCTTCGTTTACTGTTTGTATATTTAACTTAATTAAATTTTAAAAAATTACCTATGAATTTTACCAAATACATATTAATATCACTTATCGCCCTTGGCTCAGCCTCAGCATGGGCTCAAAGCACTGACAAAGAATCGAACAAGGTTCAGATCTTCACCTATGAAGAAAAGGCCAATCTTCAGAATTGGTTCCAGCAAGAAATACAGCGTATGGAACTGAGCCAGGAACAAGAGGCAGATTATAGCAGTGTCATTACTTATTACATTGCTAAAATCGCAAGGCTGGACGATAAGGACCAGGAATACACCAGGGAGGAATTCAAAGCAAAGTTGGAAGAATATCTGGTAAAGCAAGACATGGACCTTAAGGAAATCTTGTCAGATGAACAATTTACCATCCATAAAGAGATCTATGGGGAGTTTTTGAGATCGGCTTACAAGCGCTGGGGGATTGAGGAGAATTGAGAGTTGAAAATGGAAAGATGAAAATGAAAATTGTTGGTAGACGGTGGACGGTGGGCGGTAGACGATGGAAAAATCGGCGGCTTATTTTTGTGGAATTATTGCCAGTTACTGGATGATCGAAAGATTATTCGGATTTTTAATATAGATATAAATGAACATTGCAGATTACCTTTCGTTTATTCCATTGCTACTCTATGGGGTCGCCCTGGCAGAACTTTTCAGCCAATGGAGGCGTTTTTTTGATAGAGAGTATCTATACTGGCCTTATTTAGTTACCACGGTGGTTTTTATCGAAATTGCTATTTGGAATGTTTATCTCTTCCTTTTCATTGCTAAAGATCTTGAAAGCGTAAACTACTTTGAATACTGGATATTTTTACTACAACCCATCTTATTCCTGCTTTTAGTTCATGCACTGACACCCGATCCTGAAGTGAAGAATACTGAGGGTTATTTTAGAAAGCGGATGCCGGTGGTTTTCAGTTTAATGGGCATTTATATTGCCAGTCATATGATCCCCGGCCTTGATACAATGGATGATATGGTTAGCATTCCCAGGCTTTTTGCCGTGGCAATATGTATAGGCATTGCCATAAGCCGGAAAGTTTATTTAGTCTATCTTATGGGAGTGTTGTGGTTGGTAAGCCTCTTTCTGAGGCATTAGATTCATCCAGCTGCGGAGAGTTGTGCAGTACCATCCAAATAGTGCTACACACACAATATCTGCGGAAAGCACTAGACATAAATGCTCTCCTTTTGCTACCTTGTGAGGCCAAAAACAAAGTCATAGTTAAGAATTGATACATGGCCCGAGTTCTATTTACTCTGTTGCTATTTACCGGTTTATTGGGTTTCGGTCAGAATGATACCATTGTGCTACACAACGGCAATATGATCGATGGGGAGATCATTTTAATAAGTACAGGGGTACTCACAATGGAAACTTCCTATAGTGATGAGGATTTTAAGATAGAGTTCAATAAAGTAGAGGAAATGATCATCCAGCGCAAGGCCATCCTGGTGCTTACTGGAGGGCGGAGAAAGTTTGGCCATGTTCGGACCATCGAGAAAGGCAAGGTTCAATTTACCGGGGATGATGGTGCTGTGGAATTTTTTCCTTTAAATCAAATTATAGGCCTTAAGGAAGTTGAGGATAATTTCTTAAAGCGATTTAAAGTGCGCTTTGATGTGGGCTTCACCATTACCAAAGCTAACAATGATCGGCAGCTAACTGGTGAGGGTGTATTGGATTATAACGGTCAAAAGTACCTGTCACAGGGTTCTGTTAATTTCCTGAGTTCTGCCCGTGACGGTGTGGCTGAAACGAGGCGTTTAGATGCCAAGGTGAATATCCAGCGAATATTAAAAAAGAACTGGTTTATAAGTGGATCGGTCTCCTTTTTGAGAAATACCGAACAGGCACTCGACGGCAGAACCACCCCCAGTTTAGGTGTTGGTAGATTACCTGTAAGCACCAACAAGCTGTACATGGCCGTATCAACAGGTTTAACACTCAATATAGAGGATTTTGTAGATGATTCACAAAATAAGACCTCGGCCGAAGTATTTGTCGATACTAGTTTTAATATGTACGATTTTAAGGATATCGATTTGATTACAGGTGTGCGCTTATATCCCAGTTTAACGGAAAGTGGACGTTTCCGAACCGACTATGACCTTACGTTAAAGTACGATCTCCCCCTGGACTTATATATAAAACTGGGGTTTAATGTGAATTACGACAACCAACCCGCCGTAGCCGGAAACGAATTCGATTATATCATTACCAGTGGCCTGGGGTGGAAATTTAATGATTGATTCGTTATACAGGATTTTCATTTAAACGTAATTGATTCTTAGTTTCAAAGGTTTCTTTATATTGTATACCGATATAACAAGTGCTGTTCCATGTTGCGCCTGAGTGTATTCCTTCTTCTGATAACTACTTTGTCATCTTTTGGACAGAGAGATACGCTGCGTTTTAAAAATGGGGATCTTATGGTAGGTGAAATAAAGAACCTGGCCAGTGGTGTCATCACTATAAAAACCCGTTATAGCAAGAGTGATTTCACAATAAAATTCCACAGGGTTAAGGAGATGACCATCGAACGCAAGTGCATCGTTACACTTACTCAAGCCCGGAACCTCTTTGGCTTTGTGCGAAGTACTAAGGAAGGTCAGATCGGCATTACTGAAAATAATGGCAATGTTGTATTAGTACCGATCAATCAGATTACCTCTCTTCAGGAGGTGGCTGACAATTTCTGGGGTCGGTTCAGAGGGTCCATAGATATTGGGGCCAATATTACCAAAGCCAATAATAATAGACAGTTCAATACTACAGCCGGTATTTCCTACTCCGGGGTGCGATGGCTTTTAGATGGAAGTCTGGATATTTTGATCTCTGCCCAGGACAGTGTTGCAGAGACAAGCCGTACCGACGCACAGATCGAAGGATTAAGACTCCTTGGGAATAATTATTTTATAACTGCGGAGATCGCCTATCTCCAAAATACCGCACAGGCACTCGATTCCAGAATCAGCCCCAGCCTGGGTTATGGCAAGTTTCTGGTCAATACCAATAAAATGTATTTCGGGGTCGCAGCTGGTCTTAACTACAATATCGAGAATTTTGTAGATAATGACGAAAACGCGGAATCCGCGGAAGTCTTTGTGTCTCTTGCTCTTAATATGTTCGATTATGATAAAATAGATCTGATTACCGGAATAAGGTTTTTGCCCAGTCTTACTGAAAACAATCGTTTTCGTATCGATTATAGTTTTAAGTTTAAGTATAAGTTCATAAAGGATTTTTATATCAGTGCCGGACTGTCCTTCAACTACGATAACCAACCCTCAACGGCAGGGGCCACTTTTGATTATACATTAAATACGGGCTTTGGCTGGAAGTTTAATAAATAGTGGTTGTTTCATAACTTCAAATTGCCCCTTTTCAATCAAAAAAATAATATCTTGACCCCTCAATTTATTCATCCATAACACATTTAGAAACTCATGGATATAGTAGCTGGCATTGATATAGGAGGCACCAAAACCAAGGTTGGCCTTGTAACCAAAGAGGGCGATTGCTTAAAAGACACCTGGTTCCGCACCCGTGAATATCCGGATTTTGACAAATATCTGGATAAACTCTACGATACGGTAAAGTCTCTTGTAAATGACTATCCCGAAGATCTGACCGTACTTGGTGTTGGAATCGGGGCTCCCAACGCTTCCAGCAGGCACGGAACCATAGAAAATGCCTCAAACCTGGTTTGGAAAGGAAGTGTTCCCATTCTTGAAAAACTAAAAACGAGAATATCCGTCCCGATGAAACTCATGAATGATGCCAGTGCAGCAGCCTTGGGAGAAATGTTGTTTGGCAATGCCAAAGGAATGCGAGATTTTATTGTAGTGACCCTGGGTACGGGCTTTGGAGCCGGTATTGTCGCAAATGGTCAGTTAATTGATGGTTATGACGGCTTTGCCGGTGAACTTGGCCATGTAGATATGACCCTGGGTGACGGTCGTATGACCGGCCTGGGTGTACGGGGCGGACTCGAAGCTTATGTTTCTGCCACGGGCTTAAAACGCACAATCCTGTATATGATGAGCAAGTATATGGATGATAGTCGGTTTCGCTCTATCGCCTATAGCGATCTCCATGGGGAAGATATCACAAAGGCGGCCGAAGAAGGCGATCCTATCGCTCTAAAGGCATTTGATTATACGGCCGATATACTAGGCCAGGCGCTTGCTAATTTTACTGCATTCTCCCAACCAGAAGCGTTTTTCCTCTTGGGCGGACTGATCGGCAGCGGGAAATGGATTACAGAGCCGCTGAAAAAATATTTTGACGAATATCTCCTGGAAGTTTATAAAGGCAAAGTCAAGCTACTTCGTTCCGGAATGAAGGGTAAAAATGCGGCTATTTGTGGGGCCGCGGCCTTGATCTGGGAAGATCATCTGGGTGGAACGGATTAAAATGAAGTTCTCTCAGAATCGAAATCTGAATTCCATCCTTGCGTAGATATGCCTCTTTTTTTCAACTACCTTACCTAAGGTGAAAAAATGATCGAAGCTTATTACAACCCGTCTGTAAGCAAAATAAATCCCATGCGACATAGCCAGGTATAAAGGATTGATTTCATCCAGGGCATATTCAAATTTAGGGCCGAATAATCTCCCTTGTGCCGTGCCATCGAAGAACGCAAGAGTAGTTGAAAATGTAGAGTGTGCATACAATTCCCAATCCGACTTACCGGCCAGTAATTCACCGCCAAGAGCGACGGTTTTGTGAATTTCATTAAACCGGCCTATCCGAAAACCTAATGTAGGCCCGGTATCTATATAAAGATTACCTATCCGGGCATGCAAGGCCCTATAGATATCAAACCTATTGTTCTCAGGCATAAAATCGTAAACATATTGTCCGGAAAAGTTTAGAATCAATTGATTTGGTAATTGAAAACGCCAGGCATCGAACACATCGCCCTGGCTAACATTATCGTGGATCCAGCGCTGAAGCCTGCCAGCTCCAGAGGAAGGGCCCATGATACCAAGTAACACACCAGCGGTAAAAAAAGATCGCTCAAAGGTATAGGTCGACTCGAGCATACCGAATAACAACCCGATAAACGGACGGTCTAATATAACCAGACTGTCGCACTGGAACTGTTCTTTGGTTACTACCTTATTGGTAAGGGTATAGCCTTCGAAAAGGATACCCGCATTGAAAAAGTTATGTTCTTTTTGTGAGAACCAATTTTGCAAGCCTAATAAATTCTTGGCCCCGAAGAATAGATACTGGAGCCACTTCAATTTTACTATTCCATACAAATAAATCTTTGATTTTGATCGAAGTAAATCGGGTTTAAAATATCGAGAATTGACATTACAATTTTTGGCAACTGCAGGATTTATCTTAATTTGCTGAATCTTATCTTTCTGGATAAGTAAAAAGATACTTTGAAGAAATATTGGCTGCCTTTTAGTATTTGTGCCTTCCTTTTAATGGGTTGTGCTACCACCTATTTACAACAGTCTACCAATGTTAGTAATGTTAAAAAAAACTACGATAAGATATTGGTGGTATCCAGATCAAAGGATTTATCTGCTCGACTTAAAACCGAAAGGCAGATGGTAAGTGACCTGAATGCAAGAGGGGTCAAAGCCGAATCCTCTATAGATGTTATTAAGACTGAAAGTTTTAATAAAGAACTCAGTGAACAGGAGCTGGATGATCTAGTTGATAAGCTATTGTTAGAAGGATATCAAGGTGTGGTGCTTACCAACCTCGTGGATGCTTCTCAATACAGCGATATAATCCCTGGAAGCACACGCACTGCCTATATGCCTGTACGTTATGGACGCTTTGGTCGCTACTACAGTGCCTATCCGGCTACTTACTGGGAACCGGACAGGGTGGAGACAGGGGTAGTATATACATTAGAGAGTTGTTTCTATGACATTACAGCAAAAGGTGAAGATAATTTACAGTGGGTAGGAAGATTTAAAGTAAAGGACCCTTCAGACCTAATAACGGTAATTCAAAAGTACTCCCAGGAATTGACCACCGAGTTACTGGCACAGAGTATAGCGCCCTGAACATTGCCAGGTATAAAATATCCATGATGAAAAAGATTTCTTATTTACTGTTTCTGTTTGCCATTAGTACAGTTAGCGGACAAAACTTAGCCAATCTATACAAGCAGGTAAACTCTTCTGTTGTGGTTATAGACATCATAAGTGTTGCTCCAGAAAAAAGCGGCAACCAGGTTGAATTGGTAGCCCAGGCCTCACAGGGTTCAGGGGTATTGATATCTGATGACGGTTTGATCTGGACCGCGGCACATGTAGTACAATCTGCGGAAGAAGTTCAGGTTGAATTTATCGATGGAGATATCTACCAGGCTGATGTGCTGTCGTCAAATGAAGAAGCAGATGTGGCCCTGATACAGATTAATGGAGGCTTCGAGATCAAAAATAAGAAAGTGGCGCCTATCGGCGATTCCGATAAGGTAAACGTGGGTGAAGATGTATTTGTATTGGGAGCACCTCACGGGTTTAAACAATCTTTATCCAGGGGAATATTAAGCGGGCGTTACTCTCCTGAAAACCTGATGAATAATTTTATAAAGATCGAATTCCTGCAAACAGATGCTTCCATTAATCCTGGTAACTCAGGTGGTCCGATGTTCAATATGAAAGGGGAGGTAATCGGTATAGCCAGTAGAATTTTTACGAATTCCGGAGGATTTGAGGGCATTGGTTTTGCTATGTCATCGAATGTGGCCAATAAACTGCTAATGGAAGAAACCACCTTATGGGGTGGTATGCAATCTATGGTGGTTAACGGTAGTTTGGCAGCTGCTTTGAACGTCCCTCAGGAAGCCGGCATTTTGGTTTTGACCCTCTCCTCTAAGGGAGCAGCCAGTCAGCTGGGCTTGCAAGGAGGCTATCTCCCGGCTACCATTGAAGGTGTCGATATCTTGCTTGGGGGCGATATCATATTAGAAATGGCAGGAATCAAGGTAACCGATCTGAACTCCATTTTCGAAATACGTCAAAAAATTGCCAATACCGATATCGGAACAGACATTAGTATGTCCATACTTAGAAATGGTAAAATAGGTCAGGGAAAATTCACCAAATTATAAACTCAAATTTACTATGAACAAATTCAAGGTTTTAGGAACCCTCTCACTCCTGCTCATATTGGGAAGTTGTAAGAGCTTTAAAGTATTGTACAACTGGAGCGCAGACGATCGTGAAAGCGTAGAGGGGAAAAATATCCTTGTGGTAGCCAGAACATCGGATCTGGAGATACGGAAGGCGTTTGAAAAGGAGATCACAAAGACGCTTACCGATGCGGGTATGAAGGCTACAGCCAGCTATGAGAAATTTCCTGATTACGACCCGGAAAAAAAATATTCCGATAAGGAAAAAGGTGAAATCAAAAAAATATTAGATGAAAATGGATACGACGCTGTGGTGCTTACCGTGCTGAAAGATATACAGGAAGAAACCAGATCGGCTGTTGAAGGTGGTTATGAAGCCTCGGTAAACTACGGTTATATAGATCGGCCAACCTACCTCGGTTGGGGTTTCTATACCTACTTTTACCATCCGCTGGCCTACTCCACCGAAGATGTAGAGGTAGAACAAACTGATGAATTCACCATTACCTCCAAGTCGTATGTACTCGATTCCATAGCTTTTAATCTAGACCTTCCGGAGGACGAACAAATGGTGGGCTTGTTCAGGGCCTCAATTGAAAATCCCGATGGTGCGATGTCTACAGCCAAAAGCTACGCTAAATCCATAGCAAAAACGCTAGACCGATCCTGATCATTTCGGTCATTATTAGTGCTGTAACCGGTTTAGAAATCTCATAGATTTACTATCTTTATCAGACTGTGCGTTCATAAATAAAAAATACATGATCGGACATTTTTAAATAGCATAATAAAACCTTAAATAACAGATAATGAAAACATCGATGTTCAAAAAATTGCCCCTTTCCCTATTCGCTTTTAGCTTTTTGCTGGTCAGCGTTTCGTACAGCCAGGGGTGGAAACCCGAATTGGAAAAAGATTCTCGAGATGCTTTGTCTACAATGATGACCGATGCCCCAAAACTAAAGTCATACAAGGATAAGGCTTATGCATGGGCCGTATACCCGAAAATTACCAAAGCGGCTTTTGTTATTGGCGGTGCCGGTGGTGAAGGAATGGTATTCCATAACGGGAATCCGGTGGGTACCTCTAAAATAAAGCAGGGTTCTTTTGGTCTTCAAGCCGGTGGCCAACAGTATAGCGAGGTTATTTTCTTTCAAAACAAGGAAGCCTTTGAGAAATTTAAAAACGGGAATCTGAAATTCAGTGCCCAGACATCTGCTGTGGCCATTGTACCAGGAGCTTCTTTCGATGTTGCCTACGACGAAGGTGTTGCTGTATTTACCCGGGTTAAAGGTGGCATTATGGCCGAAGCGGCATTAGGCGGACAACATTTCAGCTTTGTACCTGTAGAATAATCAGAAATTTACCTTTTTTTATATAACCCTTTTACAATTCTGTAGAGGGGTTTTTTTATTCAGCGTCCTTAACCAGCCTGAAACCTACATGGTTCATTGCGCTGTCCCATTCAAGAGGCATCCTGGCCGACACCCGGTAACTTGCACAATAACTATCATTACAAAGAAACGATCCGCCTTTAATAACCGTGTTTCGTCCGTATGGGGAATGAGGGTTAAAACTCTTTGTAGATCCTTTCGGATTATATAGGACCTCAGTAGATGATAATGTTTTATAATAATTCACATCAAAAAGATCTGTGGTGATCTCCCATACATTACCGGCCATATCGTATAACCCATATCCGTTTGGAGCAAAACTCCCTACCGGAGCTCTCTTTTCAAATCCATCTGCCGCAGTATTTGTATTCGGAAAGGTGCCCTGCCAGGAATTGCATTCGTATGGCGCCTCGTTCACGTCTTTATCTCCCCATGGATAGGTTTTATCTTTTAATCCTCCACGGGCGGCCCATTCCCATTCGGCTTCAGTGGGCAATCGTTTCCCTGCCCATTCGGCATAGGCCAGTGCATCTGCCAAAGCAATATGCACCACAGGGTGATTATCTTTCCCTTTTATTGAACTATCAGGACCTTCCGGATGACGCCAGTCTGTATAGTTTACCCACTCCCACCACTGATAAAAATTAGACAGATCAGTAGTGCCCGGCTTCGGGGTAAATACCAAAGATCCGGGTTTTAGATTTTCATCCGGGGGCTTGGGTGTGCCTGGCGGTAATTGCTTTTTTAATTCGTCCCAGTCGATCTTTCGTTCGGCAATCGTGGTGTACGCTGTTGCTTCCACAAATTTTCGAAAATTCGCATTAGTTACTTCGTGGGTATCCATATAGAATGCATCTACTTTTACCGGATGTCTTGGATATTCACGTGGCAGTGCAAATTTTCCTTCACCCCCCATCATATAACTGCCCGCGGGAATTAATACCATGCCTTCTGATACTTTTTGTGTCTCGTTATCCTCCGTTTTGCTAAGAAGCGCAGCCCTTCCACCGGAAGGCGGACAACAGTCCTTGGCATCCTCTGCTGTTTCAGCGGTTTTCTTGGTGCCTGCTTTAGAATTACACCCGACCAATAAAGCGATCAGGATTGCTGTTCCAAGGATATTGAATTTCATACTCGCCATATTCCGTCTAATAAATGAACCCTTAAAAATACGCCTAATAGTCAGAATATCTATAGGTGCCCTGATAAATTCCCGTACCTGTGTAACATAGTTTACATCAGCGGACTGGACAAGCGCGCTAGTTTTTCTTTTATTCGGTCTGAAGAGGGCCTGGCCCTGTGTTCCTCAACCGTAAGTAATCTGCTCGATTCTACAAAAAGACTCATTTGCTTTTTCATTTCAAGTGTTACTTTTTCATCATAAATCAATGCATTTACCTCAAAATTCTGCTCTAAGCTGCGCACATCTAAATTCGCTGTACCGATCGAACATACCGAATTGTCTGAAATAATCACTTTAGAGTGGATAAATCCCGTCTGATAGAGGTAGACCTTTACACCCGCTTCCAGAAACCTGCCCAAATAGGAACGCACTGTCCAATGGATCATCGCCGATTCCGACTTTTCTGGGAGTAGGATCCGAACATCTATTCCACTTAGTGCTACTGTTTTTAAGGCTAGAGAAAGGGTGGCATTGGGTACCAGATATGGGTTTACGATATATACATAATCTTTAGCCTGATAAAGGATATAAAGATATTGCTGAAGAATATTGGGGTAGTCGGTATCCGGACCGCTGGAAACAATCTGAACCGCCGTGTTTCCGATAGCATCAAACTTTTGCAACATACCTTTTTTTATCAGATTTTCCCTGGAAACGAAGAGCCAGTCCGACAGGAAAACGAAGTGAAGGAAGTTAACACTCATCCCTTCGATACGCAGATGTGTATCAGTCCAATGCCCCAGAACCGGATCGTCTTTGATGTATTTATCATCCACATTGATCCCGCCGGTAAATCCAACACGACCATCGACAACCAGTATTTTACGATGATTCCTGTAATTGAGTCGCGCTAAACGCCCGAATCGGACAGGCATAAAAGCAAAAATCTTTACCCCTATTTCTTCGAAGCGTCTTATATTTTTATTGGATAGTTCCCAACTTCCAACCGCATCATAAATAATTCGAACTTCAACACCATTCTGAATTTTTTCCTTAAATAGATCTATAAACTTATCTACTAATACACCATCTATAAAAATGTAATACTGTAGGTGTATATATTTCTCTGCCTTCTCACATGCTTCAAATATTGAATCGAAGGTATCAGGACCATCGTGTAGGATACGTACCTTGTTATTAAACGATATGAGTGAGCTGTTCACCCTTGTCAGCAACCTGATCAAATGAATATATTTGGTAGTAATATCTGCCCTTGTAATTACCTTCTCCTCAGCGATGGCCGAATAATGTGCAATAAACTTCTCGAACTGGTCATAATCGATCTCCCTTTTCAGATCAAAAAGCTTTTCTTTTCGAAGGTTCATCCCCAGTGAGAAGTAGGCTATGGCCCCAATTATGGGTAAGAACACAATCAGCAGGATCCATGCCCAGATGCGTACGGGTTTGGTCCCGTCCCTGATCACCATATATAATGCAGTGATAGCAAGCAGCCCTTCGGCGATAAGAGAGATATAGATCCACATAGAAAAGGTACTGTGTTAAAAGTACACAAACCGCTTGGTTTACCAGAAGCATATTGTAAAGCAGAATTTTCGCCTTGTTAACACAAGAGCAAAAGTATGCCTTTAGGGCAGTTCAAAAGGATAGATCAGTTTCCAATCATTCTCCATGTCGATCACAGTCCAGCCACGGGCGGCAGCCTCGTCCAAACCTTTGTCTAACTTCCCAATATGAGAATCCCGATCGTAGGCCCATTCCCGTTTCTCGTCGGTATGGTGCAGGTAGAGCATAAAACTTGGCAGGTTGTTCGAGGCCGTGTATTGCAACATTTGCAGATCTCCATCTGAATTACCTGATGCGAAGATGGGCTTTTTGCCGATTACCTTATGGATCCCTACCGGTTTTCCTTCCTTATCGTCTATAAAATCGATCTCGGGTAAACGAAGTATCCGGGCATTCCCATTCTCATAAGAAAATTCGGTTTTTATACTGCTCCCTACAATTCGGTCTGCAGGTATCCCATATACCTCGGGCACCCAGGTTCTCATAAATTCGACACCTCCGCCGGAGACGATAAAGACTTTGAAATCATTGCTCCGGAGAAAATCCAGCAATTCGAGCATAGGTTGATAGACAAGCTCTGTATACGGACGGTTAAACCTTGGGTGGAGGGCTGTAGAGAGCCAGTTAGTGACGATACTATCAAATTCCATAGCGCTCATTCCAGCATGGCTGGCCATTACAAGCTCCAGAAGTCCGTGCATGCCAGATTGAAGCACTGCATCCATATCTTCTTCCAGCACTCCTTTAAAGGGCTGCTTTTGCTTCCACTCCGGATGATCAGAAGCCAATTCCCGGACACGGTCGAGTGCGAAAAAAAGCTGGAAATAAAGAGGTTGCTCCGACCAGAGGTTCCCGTCGTTGTCGAATGTTGCGATCCTGTCGGTTACCGGCACAAAATCAGGACTTCCCTCCTGACTTACACGGTTTACAAAATCGATAATGGCAGTCTTGGTCGCTCCTTCATTCCAAGAAGGCAAGGGATCCGAATTTTCGGTCATTTGCTTAGAAGAAGCATCTGTCTGATCCTGTTGCCGCTCCTTACAGGAATAGGTCAAAAGTAGTAGCACTACTAGCAAGCTGAATACTCTTTGCGTTTTTAACATTGGGTAGAAATTCATAGCGAAATCTAGATAAAATTGAGAAGCTTTGAAAACATTCGCATGTTAAATTATGATCATTTAAGCCTCTTCGTTAGAATCTACCCAATATGAGTATAATTGGTAAACCACTGCCAGAACCACCGGCCCAACAAATAGTCCTACGATACCATGCAGAAGAAGACCCCCTATCGCACCAATAAGTATCACCACCATGGGCGTCTTTAACCCTTTGCCCAATAGTAGGGGTTTCAGGAAGGTATCGGAAAACGATACCAGAACGATATAGACCGCAAAAACTATGGCGTAGGTAGTATTATCCGCTGTGGAAAATGCAACAGCAATCGCCGGGATCATTACCAGAAGCATTGGAAGCTGTACAACGCCAGCCAGCAAGGCCGCCAGTGCCCATAATCCCGCACCGGGTAGCCCTATCAATTCAAATCCGAGCAATGCCAAGAAGGCCTGTATAATAGCCACCACAAGGATGCCTTTCACCACACTTCTTATGGTATCGCGCGACATTTCAACAACTTCGTCTCCGGGGGCACCCAGGAGTTTGGCGGAGAGTTTCTTTGCAGCGCTATAACTATGGTCCGCATTATACATAAAGACAATCGATATCAACAAGGAAATTATAAAAATCGCCAGAGCGGCCAAAGAACCGGTGACCCCTCCGAGAAGTTTCCCTCCTATTTCCAGTAATATGTCCTGATTTTGACGTATATAGTTTTCTAAATTATCTGAAATTCCGCTCCATTGTTCATAAAGGTTCTCCCCCACCAAGGGCCATTCACGAACGGATTCTTTGGGGGCTGGAATCTTCAGGGTGTTGGTGCGGATCTTCTCGGCTGTGATCTTAGTGGTCTTTACCAAAGAGGATGCGAGATAGTAGCTGGGTACCACAATAATCGCCATAGCGATCACTGTAAAAAGGACTGTCACTGCCTTTTGTTTCTTCTGGCCGAAAAAGAGCAATAGCTTTTTGTAAACAGGGTACAGCGCCACCCCGATAATAGTAGCCCAAACCAGGATAATTATAAAAGGCTGTATTATATAAAAACACCATGCTAATACCAATAGCAATAGCACTATCCTGAGTATCGCAGTTACAGGTGTCTTTTCCCGAATCATTTAATTTTATCGTAGGCTTCAGCTATTTTCGCAACGTATTTTTCAGCAGTCTTGTATGCATCCGAGGGATCGTCCAGGCTTGTGGTTACTACGAAAACCAATTGGTTTTCTTCAGGCTCATCAAGATTGTAACCTACGGTTTCAAGGATATAGGTAGTGGAGGTTCTTGTAGTAGATCCCGTTGGAATATAGCCCCCCCCCCCGGAATAATAAGGCCCATAGGCATAGGGAGTACGGTAATAGCTATTAAACCCGCCGTAGTAACCCGGGTATCCCATACCGTATGAGGCTCCCATATAAACCCCGGTATTCTCGGTACGTGTGGTCCGCTCCTTATCTTTTACCGTGGTGACCACAATCCCGTTGTATTGTTCACTTTCAAGAATACTGTTAATCATCTGCTCGCGCTCGGGAGTCATCTCCCTTTCCATATGGATTTTAGGGAATTTTTTAAAGCTTTCAGTACATTTAATCCCGTCGGTTCGCAATTGGTTGGCAATAGCTTCTTCGAAAGCGATCCGAGCACTATTATCGGCGGTCCTTGTAAAGACCAGGACATTTTTTCCTAAAAACTTCTCAACACTCTCCTCATCTCCTCTCCAGGCATCCAGGACTTTTACACTAGAGCAGGATTGAAAAAACAGGGCGACGAGCAATATCGTAGAGGCAATTTTTTTCATGAAATATAGAGTTGGTTGCTAACTTATGTTAGAGATCAGAAAACTAAGCAAATAATTTGAAATGCCGTTCCTTTTTAATTTAAATTCCCAGTTTGAAGGCTACAAATATTCTTAGATTATCATCGGAATTAAATAGCCCTAAATTTAAGGCAATAAGGTCGGAGGCATTTAGGAAAAAACCTCCGCCAGCCGAGGTATTCCAGATGTTTCTGTTAAAAGAAGGATCGGCGGCCAGTATGTCATCAACCCACACTCTCCCCACATCAAAACCTGCAAAAAGACCTATCTCCATTGGAGCCAGAGCGGTTTTGTATCGTCGGAAATTAAATAGAATATTAGAACTTTGATAGAAAGATTCTTTCCCTGTAAAGCGTTCGTTCCTATACCCTCTAAGCCCGTCGTTTCCTCCTATGCTTGCCGCCTGATAGAATTGAAAATCATCTCCGATGTTGATATGAGCCTTGGATGTGGTATTAAATACCAATTGTCCGCTTGGAACGAGTTTATGGTGAAATGTAAGTTCCGGGATCACAAATCCAAATACATCTGAGTTACCCGTATTGGCAGTTACTCCGGTCTTTACCTCGAATTCAAATCCAAGGGTTGGGAAGGCCCTCTCATCGAAGTTATCATAACGATAGGTTGCTTCTGCCGAAAAATAGTCATCTTTAGTGGGTGCCTGAAAAACAGCATCATAGTCTTCAATAAACCTGCCTTCAGTTATCTCTACCTCTACCGATTCCAGACGTGTTCCGAAATGTATGCGACCATTATTTTCGCCGCGCCATACCAGACCAATATATCCCCCAAGGGTTCCTATTTTCACCCGATTGTAATCCAGATCGAAGGTTTCGTCGTCTACTATATTTGGGTTCGGGGTTGAATTACCGAAACCGAAGAAATTGATGGCAAAATTCGGAGTGGTGAATCTACCGTCAATTTCGAGATTCAATCTCCCCACAGCATTTGCGAACTCGCCGTTATATGCAAATTGAAACCCATTAGTTGCAAAATAATATGCCGCACCCAATCTGTGTTTGGCTGTGAATGGATTGCGGTCGAAACCCATGATGGTATAGGTATCTGCCAGTCCCAATAGCAATCCATCATCAGGGTTTCCCGCAATTATTGGAACCAGTGAATTGGCATTGTGCTTGGGTTTCTCGTAAAAATAATTATTGGTTTCATAATCATTTTTGATATGCCTCTTCCCTTTGCTGGTAATAAATGTATTAGGCTTGCCTTTAAAGTCATATACATGGGCTTTGCTGCCATTTTGAATATCGTAAGTGTCTTTATTTGATCCCCCCACCAATCGCAAACGGATCAGTTTATCACCCTTACCGGTCACCTGGATATAATCATCATCGTCCATGGCGTACAACCAAATCTCTTTGGTATGCTCTCTGCTATATACCCTTTCATGGATCACATCGGCTTTCTTACCATCTTTGATCCGGTAACCAGTTACCTTAGTCAACCCGTCAGGCATACGGTCTATGTCAAACCAATCGTCCTTGTCAGTGCCTTTTATGAGTGCATGTTTATTGACCACCTCGTAATAGGCATCGGAGATTCTTTTCAAATTAGCTCTTCTGCCTTTTAATTTTCGTTTAATGTCTTCTACGGATTCATCCCGGACCTCTTTCGGAAGTCCGGCAAAAGCTTTGTCAATTACTTCATCAGTAATTTTAGAGCTGATATAAGCTGCTTGTTCATCCCAAACCTTCTTATCCGCTCTTTGCATAAGGGCTACATCTAAAGGGAAGGCACTAAGGCTAGCGTAATTAATATCTTTTATTTCTTCCTCATAAGAATTCAATATCCTGATGGGTTGAATCAGGGAAGTTCCCAAACTCAGAAGAAAGCCATCATCCATTTTGGAAAATGGCTGATCGCGATCCCGGGGTACCGGCCTGTAGATAGTATATCCATCTTCTTTAAACTCAGCCCAGCGCCACTGGTCATCATGTCTGTCCCAGTCACCTATGAGCATATCAAAAAGTCTTGCACGCACAAAGGCTACCTCATCTATCCGGTTTTCCTCATCTTCATGCAATTTATCAATCATATCAAAAGTGCTGATCATTTCATCTGCATAACCAAAACTGGCTTTATCTCCATGACCATCGGTGGTCCTTTCCTCAATCATATATAGATCATCTCCGAATTGGTTGACATATTTCCCAAGGGCATTTTGTTTAGGGACATAAAATAATCTGGGATTTGTGTGGAAAATTCCAACGGCATCAGAGAGATCGCCAATAATGAAGGGTACGTATGGGTGCGATCCTGTAAACACGTCTAGTACCAGTGCTTCTGTCCCTGTCCCTTCAAATTCGTTGCGGACAAATTGTTCCTGAAATGCCTCTGCCTGGATGAATTGAGCTGCATTTTTGCGCATGGCGCGCAACACGTATTGCTGTCCTTTTGGATTCTCCATTCGCAGGGAAACAGATTGAGTCCCGCCGCCCTTTCTTATAGGTATAAGTCCTCCGTACAGAGTATCCAGATCTACTGTTGGCACAGTAACGGGCGTGCTGTATAATTTTCGATAGCGTTCTCCCCAAAGCCATTTATAGAAATTGGATTTCTCCGTTTCCTGCTTACTGTATATGGAAGCTGTTTGTTCAGATGGAAAGTCTTTTGAGATATCCGGATTGATATCACCATCCTCCTTTAATACATCGGTCTCAAAGACCAACTTATTTTCCGTGGCAGAATAGAATCTAACATAGGAAGATCCATCCTGGTAAACATCCAGTCGTGCAAAGCCGGGAGTGCCATATGAAAACTGCCCGCCCTCAATATTCTTTGTAGCCGTCGTTTTAGAACCAGACCCGCTGATGATTTGAACCAGGTTGTCCTGTAAGATATATTGAAGGCTGTGTTCATGACCGGACACAAATACCACTTTGTCATTTTCCCGGGAGAGGGCCACAACTCTTTTCTTGAATTCACCATAGCGGTTGTGCATCAGGTCGGCAGGGGAGAATCCACCTGTCTTTAGCAACAAATTTTTTAATGATCCCAGAACAGGCAGCGGAGACATATGGGAGCCAAATGAGTACTGTCCTCCATGTGGTCCATTGGTATACATAGGGTGATGTAAGGCCACAATGGTTGTCTTTCCACGAGCTTTTTTGATTTCACTACCGTATTCCTCCCAAAATCGTTCACGTGTTCTGATGTCGCAATTGTCATTGATATTCGGGTGCTTATCCCATTTGGTAATATACCATTCCGGATCCACGATGAGCATTACGATCTCGTCACTAATTTCAATCTTTTCCAATGGGCAACCATTTTCCGGGAGAAAACTGTCTTTTCCTAGTTTATCTTCCACATAACGTTCCTGGCGTTTTAGTCCTTCAAGACCGCTATACCAGTCATGATTGCCTGGAATAAAAATACTTCGGCCCTTGAAATTCTTAACCACACTAGACTGCGCATCGATTTGATGCCTGGCCAGCTCATAATTCGGATGATCCTCGGCCACCAGGCCTCGCTGGTAAATATTATCGCCCAAAAAAAGTACGGTGCTCTCATCCGGAGCTATTTTTAACTCTTTTTCCAGAGCAGTAAGCGCCATGGACTTGCTTCCCAATTCAGAAGCTCCGGCATCACCTATCAGGTAGAAACTATGGGCGATTTCTTTATCAGGCAATGATGATTGCCTATTGGGGTCTTTGTACTGGGCTTTATAGGTAGCACATGCCTGTAGCAGTAATAATGCCCCTATTCCTAAAACTAGTTGATGGTTGGAAATTTTCATATTATGTAATTCTCGAGGATTAGCTATTTACTATGTAAGATAATATCGTATGAGTGTATTTTCCAATTTTGTCGTCTAATAACAAAAGTAATTTCTCGTAAAAAAAGGACAATTCATAATGCTTTATCTAAATCAACAGAATTTATATTTGCTATTACAGATTTTCCAAAAAGCACGGGGAAATTAAAGATAGCAAATAATATAGAATCCCATAATAGATGGTGGGTTTCAAGATAGGACAGTCCTGATTTCAATCCTATTTAAAGTAAGGCTAAATTCATATTTTTTAGTACTTTGGTATTACCTAAATAGTACGTATGTCTGGAATCGTCGAAAAAGTGGAAATCTTTGCCTCGGATCTACTCAAAAACCAGTTGGATCCAAATTTTCTCTATCACAATCTCAAGCACACAGAACGGGTTGTCAAGAGCACAAGACAATTGATCAGTGCCCACGATTTGTCAAATGCAGATACGGAAGCGCTTTTACTCACGGCATGGCTTCATGATACAGGATATACCAGGGGTTGCGACAAGCATGAGGAAAGCAGCGGTATTATTGCGGCGGAGTTTCTCAGGGAACAAAATTATCCGGAAGAGGGAATTAAAAAAGTGCAGCATCTTATACTGGCCACCAGAAGATATTACGAACCTGCAAATTTACTAGAGGAGATCATAAGAGACGCGGATGCGTCACATTTTGGTAAAAAATCCTATATGGAGACATGCGAGCTGCTGCATGAGGAATTAGAATTATTGGGCCTGGGTGATTATTCAAATGAAGAGTGGTTAGATGCGAATTTAAAAATGCTGAATACAGAACACCATTTTTATACAAACTTTGCCAAGGAGCAATGGCAGGATGGGAAAGACAAGAATATACGTCTTATCATCAAGGAACAAAAAGCGGCTAAAAAAATTGCAAAGAAAGAACAACTCAAAGCCAAATTTAAGAGCGACACTCCTGACCGTGGTGTTCAGACACTTTTCCGTGTCACATTAAGGAACCACCTGACATTAAGTGATATTGCCGATACCAAATCCAATATCCTCCTCTCTGTTAACGCCATCATACTTTCGATAGTCCTGGCCAATCTGATACCTAAGCTGGATAATCCCACCAATTTCTACCTCATCTGGCCCACTGCCGTTTTCCTTCTCTTTACAGTTGCAACAATGGTGCTCGCTGTAATAGCAACCAGACCAAATGTTACCCGGGGCCAATTCACAAAGGAAGATGTGGAACAAAAACGGGTAAATCTGTTGTTTTTCGGGAATTTTCACCAGATGAAACTGGAGGAATACGAGTGGGCAATACAGGAACTAATAAAAGACAAGGACTACGTGTATTCTTCGCTGACCAAAGACCTCTATTTTCTTGGATTAGTGTTAAACAGGAAATATAAAATCCTTCGATGGACCTATACAATTTTTATTATTGGAATTGTAGTTTCGGTATTCGCCTTCGGGCTTTCATTTAAACTTTATGGTTCGGAAAGGGCGTTGGAAGGACTGGTAAATCTAGGTTTTTAATTCTTCCATCAGATCTTCATACGTATAGGTCTGTTCGGATTCCTTCCCTTTCGTATAAAGAATTTCAGCGCGAATCGCTTTAAGGCCTGTAACACCCTGTAAGCCTTCCAGTTCCACAATCTCGATATTATTTGTAAAATATCCTTTGGATTTCAGGAATGAGATATATCTCAGGTATTCCTGTTCATCCTTTTTATGAGAATATACAATGGCAATCTTTCCAGTCTGGGTAAGCCTTTCACGGGTTCCCTTTATATATGATTTATCGATGCGTTTTTTGATGATCTCATAACGCGCATTATAGGTCCCATCTACATCGAACTGTTTTTCATCCATACGGAAGCGGATAGACAGAGCGGTACTATATACCAGGACTAATGAAGCCACATCGAGCTGAATAGGAAGCTCTGGTTTAAGTCGGTAATAGGTATTTTCCATCTCACACATTACCTGAAGTTCCCATAATCTGAGGTTGTTCAAATAAAGGGGATTATAATTCCTGTTTCCGGCAATAGATGCACCGATATACATATTGTGCTCTATTCCGTCGGTTTTAAAACGTTCGAAATAATGCGGGAACATATTCTGTGCTTCTTCCTGGCGCTTGTCGAGGACAGTTACCAGTTTTCGATTGATTTCCATCACACTTTCATCGTAATTCCTGCGATGGTCATAGTAGGTTTGTGTCTCCTGGTCTATGGTTTTCTCATAGGCTTTAACCTTCTTCTCCAGGGATTTATTTACTATCTTGATATGTTCCAGTACAGGATTGATTTCCTCCTGGATAAAATCGAAGATATTCTGCTCGCTACTGGAGTAAAGTGTATCTTTTATACTTTCCGTCCAATTGTTGAGACGGAAAAGCAATTCCTCATATATGGGTAGTCCTTCTTTTTTATGAGCTGCTTTCAATACCTCTTCGATATTGCTCAACTGGATCATCAGATCCCGTTGGATCGCCTGATTTCTGGCGTTGGCAGATTGTTTTATATCTACCTGACCGTAAAGCGGATAGACATCTTTAAAGACAATCTCATTGAATGAAGCCTGCTTCCCCTGCAAGTTGTCTATGATAAACTTCTTGGCCTCTTCCTGGAATCTCCAGAATACCGAAGAATGTACGGAAGTGCATTCATTCTGAATAACAGCATCGATTAGGTTTTCCTCCTCGATCTTTGACCGCACCACCGCAGATACGATATAAGGCATAACGTCATCCAGTTTGGTGGCGTTCACACCATTTAACGCATTGCTTTTGGTGGATACAATTTCGAGAATACCCAGCAACTGGCCTTCATGTGCTATAGGCGCAAAAATGGCACTTTTGATCCCCTGTTCATAAAGCCCTTTGTAGGGTGGTTTTCCTTTGGATATCTCATAATACTTATCCACATCGGCGACCGTGAAATAGGTTTTGCTGTTTACCAATTTGTCATAGGAATTCGGGCAAAGCGCCTTATCGCAAACCACAGAATCTCCCTGGTTGAGAAGGAAACTGTCCATCCCCTTGCCATGCACCCGTTCAAATCGATCAGCCTTAGAATTATAAGTTGAAAATCCTACCCTGAGGTCTTTTACCCTGAAGAACGACCTGAAGGTTTCCTGAAGGTCTTCCATGAAATTTTCACTACCCCTCTTATCGCTTGCAATCAGTTCCGACTTAATTTCGGAGATGGATTGTTCGGCGGTGACGTTGAACATATTGGAAATCACAAATCCTTTAGATATAAAACTTTCCGGAGGGATTTTTTCTTTCCAGAGTTCGAGGTTTTCAGGGCTTTCCAATAATTCATCAAGGTCGTCTTGGGTGAGTTCAAGAGAATTTTCGGTGGGGAGGATCTCCATAAAATCGGCATTATAGAGAATTCGATAGTGATGCATAACCCCATCAGCATCGGGTATATCATAAAAGTAAGGCCTGCTGAAATCCAGTTTAAAACCGTAATAGAAGTTCAGGACCACAGTACAAGCCATCATGTAATCGATGCCATCTTCCTGATTCCTTATAAAGGGATTAAAATCAGGGCCTGCCTGTTCAAGGATTTTCTCAAATCGTTTGGAGGAATTAAATACAATATCAAAATATGGTAATGAGGCTGCCTTTATTTCATTATTGGTAAGCACTTCCGCAAAGGAATCCCTCAGGATAACTTTAATCACATCCTTGTGTTTCTCCAGAAGCTCCACATCCTGGAATCCTTCCCTAAGGAAGGGATAAGGCGCCTGGGCATCTAATACTTCCTTAGCTCTTGCAGCTATTACGGGGTCTTCGCTTTCTGCCATTGCATCGTACTGCCTCAAATACTTATCGAAGCTGATAAACGCCTTCATCGGCATCTCCTTGTCCTTGGTTCCCATCATACGAATTAGTCGGTTTAACTAAGTAAAATTACAAAACATTGTGATACAGTACTGTTAAAGACGTTCTAAGGCTAAAACTTCGGTCCTTTTCACTATAGACGAAGGAGACAGGGTTTTATTTCCTTTTACGATGCATTTTTTTGGATATTTATGGAAATTTGAAGCATGTCTTCCCAAAAAAGACTTTCCCGAGCCTATAAGAACGCAAAATTGATCCGTTTTGACGATGATTCTAAATTTATCCTCTTTAGCGATTGTCATAGAGGAGACAATAGCTTCGCCGATGAATTCGCGAACAACCGGAATATTTATTACCACGCCCTGCGCCATTATTTCACCCATGGATTTCATTACTGCGAATTAGGTGATGGAGACGAATTATGGGAGCATCTAAGTTTCGAGCCTCTGTTTGAGGCTCACAAAAATGTATACCTTCTCATGAAGCAATACCATGAGCAAAACCGATTGCATCTTGTGTATGGGAATCATGATATGGTATATAAAAATCCCGATTATGTTCAAAAACACCTCAAAACATATTTCGATCCTAAAAACGAACGTGAAACGATTTTATTTGACGATCTGAAATTTCATGAAGCCCTGAGGTTAAAGCATGATAAAACAGGGCAGGAGATATTCCTGACTCACGGGCATCAGGCCGATTTTATGAACTATCATGGCTGGCGATTTCAAAGGTTCTTAGTGCGGGTTTTATGGAAGCCATTACAGGTTTGGGGCATAGCGGATCCAACAAGCCCCGCGAGGAATCATAAGGAATTAATAAAGGTAGAAAAGAGGATTAAACGCTGGATCCTGAACAACGGACTCCTCATGACGGTGGCAGGACATACACACCGGCCACGTTTTCCTGAACCCGGCGACATTCCATTTTTTAATGATGGTAGTTGTGTACATCCGAGGAGTATTACGGGAATTGAGATTGAAAATGGCTCTATATCGCTGATAAAATGGCAAATCGCGACAAGGGAAGATGGTACTTTACAAATTGTGCGGGTTCTGCTTGAGGGACCACAAGATATCCTCGACTATCAGTTGGAAAACGATTGATCCGCAGTATCACAAGGGAACCTGCCAATCCCCCGTGCTTGTCTGCGGATCAATTCCTCAATAATAATCTTATTGTTTCTACTGAATAATGAAGTTAATAGGTATACTATAAGGTACTTTAACCGCTTGCCCCCTTTGCTTCCCAGGCAACATATCGGGAAGGGAGGCTATTATACGGTGTGATTCTTTTTCCAAAAGTTTATCCGGTCCCCTGGTCCTGATACTTTCAACCTGACCTTTGGTATTGATATAAAATTGAACAAAGACACGGCCAGTGATCCCTAATTCAAGTGCGGCAGGTGGATAGGTGAACTGTTTTCGAACATGTTCCTGAACCATCCTCTGGAAACAAGCCTTACGTTCATCATTGTTTTTTGCATTCTCACAGCCTGGAAAGACTGGAACATTCTCAATAACCGCAAAGGGTACAATGATCTCTTCTTCATCTTCAGCCGCTTCCACATCGCTAACATCCAAAATGTCTTCAACAACAGCATCCTGACTGGTTTCGGTACTCTCGATAATAGTTTCCTCGATCTCCTCAGTGTCTTCCACAACTTCAATCACCTCGGGCGCTGCTGGCGGTGGAGGCGGAGGTGTAGTCCGAATCTGTTCAGTAATCGGAATGTCTTCTTTGAGCTCATCTACGGCTTCAATCATGTCTACCAAAGTTTTATCTTTGGGATAGGTCTTATACTCAAGGGCCCTCCATGTAACAAATAATACAATCGCAAGCCCTATGACGAAGTACAGACCACTGTTCTTATTCAAATCTGCTTGAGGGTTTTTTTTGACTTGCATGATACTAGGATTTTATAGCATGAAATTACCCATAGTACCAAATTTGTCCTATGACATTTGTCAGTTTTTGATCGTAAGCCAATTAGATAAAAAACCCTGTATTTAGAGCTACAGGGTTCTTGTTTAAGGTGTTAAAGAAGTTCAGACCTGGGAAATTATATCCGCTTCGAGCTCTTCGGATATTGCAAATGGATCGGATAGTAATACCTGATCAAAATCGATTCCCTCAATAGGCTTGATCTTATCATTTTCTATATCCCATTCAATTCTTTTGCCTAGTTTCCATGACAAACCAGCCATATGAGCAGCGATGGCTTCCTCGAAGCCTTCCTGAATTCCGCAACTAACAGTGCCTCCATTGCGAATAACACTTAACCATTCTCTCATATGCAGGAAAGTGGAATCTACCCTCTTTCCGTCGATATAGGTCCACATCAGGCCTTTATCTGCAAAATATTGCGAAGTAGCCGATGACACGGCATCGGGAGAATTAGCTCCTGGATCGTACTGATAGATCGGTGTCCCGGGATTCATTTTTTCACTTTCCAGCATCTCGGCATATTTCGTAGATGACCCATCGGGCCATATGGTAAGCCTGTTGCCCAGCTCCATAGTTCCATCATGACCCATTAATATAGTTGGCCTGCTGAAACCATTGCCCAGTGTGGCACTGTAAACAAAGGTCATTCCTTTCTCTTTTCCGTCAGCCTGACTGCTCCCTGTGCTAAAATTGGGAAATTCCATATTGGCCTGAAGAACATCGGGAACATTTCTGCCATCGTTATGGGTATAGATACCCCCTGAGGCGATAACGGAACCGGGAATACCCATTCTGAGGACACAATTGAGCCGGTCATAGTCGTGCGTTAACAGATCTCCGGATAATCCACTTCCGTAGGCCCACCATTTGCGCCATCGGAAGAAGTGGTTCTTGTTAAAAGGAATCTTGGGGGCAGAACCCAGGAAGAGATCCCAATCGATAGTTTGTGGACTCGCCTTATCATGGATTTCGTAGTTCCAGGCCCCGTTATCATCGTTCCGATTGGTATTGGTCTGAATGAGGGAGACATGCCCTATGACCCCTTTTTCGATGATATCCTGTGCGGTCCTGAAACTCATTGTTTGCCGGTGCTGGTGACCCACCTGCAATACTCCCTTGGAATTTATAGCGGCTTGCTTCAGCCGGTATGTTTCCTCAACGGTATGTGTCATGGGTTTTTCGATATATACATTAACACCATTTTCCAGCGCATCTATGGCCATTGGCGCATGCCAGTGATCGGGGGTGGCGATGACCACAGCGTCTATTTCGCCACTGCGTATCATCTCCTGATGGGTCTTATATCGCTTTATTTTATTATCGGTCGTATTAAAGGAGGTAAGGGCATTTTCTGCTCTCACATCGAAAATATCGCATACTCCGGCCAACCTAACATTGAGCTTATCCTGATTCATAAAGTCTTTAAGTGCCGTGTGTTTAGAATCTTCCTGTGCTTCCAGTTTCATAGCCTCTTTCCACTCCTTGGTTGCGAATCCGAGTGCACGGCATAATTGTTCGCCACGAATACCAAATCCAATAATACCAACCCGAATGGGCTCACCTCCAATTTCAGGAATTGAAGGTAGCAATGTTGGTTGAATATTTAGTTGTTGGAGTATTTCATTTCTTTTTCTTCTCTTTGTGACCGCATTCGACGCACCGGCCCACCATACAGCACCTAATATAGGAATGCCTCCTAGGCCTTTTAGAACGTCTCTTCTAGTCCATTTCATACTTCTGGGATTTAATAACGATTGGAGTAATATTTAAATAACTATCTCACAAGGAGTTATGATGGTTCGATCTGGGCTTTCTTACGTTTTTTCAAGACCGCCGCAAGTCCGAAAGTTTCACTGGTGGGCAGCTTATAAAGGACCAGGCAAGCCGCTAATTCGATTAGGTTCTTATTCACAAACCAATAACTACCTTCAACATTTACTTGTGGTAACCACGGGAATGAGGGATGAGCGAGATAATACAATGCCAATAAAAATATGCCTGCCAGGGCTCCCATTTTTTCAAAAACACCGAGGAGCAATGATATTCCAACAAACATCAATGCCATCCAGTTTAGCGAGTCGGCCCAATCGATCATTGGTTCCTGACTGATCCAGATGAATAGTGGTTTAAATGGTCCCTGAGCTGTAGCCAGATAGCCAAACGAGGACCAATCAGGATTATAGATCTTGATCACTCCTTCATAAAGGAAGTGCCAGCCGATAAATATGCGCAATATGGCCACGCTATGCCGCAATTCCCATTTGCTTTTAGATCCAGACATGTAGTACTATTTAGAGTTGAATATCCGATATTGGACCTTTTATTAAAGGCCGTCTGCCTTGCTAAGGTACAAGTAATTTTTGTCCGTTCCAACTACCATCGATGCTGGTTCAGGTGCAATAATCAGGGAGCTGAGAGGGAGGTCATCACCTCGATAAACCTATCCAGTTCGGCAGTTGTTGTATAGATATTCGGAGTGATCCTGCAACCGTGAACGTTAGATTGATCGATAGCCACTGTAAAGATCTTGTATTCCTCTAAAAGTGTTTTGGCCAAAGTTAAAGGTTCAATATGCTTTACACCTATATTTCCTATTCCGCAGCTTCTGCCCAACTCTTTAGGGGTATTAACGTTCAGTCCGGACACTTCCCTGAGTGGCTCGCTCCAATAGCGTTGTAAATACCGCAACCTCTTTTCCTTCCGTTCAAGTCCTATCATATCCAGGTAGTCCAGGGCGTCGGCTATGGCCAGATCTGTATAAACCGGATGTGTACCGGTATGATTGAGCCTGCTGATACCTCCTTCCTCTCTTTCGTGTTCGGCCAATAAAGGCCATATCTTTGGAATATTCTTTCTTGAAACGTAGAGAATACCGGCACCTAGGGGCACACTTAGCCATTTGTGGAGGCTAGATGCATAATAGTCACAACCCAATGCTCCTATGTCTACATCGATATGACCTGCACAATGCGCCCCGTCGACCATTACTTCAACCCCGTACCGATGTGCCATTTCGCATATCTTTTTAACCGGTAGTATATGACCGGTGATGTTGATCATATGACAGAGCATAATCAGCTTTGTTTTTGAGGTTATCTCCTGCTCATAAAGTGCTACGATTTCATCATCGGACTCGGGATGATTCGGTACAGAGATTACCTTGTTTACCACACCATATCGGCTTCCGATCATTTCGAACTGATCTATCATGGAACCATAGTCCTGCCTGGCATAGATAGCCTCATCGCCAGCTTTCCAGGGAAAACCGGAGATGATCATATCGAGTGATTCTGTAGTATTACGGGTGATAATTAATTCATCGCTGCCACATCCAAGCCATTTGGCCAATCTTTGGGCGATCCTTTTTTTATTATCCCATTGTACCGTTCTCATATAATATGATCCATGCAGGTTTATTTCTTCTATATGCTCGAAATATTTTTTAAGCGTTGGCCTGGGTGTGATACAATAATATCCATTCTCCAGGTTGATATAATCTGGTTTTAGGGCATAGTCGCGTCGAATGCGCAGCCAGAAATCTTCGGTGTCAGGCGACGGATACCCTTCCTTATCATCTGAAATCGCCCGTAAATCGTAGGGGAGGAATGGTGTCAGCAGCGCTGTGCTACCCAACTGCTTTAAAAAGGTCCTTTTATCCATCAGAAAAGAAGTTATCTCCACAAGATATTAATAGATGGATTTAAATCATAGTCAAAATGCTATATTTAAGGCTTTGTAACCAATAGCCAACCAAAAGCCGATGCCGCTACTGATCGTTATTCTTGGAATCCTATTGCTTTTCCTTCTCATCGCAAGATTTAAACTCAATGCCTTCATCACTTTCATCATTGTTTCTTTGTTGGTGGGTATAGCAGAAGGGATGAACCTGGAACAGGTGGTTAGCTCCATTCAAAACGGGATCGGAAATACGCTTGGCTTTCTTATCCTTATCCTGGGATTAGGTGCAATGCTCGGTAAACTTGTGGCCGACAGTGGTGCTGCCCAGAGAATAACCTCGAAGCTGGTCGAAAAATTTGGTCGAAAAAACATCCAGTGGGCTTTAGTGCTAACCGGATTTATTGTTGGCATTCCAATGTTCTACTCCGTTGGCTTTGTCATACTGGTACCCCTGGTATTTACAGTGGCTGCAGCTACCAGACTTCCCTTGCTCTACGTAGGTATCCCCATGCTCGCATCACTATCGGTAACCCACGGTTATCTTCCGCCCCATCCTGCTCCAACCGCCATTACGGTTATGTTTGAAGCTGATCTGGGCAAAACTTTAGTATACGGACTGATCGTGGCTATACCAGCGATCATCGTTGGCGGCCCACTCTTTGGTCGTACTCTAAAAAATATTAAGGCAACACCGCTCAAGGAATTTGTCAATCCCCGGGTATTAGAAGATCATGAGATGCCTTCAATGGGAATAAGTATATTCACGGCCCTGTTGCCGATCCTCCTCATAGCGCTTGCCACCCTGATTGAACTACTGGTTCAGGGACCTTTTCCATTAAAAAACATCATTCTATTCCTTGGAAATCCTGTGATAGCCATGCTCATATCGGTATTAGTCGCCATTTATGCCCTTGGGCTCGCGCGTGGCAAAAAAATGACGGAGGTAATGCAGACCGTATCCGAATCTATTAAAGGTATTACTATGGTGCTTCTGATCATTGCAGGAGCCGGTGCGCTGAAACAGGTTTTGGTAGACAGTGGAGTGAGCGACTATATCGCAGATATGCTACAGGGGTCATCGGCTTCTCCGCTGGTCCTCGCCTGGCTGATCGCAACCGTAATAAGAGTTTGTGTAGGATCGGCCACTGTTGCCGGCCTTACAGCTGCAGGAATTGTTCTGCCCATGATCGACAATACCGGTGTTAGTCCTGAACTTATGGTACTTGCCATCGGATCGGGCAGCCTGATGCTTTCCCATGTGAACGACAGCGGGTTTTGGCTATTTAAGGAGTATTTCAATCTTTCGGTACGAGACACCCTCAGAACATGGACCGTCATGGAAACCACTGTTGGCATTATGGGACTCATCGGTGTGATGATTTTAAGTCTTTTCATTTAAATTTACCATTATGAGCAATTTAACTTCTGAACGTATCAAGGCACTGGGACTGGTTTTACCTCCGGCCCCTCCACCAGCCGGCCTATATAAACCGGTCTTGGAAGCAGATGGGTATCTCTATATTTCTGGTCAGGGGCCGATGAAAAATGACGGAAGCTATATTACCGGTAGAATAGGTGACGACATGGACCTCAGCCAGGGAAAACTTGCTGCTGAGCAGGTAGGGCTAACTATGCTGGCCACCATATTTAAACATTTTGGAGATATTGACCGTATAGAAAGACTTGTAAAAACGCTTGGGATGGTCAATTCTACCCTTGAGTTTGATCAGCATCCTTTGGTGATTAACGGTTTTAGTGAGCTCATGGCAGATGTCTTCGGTATGGATTGTGGTGTAGGTGCCCGCAGTGCCGTGGGTATGGTCTTGCCCGGTCATGTTGCGGTGGAAATTGAAGCTATTTTTAAACTTCGCCGATGAGAGATGAGAGGCAGAATTGGTATGCCGTAAACGACACATCAGATGTGGTAAGTCCCTCTTTGCTTGTTTATCCCGACAGGATCAGGAAGAATATCCTCCTTATGATCGAAATGACCGGAGATGTAAGTCGGTTGAGGCCGCATATCAAAACCCATAAGACCGCTGAGATAATCCGAATGCAAATGGAGGCAGGTATAGAAAAATTTAAATGTGCCACCATTGCCGAAGCTGAGTTATTAGGTATGTGCGGCGCGAGAGATGTGCTGCTCGCCATGCAGCCGGTTGGAGCCAACATAGCAAGATTAGGCGCGCTGATTCGCTCTTTCCCTGATACCCGGTTTTCTACGCTGGTAGATTGTGAAAACGTGATTGCGGAGCTTTCCAATCTGGCCGTAAACAACGATTTTATCATTCCCATATTCCTGGATCTTAACACAGGGATGAACAGAACCGGAATTGAACCCGGGGAAAAAGCATTAAAAGTTTACCAGGCCATTTGTAATGCTCCCGGACTGGATGCTAAAGGTTTGCACTGCTATGATGGTCATATCAGACACCCTGATATTATAGAGCGTAAGGAGGTATGCGACAAGGCTTTCGAGGGGGTACTAGAGCTAAAATCCGAGCTCGAAAAACAACAAATGGCGGTTCCGGTAATCGTAGCCGGAGGATCTCCTACTTTTCCAATTCACGCGAAGCGCGATGGAATAGAAGCCAGCCCCGGAACAACTCTTTTGTGGGATGAACGTTATGATAGTTTGTTCGATGATCTGGACTTTTTACAGTCGGCGGTATTGTTCTGCAGGGTTATCAGTAAACCGGGGAAGGATTTGTTGTGTCTCGACCTCGGACATAAGGCAATTGCTCCGGAAATGGATTTTCCGCGGGTAATACTCTTTGGACTGGAAGACTGTGAACAAATCGGACAAAGTGAAGAGCATTTGGTAGTGCGCTGTCCCGATACATCTGAACACGCCATTGGCGACTATTTTTATGCCATCCCGATGCATATCTGTCCGACTGTTGCTAAATATCCAAAGCTAATGGTGGTAGAGAACAGCAAGATTACCGGTACATGGGAGGTTGCTGCAAGGAACCATAAAATTACCATCTGACCGAGGCTTATGTTTGTTTTCGACGCACATCTCGACCTGGCAATGAACGCGATGGAATGGAACAGGGACCTCAGGTTACCCGTTTCTAAGATTCGCGAAAAGGAGAAAGGGCTTAACGACAAACCGGGTCGGGGGCAAAATACAGTATCTCTTGATGCCATGCGAAAAGGTAATATAGGGATTTGTGTGGCCACGCAAATCGCCCGATATGTAAAGGATAAAAACCCTTTGCCGGGATGGCATTCTCCGGAACAGGCCTGGGCCCAAACCCAGGGGCAATTAGCCTGGTACCGGGCAATGGAAGCTCAGGGAGAAATGGTTCAAATACAGGATAAAGAGGGGCTTGAAAAACACCTGACGCTTTGGGAATCCAAATCCGAGACCGCGAAACCCATCGGTTATATTCTTAGTCTTGAAGGGGCCGATTCGATTATCTCCCCAGCCTGGCTGGAAAAGGCATTCGAAAACGGATTACGGGCAATAGGACCAGCTCATTACGGCCCCGGTACTTATGCCCAGGGAACCAATACTAAAGGGGGAATAGGTCAAAAAGGAAAGGAATTACTCAAGGAAATTGAGCGCCTTGGCGTCATCCTCGATGTAACCCATCTTTGTGATGACAGTTTTTGGGAGACACTTCATAATTATCGCGGTCCTTTATGGGCCAGTCACAGTAATTGTCGGGCCCTTGTTGACCATAACCGTCAATTCTCGGACGAACAGATTAAAGAGCTCCTAAAAAGGGATGCAGTGATAGGCGTTGCCTTGGATGCCTGGATGATGATCCCGGGCTGGATTAAAGGGAAATCCACACCAGAGGGCGAGGGACTTACACTTGAACATATGGTTAACCACATCGATCATATTTGCCAGCTGGCAGGTAACAGCCTACACGCTGGGATCGGTACTGATCTGGATGGTGGTTTTGGCAAAGATCAAAGTCCTTCGGATATCGATACTATAGCAGACCTACAAAAACTAGAGATCCTAATGTCGAACAGAGGCTATACTCCACAAGATGTCCGAAACATCACATCGGAAAATTTCCTAAGGTTTCTGATGCATCACTGGGCATAAAGAAATCCTCCTTTCAGGGAGGATTTCTAAGGTCTAATCGAAAATTTGGTTATTGGCTTAAGGCCGTACTTTTCTGATCAGCTGAATAATCCTTACCGATCTCAGATCTCTTGTAGCCATCGCATCGTCCATGGCCTTTATCTGAGCCGCCGTTGGATCCTGAACAATCCCTCCAGAATTAAACATCTGATCATAGCTGGAATACATATCTACGGTCATATGGGTTGCATATGAGTCACTGCCATATCCCAGCATATTCCTCATTAATCCCCAGTTTGCGAGACTTCCATCGTTCACCGATTGCTGATGCAATGGCTGGAAGACCTCAACTTCTGCCTTTTCAAAATCATCGGCTTGCCCTGGTTCCACTTTCATAAAATTTAAACGGGCCACCATGCCGATGGGCATCTCATATTCGGGTGTTGTGGTTGCGATCTGCTGTAGATAAACCCTATGGGTAAGATCTCTGCTTTTTGATGTGTGCTCCATTTTTTTCATGCGATCCATATCGGACATGTCCGGATAAGCTCCGTCAAATGCTTTGTCAAAATCTCCACCCTCCATCATTTTTACCGGATCATTGTAAAGGCTTACCGTCATATATTGACTTCCCTGGTTTTCTCCGCCTGGGGTAATTCTCCAGAGATCCCATCCAAGGGCGTCACCATTTTTAATCCTTTGTTCGTGGATTTTTTCCCAAAAATTTTCGGTCTCCCCATAGGCAGATTCCTGCTCGTTATCCACGTGCATAAATTCGAAAAGCAGATAAAGAGTTTCTGCCTCCTGTGCAATTGCCGTATTGCCTATCCATACGATGGCAATGAGTAATAGTAACTTTTTCATCATTGTTGATTTTCTCGGTTAGATAAAAAAATTACTGATAAGTAAGTGCAGCACCAAGTTGTTTAGGACCAGTGCCATCTATGGATGTCCCAACTCTGTGATTTTCTTACCCGGAATTCCCGAAACTGTTTCTAGCTGATGATGTTTTCCGCCCTTAGGAAGCTATCCAGACTATCGGCGATATCAAAACAGCGACTAACTTTCTCGGTACCGCTACAATAGCGGGACTCCAATGAATCGGCCTGGCAATCAAATCCGGCTAGATCTATTCGATTAAAATGCTCATTTAATCCTTTACACTGTTCATACAGAACATCGAGTGTGGCATCTTTTGAAGCTTCAATTCCATTCTGCAACAGATATCCTCTCAGGAAATGATCGATGGCCACCTGAGAATTTTTGCACACCATAAACGCTACAACGTCTTCTTCGGGCCGGCAGAGCTCATCATTTGCCTCTTTTAATTTCTGTACCGCTTCCTGGTAGAGCTTCTGAGCTTTTTGTTCCATGATTTCGGCATTATAATTAAAACTTTACATCGTCTTAAAGAGCTCTAATCGCTCCCATTTAGTATCCACTTCTTCCTGGGCTTGTTTTAACAATTCTTCACCGAGTTCCTTGTTGTCCTTAACCACCCTGGTAAAGCGGGTTTCCTTATACATAAAATCGCTTAAGGGTTTAGTAGGCGCTTTGGAGTCCAATTTGAATTTCTTGCCTTTTGGTTTAGAAGGATCGAATCGGAATAAAGGCCAGTAACCGGTATCCACAGCACGGACCTGGTGATCTGCACCTTCCTTAAGGTCATAGCCGTGTTCACCACAATGGGAGTAAGCCACGATCAAAGAAGGGCCCGGATAAGCTTCGGCCTCCTCAATAGCCCTTAGCGTTTGCATATCTTTAGCTCCCATAGCCACCTGTGCCACATATACATTTCCATACGAAATAGCCTGCAGTGCAAGGTTCTTTTTCCCTGTTCGCTTACCAGATACTGAAAATTTAGCGCTTGCGCCCAGTGGTGTAGCCTTGGAGGTCTGCCCGCCGGTATTTGAGTATACCTCGGTGTCCAGAACCATAATATTTATATCCTCTCCCGAGGCCATAACATGATCGAGGCCTCCATAACCAATATCGTATGCCCAGCCGTCGCCACCTAAGATCCAGACCGACTTTCGCCTAAGATAATCTGCCAGCTGGATAAGCTTTGCAGCATCGGCATTGTCCTTGTATTTACCTAATATGGTTTTGAGCTTTTCGATCTGGGCAAATTTTTCGCTGCGATCTGTCTCTGTTTCTTCAGAATTCTCAAGTATAGCCTCTACCAATTCAGAGCCTGCCAGGGATTGTAATGACCTGAGCAGTCCAACTGCTATTTCCTGTTTCTTGCTCAGGGCAAGTTTCATTCCATATCCGAATTCCGCATTATCCTCGAAAAGAGAATTAGCCCAGGCAGGACCCCTGCCATCCTTGTTGGTTTTATATGGAGTTGTAGGCAGGTTACCACCATATATGGAAGAACATCCTGTAGCATTTGCGATCATAATACTGTCGCCATATAATTGGGTCAGCATTTTTATATAGGGGGTTTCCCCACAACCGGAACAGGCCCCGGAGAATTCGAAAAGAGGTTCTAGAAACTGTGAGCCTTTCAGGTTTGTAATCTGAAGTGCCGTACGGTCGTAATCGGGTAACTGAACAAAATAATCCCAGTTTACATTTTCATCTGTATCAACATCCATCTTACGTCTCATATTGATGGCTTTAAAGTCTTCCACCTCCTTGCTTTCGGCCGGACAAACAGCGACACAAAGATCACAGCCCGTACAATCCTCAGGTGAAACCTGCAGGATATAGGATTCCTCTTCCTTGTTAAAAGGTCTGCCTTTAGCCGGAACCGCTTTGAGGGAATCGGGGGCTTCAGATAGCATGTTATTGGGTATTACCTTGGCCCGAATTGCGGCGTGGGGACATATTGCAACACATTTGTTGCATTGTGTACATAATACCTCGTCGTCCCAGACCGGAATAAAACTGGCAATTCCTCTTTTCTCGTACTGGGTAGTGCCCATAGGGAAAGTACCATCTACAGGGAAGGCACTTACGGGTAATTCATCTCCCAGTCCGCCTAAAATCTTTTGAAGTACTTCGCTAACGAAACCATCGGGGGCATTCGTCATGACGGGTTGCAATGGGATATCACTGGTTACCAATTCGGGATATTTTACTTCAAACAGATTTTCAAGGGCTTTATCTACCGCATTGAAATTCATCTGAACGATCTTATCTCCCTTATGAGAATACGATTTAACGATGGCATCCTTTATCTTTTGAATCGCCTCTTCTCTTGGCAGTACTCCGGAAATGGCAAAAAAGCATGTCTGGAGCACGGTGTTTGTGCGTTTTCCCAGTTTGGCATCATGGGCCACTTTGGTAGCATCTACCACATAGAACTTAGCTTTCTTCTCAATGATTCCTTCCTGAAGTTTTCTGGGTATTTTATTCCAAACCTCATCCTTGTCATAGGGTGCATTCAATAGAAAAGTTCCCCCTGATTTTAATTTGCCGATCACATCGTATTTCTCGATGAAATTGAACTGATGACAGGCGATAAAATCGGCACTGTCTATCAGGTATGAGGAATAGATAGGATCCGGTCCGAAACGCAGGTGTGAAATAGTCTGTGCGCCGGCTTTTTTGGAATCGTAAACGAAATATCCCTGTACGTGGTTTTTAGTGGTCTCACCGATAATTTTGATAGAATTCTTGTTGGCACCAACTGTACCGTCCGATCCCAATCCGTAGAACATACAGTTAATGGTATGTGTCTTTACTTTAAAGTCCGGATCAAGAGAAAGGCTGGTATGGGTAACATCATCGTTTATACCAACAGTAAAGTGGTTTTTTGGTTCAGATTTATTCAATTCATCAAAAACTCCTTTTACCATTTGCGGCGTAAACTCCTTGGATGAAAGACCGTAACGACCTCCTACCACCGGGATCGCGCGTTTGCTTTCTGCAAGCGCAGCTACTACATCCAGGTAGAGCGGTTCACCTGTACTACCGGGCTCTTTTGTTCGATCGAGAACAGCTATTTTCTTTACGGTTTCGGGTATGTTATCTATAAAGTGTTTTACGGAAAACGGACGATAAAGCCTTACGAAAAGTACCCCGACTTTCTCATCCTTGTCGAGCATAGCCTCCACAGCTTCACGGACAGCACCCTGACCAGATCCCATGATGACAATTACCCGTTCTGCCTCAGGATGGCCCAGATAGTAAAATATGCTATATCGCCTTCCCGTATGATTATAAAAATCTGTCATGATATCTTCCACCATCTGTGGCACCTCATCGTAATAGGTATTGGCTGCCTCACGGGCCTGAAAGAATACATCGGGGTTTTGCGATGTACCCCTCACCACAGGGTGATCAGGATCGAGGGAACGATTCTTATGTTCCATGATCTCTTTTTCGGGCATCATAGCTTTGATCACTTCATCTGGAATATTCTCGATCTTGGAGATCTCGTGGGAGGTCCTAAAACCGTCAAATACATTTAGGAATGGAACTCTAGTTTTCAGGGCTGCCACCTGGGAGATTAATGCAAAATCCATCGCCTCCTGTACCGAACCTCCAAATAGCATTGAGAATCCTGTTTGCCTGGTTGCCATAACATCGGAATGATCACCAAAAATTGAAAGTGCATGAGTGGCAACCGTTCGTGCTGCAACATGTATTACACCTGGCAATAATTCTCCAGCCATCTTATACATATTGGGCACCATCAACAACAAACCCTGAGAAGCCGTAAAGGTGGTAGTGAGTGCTCCTGCCTGAAGCGAACCGTGAACGGCACCTGAAGCGCCTCCCTCACTCTGCATTTCAACAATCCGTGGAACGTTTCCCCAGATATTCTTTTCGCCATCGGAGCTAAAAACATCCACATGTTCCCCCATGGGTGAAGCAGGGGTAATAGGGTAAATGGCACATACTTCATTAGTCTTGTGGGCGATACGCGCAACGGCTTCATTCGCATCGCAGATGAGTTTTGGAAAGTTCCTTTTCATGATTCTTGGATTTCTGTAGGAATTCTTGTCTTTACTGGTGATCTATTAATATCGGCCTGAGGTATAACCATACCTGAGAACGTGCATAAAAATAGTGGGCTAACGCCGCTCAGAATATGATATTTGTCAGTTGACGGTAGCAAGCGGATATAGTCTACATCGATAAGTGAGGAAATCCGCAGAAGGGTATAGAACAAAAGAATCGCCCTGTACATAACGCACAGGGCGACTCAATGGGATAAAATCCTGTATCCGGCAGGTTTATTATTCACTTCAGAAAAAGATGAGCCAAAAGTTTATTCTCCGTGCATCCATGCTTTTTTCTCCAGCAGTACCTCCTCTGATTCAACATGATCCTCATCTGGAACACAGCAATCTACAGGACATACAGCAGCACACTGTGGCTCATCATGAAATCCTTTGCATTCGGTACACTTATCTGGTACTATATAATAGAATTCGTCGGAAATAGGTTCATTTTCCTCATCGGCATCCACATCCCGGCCATCAGGAGTAGTTGTTGAGCCACTAAGGGCAGTCTCATCGGAATACGCCCATTCCTGATCCGGTTCATAGATGGCATTGTTTGGGCATTCTGATAAACATGCGTCACAATTGATACATTCGTCTGTGATGATAATAGCCATAGTGTTAATTTAAAATATAGGGTGAAATTATAATTCTATTTTCCTCCGATCAATGATAAAAGTCATAAATCGGTGACAAAGGCGCAATTATATTTGAGTCCTTTAATCGGGTCTGCTTTATTTTTGATAAATTTAAATAAAAATCATTAAACCCCATAGCTTATGATTACAGCTAAAGAAAGCCCTCAGCAAGAAGTATTGGAGGCGGTAGTTGTGCGATTTGTCGGTGATTCCGGAGACGGGATGCAACTTACGGGCACACAGTTCTCAGATACTTCGGCCATGTTCGGTAATGATGTGGCAACTTTTCCCAATTATCCGGCCGAGATCAGAGCTCCTCAGGGTAGCCTTTATGGGGTATCCGGATTTCAGGTACATATAGGAAGTGTGGAGATAAGTACACCCGGCGATAATGTGGATCTGCTGGTTGCCATGAATCCGGCAGGGCTTAAAACCAATCTGCATGCGTTAAAACCTGGTCACACCCTTATAGTAGATATTGATTCCTTTAGCAAGAAGAATTTGGAAAAGGCACAATATGAATCCAATCCTTTGGAAGACGATAGCCTTGAAAACTTTCAGGTGATCGAGGTAAAGATGACCTCTTTAACGAAAGAGACCCTCAAAGATGTTCAGGGATTGGACAATAAAAGTATCGTTCGGAGTAAAAATATGTTTGCTTTGGGCATGGTCTACTGGATGTATAACCGGTCCACGGAATATACCATCGAGTTCTTCAACAAAAAATTCGAATCAAAACCGGCGATAATCGAAGCCAACACCAAGGTGTTAAATGCTGGTTATTATTTTGCCGAAACCCTTGAACTGATACCGAATTCCTATACGGTTGCCCCGGCCAAAATGGCTTCCGGCACCTATCGTATTATTATGGGCAATACGGCCATTGCCTGGGGTTTCCTCGCTGCAGCGGAAAAATCCGGATTGGAATTATTTTTGGGTTCCTATCCGATTACTCCCGCCTCCGATATCCTCCACGAACTGGCCAAACACAAACACTTTGGCGTAAAAGCATTACAGGCCGAAGATGAGATTGCCGGTATCAGTTCTGCTATCGGGGCCGCGTTTGCGGGCGATCTTGCCATAACCACAACTTCAGGACCGGGTCTGGCCCTTAAAGGTGAAGCCCTCGGGCTCGCGATGATGCTCGAACTTCCGCTGGTGGTGGTAAACGTTCAAAGAGGGGGGCCTTCTACAGGTCTGCCTACAAAAACAGAACAATCCGATCTTTTGCAAGCGCTTTATGGGCGTAATGGTGAAAGCCCGATCATCGTGATCGCAGCCAGCACCCCATCGAATTGCTTCAATTTTGCATATGAGGCATCTAAATTAGCATTAGAACACATGACGCCGGTATTGCTGCTTACCGATGGTTATATCGCTAATGGTTCTGCCCCCTGGAAGATCCAGTCAACCTCAGAAATGCCAGACATCGTACCTCGCAAGCTAAAGAGTGCTCCCGATACCTGGCATCCATACGACCGGGATGAGGAAACACTGGCCAGAGACTGGGCAGTGCCCGGCACTGCTGGTCTTGAACACAGGATAGGAGGTTTGGAAAAAGATAAAGTAAGCGGCAATGTGTCATATAATCCCGAGAACCATCAATATATGACCGATATAAGAGCCGAAAAAGTGAACAGGGTTCAAAAGTATATCCCTCATATCAAACCTGAATTCTGTTCCGAAGGCAAACTCCTGGTGGTTGGATGGGGCGGCACCTATGGCTCGCTTTACTCTGCCGTGAAGCAAATGACTCAGGAAGGCCATAAGGATATAGGGCTGGCTCATTTCAACTATATCAACCCACTTCCTTCGAATACAAAGGAGGTCTTCGATAAATTTGATCGTATCCTGGTCTGCGAACTTAATTCCGGGCAATTTATCACGGTTTTAAAATCAAGGCTGGAAGGTTATAAATACGCACAGTTCAACAAGGTGCAGGGCTTGCCGTTCGGAAACAGCGAGTTAGTTGAAAAATTCAAACAATATCTCTAAAACATGGAATCAACGGTTAAGCAGTATACTTTTAAAGATTTTGCGAGCGATCAGGAAGTTCGCTGGTGCCCTGGTTGTGATGACTACGTCATTTTAAGAGCAATGCAAAAGGCCCTTCCTGAAATGGGCATACAGAAGGAAGATGTAGTTTTCATTTCAGGAATAGGATGTTCTTCGAGGTTTCCATATTATATGGATACTTATGGTATGCACAGTATCCATGGGAGAGCCCCGGCAATCGCATCGGGTGTAAAACTGGCAAACCCAAATCTACAGGTTTGGATCATCACCGGAGACGGAGATGCTATGGCTATTGGAGGAAATCATTTTATCCATGTGTTACGCAGAAATTTAGACCTCAATATTGTGCTGTTCAACAATGAGATCTACGGGCTTACCAAAGGACAATTTTCACCAACTTCCATCGTGGGGCAACGAACTAAATCTTCGCCTTATGGCAACACACAACCGCCATTTCAACCGGGGGAACTGGCCATAGGAGCCCAGGCGAGGTTTTTTGCCAGAGTCGGGGGTAATACCCCAAAAGAGATGACTCAGGTCTTTGTAGATGCCGCAAAATTCAAAGGCACTTCATTGATAGAAGTATTGCAGAACTGCCCAATATTTAACGACGGGGCCTTCTCAAAATACACCGATAAAACTGTTAGGCAAGATAAGCAGTTGTTCGTGGAACATGGCAAACCCATGATCTTTGGCAAAGAAAGGGATAAGGGCCTTGTATTAAATGGGCTAAAACTTGAGGTGGTAACCATCGGTGAAAATGGTATAACAGAAGACGACTTGATAGTTCATGATGCCGAAAACCAGGATCCCACTCTACATCAAATGCTGGTTAGGTCGGAATACCCGCTGGTCACCGGAATTATTCGAAGCTTTACAGATATCACTTTGGAAGAAAGAGTGGATGAGGTTACCAGACAGGTAAAAGCCGATTCCAGTTTTGCCAAAACGGACGATTTGTTCTTTTCTGGTGAGACCTATGAAGTAAGCTAAATAAAATTAATACCCAATGGGATCAGAAGCTATAATTGTATTCTTACTTTCAGGTATTGTTCTTGTTGCGGGAGCTAATTTTTTATCTAACCTGGTTTCCCACAAATCGGACAATCCTCAAAAAAGAGAACCTTACGAAAGTGGTATGACGACCATAGGCCCTACCTGGGTTCAGTTTAAGGTGGGTTATTATCTTTTTGCCATCCTCTTCCTGATTTTCGATGTGGAGGTGGCCTTCCTTGTACCATGGGCCGTAGTCTATGAAGGAATTGGATTTGTAGCTTTTATTGAGGTTTTGATATTCCTCATAATTCTGGGATTGGGTTTAATATATGCATGGAAAAAAGGAGCATTGGAATGGGAATAGAAGAACATAACAAAATACCGGAAGATTTTCCTGGCAAGGTTATCCCTGCTGGAAACGGCGCCAATATCGTGGTAACCAATTTAGATAAAATCATCAACTGGGGCAGGTCCAATTCACTCTGGTCGCTCTATTTCGGCACCAGTTGTTGTGCCATAGAAATGATGCAGACAGGTGCCTCCAGGCACGATTACTCTCGCTTTGGTTTTGAAGTGGCAAGACCTTCCCCCCGGCAGGCAGACCTCATCATTATAGCAGGGACCATTGTTAACAAGATGGCACCTGTATTGAGAAGGCTATACGACCAGATGGCAGAACCGCGCTATGTTATCGCCATGGGCGCCTGTGCGATCTCAGGCGGACCTTTCTTTTACAACACCTATTCTGTAGTAAAGGGAGCAGACCATGTTATACCAGTTGATGTATATGTCCCTGGATGCCCTCCGAGACCAGAAGCACTACTCGAAGGAATGCTCATGTTACAGGATAAGATACGCCGTGAAAACAGAAAAAATAAGATAAACCCCATCGAAGGTTTTGACGAAGGTATTTACGAAAAATGATGAATAACGAGGCTTTAAAGGAGTTGATTAACAGTTGGTTCCCGGAACTTGAATTCTGGGAAGAAGGTTCTGAATTTCTGAACATTGAAGTGGCACCCGATCAATTATTCGCTTTGATGAGACGATTAAAAGAAGATGAGCAAAGTAGTTTCGACTACCTCTATTGCCTGTCAGGTGTAGACTGGGGTGAGACACTCGGGGTGATCTATCACCTGGAATCCACCAATCACCGCCACAGTGTCGTGGTGAGGGTTCAGACCAAAGACAGGGATCAACCGACTTTAGATTCGGTAAGTTCTATCTGGTACACTGCTGATTTCCATGAAAGGGAGGTATTCGACTTTTTTGGAATCACTTTTAGTAATCACCCAAATTTAAAGCGGCTCTTCCTAACCGAAGAATGGGAAGGATTTCCGCTCAGAAAGGATTATGTGGATGAAATCAATATGATCATCAAATAGACTGCATGGAAGATACAACCGTCAAGAGCAATTTTAAGTCCGAGGAATACTTTATCAATATGGGACCCCAACATCCGGCTACCCATGGAGTACTTCGGCTATTGCTTACTATCGACGGGGAAATCATTAAGAAGGTAGAGCCAGACCTGGGTTATATCCACAGATCTATTGAAAAGATGTGTGAAAGGGATAGCTACCAGCAAATCGTTCACCTTACAGACCGAATGGACTACCTGTCGGCCAACATCAATAACGAGGCCGTATGCCTGTGCGTTGAGAAGGCGCTGGAAATGGAAATACCGGAACGCGTAAAGGTGATACGTACCATCATCGGGGAACTAACCCGGATCTCCTCCCACTGTCTTTGGTGGGGCGTCATGGGTATGGATGTGGGGGCACTCACTACATTTTTCTACGGGTTCAGGGACAGGGAGTTGCTTAACGATATTTTCGAGGAGACCTGTGGTGCCCGATTAACAATGAATTACAATGTACCGGGCGGATTGATGTTTGATATCCATCCTAATTTTGTTTCAAGGGTAAAGGAGTTCATCACCCATTTTAAGACTAAAATCCCTGAATACGACCGTTTACTTACCGATAATGTGATATTCCATAAACGCACCAAAGGTGTGGGCGTACTAAGCAGGGAAGATGCGATATCATTCGGGGCTTCAGGACCGGTAGGCCGCGGTTCGGGTTATTCATGCGACGTAAGAAAATATCATCCCTACAGCGCACTAAGTCAGGTTGATTTTAATGAGGCAATACGAACTGAGGGCGATACATTCGCGCGCTATTCCGTGCGTATTCAGGAAATGTGGGAGTCCTTGTCGATCGTTGAACAATTGATCGATAACATTCCTGAAGGAGATTTCAGAATCCCTACTAAAGCCGTTATCAAACTCCCGAAAGGGGAGTACTTCCAGAGAGTTGAGACCGCCAGGGGCGAGCTTGGGGTTTATATTATAAGTACAGGGACAAAGAGTCCTTACAGACTAAAATTCAGATCTCCGGGATTCTCCAATCTTTCCCTGCTCAATCATATAGCAGTAGGTGGAAAAATTGGTGATCTGGTGGCCACCATGGCGACACTGGATCTGGTGATACCGGATATCGATAGGTGAGAAAGGGAAGTTGGAAGTTGCCCACCTTCTCCGCCTCAGGCGGATTCGGTGGATAAAAGAAGTTGGAAGTTGGAAGTTGGAAATTGAGAATAAGTGATAAATAACCTGATTATGAGTTCAGCCTTGAGCATCACCGGGAATATTCACGACTGGTTATACGGTGCTATGCCGGAATGGGCTGCATCTCTGGTTGAAATGGTGCTGATTGCCCTCGTTTACCTCGGGATATTTGCAATTGCCGGTCTGTTCCTGGTTCTTCTGGAAAGACGGATCGCCGCATGGTTTCAACAGCGTTTAGGCCCCAACAGAGTGGGCTTTCAGGGATTGCTTCAAACTATGGCTGATGCCCTCAAACTCCTTTCCAAGGAGCTAACCGGGACCAACAGAGCAGACACCTTCCTGTATAACCTTGCACCATATTTTGTGATCATATCTTCACTGATGGCGCTCAGCGTATTTCCATTTACTCAGGAGTTTCAGGCTTTTGATATAAACATCGGTCTGTTTTTTTTGATTGCAGTTTCTTCTATTGGAGTAATAGGGATCCTGCTCGGAGGATGGGGAAGTAACAATAAATATGCCCTTATCGGGGCAATGCGAAGTGGCGTTCAGACCATCAGCTATGAGCTTTCCGTTGGCCTTTCGCTACTTACTATGGTACTCCTCACAGGGACATTGCAGCTGTCACAGATAGTAGAAGTGCAGAAAAGCGGTTGGCTCATCGTTCAGGGACATATTCCTGCGATAATAGCTTTTATGATCTTTATGATCTCGGGCACTGCCGAGACTAACCGGGCACCTTTCGATATGGTGGAAGCCGAATCGGAGCTTGGGGCAGGTTTCCACACGGAGTATTCAGGAATGAAATTCGCTTATTTCTTCCTGGCCGAATTTATCAATATGTTTATTATTTGTGCTATTGCCACCACTGTTTTCTTCGGAGCCTGGCTTTCTCCTTTTGGAATTACCGAAAGTATCCCGGTGTTGGGTGTATTCTGGTTCATGCTCAAGACTATGTTACTTGTTTTCCTGATGATGTGGTTCAGGTGGACATTTCCACGGTTGCGTATCGATCAGCTGTTAACGCTCGAATGGAAATACCTCTTGCCCATGAACCTTATGAATATTGTCATTATGGCCGTGCTTGTATGGCTAAATCTAACTATAAAATTTTAGGCCGATGAGCTATTTCTCAGAAATATTCCATGGTATTAAAACACTTCTGACAGGGATGGGCGTAACGGGAAAATACTTTTTGAATTCTCGTAAAGGAGCCATTACCCAACAGTATCCAGACAATCGGGATACCCTGAAAATGTTCGATCGTTTCCGGGGAGAAGTAATCATGCCACATGATGTGAATAATGAACATACCTGTACCGGTTGCCAAAAATGCGAAATAGCCTGCCCTAACGGATCGATAGAAATAATTTGGGATCGGGGGATTGATGAACATAGCGGTAAGAAAAAAAAGAAAATAGACAAGTTCGTTTATCATCTAAGCCTTTGCACCATGTGTGGCTTATGTATAGATGTTTGCCCTACCGACGCGATCAAATGGGGGCAAAACTTTGAAAATTCGGTATACGACAGAACCCAGCTAACCCGAGTCCTGAACAAGCCAGGGTCTAAATTGAGACCTGGAGTTGAAGACTAACCTATGGAAAGAATTATTTTCTACATTTTAGCATTTGTAATTATTGCTTTTGCTGTCGCCTCGGTCAACAGCCGCAGAATGCTGCGATCTGTAGTTTACCTGGCTTTTGTACTGATCAGCATAGCCGGTTTCTTTTTCCTTATCGATTACAATCTCCTGGCCGCTATTCAGCTAACTGTCTATGCAGGAGGCATCATTGTGCTGATCATTTTTTCAGTTTTGCTCGTACACCATATTGAAATGAGGCTCGAAATGGCATCGATAGCTAAAAGAATCACCACCGCTGTTCTTTGCCTTGTAGGCATGGGGGTATTTATCTATACCATACACAGTTTTGAGTTTGAAATGGTGGAGAATACAAAAAGCACTACCACCCAAGACATAGGTGACCGACTGTTGAGTTATGGAGACGGCGGTTTCATATTGCCTTTTGAAGTGATCAGTATCCTGCTGCTCGCAGCCATGATCGGTGCTATTGTTATCGCTAAAGGAACCAAGCTAATGGATAAAAACAGTTGACCTATATGATAGAAGATGTAAGCCTATATGAAATACTGACCGTTACATCCATCTTATTTTTTATCGGGGTATATGGATTTATTACCAGGAAAAACCTGATCTCGATACTGATTTCAGTCGAGTTGCTGTTGAATGCTTCGGTGGTAAATTTCGTTGCGATAAATAAATATCTCTATCCTGATGTATTGCAGGGCGTGGTGTTCTCCATCTTTATCATTGCGGTGGCAGCCGCAGAAACAGCTTTGGCTGTGGCTATCATTATCAACCTTTACCGACAGATAAGTTCTGTGGAAGTAAAAGATGTGGAAACCATGAAATATTGAATGTAAAGACCTATGAATTACGCCGAGATTCTTCTTATTCCCTTTATTCCCCTCGCTGTTTTCCTTGTGCTGGGAATATTTTACAACCGAATTAAACCAGCCGTTTCAGGAATTATCGGTGTACTCGGTCTTTTGATCTCTACCTTGCTCTCGATAAAAGTCGCCTATCAGTACTTCTTTGTTTTAGGTAAGGACGGCGGGGCATATCAGGCAATTGTTCATAAAACCGCCTGGATGAATTTTACCGAAACCCTTAGGATCGATATGGGAGTACTTCTCGATCCGATATCGATCATGATGCTTCTCGTGGTCTCCATTGTTTCGCTGATGGTGCATATTTACAGTCGTGGTTATATGAAAGGAGATCCGGGCTACACGAAATTTTTTGCCTTTTTATCCTTGTTTACGTTCTCCATGTATGGACTGGTCCTGGCTACTAATTTGTTCCAGATCTATATTTTCTGGGAGTTAGTGGGGGTATCATCCTACCTGCTGATCGGGTTTTACTATACCAAGCCTTCTGCCGTAGCGGCCGCAAAAAAAGCGTTCATCGTTACTCGTTTTGCAGATCTGGGATTCCTGATCGGTATTCTTATCATTGGCTTTTATACCGGTACATACGATTTTGAACTCCTCAACGATCCACAGGGAAGCCCATTGCTTAGCTGGGCTGCATCTTCCTTTTTTGGAATGTCTGTACTCAGCTGGGGGCTGTTGCTGATATTTTTAGGCGGCGCAGGGAAATCGGCTATGTTTCCACTTCATATCTGGCTGCCAGATGCGATGGAAGGGCCTACCCCCGTTTCGGCTCTGATTCATGCGGCGACCATGGTGGTAGCCGGTGTCTATCTGGTGGCGCGTCTGTTCCCGATGTATTATTTTGTCGAAGACGGAATCATTTTGCAGGTTGTGGCCTTCGTAGGAGCTTTTTCGGCGCTTTTTGCCGCCATAATTGCGATAACTCAAAACGACATAAAGCGTGTCCTGGCGTATTCCACGATGTCGCAGCTTGCCTATATGATGCTTGCCCTTGGCGTTTCGGGATATGACGGAGAAGCCGGACTAGGCTATATGGCATCGATGTTCCATCTCTTTACCCATGCCATGTTCAAGGCTCTCTTATTCCTCTGTGCCGGCTCGGTAATCCACGCTGTTCACAGCAATTACCTAAAAGATATGGGCGGACTCCGAAAACATATGCCGATCACTCATATTACCTTTCTCATAGCTGCCCTTGCCATTGCAGGTATCCCACCACTAGCCGGTTTCTGGAGCAAGGACGAAATTTTGGCGGCGGTTTATGAAAAAGATATGCTGCTTTATACCATCGCGTTGCTGGTCGCCGGCTTAACCGCCTTCTACATGTTCCGGATCTACTTCGGTATTTTTTGGAAAAAGGATCCGGAATACGCAACAACACCTCATGAGTCGCCCGCAACAATGACAATACCCCTGATTATACTCGCAATTTTCAGTGCCCTTGCCGGTTTTGTGCCCTTTGGGCAATACATCAGTGCAGATCGAATAGCTCTCGATGTCCATATCAATGTCCCTCTTGCTATCACAGCCGTGTTAATGGGAATTGCAGGTATCGGACTGGCATGGCTCTTTTACAAGAAAGAGACCGATCTCCCTGACAGGTTAGCCGCGTCCCTGGGGAAATTATATACATGGTCCTATCATAAGTTTTATATCGACGAGGTCTATCTGTTTGTCACCAGAAAAGTGCTCTTCAAAAGAGTTGCTGAACCCGCAGCCAAGTTCGATCGCCAGGTTGTAGACGGAACCATGGTGGGGATTGGTAATAGTACCGTAAGGACATCGGAAAAAATAAAAGCTATGCAATCGGGCAAAGTTCAGGACTATGCAATGGCCTTTGTGGCCGGTGTATTAGTGATCGTTATTTTCTTTGTCTATTACCTGACTCAATAAACCAACAATATGGATATTTTATCACTTTTTTTAATCGTTCCCGGCATTACCATCCTGTTGTTGGTCTTTACACGAAACTTAGGCCAGGCACGACTCATTGCCCTCCTGGGTAGTATCGCCCAATTTGCCATGAGCGTTAATCTGGTCTTTTCTTATATGAAAGAAAGGGCGATTAACGATTCAATAATGTTATTTACCAAAGACCTCATCTGGTTTGAACCCTTTAATATTCATTACAGCATAGGTGCAGATGGGATCACGGTGACCATGCTGGTCCTGACCAGTATTGTTGTTATGGCCGGTATTTTTATTTCGTGGAGGATCGGCGATCTTCCCAAAGAATTCTTTATTTCGCTTATTGTCCTGGCTACTGGAGTCTATGGATTCTTCATCAGTCTTGATCTCTTTATCATGTTCGTATTCTTCGAGCTTGCGGTAATCCCCATGTATCTTCTTATAGGCATCTGGGGATCCGGAAGGAGAGAGTTTTCGGCCATGAAGCTTACCTTAATGCTGATGGCCGCGTCTGCTGTGCTTCTTGTTGGTATTCTTGGGATCTATTTCAATTCAGATACTGCTGGAAACGGATTCACCTTTAATATCATTGAATTGGCCGCTGCGAATATCCCGGCAGAAGCACAGAAAATATTTTTCCCCCTGACCTTTATAGGTTTTGCGGTGATCGGTGCGCTGTTTCCATTCCATACCTGGTCACCAGACGGACATGCTTCGGCCCCAACAGCAGTATCTATGCTCCATGCAGGGGTACTGATGAAACTGGGGGGATACGGGGTCTTCAGAGTAGCGCTCTACGTATTACCTGAGGGCGCAGTTGAATGGTCGTGGATCTTTATTTTCCTTTCTGCTTTTGGAGTCATATACGGTGCATTTGCCGCGGTAAGGCAAACCGATCTGAAATATATCAACGCCTATTCCTCGGTAAGTCATTTGGGCCTGGTCTTATTTGCTCTGCTGATGTTTAATAAAACGGCCTGGAATGGAGCTATCATCCAATCGCTTTCCCACGGCTTTATGACTGCGCTATTCTTTGCATTGATCGGAATGATCTACGAACGGACGCATACCCGCGATGTACGAAAAATGGGTGGACTGCTTAAAGTGATACCTATGATCTCTGCCACCTACGTTATTGCGGGTCTGGCTTCTTTGGGGCTCCCCGGGTTTAGTGGATTCGTAGCCGAGATGAACATTTTTGTAGGGGCCTTTGAACACGAGAATATCTATTACAGGATCGCCACCATATTTTCGGTATCGGCAATTGTGGTAACAGCGGTTTATATTCTACGAGTTGTTGGCATCATGCTCATGGGTCCTGTAAAAGAAGAAGCCTATACACAATTCCCAAGGGTGACGTGGTACGAAAGAATGGGGATATTGCTGTTGCTATTGCCCATAATCGGGATCGGAGTAGCTCCGTTATGGCTAAGTGATTTGATCTATAAAAGTTTACATCCCTTCATACAAGGGGTATTGTGATATAACACCAAATTGATGAATTATGACCTGGAGTAACTTTTTGATCTTAAGACATGAGGTTGTATTGTTATTGATCATACTGGCCATCCTTGTGGCAGAAATTGCCATTCCTTCAAAGAAAAAGGAAAGTATTATCCATCTGGGGATATTCCTTTTCGGAATCCATACCATTATTGGATTTTTACCTATGGAAGAAAACCAAATTTTTGGCGGCACATTCCATACCAACGGACTTATCCATTTGGTAAAAAATATATTGAATATAGGCGTTCTCATTCTATTGTTACAGTCGGCCGAATGGATCCGAGCCAGGTTGATAACCGAGCAAAAAGCTTCAGAATTCTTTATACTTCTTTTTGCCTCACTGATCGGAATGTATTTTATGATCTCTTCCGGAGATTTTCTTATGTTCTACCTCGGTCTGGAACTGTCCACTCTTCCAGTTGCCGCATTGGCATCCTACGAAATCACTAAACGTGCTTCCAGCGAGGCGGGCATAAAACTCATCCTTTCTTCCGCACTCGCCTCCGGCATTTCACTTTTTGGAATTTCTATGATCTATGCGAGTTCCGGTTCCATATATTTTGCAGAATTGGTGAACTTGGTGGGAAGTAATCACCTATTATTAATGGGTATTATCCTGTTCTTTTCAGGACTCGCTTTTAAGATTTCTTTGGTGCCTTTTCATTTCTGGACTGCCGATGTTTACGAAGGAGCACCTATCAGTATTGCCTCTTATCTCTCGGTGATTTCCAAAGGGTCGGCGGTATTTATTCTCACCATATTGCTGTTCACTGTATTAAAATCACTGATCGACGTTTGGGAAAATGTAATCTACGCATTGGCTGTAGCGACGATGTTCATAGGTAACCTGTTCGCATTGCGACAAAAAAACATGAAACGTTTCCTTGCTTTCTCCTCAATAGCGCAAGCAGGATTCATTCTGTTGGGGATAATATCCGGCACCAGTATGGGTATGGCAACAGTGGTCTATTTTATCCTTATATATATTTTCTCCAATTTGGCCGCCTTTGGTGTTGTCCAGGCCATCTCTAACCAAACAGGCAAAGAGAATATGACAGATTATGAAGGTCTTTACCGAACCAACCCCAATTTAAGCCTGGTAATGATGCTGGCATTGTTTTCCTTAGCCGGTATCCCACCGGTGGCTGGTTTTTTCGGTAAGTTTTTCCTCTTTACCGCTGCGGCTAGTAAAGGGTTTTTCTGGCTGGTATTCCTTGCTGTGGTAAATGTTACTATCTCTCTCTACTATTATCTTCTTGTCATCAGGGCCATGTTCCTGAGAACAAGTGAAACACCGATCCCCTTTTTCCGAAGTAAACTCTACATGCGTTTGGGATTGGCAATCACTATAGCCGGTATTGTCGTTCTTGGGATCTACAGTCCGGTCTATGACTATATTTATGAACTGAGTATGAATCTTATGAATTGATAAAATGGGGTTAGGAGGGAAACATCTTTTTGGGAGCTTAGACGATACAAGGGTCACCTTTGTGGAAAAAAAAGTCGATGAGGACAGGGCTGAATTCCTCAAAAAACTTCTGGAGCACAATGGCTTTGAGGTCCTATTGCAGGAAGATAAAAGAGCCTCCGAAGAGGATCCTCAACTGTATACGGTAGCCGTAACCGATATGGTCTTCAATCCTACCATTTGGGTATACCAACGCCGATTAAAAACTTTTGATGGACGAAAAGTTACGCCCGATTTCTGGCATCAGCGCTCAGATGATGCCGCTCCTCAGTATTGGAAGACAAGGCTGGAAAACAAATGAGTTAGATCAGTTTGTCTTCATGAAGTAGCGCATTTTTGTATTTGAACCCCACTTTTATCGAATTTAACAGCATTTTATATAGCTGTGGCAAGGTATTTGCTAATTTTATGGTCTATTAGCGTTGCTATGAAACGGATCGTTTTAGTTAGTATTCTTTCTTTTGTAACTGTCGGCATCCTGGCTCAAACAGACCTGCCACAGTCGCAGCAACTTAATATACAGGCCAGTAATAAGCTTGATATCAAGAGTAATCCCGAAAGCAATACCAGTCTGAGCATTCCATCGGTTTACAAAAAAGAACTCGACAGTGATTTTAAGGAAACTGAACGTGTGGTTAAAATGCTCCCCGACGGAGAGCTTAAGCAGGCAGGTCATGATCTGAAACTGGACACTAAAATCGGTGAGCGTTCCAAAGCGAATTCCAACAAGCATTTTGGAGACATGTACCTTGGGGATGTAAAGACGAAATCGAAGTTTATCGGGGTGGTTTGCAGAGACCACGAATATGTGGATGGTGATCGGGTAAAAGTCTATGCCAACGGATTTGTGGTAGATGCCAATATCTTGCTAACCGGCAGCTTCAAGGGCATAAATCTTAATCTGGACAAAGGGTTTAACAGGCTCGATTTTGAAGCTTTAAATCAAGGCTCTTCAGGGCCCAATACCGCTCAGGTAGATGTCTATGACGACCAGGGAAAGTTGATCTATTCCAACAAGTGGTTGCTGTCTACCGGATCTAAGGCCTCTCTAATTGTAGTTCAGGAATAAATACCACTATTATTCCACCAGGCCGGGTCGATACTGAGTTTTGGCATTTTTCATCACATCTTCCTTATAGTACAATACTTTTTTGAATTTCCCTTTGGCATACATCTCTGACTGGTCATCGAAATGAGCAGATCCAGGGTCTCCCTTCTGACCACCAGCCAGAATTGACATAGCATTTACTTTTAGGCCAAATTCTACCACAGCAACAAAACTGTTGCCACGTGTTCCATAAATCTTTTTAGTGTTGTTATGATAGCGCGCACCATAGGCCGCAAGGGCACCCCACCTGCCAGAAGCAAATCCGATGGGAATACTCGGTAAATTATCATTAAAGGCCTGAGTAATATCACCGTTAATCCTTTGATAGCGGTTGATCTCCCCCCAGGGAATATTCCAGCTACCGAAATCCGATTGAAGCTGGGCAAGGGCATTCTCAAAAATTTTAATCCTTTCCTTCTCCGGGGAACGACTTCCGAAATAGGTGAGCAGCTCCATTTGGCTCATAGGTTCGGGTCTTGATCCCTTCTTCAGATAATGTGTCCCGTAGTAATGTGCCAGGCTCATCGCCACAGATTCTGCAGAGGTCTCGTAATTCCATTGTCTAAGTACCTCCAGCGGTTCCACGAGTTCTTCTGAAGGTGATAAAGAGCGGTCATATGCTTCTATAAGACCCGGGATCAGCGCCTCAAATGCCGGAAGAAAAGGATCGTAGGCAAGTTTTACAAGGCTGTCGGGGGTAAATTCTTTGATGTCTTCCAGCAATTCGATCGCGTGCACACCCCTGAAATTCTCTTGATCCCTGGACATATATCTGGGATAGTCTTCTTTTTTGGGGCTGAATTCGGCCGCCGCGGTAAAGGGGGTGGAATTACAATTTTGAATCCAGCCATTCTGAGGATTAAGGACAAGGATATTTTCATCTACCCGATGGAGCCCTTTCCAATCTGTATTGGGATCGCTGCCATCAACAGCCCTGGTAAAATCAAAAATAGTATCTCGTACCGGAATAAAGTTCCCGTGAAAATAGGCGATATTCCCCTCCGCATCGGCATAGACCGTGTTGTTGGAAGAATTTGTCCTGATATCCATCATTTCTCTAAATCCCTTGTATCCGCTCTGTTTTGTGCGCAAATAAGATTGGCTCAATGCTTTGGAAGGTTCCCACATCATTGAAGTAGCCACCAGCTTGTCACCTATTTTATGGGTTATAGGCCCATGATGGGTCCTGTAAACCGGAAAGGTTTTTTTCTTAATACTATTCCCATCCTTGTAGTCCAGAATTACCTCTCCGGTCTCAACCTCTCTCCATTCTTCACCATAATGATAATAAAGACGATCATCTCGCTCCTCGGTGGTTTCAATATACTCATCTAACACATCTGTATAAGTAGAAGTGTGCATCCAGCCTGTTTTTTCATTAAAGCCCTGATAGATAAAAAACTGGCCCCAGGTAACCGCTCCATAGGCATTAAGTCCTTCCTCGCTAACCACATGTACTTCCCCCCTGAAATAAAAGGAAGTATGTGGATTAATTAGCAGCATTGTATTACCTGAAGCAGTAAGCTTACCCGATAAAGCAATCCCGTTAGATCCCTGGGGCTCCGGAGCGATACTGGATTTTTGAGTAAGAGCGGGGACACTTTTGCGGATATCCTCCTGATAAAGCGTCCTGATCTTATTGGTACTGACTCTTTCGATATCTCCCCCGATAGAACCTTCGCTGAAATACATCGGCATCCAAGGTTCAAACCTGGTCAGCAAACGGGGTTTTACATCAGGATGGGTATGTAGATAGTAATTGATCCCGTCGGCAAATGCCCTGCACAGTTTCTTTAACCATTCCGGACTCCTGTTGTATTGTTCAATGGCCTCCTCCTTGGTCATAAAAAGCCTGGCCCGCAGATCGCTGTAAAGAGCTATCTCGCCCTCAACTTCTGCCAAACGGCCAATGGCCCAGATATAATTCCGTTCAACACGATTAAAATCATCCTCACATTGTGCATAAAGCATCCCAAATACCGCATCAGCATCGGTTTTACCATAGATATGAGGAACCCCATATTGATCCCTGATAATGGTAGTATTCTCAGCATGCTGCTCCCAACGTTCTATTTCTGAGTGGAAACCATCGGTTTTACAACCCATCAGGATCAAGATGAAAATCGCAGTAAAATTCTTCATAGTTGAATACATTTAAGAAGAGGCTTTTAGTATGCCGGGTTTAATTTAAGCGTCAGTACTCTTATATGCTAATTTTAGCATAATAATTCTCTACACAAGGGGTACATCGATTCACACCCCGTAAATTTGCACTAAATTGCAGGGCTTACCGAAAGAATACCCCTATTCATGTCAGACAAAAAAATAAGTGTTTATAAGGCTTTTAAGACAATTATCTGGCCAAGGAGAAACCTGGTCTTTATAGGCTTGCTCCTTATTATTATCAGTAAGGGAGCGAGTTTTGTGGCTCCGTTGTCTTTAAAATATCTTATGGACGATATCATTCCTAATAAGGATATGGATTTTCTTAAGATCCTTGTCATACTGGTGATCCTGGCTATATTGGTTCAATCTGTGACTTCCTTCCTGTTAACCAGGATCCTAAGTGTACAGGCACAGTTCATGATATCAGAATTAAGGGCCCAGGTACAGAAGCAGGTGCTATCGCTTCCAATACGTTTTTTCGATAATACCAAATCTGGTGAATTGGTATCGCGTATCATGACCGATGTAGAGGGAGTACGGAATCTTATCGGTACAGGACTTGTACAATTAGTGGGCGGTAGTATTACCGCTATAGTCTCATTGATTTTACTGATCAACATAAGCCCAAGCATGACCCTGTTTGTGCTTATTCCCCTGGCAATTTTTGCGGTAATCGCTTTAAAAGCATTTAAGATCATCCGTCCGATATTTAGAAACCGGGGGAAAATCAATGCCGAAGTAACCGGTAGATTAACCGAAACACTAGGTGGAATTCGAGTAATAAAAGGATTTAATGCCGAAGTCCAGGAACATAGTGTCTTTGAAAAAGGTGTCTATAAACTGTATCAAAATGTAAAAAGAAGCCTTACCGCTACAGCATTTATGACCAGTTCATCCACTTTCCTGCTGGGCCTCGCCACAACCGGTATAATGGGTATCGGAGGTTATAAGATTATGATAGATGAACTTACCGTGGGTGAATTTCTAACTTTTACATTCCTTCTTGGATTAATGATTGCCCCCATCGTCCAAATGAGTAATATCGGCAGTCAGCTGACAGAAGCACTTGCCGGGTTAGACCGTACCGAAGAACTGATGAATTTTGTGCCAGAGGCAGACCAGAATAACAGGGATATGGTGCTTGAAACCATCAGTGGCGATATGGAGTTCGCAGATGTGTCTTTTGCCTATGAAGAAGACAAGGCGGTACTGCATAATGTGAGTTTTAAGGCGCCAGCCGGAAGCGTTGTGGCCCTTGTAGGGAGTTCGGGTTCTGGCAAAAGCACTATAGCAGGACTCGCGGCGAGCTTCCTCACTCCTCAAAACGGTGTGGTAAAGATAGATGGTAAGGACCTGTCGAGGATAGATTTGAATAGTTTCAGGCAATATCTTGGGGTAGTATTACAGGATGATTTTCTATTTGAAGGAACTATTGGCGAAAACATATTGTTTCCCAGACCCGACGCTACTGAATCTGAATTAAAAAGAGCCGTCCAAGCCGCCTATGTGGATGAATTCACCGATCGTTTTGAGGACGGTTTAGATACACTCATAGGCGAGCGGGGTATTAAGTTGTCGGGCGGGCAGCGCCAGCGGATTGCTATTGCCAGGGCTGTACTTGCCGATCCCAAAATCCTGATCCTGGATGAAGCCACTTCAAACCTCGATACCGAAAGTGAAGCTTTAATACAAAAGAGTCTTGCTGAACTGACCCGGGGGAGAACCACTTTTGTGATAGCCCACAGACTGAGTACCATAAGAAAAGCCGATCAGATTTTGGTAATAGAAAATGGCCAGATCGCAGAACAAGGCAATCACGACCAATTGATCGACGCCAGGGGGCGCTATTATCATCTGTTTACCTATCAGGCAAGGATATAAAAAGGAATTCCGGGAATATATTATAATACTATACGTGACTGGAACTGAGACTTAAGAAGTTAATCGATATTGATAACACTTTCTATCTGAGGAGCGTGTTTTTTAATGGTCATCTCAACACCGCTTTTTAATGTCATCTGATTAACAGAACAACCCACGCAATTACCTTCCAACCGGACTCTCACACTATTGTCGTTGATAGAGATCAGTGAGATGTCTCCACCATCGCTTTGCAGGAAAGGGCGAATCTCATCCAGTGCTTTTTCAACATTTGTTCTTAATTCTTCCGGTTTCATATTCTTTATTTTTTTACGGCCGAACAACCTGCCATGGTTGTGATCTTTATCGCTTCGGTAGGTGGTAAATCATCATTACGCCTCACCAATTCTTCCACCACCTTCTTCGTGAGATTGTCGAAAGCCGTTTCCACCAGTGTGGCAGTTTGCAGGGCAGCAGGCCTCCCAATATCTCCGGCTTCACGTATACTTTGTACTAACGGGATCTCACCAAGGAAAGGGACATCGAGATCTTCCGCCAGGTTTTTTGCCCCTTCCTTTCCAAATATATAGTATTTTTTATCTGGTAATTCATCAGGAGTGAAATAGGCCATATTTTCAACGACCCCCAGTACAGGTACATTGATCGATTCTTGCTGGAACATTGCAACTCCTTTCCGCGCATCCGAAAGGGCTACTTCCTGGGGTGTGCTTACCACAACGGCTCCTGTAACAGGCATAGCCTGCATAATACTCAAATGAATGTCGCCTGTCCCCGGTGGCAGATCGACAAGCATAAAGTCCAGGTCTGCCCAGTGTGCGTCAAAAATCAACTGATTAAGCGCTTTGGCCGCCATTGGGCCTCTCCAGATAACTGCCTGATTAGGTTCTGTAAAAAATCCTATAGACAATACTTTTACACCATAGTTTTCAACAGGTCTCATCTTCGACTTGCCATCAATGTTGGTTGCAAGGGGTTTTTCATGGGTAACATCGAACATCAAAGGCATGGATGGCCCGTAAATGTCGGCATCCAATAGTCCTACTTTAAAACCCATTTTGGCCAGGGTCACCGCCAGATTGGCTGTGATAGTAGATTTTCCCACACCCCCTTTGCCAGATGCAATGGCAATAATATTCTGAATCCCCGGAATAGGTTTCCCTTTGATCTCATTTACCTTAGGTTTGGAAGGTGCATCAACTTTGACGTTGATCGTAATTTTCGCTTTTTCATAGACCTTTTGGTGAATCGTTTTCAGGATCTCTACCTCTGTTTTCTTACGTGCCTGAAGACTGGGATTATTAATCGTGATATCGATTACAACTTCGTCCCCAAAGACCTGAATATTCTTCACTGCACCACTTTCTACCATATTTTGGCCTTCACCAGGTACAGTGATCGTTTCCAGGGCTTTTATAATATCGGTCTTTGCCAGTTTCATATCTAGTTATTGTAGCCTAATAAATTAACATTCAAAGATAGGGTTTTACAGCCTAAATAATTGTGAAGCCTAATTGAAATGTACTATGGAAAGATAGCGCTTTCGAATAGCAATGAGATCTGATTAAATATTAGAAGATCAGAGATCATGGGATAATTCTGCTGATGGATCCCAAAAGTGCTTTTCAAAATCTACCACCTGGTCATCTTCCACCTCAATACCTTCATTCTCCAGGAGTTGTTGCATCAGATGGGTTCCACCAAAATGATGTTTGCCACTGAGAAGGCCTTTCCGATTAACCACCCTGTGAGCGGGAATATCCCCATTCTTGATCGATCCATTCATCGCCCAGCCGACCATTCTAGCGCTTCGGCCTGTTCCCAAATACCTCGCAATTGCACCATAGGAAGTAACCCTTCCGTAGGGAATCTGTCGGGCAACCTCGTAAACTTTCTCAAAAAAGCTTTGATCCTTCATCCTGTTCAGTTATAGAATATACGAATAATGGTAATGGTGAGCAGAATAAGCATCAAAAGGCTTATTATGTAGTTCGAATTTTTGGAAAACCTGTCGGTTTTGGCCTCCAGTTTATTAAAGTAAATAGTGTAGAGATAAAGTACGGTAAATGAACCGCAGCCAGCCGCAAAAACAAAAGTCAATATATCCCAGATCTCAAATTTAATCCACCCGCTTGCATTCCACATGGCGTTTAAGCCAGCGTAATAAGGTATGGTGAGGAGATTGAGTGAGGCCAACAGCATTCCCTTGAAAAAACTGTTCTTCTTACTCACCTTCACCATACGAATGTTTTTAACCTTGTTCTTCTTTGCCGATATAAAGAAAAAGACTGCGAAGAAAGCAAAAACCAAAAGAGCGATTTTTAGCAGATGATCTATTACTTCAGGATTCCTGTAAAGGAATTTAGAGATCAGCACCGCGATATAGGCCTGGGTCATAATAATAACTGCAACCCCAGTGCTGAAAATGATTCCATTCAATTTCCCTTTATCTACAGACGTCTTCGCTGCATTCATATTCAACAATCCAGGCGGTACGGTTGCCATAAAGGCGGCAGAATAGGTGGCAAAAAACAAGATTATTAAATGTGTCATGGGTCAGTTAAGCCTAAATCTTAAATAGGTTATGGGTTTTCCGGATTCTAAATATCGGGACTCATAGAATGTCTGAATATCCAACACCTCGGCAGGGCTCCCTTCATTACGGTAAACATCGTGATTGGCATATAGGATTTCATGACCAAGTCCCTGAAGTAAACCTATAGTATAGCCATGAAGGAACTCACTATCTGTTTTAAGATGAATCTCCCCCTGGTCTGTCATAATATGCTGGTACACTTTTAAAAATTCCCTGTTGGTCATTCTGTGTTTGGTCCTTTTGTACTTGATCTGCGGATCTGGGAAGGTAATCCAAATTTCGGAGATCTCATTTTCGGCAAAAAGTCGATCGAGGAGTTCAATTTGGGTCCTGAGAAATAATACATTCTTCATGCTATTTTCCATAGCTGTCTTGGCTCCCCTCCACAGACGAGCGCCTTTGATATCTATTCCGACATAGTTTTTTTCAGGATTTCGGGCAGCAAGTCCTATGGTATATTCACCTTTCCCGCAACCTAATTCCAGCACAATTGGATTTTTATTGCCAAATCGCTGTTGCCAGCTCCCCTTCAGCTCATTGTGGCCCTTCAGTAACTGATCCCTGTCGGGTTGGACTAAATTATCGAAGGTTAGGTTCTCGCGAAATCTGCGCAATTTATTTTTGCTTCCCACAACGCTGATCTTTTTTTGCTATTGGCAAAACTAGTCAAATCTTTTCTTCTCCTTCAGCTGAAACCCCCACCTTTTCGAGTGTAAAGGAGAACTCGGAACCAACACCGGGGACACTTTCCACATAAATCTTTTCTCCATGTGCTTCGATGATGTGTTTTACGATAGAGAGCCCCAGGCCAGAGCCACCTTCTTTCCGGCTGCCGCTTTTATCCACACGATAGAACCGTTCAAAAATCCTGGGGATGTGTTCCTCTGGGATGCCCTCCCCGTTATCGGTGATCCTGATAATGACTTTGTTCTTGATCAGGTTTTCCACGCTTACTTCAGTTGTGCCATCCCTATGACCATATTTTATGGAGTTCACGATTAGATTCGAAATAACCTGTTGAATCTTTTCTCTGTCGGCATTCACCAGAATAGGCTGGTCATATGCCATATCATAAGTAAGGCTCACTCCTTTTTTTGACGCTTTGATCTCGAGCAACTCAAACACGGTGTGCACAAGCTCGATAATATCAAATTCTCCATATTGGAGATTTAGATCGCCTATTTCAAGTTTGGTGATCAGGTCCAGGTCTTTTACGATATAGATAAGGCGTTCCACCCCTTTCTTGGCGCGTTGGAGATATTTTTTTCTGACGTTTTTGTCTTCCATTGCCCCATCGAGGAGGGTAAGGATATATCCCTGTACGGTAAAGAGTGGGGTCTTTAGTTCATGTGCAACATTACCCAAAAAATCCTTCCTATAGGCTTCCCTGATTTTAAGTGTGTCGATTTCTATTTTCTTGTCCTTGGCAAACCTTTCGATCTCTGCAGTAAGGGTCTTCATGTCTGTAGTAACAGGGCCCAGGGGAAAATCGGTCGATTCCAGTAATGATACGTCGTCGTATATCTTTTTCATACGCCTGTAGATATACTTTTCTACCCTTATTTGGATAACCAGAAAAGAGATGGCAAAGGCGAGTAGCACAAACATAATTAGCAGCGTGCCATTTTCAGACAACTGCCCACTATACCATAAAAAACCTCCAATGAAAATGGCGAGAACCGTGGTAATCAATAGAGAAGAGCGAAATGCGAACTTGTAGGACTTCTTTAACCTGGTGGCCATTACAGAACAAACTTATATCCTACGCCTTTGACCGTTTTAAAGTGATCATCCCCGATTTTTTCCCGAAGTTTTCTGATATGAACATCGATCGTTCGGCCACCTACAACCACTTCCTGGCCCCAAACCTTGTCCAAAATCACTTCTCTTTTAAAGACCTTATCGGGCTTGGAAGCCAGAAGTGCGAGTAATTCGAATTCCTTTCGTGGAAGAAATATTTCATCACCATTATTCACCACTTTGTATTCCTCACGATTGATAATAATATTTCCAACTTTTACCACTTCCTCTGCCTGAGCGGTATCTTCCTTTAGTCTTCTAAGTAACGCTTTGATCTTGCTGATCAAAACTTTAGGTTTAATTGGCTTGGTAATATAATCATCGGCTCCCGCATCGAATCCGGCAACCTGTGAATAATCTTCAGCTCTGGCTGTTAAAAAAGCGATAATGGTGTTTTCCAAACCTTTGGTATTGCGAATTATCTCGCAGGCTTCCATACCATCCATTTCGGGCATCATAACATCGAGAATTATCAGGTGCGGTTTCTTTTTCTTTGCTTTTGCTACACCTTCTATACCGTTTTTGGCCGTGAAAATCTGATATCCCTGGGTCGACAAATTATATTTGAGTATCTCAAGAATATCTGGTTCATCATCCACCAAAAGTATTTTTATCTCGTTTTTTTTCATCTCTTAAAATTGGTAGCAGACTGAAGTCGCAAAATTCCTTTCCCAGAGCTAATGATCACCACTTCTTTACCTATGGAATTAGATAGAAATTTAATTTGGCTAAAAACCTGCAATTCAGCTGTCTTCTGCTTTCTTCCTGTGTTAACAAATATAACAGTATTGGCAGGAAATGATTGTGGGTCAATTGATTTCATAACAATATAGTAACATTTTTTCTGTATATTAAAAAAGTCATGAATTACACTCTAAACAGGCCAGGAGTGGGCTAATGTTATATCACAGAAGCGGAAAATATCAATTCTGAAAACCGAGCGGGCCAAAAATGAGATGTTAAAGTCAGGTTGCATTTCAACGAAAATGCAGATTTTAACGTAGTTGACCACTTTCAGGACAACCTAAAATCTTTATATTTGTTTAGAAATAATGGAGTTAGACATTTGAATGAAGAAACTTTACCCTATAATCTTCTTTTTTATTATTGCCACAGGATATAGTCAGACCAAGCTGAATACAGACGGAGGTATTGATGGTTTTTCATTATATCCGAATCCGGTGACACAGGGTAAAGTATATATAACCACCGAGCACAACGCACCGAAAAAAATAATGATCTACGATGTTTTTGGAAGCCCGATTATGGAAACCACCATATTGGGAAAAGAACTGAATCTTTCCGATCTGGATACTGGTGTCTATGTACTTAGGGTTTTTGAAGCCAACAAAGTAGCAACGCGAAAACTGATCATTAAATAGTAGAATTCCTGCAGGACTACGTCTTTTTAGGGTTAAACCTTCCATTAAAACATCGATAAAATGCAAAAATCGTCGACTAACCGGACGAGTATGGCATTTTACCTACAAAAATTTACTATTGACAACAATTCTTATGCCTCTCCATGATTTGAGAGTATATTTACAGTATTGATCCCAAATCAATTTCCATGAAATACCTCTACTTGATCCTTTTTATGGGCTTCTGCCTGGTTCTAAGTGGGCAGGAAAAACCTAACCAAACCACTGCAAAGACATCCAAGGATTCGATGAAGTTCGATCTTTATCCCAATCCGGCTTTCCAGGATGTGGTCTACGTTACTACCAGTAACAACTCGGGTAAGGATATTACTATATATGATATTTTCGGAAAAGTGGTCTTAAAAGATAGAATAGCTGCTAATAAATTGAACATATCCCGTCTTATTCCCGGGGTATACTTTCTTCAGGTCGACGAAAACAACAAATCGATGACTCGTAAACTAGTAGTAAAATAATTTTTTACAAGGTATTATAATACTAGTGGCCCTTAAGGGCTTTTTTTATTTCATAAATTTGACCTCTAATGAAGTTCGATCGGATATTCGAAGTCAGTACGGAGGCAGAATTGCTCTCTCTAAGTCTTGAAGTATTTGCATACCAATTCAAAAATTCGCCCGTATACCGAACATTTTGCGAATACCTTGGCAAAAATCCGGCTTGTGTAAGACGAATTGAGGATATCCCATTTCTTCCTATAGAATTATTCAAGACAAAAGAAATAAAAACACGAACCAGCGCCGATGAAGTGTGTTTTAAAAGTAGTGGAACCACCGGTAGCCAGGTCAGTAAACACTATGTTGCCGATCCACAGATCTATCGAAATAGCTTTATAAAGGGGTTCCATAAATTCTATGGCCCCATCAGCGATTACTGCCTGCTGGCCTTGTTGCCATCGTATTTGGAGCGTCAGGACTCATCATTGATTTACATGGTCCGGGATCTGATCGAGCAAAGCGGCCATCCTAAAAGCGGATTTTACCTAGACGATTATGAGCTTCTTGCCCGAACCCTTAAGGAGCTCGATAAGCAGGGGACGCCAGTTTTGCTTATCGGGGTTTCATTTGCACTGTTCGACCTGGCCGACCGGTATCCGATGTCTCTAGTCAATACCATTGTAATGGAAACCGGAGGGATGAAGGGTCGCCGTGAAGAAATGATCCGAAACGAGCTACATGATCATCTCAAGAAAAGCTGGGGGCTTAGGGAAATTCACTCTGAATATGGGATGACGGAAATGTTGTCACAAGCATATGCCCGAAGATCAGGGATTTTTTATAGCCCCAGTTGGATGCGCGTATTAATAAGGGACCCAGAAGATCCCTTACAGATCCTTGACACAGAGAACACAGGTGGTATTAATGTCATTGATCTGGCAAATCTCTATTCCTGTTCTTTTATTGCTACCCAGGATCTGGGTAAGTTGTATCCTGATGGGGGATTTGAAGTTTTGGGGAGGTTCGATCATTCGGATGTTCGGGGCTGCAATCTAATGCTGATATAATAAAACAGCGAACGGCCCATAACCTATAATACTTCGGCCCCAAGGACCTTTTTAGCAATTCAGGATTTAGGTCTTCTATCATTGCTGGAAAGTTCCCGTTCGGTGCCCATTACTCGATCCCAGAAGGTAAAATACAAACCATAATTAAACAGGAATTTCCGATGGTGAACATCGTGATGGGTAGCTCCTATTATCATTTTACCCACCCAATCACCATATTTGCCTTTTGGATATATTTCCACGCCAGCGTGATTAATAGTAGCCGAAATCGTCATGATGATCAGAATAACCAATAAGGCGTATATATGCAATGGCACCCATAAAATGATCAACGGCAGGATAACTGCCTGTAAAAGTGTTTCCAGGGGATGGAATGAGAAAGATGTCCAGACCGAAGTTTGTACACTGTTATGATGCACCTTATGAAAATAACGATAGACCTTTGGTATATGCATCCATCTGTGAACCCAATAATAATAGGTGTCCTGAACAAAAAGTACCAGAAAAATACTCAAGGGTAAATACCATAAAGGATATAGACTCAGGTCGTCGTAGATCGCGGTGAATCCTTTATACCACAACCAATAAGTGCCAATACCAAATACTGCAAAGATAACCGCACTTAAAACCGAATAGGCTACTTCTGAGCGGATCTGTTTAACGCTAACTGGTTTTGGATCAAGGATTCGAGAAATAAGTCTCTTTCTCAGCAGCACAAAAGTGGTGTAATAATAAGCCCCTGAAAAGATAAAATACCGAACTACAATGATCAGAAAAAGTACCGCCACCATAATTAGTGTAGTAATAATATCGAAGTTCAGTTCCTGCATTTTAAATCTTTTCAGACCGTAGTTATCGGTCGGGTGTATAGGGTGTGTATTGGAATCGGTTTCTATTAAAACTAGCTGTCCTCAACAATGATTATATAATAATTCTTTTTTCCTCTTTGTAGAAGTATATATTGATTATTGATAAGGTCTTCCTCGGTTATGCGATAATCTTCGCTTATCTTATCTTTATTTACCGAGATGGAATGCTGTTTAAGCTCCCTCCTCGCCTCGCCATTGGAGCTAAGGAAATTTGTTTTGGCCGCCAGGGCTGCAATCATGTCCATACCCCCTGAAAGCTCTTTTCTGCTGATCTGTGCTTGTGGGACACCTTCAAAAACCTCAAAAAAAGTATCGGAGTCGAGGCTTTTGATCGATTCAGAAGTCGACTTGCCAAAAAGTATATCACTTGCCTTCAGAACACGCAGATAGTCTTCCTCCGAATGCACCATAGTGGTAAGCTCTTTTGCCAGGATTTTTTGAAGACCTCGCTGATGTGGGGCATTGCTGTGGTTGTCTACCAAAGAATCGATTTCTTCACGCTTAAGAAATGTAAATATTTTTATGTACTTCGCGGCATCCTCATCGGAGGTGTTTAACCAATACTGATAGAATTTATAAGGGCTGGTCCGGTGTGGATCGAGCCAGATATTTCCTTCGGCCGTCTTTCCGAATTTGGTTCCGTCTGCTTTGGTGATAAGAGGACAGGTAAGGGCAAACCCCTTGCCGCCATCAATTCGTCGTATGAGTTCAGTACCGGTGGTGATATTTCCCCACTGGTCACTTCCACCCATCTGCAAACTACATTGAAAATGTCTGAAAAGATGAAGGAAATCATAGCCCTGTACGAGCTGATAGGTAAATTCGGTAAAGGACATACCTTCACTGGAATCTGAAGAAACTCTTTTTTTTACAGAGTCCTTGGCAATCATATAATTAACGGTGATGTGTTTACCAACATCCCTGATAAAATCGAGAAATGAATAGTCCTTCATCCAGTCGTAATTATTTACCAGAAGTGCTGCATTATCTGCTTCACTGTCAAAATCCAAAAATCGTGAGAGCTGTTCCCGGATCGCCGCCTGGTTAAGTCGAAGAGTAGTTTCATCGAGAAGGTTGCGTTCGGCCGATCTGCCGGACGGGTCCCCGATCATACCCGTAGCTCCCCCAATTAATGCGATAGGACGATGCCCTGCCAGTTGAAAATGCCTCAGCATCATAACGCCAACCAGATGACCAATATGAAGTGAATCGGCCGTTGGATCTATACCAACGTAAGCCGATTGCATATCTCCCGATAAATGCTCTTCAACTCCGGGCATTATATCGTGCAACATACCTCGCCATTTCAGTTCTTCAACAAAATTTGAGACCATAATCACTCGCTTTACAATAATTGCTGCAAATATAAAATAAAGGATTGAAGCACGATTACCAGGAATCGTTTATCCCGCCTAAATGAGTACTTTTGGAATATGATCTTAGTTACCGGAGGAACAGGGCTGGTAGGTTCCCATCTGCTTTTTCAGTTGGTATCGAAGGGTAAACCGGTGAGGGCTGTTTATCGCGATTCTGCCAAGCTTGAGACCGTGCGTAAACTTTTTGCTTTATACTCCGACAAGGCCGATACTATTTTCACGCAAATTGAATGGTCTGAAGCCACTCTGAACGACATTCCTGCCCTCCAGAAGGCTTTTTCCGGAGTCACTCATGTTTATCACTGTGCGGCACTTATCTCCTTTGATCCGGGAGAATTCAAAACACTTATTAACACCAATGAAATAGGGACAGCGAATATCGTAAACCTCTGCATTGCTCATAAAGTGCGTAAACTTTGCTATGTAAGTTCGATTGCAGCATTGGGTAAAACTATCGGTGGTGCCAAAATCGATGAGGATACAGAGTGGCACTCCACCAATTCCAACCCATATGCCCTTACCAAGTATCTTGCTGAAATAGAGGTTTGGCGGGCCACCCAGGAGGGTATCCCTGCAGTTATTGTTAATCCAGGGGTAATTATCGGTCCCGGATATTGGGAAAGCGGCAGTGGAAGGCTGTTCAAGGCTGCATCAAAAGGATCGCGGTTTTATCCGCCTGGTGGCAGTGGGTTTGTTTCTGTTGGAGATGTAATTCGAATGATGATCCAGCTCATGGAATCAGATGTTGAAAATGAGCAATTTGTTGCAGTAGAAAGCAATTTAAGTTATCGTCAGGTGCTATCTGATATTGCAACGGCATTAGGCCGCCAGGCCCCTAAGGTGGAAATTCCTATTTGGTTGCTAAAGATATTATGGCGTTTGGATTGGCTGAGTAGTTTTTTAGGAGGTCGCGGAAGGAGACTTACCCAGGCCCAGGTTGTATCCCTGATGAAGAGAAGCTATTATGAAAACCAAAAGGTCCGCCATCAGCTGAAATTCGAATTTACGCCCTTAATCGACAGCATAAATTTTTCGGCTAAAAAATTCAGGGAATCGAA